>NZ_JAGIQE010000001.1:0-683431 GCF_017815075.1 Burkholderia sp. AcTa6-5 | reverse complement strand
TGATATCAACGCTGCGCTGAACATTCTCCGATGCGGACGTGCATCGCCAGGTGTGGGAATCTTCCGCCTTTAGGCGGAGGAGGACGTCAATGCGTGCGTCGCGTACACGCATCGGCGCGGCAAGGTTCGGCACCGGTTGTTCAGGCAACTATCCGACCACTCGACCTTTACCGCACCGCTGAACTGCTTTTCGTACGCGTTCTCGTCGGTGCCGACCACGCCGTTTCTCGACACCTATCATTTTCCGGAGCTCGCGGTGCTGCAGCGCGAATGGCGCACGTTTCGCCGCGAAGCGCTCGCGTTGCGCGACGCGAGCCGGATCAAGGCGTCGGGCGAGTACAACGACATCGGCTTCAATTCGTTCTTTCGCCGCGGCTGGAAGCGGTTCTACCTGAAGTGGTACGACGCGCCGCATCCGTCCGCGCAGGCGTTGTGTCCGCGCTCGGTCGAGATCCTGGCGCGGATGCCGTCGATCAAGGCGGCGATGTTCGCGCAGTTGCCGCCGGGCGGGAAGCTCGGCCTGCATCGCGATCCGTATGCGGGCTCGCTGCGCTATCACCTCGGGCTCGATACGCCGAACGACGATGCGTGCCGGATCGTCGTCGACGGCGAAGCGTACGCGTGGCGCGACGGCGACGCCGTGATGTTCGACGAGACGTACCTGCACTGGGCCGAAAACCGCACCGCGCACGATCGCGTGATCCTGTTCTGCGACGTCGCGCGCCCGATGAAATATCGCTGGGCGCAGCGCATCAACGATGCGGTCGGGCAACTGCTGATGCGCGCGGCTGCGTCGCCGAATGAAACCGGTGATCGCACGGGCGGGCTCAATCGCGCGTTCCGGTACCTGTATGCGATTCGCCGCGCCGGCAAGCGGCTGAAGGCGTGGAATCGCACCGTGTACTACATCGTCAAGTGGCTGCTGTTCGGCGGGATCGCGGTCGCGATTTTCTGGATCTGACGACGGGCGAGAGTGGGCGGTTGCTTTCCGTCTGACGATAGCGCGCGGCCTCGCACGGGCCGACGGCCTTGCGCCGCCGTCAATGCAACCAAATGTATTCGTGCGAGATCAACGTGCATTGGCCGCGTATGATGGCTTGTTCACATCGATAGGTCGGTGAGCAAGCATGACGAGTACCCGTAAAACCATGATCATCGCCGGCGGGCTCCTGGTCGCCGCGGCCGGCACCGCGTACGTGATGCTCCTGCGCGCGGACCACCGTGCGATCGAAGACGCCGGCATCGCCGATTCGGCCGCACCCGTTGCCGCGGCGTCCGCGGGCAGCGATCACGCGGTGCAGGGCGCGATCGCGCCGCCGGGGCCGGCTGCTGCGACGGTACCGAAACAGGCGGCTGTCGCGGCACCAATAGCACCAGTCGCACCAACACCCGCGCCGGCCCCGACCGCGCGCGTCGCCGCCGCGCCTGCGCCGGCCCCCGCGGTCCCGGTCGTCAGCGACAAGCCGCAACTCGTGACGAAGCCCGCTGCGCCGCCGCCGAAGGTCAATGTCGTAACGGTGGATGCGCAGGATTCGACCCCACCGGCACCGGCCCCGGCCCCGGCCGCGAAATCCGCTCAGTTCATGCCACCCGCGCAGGTCACGCAACGCGCGCCGCGCAAGCGCGACGGCCTCGAACGCCACGCCACCGCCGCGCCGCCGGCCGCGACGAAATCCGAAACGCCGGAGACCGCCGCGCTCGTCAGGGAATCGGCGAAGCTCGATCCGTCGTTGCCGCCGCCGTCGATGTCGTCGATCTCTTCGATGCCGGCGAGCACCGGTTCGTACCGGCAGGGCGGTTCGTCGTCCGGCGCGAATCCGGTGGCGGCCGCGATGACCGAGCAACTGGTCAGGCAGTCGAGCAGTTTCAAGTCGACGGCGCCTGCGCCGGCGGACGGCGGCCCGAGCGCGACCAAGTAACCGCGAACGCCTTCGGCATAAAAAGCGCCCCGCACGCCGACCAAAGCATGCGGGGCCAAGAGAGACAAACTTTAATGTCGTCGGGGCTGACGTCCGTCAGGCGGCGACCGCTTCCTCGGCTTGCGGCTGCGCGGTCGTCACGGGCGCGGCCACGTCCTGCCGGATCAGGTGGTCGAATGCGCCGAGCGACGCCTTCGCGCCTTCGCCGACCGCGATCACGATCTGCTTGAACGGCACCGTCGTCACGTCGCCGGCCGCGAACACGCCCGGCACCGACGTCGCGCCGCGCGCATCGACGACGATCTCGCCGTGCTTCGACAGTTCGACCGTGCCTTTCAGCCATTCGGTGTTCGGCACGAGGCCGATCTGCACGAACACGCCTTCGAGCTCGATGCGCTGCGTGTCGCCCGAGCGCAGATCCTTGTACACGAGCCCGTTCAGCTTGCTGCCGTCGCCGGTCAGCTCCGTCGTCTGCGCCTGCGTGACGATCGTCACGTTCGGCAGGCTGCGCAGCTTGCGCTGCAGCACCTCGTCCGCGCGCAGTTGCGTGCCGAATTCGATCAGCGTGACTGCCTTCACGATGCCGGCGAGGTCGATCGCGGCTTCGACGCCCGAGTTGCCGCCGCCGACCACCGCGACGCGCTTGCCCTTGAACAGCGGGCCGTCGCAGTGCGGGCAGTACGCGACCCCGCGGTTGCGGTATTCGCGCTCGCCCGGCACGTTGATTTCGCGCCAGCGTGCGCCGGTCGCGAGGACGATCGTCTTCGCTTTCAGCACCGCGCCGTTCGCGAGGCGGATCTGGTGCACGTCGCCGGGAATCAGCGCGTCGGCGCGCTGCACGTCCATGATGTCGACGTCGTATTGCTTCACGTGCTGTTCGAGTGCGGTCGCGAACTTCGGCCCTTCGGTTTCCTGCACCGACACGAAATTCTCGATCGCCATCGTGTCCAGCACCTGGCCGCCGAAACGCTCGGCCACGACACCCGTCGCGATCCCCTTGCGTGCCGAGTAGATCGCCGCGGCCGCGCCTGCCGGGCCGCCGCCGACGATAAGCGTGTCGAACACCGGCTTGTTTTCGAGCGACTTCGCCGCGCGTTCGCTGGTGCCCGTGTCGAGCTTCGCGAGGATTTCCTTCACGCTGCTGCGGCCCTGGCCGAACGATGCACCGTTCAGGAACATCGTCGGCACGGCCATGATCTGGCGCGATTCGACTTCATCCTGGAACAGCGCGCCGTCGATCGCGACGTGGCGGATGCGCGGGTTGATCAGCGACATCACGTTCAGCGCCTGCACGACTTCGGGGCAGTTCTGGCACGACAGCGAGAAATACGTTTCGAATGCGTAGTCGCCGTCGAGCGCGCGAATCTGTTCGATCACGTCGTCGTCGAGCTTGATCGGATGACCGCCCGTCTGCAGCAGCGCGAGCACGAGCGACGTGAATTCATGGCCCATCGGAATGCCGGCGAAGCGGATGCCGGCCGGCTTGCCGGGTTCGCCGATCGAGAACGACGGCTTGCGCTCGGCGTCGTCGCGGCGTTCGGCCACGGTCACGCGATCCGTCAGCGACGCAATCTCGTTCAGCAGCGCCAGCAGTTCCTGCGATTTCGCGCTGTCGTCGAGCGAGGCGGCGAGTTCGATCGGGCGCGTGATCTTTTCGAGGTACGCTTTGAGTTGGTTCTTGAGATTGGCGTCGAGCATGGCGTTTCGGATTCCGTATTGATGATGCTGGTCGGGCACGTCGTGCCGGAGGAGGGCGCGGGCCGCGCGAGGCCGCCCGTGGTGACGCGTGTCGCGCGCCTCGTGCGAGGCGCGCTGCGACCCTTAGATCTTGCCGATCAGGTCGAGCGACGGGGTCAGCGTTTCCGCGCCCGGCGTCCACTTGGCCGGGCACACCTCACCCGGGTGAGCGGCGATGTATTGCGCGGCCTGGACCTTGCGCAGCAGTTCGCCTGCGTCGCGGCCAATGCCGTTGTCATGGATTTCGCACAGCTTGATCTCGCCTTCCGGGTTGATCACGAACGTGCCGCGCAGCGCCATCCCTTCTTCCTCGATCAGCACGTCGAAGTTGCGCGACAGCGTGAGCGTCGGGTCGCCGATCATCGGGTATTTGATCTTGCCGATCGTGTCCGACGTGTCGTGCCAGGCCTTGTGCGTGAAGTGCGTGTCGGTCGACACGCCGTAGATTTCGACACCCAGCTTCTGGAATTCCGCATAACGGTCGGCGAGGTCGCCCAGTTCGGTCGGGCAGACGAACGTGAAGTCGGCCGGGTAGAACACGACGACGGACCACTTGCCCTTGAAGTTCTCTTCCGAGACGGGCACGAATTCGCCGTTGTGGTAAGCGGTTGCCTTGAACGGCTTGATTTGGGTGTTGATGATCGGCATCTGGACAATTCCTTTTCGTCAGGGGTGAGTGGAGTGTTGCCAGTATCCGGGTTCACCCTGAACTTGTGAAATTGCTTGTTTCAATCCGGGGCATCGGGATTTTCTATCTGCTTCCGGCCCTTGATTGGCGGGGGCGGGCGGGGGATGCATTGGGTGGGCAGGGGCGGCTGTACATGTCGTCACCATTCCGAGCGCAGGTCCTCCTGACTGGCGATCTCGCGCCCCTTCCATAGACCGAACACATTGTTGACAAGTGTGTGTTCGTGTCGCGCGATATAGGCGTCGATGGCGTCGCCGATGATCTCGGCGCGGGAGCGGTTCCTGGCCGCTGCGATGAGGCTCAACGCGGCATGCTGGTCATCCGACAGATCGATCGGGATCGTGCGCATTGCAATCTCCATGACTTGATGCATCCATCATCGATATGCGGTTGCGCAAATGCAAGGTCGCCGCCGATCCGAAGCGAATACCGCTTCGCGGTTCGGTCGGCGGGACACGCGCCGCTCAAATCCCCGCCATCTTCCGCAACCACGCCGCCAGCCGCCGCGCGCCGTCCGGCATGTCCGCGTCCTCGCGCGTGCACAGGTAGTAGTCGCGCCCGTCGTCGAGCGCGTGATCGAACAGTTGCACGAGTTCGCCGCTCGCCAGTTCGCGCTGGACCAGCGGCGCGCGCAGCAACGCCGCGCCGAGATCCGCGCGGGCGGCGCTCAGCGTGAGCTGCCCATCCTCGAACATCGGCCCCACCGCGTGCGACACGTGCCGCACGCCGGCGCCCTGCAGCCAGTTGACCCACGTGCTGCGATCCTCGTCGTGCACGAGCGGCGCGCGCGCGAGATCGGCCGGCGTGCGGAACGGCCCGTGACGCTTCAGGAACGACGGGCTGCACATCGGCACCATCGCGCCCGGCAGCAGCCGCTCGCAGCGATAGCCGGGCCAGTCGCCGGTGCCGAAACGGATCGACAGGTCCGACGCATCGCTTCGGTAATTGCGGTGATGCGCGTACAGCACCGTGACGTCGACATCGGTGTTGTCGGCCAGGAACGCGTGCAGCCGCGGGATGAACCAGCCGATGCCGAGCAGCGGAATCAGGCTGACGGTGATCTGGCGCAGCGACGAACGGTCGCGCACGAAGCGCGTCGCGCTGCGCAGCACCGAGAACGCCGCGCTGATCGACCGGTAGTAGTCGCGTCCCTCGTCGGTGAGCGCGAGCAGACGGCCTTCGCGTACCGTCAGCGGCGTCTGGATGAACGCGTCGAGCAGTTGCAGCTGATGGCTGACCGCCGACGGCGTGATGTCGAGCTCGCTGGCCGCCGCGGTGACCGACCCGAGACGCGCAAACGCTTCGAACGCACGCACCGCACGCAGCGGTGGATCGTGCGGCAATTGTTCGATATTTTTCATGTATCGAATTTTATCGAAAAATCAGGGTAAGCGACAACACAAAAATATCCCGTATTTACAGGGTGATACGTTAATGTGTCGGGAATGGCATAAGCATCCAACAATTGGGTATTTGGGGTTTGGATGTCGAATATTTAATATTTTTCATGTTTCAGATCCAACCGACCGATCCCCGCACATGAAAATCGCTTTCCTCTCCGTCAGCCTCGCCTTCTCGGCGGCCGCCCTGGTCGCTACCGTTCCCGCGTCCGCGCAGTCCGCGCCGCAGACGGTCCTGATCGGTCTCGCCGCGCCGCTCACCGGCCCGTCCGCGCGGATCGGCAAGGATCTGCAGAACGGCGCGCAACTCGCGATCGACGACGCGAACGCGAAGCATCCGACCATCGGCGGCAAGCCGGTCGTCTACAAGCTCGTCGCGGCCGACGACCAGTCCGACCCGCGCACGGCCGTCGCGGTCGCGCAGCAACTCGTCGACCAGCACGTGATCGGCGTCGTCGGTCACTGGAACACGGGCTGCAGCGTGCCGGCGTCGCGCGTGTACCGCGATGCGGGCATCCCGCAGATCGCGCCGGCGTCCACCGGCCATCAATACACGCAGCAGGGCTACGCGACGGCGTTCCGCATCATGGGTCACGACGATGCCGGCGGCCATTTCACCGGTGCGTACGCGGTGAAGACGCTGAAGGCGAAGCGCATCGCGGTGATCGACGATCGCACGTCGTTCGGCGCGGGGCTGGCCGATCAGTTCATCAAGGGCGTGCAGGCGAACGGCGGCACGATCGTCGATCGCCAGTACGTGAACGACAAGACGACCGACTTCAGCGGCGTGCTGACCGCGATCAAGGGCAAGCGCGCGGATCTCGTGTTCTTCGGCGGCCTCGACGCGCAGGCCGCGCCGATCGCGCGCCGGATGCGCCAGCTCGGCGTGAACGCGCCGCTGCTCGGCGCGGGTGGTTTCGTGAGTCAGACCTTCCTGTCGCTCGCGGGCAAGGACGGCGACGGCGTGACGGCGCTCGAACCGGGCCTGCCACTCGACCGGATGCCGGGCGGCAAGGCGTTCGACACGCAATACCAGGCACGCTTTCATGCGCCGATCGAATTGCATGCGCCGTTCGCGTACGACGCGGCCGCCACGCTGATCGCGGCCGCGCAGAAGGCCGGTACGACGCAGCCGGCGAAGCTGGTCGCGGCCGTTCGTGCGGCAGATCGACCGGGCGTGACCGGGCGCATCGCGTTCGACGCCGAAGGCAACCTGAAGGACCCGGCTTTCACGATCTACCAGGTGCGAGGCGGCAAGTGGGCCGTCGTCGACGTGCTCGGCGGCTCGCGCACCGCGGCCAGGTAACGACAAAACGACAATAACCAGGACGATTCCCATGACAGAAGCGAACCCGACATCCGCCGCCGCTCCCGAGGACACGCGCCTCGGGATCCTCGCGCGGCGCCGCATCGAAGCGGAAATCATCAAGCCGATCTACGAGATCATGAAGCGCGAATTCGGCACCGAGCGCGCGCAGGCCGTAATCGCGGAAGCCGTGCGCGGCGCGGCCATCGACGCGGGCCGTACGTTCGCCGCGCAGGAGCCGGACGGCACGAGCGTGAAGTCGTTCATCGCGCTGCAGGTGCTGTGGGAGAAGGACGATGCGCTCGACGTCGAGGTGCGGCGCGCGGACGACGCGCACTACGACTACGACGTGCATCGCTGCAGTTACGCTCAGATGTATCACGCGATGGGGCTCGGCGAGATCGGCCACCTGCTGAGCTGCGCGCGCGACAGCCATTTCATCCAGGGCTATGCGCCGGACATTGCGCTCACGCGTACGAGCACGATCATGCAGGGCGGCAAGCGCTGCGATTTCCGCTATGCGCTGCAACGCGCGCCGGAGAACGGCGATGCGTGACGATACCGATATGGCGAGCGTGCCGCGCGTCGACGGCGAACGCCTGTGGGCGTCGCTCGAACGGATGGCGCAGATCGGCGCGACGCCGAAGGGCGGCGTCTGCCGTCTCGCGCTGACCGATCTCGATCGCGAGTCGCGCGACCTGTTCGTGCAGTGGGCGCGCGATGCCGGGTGCGCGGTGCGCGTCGATCGGATGGGCAACGTGTTCGCGCGCCGTGCGGGCCGCAATCCGGACGCCGCACCGGTGATGACGGGTTCGCACGCCGATTCGCAGCCGACCGGCGGCCGCTACGACGGCATCTACGGCGTGCTCGGCGGGCTCGAAGTCGTGCGCGCGCTGAACGATGCGGGGATCGAGACCGAACGCCCGATCGACGTCGTGATCTGGACCAACGAGGAAGGCTCGCGCTTCGCGCCGGCGATGGTGTCGGCCGGCGTGTTCTCGGGCGTCTATACGCTCGACTACGGGCTGTCGCGCACCGACGGCGCGGGCCGGACGATCGGCGAGGAGCTCGAACGGATCGGCTACGCGGGCGCGGAGCCGGTCGGCGGCTATCCGGTGCACGCGGCGTACGAACTGCACATCGAGCAGGGCGCGATTCTCGAGCGGGCCGGCAAGACGATCGGCGTCGTGACGGCCGGGCAGGGACAGCGCTGGTACGAGGTGACGCTCACCGGGGTCGACGCGCACGCCGGTACGACGCCGATGGCGTTCCGTCGCGACGCGCTGGTCGGCGCGGCGCGGATGATCTCGTTCATCGACGTGCTCGGCCGCCGTTACGCACCGGATGCGCGCGCAACGGTCGGGATGATCGAGGCCCGGCCGAATTCGCGCAACACGGTGCCGGGCGGCTGCTTCTTCACGGTGGAATTCCGTCACCCCGACGATGCGGTACTCGACGAACTGGACGCGGCGCTGCGCGCGGAGCTTGCGCGCGTGGCGGAGGAAACCGGCCTCGGCGCGCAGATCGAGCAGATTTTCACGTATGCGCCGATACCGTTCGCGCTGCGCTGCATCGATGCGGTGCGTGACGCGGCCCGGGCGCTCGGGCTGTCGCACATGGATATCGTGTCCGGCGCGGGCCACGACGCGTGCTATGTCGCGCGTGTCGCGCCGACCGGGATGATCTTCGTGCCGTGCGTCGACGGGCTGAGCCACAACGAGGCCGAAGCGATTACGCCGGAATGGGCGACGGCCGGCGCCGACGTGCTGTTGCGCGCGGTGTTGCAGAGCGCGCAGGAAGCATAAGCGCGACGCGCGCGGCCGAGCAGCGGCGCGCCCGCGTTACTTCGCTGCCTTGCGCCGCGCCCTATACGCGAGATACGCGACGATCTGGTCGAGTTCGCGGTCGCTCAACTGATCGGGCGGAAACGCCGGCATGCTGCGGCCCGGCCAGTCGCGCACCGACGCCGGATTGCGGATGTAGCGGCGCAGCGCGGCGGGCTGGAAGTAGTCGACCGGGTTCATCGGCGTGTTCAGATCGGGGCCGGCGTGGCTGCTGCCCGCGCCGTCGATGCGGTGGCACGCGAGACATTGCGTGACGAACAGACGCTGGCCCGCACGGGCCGGATCGTTCGCGGGCAATGCGGTGTCGACCGCGAGCGACGGCCAGCGCGCGAGCGGCGACGATTCGATCGTGATGCGCACGATCTGGTACGGCCACTGCTCGCCGCGCACCGACGACGCGTCCGGGCCGAGCCAGACGAGATAGAACGGCCCCGCGCTGACCTGCTTGCCGGGTAGTTTCGGCCACGGACGGGCCGGATCCTCGATCGCGAGCCACGGGGTCGCGCCGGCCGGCGCGCGGCGGCGCACGAGATCGAGCGGCAGTTGCGCGGCGAAGCCGTCGGCCGCGCGCGTTTCGAGCACACCGTCGTCCGGCAGCGGCGTGTCGCCGAGCAGCGCGGCGAACGGCACCGCGCGGAACGTCATCGGGCGGCCGTATGCGATGTCGCGCGGCACGTGGATGTCGGCCGCGTCGGCGCGTGCGAGCAGCGTCTGGCGGGTGACGGCGCGGGCCGTGCCGTCGGTGTCGAGTTCGAGCGTGGACTGGGCCGACGCATGTTGCCCGAGCAGGCAAACCGTCAGCAGCACAAGCGAAAACCACTGGCGCTTCAGCATTCGTTCTCCGGGAAGGGGCGTTCCGGCGGCGGCAGGAGGCGGGGCGCCGCGGCCGATGGAAGGAATCGGGCGACAGTCTATCCGGTACGCGCGGCGCTGGCGAATTCGGCAGAGGAAAGGCGCGGCGGTCGCGGTCGGACAGGCCCGCGACAGCGCGCCCGACTACCGGGTTGGCGGGGTGGTGTCATAGCGCGGTCCGGACGGAGGGAAGACGAAGGGCTCGCTGGCGACACGCGGCCTGCCCGCGTTCACGACGACATTGCGTTACCGGACCGCCATCAATGATTCGAACACGTCGCTTCGTTTCTCGGCATCGGCGTGTCTTGCTTCGGTTCGAAATCGGCTTCGCGCATTCCCGACGGCGTCAGCGACACGAAATGCATCACCGTGCCGCGCGCCGGGAAGCCGGCGACGCCGGTCGAGCCCCACGGAATCGGTGAGCGCTGCACGCCGCTCACCGCGATGTCCGCCGGCGCGAGCGCGAGGGTCAGCAGCCGGCCGTCGCGGGTTGGCACGTACGCGTGCGTGCCGGAAACGCCGATGTCCGATTCGCGCACCGACGCGGGCAGGCAGTCGAGCGTCGCCGTGCGGCGGCCGTCCGGTGCGATCAGCATCGCGACGCCGCGATCGTCCGCCGCCGTCGTGACGACGATGAAACGGTCGATGTCCGGCACATAGGCGGCCGAATACACGTAGTACTGGATCGCGCCGTTCAGCGATCCGAACGTTTCCAGCTTCGCGGCGACCGGGTCGAACATCGCGTATTCGAGCGTCGCGTCCGTGCTGCCTTCGATGAACTTCTGCCACACCAGCAGCGCGTTGCGCGGCGAGCCCGCGATCACGGGCCACCACTCGCGGCGGTGCGGCGCGACCGCGACATGGTTCAGCACGTGCCCGGCCGCGTCGTAGGTTTTCAGGTAGACGCCGTTGCCGCTGCCGAGGTTGTCGACCCCGCCGCCGTTGACCCAGTCGGCCGAATAGAACACGACGAAGCGGTCGCCGACCGTCGCGACGTGCCCCGAATGGCCGCCCGATTCGACGTCGTTCGGATAGGGCTTGATCGGCTTCAGGTCGCGGCGGTAGACGCCGTAGCGCTGGCTGACTTCCTGCGACGTGTTCCAGCCGTCCTCGAACGTGACGAAGATGTCGCCGCGCGCGTTCTGCGCGATCGACACGGGTTCCTGCGCCTCGGGGCGGCTGATGAACGTGCGGACGCGCAGCGCGCGCCGCTTGTCGGGCAGCCATTCGCCGACGTACACGTCATGCGGCCAGTTGCCGCTGCGCAGCGCACCGCGCGGCACGATGCCCGAGCTGCTGAAGAATACCCAGCGTTTGCCGTCGCCCGCATCCGCCACGCCGATGCCGTGCATGAAGCGCCGCGGGTCGCCGGTGTCCTGCGGCGACGGGGCGCTCGACACGGTGACCGTATGCACGGCCGGCGCGCCGGCGAGGGCCGGCAAGCCTGCGCCGACGCCGCCCGCGCCGCAGAGCACGGTCGCGGCCAGCCGCATGACCGCCTGTCCCGCGCGCGTTCGCCGCGTCATTCGACGGTCACCGATTTCGCGAGGTTGCGCGGCTTGTCGACGTCGGCGCCGCGCGCGCAGCCGACGTGATACGCGAGCAGTTGCAGCGGGATCACGTTGACGATCGGCGACAGCAGGTCGCCCGATTCGCGCACGCGGATCAGGTGCGTGTCGCGGTCGGCGTCGATCTCGAGCTGATTGCCGGCCAGCACGTAGAGCCGGCCGCCGCGCGCGCGCACCTCGGCCATGTTGGACTTCAGCTTCTGGAACAGGCGGTCGTCCGGCGCGATCGTGACGACCGGCATCGCGCTCGTGACGAGCGCGAGCGGCCCGTGCTTCAGCTCGCCGGCCGCATAGCCTTCCGCGTGGATGTACGACACTTCCTTGAGCTTCAGCGCGCCTTCCAGCGCGATCGGGAAATGGATGCCGCGGCCGAGGAACAGCGCATTCTCGGTGCGCGCGAATTTCGCGGCCCAGCCCATGATCTGCGTTTCCAGCGCGAGCGCGTGGCCGATGCGGTCCGGTAGCGCGCGCAACTGCTTCAGATGCGCCGCGACTTGCGCGGCATCGAGCCGGCCGCGCAGTTGCGCGAGCGTCAGCGTCAGCACGAACAGCGCGACGAGTTGCGTGGTGAACGCCTTGGTCGACGCGACGCCGAGTTCGATGCCGGCCCGCGTCAGGAACCGCAGCGGCGCGTTGCGCGCGATCGTGCTGGTCGCGACGTTGCAGATCGCCAACGACAGTGCCTGGCCCATCGCGCGCGCCTGCTCGATCGCGCCGATGGTGTCGGCCGTTTCGCCCGACTGCGAGATGCCGACGACGAGCGTGCGCGGATCGGCCACCGTATCGCGGTAGCGGAATTCGCTGGCGATCTCGACCTGGGCGGGCACGCCCGCGATGCTTTCGAGCCAGTATTTCGCGGTCAGGCCCGCGTAGTAGCTGGTGCCGCAGCCGAGCAGCAGCACGCTTCTGACCCGCGACAGCAGCGCGCGCGTGCCTTCCGTCGCGTCGAACAGCGCCGGCGAGATCGTGTCGATGCCGTCGAGCGTGCTGTCGATCGCCTTCGGCTGCTCGAAGATTTCCTTCTGCATGAAATGCTGGTACGGGCCGAGCGCGGCGTCGTCCGCGCGCGCCTTCACTTCGCACAGCGGGCGCCGCGCGTCCTGCCCGCCCGCGTCGACCACGGCGATGCGCTCCGGCGTGATCAGCGCGACGTCGCCGTCCTCCAGGTACACGAAGCGGTCGGTCAGGTCGCCGAGCGCCGCGCAGTCGGACGCGAGGTAGTTCTGCTCGGCGCCGATGCCGATCACGAGCGGCGAGCCGGCGCGCGCGGCGACGAGGCGCTGCGGCTCGCGCGCGCCGAGCACTGCGATCGCGTACGCGCCGTGCAGCCGTTTGACGGCGCGCACCACCGCGTCGAACAGGTCGTCGCGATAGAAACTGTGGATCAGGTGCGCGATGACCTCGGTGTCGGTCTGTCCGCGAAACGTGTAGCCGCGTTGCTTCAGTTCGGCGCGTAGCGTGTCGTGGTTCTCGATGATTCCGTTGTGCACGACGGCGATCGTGTCGCCCGACATGATCGGGTGTGCGTTCATTTCAGACGGCGCGCCGTGCGTCGCCCAGCGCGTATGCGCGATGCAGGTCTGTGCTTCGAGACCGAGCGTCAGCACGCGATCCTGCAGATCCGTCACGCGTCGCAGCGTGCGTTCGCTGCGCAGGCGGCCGTCGCCCTGCACGGCGATGCCGCACGAATCGTAGCCGCGATATTCGAGCCGGCTCAGCGCATTGACCAGTTGCGGCACCTGATTGTTCAGGCCGCTTGCTCCGACGATTCCGCACATGATTCACCTCGTCTCCATGAAGTTTTCCGGCTGGCGCGCGACGCGCGCCGGCGCGATGTCAGAAGCGGCGCCGCGTCGCGCGGCAGGCGTCGCGCCCGGCGCGGCACGTCTCCGGCGGGCTATTCGCGGGGCTGCGGCCCGGCATGGGCGACCCATTCGATGCCCGAAATCGACCCGTTCGCATCGTGCGACGCGACGAGAATGCGCGTCGTGCGCCGCGCGCCGCGCCGGCGCTCGCTCGCGAACGCGGTCGGCGGCACGGAGCGCACCTTCACGCTGGCCGAGCGCCGCATCATCTTCGATACGCGTAACCGATAGGCGAATGGATGCACGACGCGTCCCGCGATCAGCCACATGACGATCGTGCCGGCGATCAGCGCGATGCTCGTCACGTAGAACACGATCTGTTCGATCGGCATCTCGGCCTCGTTGAACGGCAACAGGTAGCGATACGTGTAGATGCAGATCGATGCCCATACGCCCCCGACCAGCGCGGGCCGCACGAGGCGGAACCACGCGACGAGCACGGGCCCGACGATGCTGCCGCGTTCGGCGATCATGTCGCGCGGTGCGCGCAGGGAAAGGTCAATAATCGGCGCGTTCTTCATGTTGAATGCCTCGGTCGGGACTGACCCAAACGGCGCGCTTGCCGCGGCCCCGCAGTACGACGGCGGGCAGGGCGACGACAGTGGTGATCATGCTGATCAGCCAGAACGCGACGGGGTACCAGATGGTGTCAAGGAAGTACATCAGGAGTTTTTCGTCGTAACGACGATCGATCATGCTGCCGATGATCAGCTGCAGGATGCAGGTCGCGACCAGCAGCATCCCGTGCCAGTGCGGCACCACGGACACATGCCAGTTCGGCGGAAGCGGGTAGACGACGTCGATCAGCGCGAGCAGCAGGATGAACGACATCGAGTACGCCCATGCGATGCCGATCAGGTACTCGACGAACAGCGGCCACATCATCATTTGCGTCGGCCGCATCAGCGTGCCCGCGTACTTGAGCAGCACCTGGATGCCGCCCTTCGACCAGCGCAGCCGCTGCCGGTAGAGCCCCTTGATCGTCTCGGGCATCAGGATCCAGCTGAGCGCGTGCGGCTCGTACACGACGCGCCAGTCGCGGCACTGCAGCTTCCAGCTGATGTCGATGTCCTCGGTCAGCATGTCCGAGCTCCAGTAGCCGACGTCGGCGAGCGCGGTCTTGCGGAACATCGTGATCACGCCCGACACCGTGAAGATGCGGCCGTACACCTGCTGCGTGCGCTTGATCAGCCCGACGATCGACGAGAACTCGCCGACCTGCATGCGGCCGAGCAGCGACGTGCGCGTGCGGATGCGCGGGTTGCCGGTCACCGCGCCGACGCCCGGGTCGGTCAGGAAGTGCTCGAGCATCCAGCCGATCGCGTCGTGCGCGAGCAGCGCGTCGCCGTCGATGCACAGCAGGTACTCCGCGTTCGACACGGCCGCCGCGGTCGTGAGCCCGACCGCCTTGCCTTCGTTGCGCGCGTGATGGATCACGAGCAGCCGCGGAATCTCGACGGCCAGCTCGTTGAGGATCTCGCCGGTGCGATCCTTGCTGCCGTCGTTGACCGCGATGATGTCGTAGTTCGGATACTGCATCCCGTTCAGATGCGCGATCACGCTGCGCGCGTTCGCGGCTTCGTTGAAGCAGGGCACGACGATCGAGACCTTCGGGATGCCGCTCGACGCGATCGTGCGCGTCGACAGCTCGCGGCCCTCCTCGAGCAGGAAGTAGTGCACGACGCCGCCGATCATCCACAGATACGACATGAAGAACGGATAGTAGAAGACGAAATCCTGCAGGCGCTGGATGAGGCTATGGGAGGTCATGGCGTCTTGGTTCCCTGCGCGTGCTGCATCTGCATCAGCGCGTTGATCGAGGTCGGGTCGAGGCGCGACTTCAGCGACATCACGTCGCGCATCGCGTCGAGCTCCGGCTGGCCGTTCAGGAAGTTGTCGGGGTAGTAGCCGAAATTCACGGCGCCCTCGCTGCGCAGCCGCCGCATCTGCGCGAGCAGCGTGCTGGCGGGCACGGCCTTCTGCGCGTGCCAGTCGTACGACTGCAGTTCGAACACGGTGCGCTGCAGCCCGCGCTGCTTCGTGCGCACCGCCTTCACGAGTTCGTCCAGCCAGCCTTCCGGGTCCTTCGCCTGCTCCATGTACGGCATCGCCATCAGCGCGACGTAGTCGTAGGCGGCGAGGAAATCGTCGTAGTTCTGCGCATACCATGCTTCCGATTCGGGCTTGAGCACCGGCATCGCGAAGATGTTGCGCGCGGTCAGCACGTCGCCGACGTTCTGGTGAGCCAGCACGATCTGCTCGAGCTGCCGGGTCATGTCGATCAGGTGGCGCGTCTTCTGGCGCGTCCAGCGCTTCATCAGGTCGGGGTTCTCGCGGATCTTGCCGACGTCGGCCGGCAGCCCCCATTGGGAATAGATGCGCAGCGCATGCCGGCCCGCGTCCTCGTAATCGTCGAGCGCCGCGTCGTCGCCGAACAGGATGCCGCTGAACGACGCATGCTTGCTGAGATCCTCGTAGATCTGCTGGATCATCAGCCGCGCATCAGGATCGAACGGGCTCAGCCGGAACACGCGCGTGCCGTTCTCGCGGGCCGGCGCGCCGCCGAATGCCGTGACGGCCTCGAGGCTGCGCTGCTTGTCGGCAGGCGGCCGGAACGCGAGCACCGGCATCCATGCATACACCTGCACGTTGGCGCGCGTATTGAGTTGCCACGCGGCACGCGAGAACAGGTCGGAACGCATCGGCAGGTGCCGGTTCGGGAAATACACTGCTTCGGCCACGCCGGTGCCCTTCGGGTCCGCATACGCCTGCAGGTACACCGATTTCGGCTGCATCCGGTAGATGCGCTCGATCAGCTTGCCGAGATTCGCTTCCTGTCGCGCGGGATCGGGATCGTAGACCTGGTCGAGGTCGACCTGCACGGTGCGCTCGGGCACGTCGACGTCGCCGCGGTTCGACGCCGGTTCGCGCATCGAGCGCTCGAACCCGCCGATGTCGACGTCGTACATCATCAGGATCCGTCTCAGCCGATCGAGCGGCACGTCCGGCGTATTCGGGCCGGCGTCGAGGCTGAACTGGATGTCCATGCCGAGCGACGTCGAGATCTGGCGCACGGGCTGGTTTTCCGCGCCGTACGGCCACACCATCGAGCGTGCGACGATGCCGGTGCGTTCGCGGATCTGCCGCACGCTCGTCTGCAGGTCGTCGTGCACGCGTGCGTGGAACTCGGCGTCGGTCTCATAGCGCTTCTGGTCTTGCAGATAGAGGTGCGACGTGGTCGCCGGCAACTCGTTGCCTTGCGGATTGGCGATCGCGCCGTGATGGAGATTGTGCGTGTGGCAGCCGAGCTCGACGAATTCCGACTGCCCGAGCTTCTTCACCTCGTCCCACGACAGGAAGTAGTCGCGCGGCACCTGAACCTTGTCGCTGATGCGGATCGGCGTATCCGGCGGCGTGTCGATCCATGCGGTGACGAGGCCCATCACGGCCGGATACTTGAAGCGCTCGAGCAGCGGCAGCACTTTCGTATAGTGGCTGCGGAAGCCGTCGTCGAACGTGAGCAACACCGAGCGCGGCGGCAGCGGCTTGCCGCCGTGCCGCGACGCCTCGATCTGCTTGACCGTGATCGTGTGGTAGTTGTTGGTCTGCAGCCACGAGAAGATCGCGGTCAGCGTGCCGGTGTCGACCGCGAACGGATCGATGATGGCCGTCTGCGACGAAAACGACGCCATCAGGTTGTCGCGCACGTCGTGCATGCAGATCACGCGGAACGTCTTGCCGTCGGCCGGATCGGACGGCGGCAGCAGGTCGATCATCTTGGCGCCGGTCACGCCCGGAAACAGCGAACAGGCGGCAAACGTGCCGAGGCATCCGCACATGAAGGTCCGTCTGGATTGCAGCATTGCCCGATCTCCTTGCTAGAACGGCAGGTTGAGCGACAGGAAGCCGGTTTCGGAGCGCTCGCGCTGGCCGTCGTATGCGTGACTGCTGACCTCGACGCCGTAGCTCAGCGTGATGTCGTGCTTGAACGTCCACGCGTGCTCGAGGCGCGCGCTCCACAGCGGGCTGGTGCCGAAGCCGCGCTCGTTGTACACGCCGCCCGACACCGACACGCGCTGTTGCAGCCCCACGTCCCCCTTCTTGAACAGCGTCAACTGATGCATCACGGTCGCGGCGGCCGCGTAGTCGCGACCGGGGCTGAAGTAGGGCGCGTCCCGGCGCGTGTTGCTGTCGGTACCGAGGTTCAGCGAGACGTTGACGAGCTGGTTCGCAGCCGTGTACACGCGCTGCGTGGCGGTCGCCGCGATCTCCTGGTGGAAGTTCGAATCGCTGTAGCGGCTCACGCCGTAGCTCAGCCTGACCTGGCGTCGGTCGTTCTGGCGATACACGACCTCGACGTTCGCGGAGCGGCCCCAGATGTGCGCGGCATACGCCTTCCACGGCAGCGAGTTGTCGTTGGTGTCGAGCCCGGCGCTGACCGTCCAGTAGTCGTTCAGCGCGTACGCGATCGTCCCGCGGCCGCCGGTTCGACCGTCCCCGCCCATCGAGCGCGTGACTTCGCCCAGCACCGTGAGCGGCCCATGCCGGTAGTCGCCGCCGATGCCCGTGCGCGTGCGGCTGAGGTTGCCGTCGTCGGTCTGCGCGAAACCGTAGAACGTGTGCGAAAACACGCGCCAGTTGTCGCCGAATGGTTGCGAATACACATAGCTGTCCGACGTGAAGCTGTTGTTGGCCAGTGCGCTGTTGCCGTGCTCGAAGCTCAGGTCGGTCGTGAACACCGGGCTGCGGTACGCTTTGTAGTCGCGCTTGAAGCCGCGCACGGCGCCGCTGTCCGGGAACGTGTTGCCGAGCGTCTGGTCGACGGTCTTCGCGGTCGCGTAGTCGTCCGCCACGAGCGACGCGCGGCCGAGGCCCGCGAGCATCTCGACGCTGTCCGGGTGATCGGTCAGCGACGCGCGATACATCGAGATCGCCTGGCGCGGATGCGACTGGCCCGATACGGCGTCGGCGTGCGCGGCTCGGATCTCCGCGTTGAACGGCACCTGCTTCTCGAGTTCTTCGAGCGCGGCAATCCCCTGGTCGACGTGTCCGGTGAAGATCAGGTACTGCGCGCGCAGCCGGTAGTAGCGCAGATAGTCGCTTTCTCCGGGACCGACGTTGGTCACCTGCTTGACCGGCGGCAGCGACTTCTCCATGTCGTCGAGCACCTGCTTCGCTTCGGGCGCACGCGCCTGGTCGACGTACGACCAGAACAGCCCTTCGCGCAGCTCGATCGGCTGCGTGCGGGCGCCGTACTGGAAGCCGCGGGTCGCGCGATCCGTCGGCGACGCGGTCGCCTGCTGCAGCGCACGCGCGTAGACGGCGTTCGCCTTGGCCGGCTCGCTCAGGTACAGGTAGGCGTCGCCGACGGCCGCCAGCGCGTCGATCGAGATCTCCGCATTCGACGGAATCGTCTCGAACGTCGCGACGGCCGGCTTCATGTCGCCGCGTGCCGCAAGGGCGACGACCCGATCGCCCGCGAGCGCCGTGCGGACCGGCGTGTACTCGGGTGTGGCCGGCATCCGCTTGTCGAGGTCGTCGGCCGCGCGCAGCGCGTTGTCGAGCCCGTCGAAGCGGTCCGAACTCGTCATCGAGCGCGACTTGTCGCGTCCGCCGCGCACCTGCTGGCGAATCGACAGTTCTTCGAGTTGTGCGATGTCGACGGCGGAGAACGCATCGGGGCGGGCCTTCGCTTCGTCGAGCGCCTTGACCGCGCCGCCGCTCGTCGCGAGGCCGAACACGTCGTTGCGGACCGTCGCGACGTCGGCGGTGCGCAGATTCGGCGCCTGCGCATTGGGCGCCTCTACGTCGGGTCCTTGCGATCGCTGGATCGGCTCGCCGGGGAGCTGCGCGCCGGGTGACTGTGAAGTCGGTTGCCGGGACGACGGCGGCTCGGCGCCGGCGGGCTGGGTCATGGGCGTGGGCGAATTCGGCATCGGCGTGCCGGACGCCTGCGCGGTGAGCGTCGGCGTAGTCGGTGGTGCGGGCGGTGCGGGCGGTGCGGCGGTCGCGGTTTGGGCGGGCGGCTGCGGTGCATCCGACGTCTGCGCGCGTGGCGCCGACGTATCCGGCGGCGCGGTGTCGACGAATGCCTGCGCAAGCAGCATCGGCGCATTCGACGATGGCCCGCTCGGCTGCGCCGCATCGGGGTCCACCACGACCGTGGTCGGCATCGCCGGGTTCGATCCCTGCGCGATCTGCATCGACGTATCCGACGCCTGCGCGATCGGCGTCGGCGCTTGAGGGGGCTGCGTACCGGAACCCTGGGCGACCTGCGGCTGCGCGTCGCCTTCGCCGGCAAGGCACGGGCCGGACGCGACGAGCAGGCACAGCAGCGGCGCATGCAGGAGGATCCGCCGGGTCGGCGGAACGACGGTGGTGCATTGTTGTTGACGATTGTTAGCCACGGTGTCTCCTCACTTTGAAACGATCACATCGGTTGCACGCCCGACGGCGCGCGTCGCCGGCCGTGATGCCGGCCGTCATGCCGCCGGGCGGCAAGGCCCGACGACATCCGGCCCGCTCACAAGCGGTTGCGGATCGCTTGTCCAAGCAGCGCGCGCGATTCGCTGTTCTTCGGATCGATGGCGAGTGCACGGCTCGCGTTTTGCTCCACACAGCTCCATTCGTCGATCTGTGCGCACCAGCGCGCCTTGGCCAGCGCGCGGGCGCCTTCCAGCTCATCGTGTGTGACGCTGGTCGCTTCCATGTGCGACGCGCCGGCGAGATACGATTGCGGTTGCTGTTTCGGCACGGGGTCGGGGTGTTTTCTCGTGCGCGCCAGCGCCTGTGAACGGGATGTCCGGTGCGCGTCGCCGGCGCGCGCCGTGCGCCTGGCGGCCGACGCGGCGTGCGGCTCGGCCGCGAGCTTCGTCGCCGGCACATGCGCGGGGCGCATGGGTTTCACGTCGGAACGGGCCGTCGTTTGCGGCGGTACGGGCGGCTCGGCCGCGGCCGACATGGCCGGCGTCGCCGAGGCAGACGGCGGAATCGGCCCGGCCCGCGCGACCGTCGCCGTCGAGCCCGCGGGCGCCGCGGTGCCGGACGCGCCGCCCGTTGCCGCCACGATGAACTCGCGGTACTTGCCGGCGGCGTTTTCGATCACGCCGGCGATATCGTGCGTCACGCTCGCATGGCCGATCCTCGCGTCTCGCTCGACATACGCGAAGGCACCGAAGATCGCGGCAAATGCGGCGACGCTGAGCGCCGCATTCTTTCCCGGACCCCACGAGGGTTTCGGCTCACGGGCGGGCGAGTCGTCCGGTCGTTCTGCACGAGGCATTCAAGGCTCCTTGATTCGATACGTTCGACGAATGACGCGATCGGCGCGACGCTCACCATCGCAACTGCGTCGTGAGCGTGCCCGTCTCGACGATCGCGAACTGGGTTGCTCCCTGATAGGTCCCTTCGACCCGGTAGCTCGCATCCGGCACGCTGAACAGGCAGCGCGATCCCGATGCATTGAATTCGACGAGCACGCGCCCATGCCGGCGCAGGCGCACCTGCACGTTGGAGAGCGGCTGTCCGGTGCTCTCCGACAGGAAAGACACGCCCAGGTTGTACGGGCGTCCGTCAGGCGGAAGCGGCGCGGTACCGTCGATCCGCGCGTCACCGCAGATATACGAAATCACGTACCGGTTCGCCCCCGGCCCGGACGCCGGCGACGAAGCCGCCGGTGTCTGGGCCATGACGTTCATGCAGAGCGTGGAAAGCACGGCGCTCAGGAAAGGGCGAGCATGTTGTCGAAGCGAGGGTGACATTGCAATCTCCCGTCCAGACGCGATGACGCGCATCGACGCCGAGTCGAATTTGCCAACGTTCTTTTTGCGACAAGCTATTGATACACGATGGTTTTTGAACCAACAACTGCGTGTGGCCCGAATGGGACGAAGGGAAAGATCCTATCTAAACAGGATAAGGACGGATTGGTGAGGATTTCTTAATTCTGAATAAAGTCGAGAATTCCGAACATGGAAATTGCTCGTCGGTAGCGATGATCGAGCACGCTTTGAATCACGTCGGAGGTATCGATTTTCGTGCCGAAAAATAACGACTGATAAAAGAAACTATTGCACCTGTATTCAAGGCGAATCGATGAAGGTCCGAGTACAGGTGGCGGATTGTGAAATAAGGGTGCGACGTTTTTGATCATCCCGGCAGTTACAGGTAAATGGAAACTTGTGTAACAAGGTATTTCTGCCTGGAAAATCTGGCTGAATATTCTTACTTAATACCGAAAACAGTAAAAAATACGATGTGAATTCGCAAACGTTTGCGTTTTCCGCAGATCGATTACAGGTCTGCAAGGGATTTTATGGTGTCGGACGGGATTATCGATTGCTATTGAAACCACGCGCATTCGCGCCGTGGGCGCTCACGGCGCGAATGCGCGATCAGCGGCTGCCGCCCGCGCTTCGCCGCGCGCTGCGCATCGCCGGCGCGGCCGCCTCTTCGGTGCCGATCGCGCCGTCGAGCGCCGTGCGCGGCCGGTTCATGATGTAGGCCCACAGCTGTTCGGCCGCGAGCCCGCGCTTGCGCGCCGATCGATACAGGCGGATTTCGAGTTCGGTGATCCAGTCGCCGGCGCCCGCGCACACGAGCGTGCCGTCCACGAGCTCCTTCGCGACACAGCTTTCCGGCAGCCAGCCGATGCCATGCCCGGCCACGACCATGCCTTTCAGCGCCTCGGACATGTGCGTCTCGAAACACCGGTGCAGCACGTACGGCTCGGTCGCATTCAGCAGCAGCATCTCGACGATGTTGCCGAGAAACGCGCCCGACGAATACGCGAGCAGCGGCAGCGGCGCGTCGGGCGTGCCGGGCAGCTGGAACACCGGCTTGCCGCGCGCGTCGGGCGACGACACCGGCAGGATCCGCTCGACGCCGAGGCTGACGAACGGGAAGTGGTTCGGATCGAGCACGATCGGCAACTGCGGGTGGTGATAGCCGAGCAGCAGGTCGCATTCGCCTTCGACCAGTTGCTGCACGCCCTCCGGCACGTTCACCGCATTGACGCGGGCCGTGACGTGGCCGACCTCGCTATTGAGCTGCTTGAGCCATTCGGGAAACAGCGTGAACACGAGCGTGTGCGCGACGGCGAAGCGCACGACCTGGTCGCTCGCCGCGAACTGGTCGTAGCCGTTTACGAGATTGCGCGCCGCATACATGCTGCGCAGGATGTCCGCGGCGAGCCCGCGGAACATCTGGCCGGCGGGCGTCAGCGCGACCGGGTTGATGCTCCGGTCGACCAGCTTCGCGTCCATCCAGGTTTCGAGGGCGGCGATTCGTCTGCTGAACGCCGACTGCGTCAGGTGCCGGTGACGCGCGGCCCGGGAAAAACTCTTGGTATCCGCCAGGCTCAGGAAATCTTCCAGCCACTTTGCTTCCATTTCGATCTTCGCTTTTTATAGTCGGGCGCCTGAAAGGCGGCGCCGTCTGCTGCACCAACGTTCTAGCGTACCGCGCATCGCGCCGGTCGGGCCGATGTTTTTTTTCGATCGGTGTCAGTCGAAATATGCATGGGCGTTGTCGGCGGGATTACGGCTGCATAGCGTTGAGGGGCCGGACCGGTTAACCGGACAGTTCACCGCGTTAGACTGTCCCGGCCGCCCGGACGGCACTTCCCCAGGGCCGGCTGCGCCGTGTGCGTGCCGGCCCGCCCCGTTCACGGTCGTTCCGGGGGCCCGGCTCGCCGTTTTTGGTGCAGTGCAGATTGCACATTCGTGACACGCGGGGGAACTATGTTCGTTGGACGCGGCGCAGCATCGGCCGTGTGCGCTCGCGGCGCACCGCCAGCGCCCGTCGCGCCCGACGTTGCACCGTTATGGTGCGCAATGCCGCGCAGGCGTGCCTGCACGGCGCAAAACAGGGGGATATCGAAGGGATCGAGCAAGGCACGTTCCTTGCAAAGCAATCAGTACGCCGGTCCGGCATGCGCAATGCCGGGGAAAACGATCGATGGAGAGAAGATCGATGAAGCCATTCGATGAAATGCTGCAATCCGGCGACATGGTGAGGGCGCCTTACGCGCGCCTGAAACAATGGCTCGACACGCAGGATCCTGCGAGCCTCGCCCAGAAGGCCCACGACGCGGAAGGCGTGTTCCGCAAGACAGGCATCACGTTCGCCGTCTACGGCGACGCGGAAGCCGCCGAGCGGCTGATTCCGTTCGATATCGTCCCGCGCATCATCTCGGGTTCGGAATGGAGCCGGCTGTCGCTCGGCATCGAGCAGCGCGTGATGGCGCTGAACGCGTTCCTCGACGACATCTACCACCGCCAGGAAATCGTGCGCGCGGGCATCGTGCCGAAGCACCTGATCGCGCACAACGAGGCGTTCATCCCGGAGATGATCGACTTCCGGCCGCCCGGCAACGTTTACACGCACATCATCGGCGTCGACATCGTGCGCACCGGCGAGAACGCGTTCTACGTGCTGGAAGACAACGCGCGCACGCCGTCCGGCGTGTCGTACATGCTGGAAAATCGCGAAACGATGATGCAGCTTTTCCCCGAGCTGTTCCAGCAGGTGAAGGTGCGCCCGGTCGAAACCTATCCGCAGATGTTGCGCCAGTCGCTCGCGGCCGTGTGCCCGCCGGGCGGCAACGCCGACAACCCGACCATCGCGGTGCTCACGCCCGGCATCCACAATTCCGCGTACTACGAGCATTCGTTCCTCGCCGACCAGATGGGCGTGCACCTCGTCGAGGGCAGCGACCTGCAGGTGATCGACGGCCGCGTCGCGATGCGCACGACCGAAGGCTTCCAGCCGATCGACGTGCTGTACCGCCGCGTCGACGACGCGTTCCTCGATCCGCTGACGTTCCGCCCCGACTCGGTGCTCGGCGTGGCCGGCATCATGGACGTGTACCGCGCGGGCAACATCACGATCGCGAATGCGCCCGGCACCGGCATCGCCGACGACAAGGCGATCTACTCGTACATGCCGGAAATCGTCGAGTTCTACACGGGCCGCAAGGCGCTGCTGGAGAACGTGCCGACCTGGCGCTGCGGCGAGGCCGACAGCCTGAAGTACGTGCTCGCGCATCTCGACGAACTGGTCGTGAAGGAGGTGCACGGCTCGGGCGGCTACGGGATGCTGGTCGGGCCGTGCGCGTCGAAGGCCGAACTCGAGGCATTTTCCGCGAAGCTGCGCGCGCGTCCCGCGAACTACATCGCGCAACCGACGCTCGCGCTGTCCACGACGCCGATCCTGACCGACGCCGGCCTCGCGCCGCGCCACGTCGACCTGCGACCGTTCGTGCTGGTGTCGGACCGGATCCGCATCACGCCCGGCGGGCTCACGCGCGTCGCGCTGCAGGAAGGATCTCTGGTCGTCAACTCGAGCCAGGGCGGCGGCACCAAGGACACCTGGGTGCTGGCCGACTGAGCCGGGCACGACCGCGCGCGCCGGAGCCGGCGCGCGAACCGAACGAAGACGGAGTGGACACGAGATGCTTCTGGGACGTACTGCAAGCGGTCTCTACTGGATGTACCGCTATATCGAGCGCGCGGAGAATATCGCGCGCATCGTCGATGCCGGGCTGCGGATGGCGCTCACGCGCACGGCCGACGCGCCGGCCGAATGGTCGTCGGTGCTCGTCAGCTCGGGCGCGGACGACGGCTATCGGGAGAAATACGACGCGTATGCGGCCGATACCGTGACCGACTACCTGCTGCGCGACCGCGACAACCCGTCGAGCGTGCTGTCGTGCATCGAGGCCGCGCGCTCGAATGCGCGGATGGTGCGCACGGCGCTCACGCGCGAGGCGTGGGAAAGCGTGAACGGCGCGTGGCTCGCGCTGCGCCGCGCGTTCGCGCAGCCGGTGCCGGAAAGCGAGCTGCCGGCCGTGCTCGACCAGGTGAAACGCGAAACCGCACTGATTCTCGGCAGCTTCTACAGCACGATGCTGCGCAACGAGATCTTCGATTTCGCGCAGATCGGCGCATTCATCGAACGCGCGGACAACACCGCGCGGATCATCGACGTGAAATACCACCTGCTGCTGCCGTCGGTATCGCACGTCGGCACGATCCTCGACAACTACCAATGGGAGACGATCCTGCGCTGCGTGGCCGCGCATCGTTCGTACCGCTGGGTGTACGACGTGCAGTACAAGCCCCTGAACATTGCCGACTACCTGATCCTGAACGGCCGCATGCCGCGTTCGCTGCGCTATTGCTACGGGCGCGTCGTATCGAGCCTGAACCTGCTCGCGAAAGATTACGGCGTGACACACCCGTGTCACGACACGGCCACGAAGATCCTGCAAATGCTGTCCGATACGTCGGTCGAGCGAATCTTCAAGAGCGGCCTGCACGAGTTCCTGACCGACTTCATCGGCCGCAACAACAGCCTCGGGCTCGAAATCGCCCAGGCTTACAACTTCGACTGAGACTTGCCATGCGACTCGCCATCCGACACATTTCGCGTTATCAGTTCGACGATCAGGCCACCCACGCGCTGCAACGGTTGCGGCTGCGCCCGCAGTCGGGCCCCGGGCAGACGGTGCGCGCGTGGCAGGTCACGATCGACGGCGTCGAGCCGACGCTGTCTTACGCCGACGGGCTCGGCAACCGGATCGACCTCGTGCGCCACGATCGCGGCGCGAAGGCCGAGATCGTCGTCGTGGCGGCCGGCGTCGTCGAGACGCAGGACCGCTCGGGCATTATCGGGAATCCTGAAGGCTATGCGCCGCCGTGGATCTTCGAGCGCGAAACAGCGCTCACGAAGGCCGGCGACACCGTGCGCGCGCTGACCGACGCGCTGCCGATCGAGCCGCACGGCCTCGACGCTTTGCACTGGCTGATGACGGAAGTGCACGGCCGCATCGCGTACGCGCCGAACCTGGCCGCCGACGCGCCCGTCGATGCGGAAACCGCGCTGCAAAGCGGCGAGGGCACGAGCCGCGACCATGCGCACGCGTTCATCGCGGCCGCCCGCGTGCTGAAGATCCCCGCGCGCTACATCTCGGGCTACGTGCTGGCCGACAGCGCGATGCAGCGCATCGCCGATGCGAAGCAGAATGGGACCGACGTCGAGGACGAGGAAGCGCTCGCGCTGCAGAGCGGCGACGGGATGCAGCAGGTGCTCGGTGCATCGCATGCCGCGCAATCGCAATCGCAAGGGCAATCGCAGTCGCAATCCCAGGGGCAGCCGCACGCGGCGCTCGGCGCGCAGCCGCAAGCCACGGCGCTGATGCAGCAGCCGGCCGGCCATGCGTGGGCGGAGGCCTATGTCGAAGGGCTCGGCTGGGTCGGTTTCGACCCGTTCATGAACCGTTGCCCGGACGAACGCTACGTGCGCATCGCGGTCGGCCTCGACCATCGCGACGCGCAGCCGGTGACGGGGCTCGGCGCGACGGCCGTCGGCGTCGAGATCAGCGTCGTGCAGACGCCGGAACTCGTCTGACCCGCGGCGCGCCTTCGCCGCATCCGCCATGCCGGGCCGCCGCGTTGCAAACGACGCGGCGTGCGCGGCCGGCCCAACCCGACTCGAGCTCCCATGTCCATCCACGTCGCGCTGCATCACACCACCCGCTATCGCTACGACCGGCTCGTCAACCTCGGCCCGCAGGTCGTGCGACTGCGGCCCGCGCCGCATTGCCGGACCCCGATCCTCGCGTATTCGATGACGGTCGAGCCCGCGCAGCACTTCATCAACTGGCAGCAGGATCCGTTCTCGAACTATCTCGCGCGGCTCGTGTTTCCGGAGCGCACCGAGCACTTCGAGATCACGATCGATCTCGTCGCCGAGATGTCGGTGTACAACCCGTTCGACTTCTTTCTCGAAGCGAGCGCGGAGCAATACCCGTTCAGCTATGACGACGCGCTGAAGACCGAACTCGCGCCGTATCTCGCGTGCGACCCGCAGACGAGCGCCGCGCCGCTGTTTCGCGCGTATCTCGACGGCGTCGACCGCACGCCGGCCGGCACCGTGAACTTCCTCGTCGCGCTGAACCAGCAGCTTCAGCGCGACATCGGTTATCTGGTGCGGATGGAGCCGGGCGTGCAGACGCCCGTGCAGACGCTCGAACTCGCGTCGGGCTCGTGCCGCGACAGCGCGTGGCTGCTCGTGCAGCTGTGCCGTCATCTCGGCATCGCCGCGCGCTTCGTGTCCGGCTACCTGATCCAGCTGACCCCCGACGTGAAATCGCTCGACGGCCCGAGCGGCACGTCGGTCGATTTCACCGACCTGCATGCATGGTGCGAGGTCTATCTGCCGGGCGCCGGCTGGATCGGCTTCGATCCGACGTCGGGCCTGCTCGCCGGGGAAGGGCATATTCCCCTCGCGTGCACGCCGCAGCCGACGAGCGCCGCGCCGGTCGAAGGGCTGATCGACGAGTGCGAGGTGTCGTTCGAGCACGAGATGAGCGTGACGCGCGTGTACGAATCGCCGCGCGTGACGAAGCCGTACACCGAATCGCAGTGGGAGGCCGTGCTCGCGCTCGGCACGCAGGTCGACGGCGCGCTGGCCGCCGGCGACGTGCGGCTCACGCAGGGCGGCGAGCCGACCTTCGTGTCGATCGACGATCGCGACGGCGCCGAGTGGAACACCGACGCGCTCGGCCCGACCAAGCGCGGCTACGCGACCGAACTCGTGCAGCGGCTGCGCGCCGAATACGGCGACGGCGGCTTCCTGCATTTCGGGCAGGGCAAGTGGTACCCGGGCGAGCAACTGCCGCGCTGGGCGCTGTCGATCTTCTGGCGCGCAGACGGTCAGCCCGTGTGGCACGATCCGTCGCTCTTTGCCGACGAGCGCGAACCGTCGTCGTACACCACCGACGACGCGAAGCGCTTCATCGATGCACTCGCCGCGCGGCTGAGCCTGAGCGGCGAATTCATCCAGCCTGGCTACGAGGACGTCTGGTATTACTTGTGGCGCGAGCGCCGGCTGCCCGTCAACGTCGATCCGTTCGATGCGCGCCTCGACGACGAGCTCGAACGCGCGCGGCTGCGCAAGGTTTTCGAGCAGCAGCTCGACAGCGTGGTCGGCTACGTGCTGCCGGTCAAGCGCACGGACGACGCGCCGGGCCTCGACGGGCCGCGCTGGCAGACGGGCCCGTGGTTCTTCCGCGACGAGCGGATGTATCTCGTGCCGGGCGATTCGCCGATGGGCTATCGGCTGCCGCTCGATTCGCTGCCGTGGGCGGCGCGCGCCGACTATCCGTACCTTGTCGAGCGCGATCCGTTCGCGCCGCGCGACGTGCTGCCGGACGCCGCCGCCATTCGCGCCCGTTACGCCGGCCCGGCCGACGCGCCGCGCTATCTGGCCGGCGTGCATCGCGAAGCGTCCGCGCAGACCGTGATGCAGTGGCGCGACGACGGCACGGCCGCGAGCGGCCGACCGGACGCCGCGGATCCGCATCGCCGGCCCGAGCGCTTCGAATCGGCCGCGTGGATCACGCGCACCGCGCTGTGCGTCGAAGTGCGCAACGGCATCTTGTACCTGTTCATGCCGCCGCTCGCCGCGCTCGAGGATTATCTCGACCTGCTCGGCGCGATCGAGCTGACCGCCCACGCACTCGGCGTGAAGCTCGTGCTCGAAGGCTATCCGCCGCCGCGCGACGCACGGCTGAAGCTGCTGCAGGTGACACCGGATCCCGGCGTGATCGAGGTGAACATCCACCCGGCCGCGAGCTTCGACGAGCTCGTCGACCACACCGAATTCCTGTACGACGCCGCGTGGCAATCGCGGCTGTGCAGCGAGAAGTTCATGGTCGACGGGCGGCACGTCGGCACGGGCGGCGGCAACCACTTCGTGCTCGGCGGCGCGACGCCGGCCGACAGCCCGTTCCTGCGCCGCCCCGATCTGCTCGCGAGCCTGATCGCGTACTGGCACAACCATCCGTCGCTGTCGTACCTGTTCTCGGGGCTGTTCATCGGGCCGACGAGCCAGGCGCCGCGTGTCGACGAGGCGCGCAACGACCAGCTTTACGAGCTCGACATCGCGTTCGCGGAGATCCAGCGCAACAAGCTGCTGTTCGGGCAGGACATGCCGCCGTGGCTCGTCGACCGCGTGCTGCGCAACCTGCTGATCGACGTGACGGGCAACACGCACCGCAGCGAGTTCTGCATCGACAAGCTGTATTCGCCCGATTCGTCCACCGGCCGGCTCGGCCTGCTCGAACTGCGCGCGTTCGAGATGCCGCCGCATGCGCGGATGAGCATCGTGCAGCAACTGCTGCTGCGCGCGCTGGTCGCGCGCTTCTGGGCCGCGCCGTACACGACGCCGCTCACGCGCTGGGGCACCGCGCTGCACGACCGGTTCATGCTGCCGGAATTTCTTCAGATGGATTTCGACGACGTGCTGGCCGAGCTGCGCGACGCCGGTTTCGCGTTCGATCCGGCGTGGTTCGCCCCGCACTTCGAATTCCGGTTTCCGCTGTTCGGGCAGATCGCGGTGAACGGGATGGAACTGTCGCTGCGCGGCGCGCTGGAACCGTGGCACGTGATGGGCGAGGAAGGCGCGCCCGGCGGCACGGTGCGCTACGTCGATTCGTCGGTCGAACGGCTCGAAGTGCGCGTGACGGGGCTGAACGACAACCGGCACGTCGTGACCGTCAACGGCCGCGCGCTGCCGCTGCAGCCGACCGGCACCGTCGGCGAATACGTCGCGGGCGTGCGCTACAAGGCGTGGTCGCCGCCGTCGGCGCTGCATCCGACCATCGGCGTGCACGCGCCGCTCACGTTCGACATCGTCGATACGTGGCTGCAACGCTCGCTTGGCGGCTGCCGGTATCACGTCGCGCATCCGGGCGGGCGCAACTACGCGACGTTCCCGGTCAATGCGTACGAAGCGGAGAGCCGCCGGCTCGCACGCTTCGTCGAGATCGGGCACACGCCGGGCCGGATGGAGGTCGCGGCCGCCGCGCCGAGCCGCGAATTCCCGTTCACGCTCGACTTGCGGCGGCCGTGATCGATCGATGACAGGGCGGACGACGATGCGCGGTTCGCGACCGCCCGGCGCACCGGCCGGTCGCGGCCCCGCCGGAATGCTAGGATGCGGGCAGAATGCGGTTCCGCACTGCGGCTTGCCGCCTGAATGGCGGCGCGCATGCGCGGCCGCACCCTGACGACGGAACGACATCGTGCCGCCCATTGACCTCGATCATCTCGCCGCCCTCGACGCGATGCCCACGCTTTTCGATACCGGCGCGCAGCCGGACGCCGCCGAACTGGCCGCCGCGCTCGCGGCGCCGGCCGCCGCCGGCCGCTACGACGAACTGCGCGGCAGCGCGGCCGGCCTGCACGCGCCTGCGCTGGCGCCCGCGTGGCGCAGCTTCTTCACGTCGATCGGCAGCGACGGCGTGGCCGACCTCGACCGCCGCGCCGACGCGCTGCACCGGCGCATGCGCGAGAACGGCCTGTTCTACCAGTTGCACGAGCAGCGCGCCGGCGACGGCGCGGTCGGCCCGTGGTCGCTCGACCTGCTGCCGCTGATCGTCACGCCCGAGGACTGGGTCGGGATCGAGCGTGGCGTGCTGCAGCGCGTGCGGCTGCTCAATGCGACGCTGGCCGACCTGTACGGGCCGCAGACGATCCTGCAGCGCGGGCTGCTGCCGCCCGCGCTCGTGACCGGCCACCCCGGGTATCTGCGTGCGATGCGCGGCGCGCGCGTGCCGGGCGATACGTGGCTGCACGTCGTCGCGTTCGATCTCGCGCGCGGCCCGGACGGCCAATGGCGGATCGTCGCGCAGCACACGCAGGGCCCGGCCGGGCTCGGCTACCTGCTCGAGAACCGGCTGATCGTGTCGCGGCTCTTTCCGCGCGGGTTTCGCGGGCTGCGCGTGCAGCGGCTTGCGTCCGCGTACCGCGCGCTGCTGCAGAGCATGCAGTCGCTCAGCCCTGCCGCGAAGAGTTCGCGGATCGTGCTGCTGACGCCGGGGCCGCACAGCGCGACCTATTTCGAGCATGCGTATCTCGCGCGCTATCTCGGCCTCACGCTCGTCGAAGGCGGCGACCTGACCGCGCGCGACAACCGCGTGTTCCTGAAGACGCTGAGCGGGCTCGAACCGGTGCACGGCATCCTGCGGCGCGTCGACGATGCGTGGCTCGATCCGCTCGAACTGCGGCCCGATTCGATGCTCGGCGTGCCGGGGCTGTTGCAGGCCGTGCGCGCGGGCAACGTGCTGCTCGCGAACGCGCCGGGCTCGGGCTTCCTCGAGTCGCCGGCGATGCTCGGCTTCATGCCGCGTCTCGCGGAAGCGCTGCTCGGCGAAACGCTGACGCTGCCGGCCGTGCATTCGTGGTGGTGCGGCGAGGCGGCCGCGTGCGACGACGCGCTGCCGCAGCTCGCGCGCGGCATCGTGAAGGCATCCTATCCACCCGACGTGCAGGAAGGCGGTGCATTCGAACCGGTGATCGGCGCGCGGCTCACGCAGGCGCAACTGGCGGAATGGCGCGCGCGGATTCTCGCGCAGCCCGAACACTACACGGTGCAGGCCGACCTGCCGCTGTCGCAGGCGCCGACCTGGCCGCGGCCCGACGCGCCCGACGGCAACGACAGCGCGCGCATCGTGCCGAAGCCGCTGCTGCTGCGCGTGTTCGCGCTCGCCGACGGCGCGCAGCGCTGGCGGCTTCTGCCGGGCGGGCTGTCGCGGGTCGGCACGCGCGACGCGCTGTTCAACGCGCCGATGCCGCGCGGCGGCAGCACCGTCGACACGTGGGTGATGACCGAGGGCATCGTCGATTCGACGACGCTGCTGCAGACGCATCTCGGCCCCGACGACCTCATCGAACGGCCGCGCGCGATCGCGAGCCGGGCGGCCGAGAACCTGTTCTGGCTCGGCCGCTACACCGAGCGCGCGACCAACCTGATGCGCCTCGCGCGCGCCGCGCTCGAACGGCTGCGCGGCGAAGACGACGTCGACAGTCCCGCGCATCTGGAACTGATCGACACGTTGTGCCGGGACACCGGGCTGATCGCGGCCGACGCGCCGCACGCCGTCGATGCGCCGCGCGCGTTCCAGCATGAGCTGGCGACGTCGCTGACGCGCGGCGCCGATCGCACGTCCGGGATCGCGTCGTGCCTGTTCGGCATGCGCGGCGCGGCTGCCGCGATCCGCGAGCGGCTGTCGAGCGATCAGTGGCGGCTGATCGACGACGCGACCCAACTGTTCGCCGACAGCGCAGGACAGCAGGAAGCGGAGGAGCAGGTCGGCAACGACGCGCTGCAGTTGCTCGAGCGCCTCGGCCTGCTGCTCGGCGCGATCACCGGCGCGCAGACCGATAACATGACGCGCGACGACGGCTGGCGATTGCTGTCGATCGGCCGGCAGATCGACCGGCTCGACTTCCTGTGCAGCGTACTGAAGTTCGCGTTCGACGAAGGCGCAGTGCATCGGCAGGACGGCTTCGAGCTCGTGCTCGAGCTGTTCGACAGCACGATCACGTTCCGCTCGCGCTTCCAGCGCGGCTTCGACGTCGCGCCGCTGCTGTCGCTCGTCGTGCTCGATACCGACAACCCGCGCTCGCTCGGCTGGGTCGTGCAGGCGCTGCGCGGCCGGCTGACGAAGGTCGAACGCGGCGAAGGCTACGCGCTGTCGGAACTGGCCGAGACGGTTCCGGACATCCCCGCGTGGTCGCTGCACGAGCTGTGCGAGACCGCCGAAGACGGCCGACACGACAAGCTGCTCGCCGCGCTCGACACGACGGTGAAGGCGGTGTGGGAGCTGTCGAACCGGATCGGCGAACGCTATTTCAGCCACGTGCGCGAGGCGGGCAGGACGCTATGGTGACGACGAAAGGCGCACCGAAAACACCGGCCGGTTCCGGCAACGCACGGCAGGCGCCGCCCTCGGCTCCGGCCGCGACGGGTGCGCCGGCCGCCGTCGCACCGGGCCGGTTGCTGCGTGTCACGCACGACACCGAATACCGTTACGCGGCGCGCGTCGAATCCGCGCAGCACCAGGCACGCCTGCAACCGCTCGCGACGCCGCGCCAGCAGGTGCTGTCGTTCTCGCTCGACATCGAACCTGCACCGGAATCGGTTTGTACCGAAGTCGACGCGTTCGGCAATGCACGTGCGTCGTTCGCGCTGAACCTGCCGCACGACACGTTGCTGGTGCGCAGCCGCAGCACCGTGCGCGTGACGCCGCCCGTGTGGTCGCTCGGCGCGCGCGGCGCGCCGCCGCCTGCGATCGCGAACCCGGACGCCGCGCATGCCACCGCATGGGAGGCCGTGCGAGACCGCCTGCGGTTCCGCGCGGGGCAGCCTTACGACCCGGCGAGCGAATTCGTGTTCGCGTCGCCGCACGTGGCGTGCGACCCGGAACTCGCCGCATACGCGGCCGCGAGCTTCACGCCGCAACGGCCGCTCGTGCAGGCGGCATGGGACCTGATGCGGCGCGTGCATGCCGATTTCGCGTACACGCCGAACAGCACCGACATCACGACGTCGGCGCTCGACGCGCTGCGGTTGCGCAAGGGCGTGTGCCAGGATTTCGCGCACGTGATGATCGGCGCGCTGCGCTCGCTCGGGCTGGCCGCGCGTTACGTCAGCGGCTACCTGCTCACGCAGCCGCCGCCGGGCCAGCCGCGGCTGATCGGCGCCGACGCTTCGCATGCGTGGGTCGAGGTTTACGACCCCGCGTGGCCCGAGGACAACGGATGGCTGCAACTCGATCCCACCAACGATCGAGCGCCGGGCGACGACTACGTGATGCTGTCGGTCGGCCGCGATTATGCCGACGTGACGCCGCTGCGCGGCGTGATCCGCGGCGGCGGCGCGGATCAGGAGCTGAAGGTTGGCGTGACGGTCGAGCCGCTCGATGCGGCCTGAGGGTACTGTCAGGCGGGGCTCGCGCGCTTTAAGTCTTCGTTAATTCTGCACGCCTAGCATGGTGATGTCGGCGAACGGTCCGGACCCATCCGGCGCGCCGGCGGCACGCGCGGGTGCGTCGACGTCACGGCGCCGCGCCGTCGCGCGTCGCCATTTCCCTGCAACGGCGGCGGACATGATCAAGAATTTCGACTATACGCTCGGCAACGAGAAGATCGAGCTTTGTGCGAGCTTCGGCGCGGGTCCGGCATTCCGCCGTGTGCTCGTGAGCCGTGCGGATTCGATGGAAACACTGGTGGTGCTCGACGCACGCGGGCTGTCGGGCCTGCTGAAGGTGGCGACCGAAGAACCGGAAGGGCTGCTCGACGACGCGATCCGCAAGGTCGGTGACGAACAGCTCGTCGAGCGGGCGATCCGCGGCCGGACGATCGTCGAAGCCGCACTGTGATCGGGCGGCGCGTGAGCGTGCCGGCAGGCACGGCAACACGCGCCGCGTCGCGTGACGTCGCTCAGGCGGCGAACCGGTCCGTCGCCGCAACCAGCGCCTCCAGAATCCCCGGCTCGTTGTACGCGTGCCCGGCGCCGGGCACGATTTCGAACGTGGCGTCCGGCCACGCCTTCGACAACTCCCACGCGGTGCGCGCTGGCGTCGCGATGTCGTAGCGGCCCTGCACGATCACGCCAGGGATGCCGGCGAGACGATGCGCGTCGCGCAGCAACTGGCCTTCCTCGACGAAGCCCTTGTTCACGAAGTAGTGGTTTTCGATCCGCGCGAACGCGAGCGCATAGTGGCCGTCCGCGAAGTGCGCGGCGAGCGCGGGATCGGGCAGCAGCGTGATCGTGCGGCCCTCCCAGATGCTCCATGCGCGCGCGGCTTCGAGTTTCGCGGCTTCGTCGTCGCCGGTCAGCCGACGATGGTAGGCGGCCATCAGGTCGCCGCGCTCGGCTTCCGGAATCGGCGCGAGGAAGTCTTCCCAGTGATCGGGGAACAGCCACGACGCGCCGTCCTGGTAGTACCACAGCAATTCCGCGCGACGCATCGTGAAGATGCCGCGCACGATCAGCGCGCTCACGCGTTCCGGATGGGTTTCCGCATACGCGATCGCCAGTGCGCTGCCCCACGAGCCGCCGAACACCAGCCATTGCTCGGCGCCGACCATCTCGCGCAGGCGCTCGATATCGGCGACCAGATGCCACGTCGTGTTGTTCTCGAGGCTCGCATGCGGCGTCGAGCGCCCGCAGCCGCGCTGGTCGAACAGCAGGATGTCGTAGCGCTCGGGATCGAACAGGCGGCGATGGTCGGGGCCGCAGCCGGCGCCCGGGCCGCCGTGCAGGAATACGGCGGGCTTGCCGGCCGGATTGCCGCAGCGCTCCCAGTAGATGCGATGGCCGTCGCCGGTGTCGAGGTGGCCGTGGGCGTAGGGTTCGATCGGTGGGTACACAGGCAGGCTCCGGGTGAGGGTCGACAGGAGGCGGACGAGGCGCGGACCGGTGTGCGGGCGGGGTACGGGACTGCGTGGATTGCTGCGCCGCAAAAGTCGTTGCGTGGGCATCGGACCGGCCGCCGCCGGACACGGTTTGTCATTATGCCCATTCGTCGCGCCGGACGTTGACCCGCCGGGAAGCGGCGTCGCCGGCGGTGTGAGTCACGCGGATTTTTGAAGCAATTTCATTCCGATATTTTTCATACAAAATCCGGCGACAGGTCGGCGGGCTGATCGGACGCCGGCCCATTCCCGCTCCTTCACCGTGCCAACGGAAACCAGCCGATGAACCATCGCGTCACGCAGTTGACCGGGTTGCGCGCCGTCGCGGTCGCGATGGTCGTCGTCGGTCATGCCGAGCATGTGCTACCCGGCGGCTATACCGGCTGGTACGCGCCGTTGCGGCTGATCGCCGACGGGCGGCTCGGCGTGCTGATCTTCTTCGTGCTGAGCGGTTTCCTGATCACCAACGTGCTGCGCGCCGAGTTCGCGCGCACGGGCGGCATCGCGCTGACGTCGTTCTACGTGCGCCGGGCGCTGCGGATCTGGCCGGCTTGCTACGTGTATCTCGCGGCGGTGGCGATCGTCGCGTTCGCCGGCGGGTTCGATGTCGACCGCCGGCAGTGGCTTTATGCGGCGCTGCACCTGTGGAATTACTCGGCGTGGTTCGGGCTGACCGGGGACAACGCGCTGCATCCGGACGGCGCGTGGTACCTCGGCCATTTCTGGTCGCTCGCGCTCGAGGAGCAGTTCTACTGGTTCTGGCCGCTGCTGTTCGTGTTCGGCATCCGCCGCACCGGCACGCGCTGGCTGGCCGCGCTGATCCTGATCGTGCCGCTGGTCCGTGCGACCACGTATTTCCTCGCGCCCGCGCTGCGCGGCCAGCTCGGGATGATGCTGCACACGGGTGTCGATCCGATCCTGATCGGCTGCTATGCGTCGCTCAACCGCGAACGGCTCGAAGCGTGGATCGGCTCGTGGCGCGGCGAGGCGCGCATCGTGACGGCGCTCGTGTTCGTCGTGCTGCTCGGCATGCCGCTCGCCGAACACCGGCTCGGCGGCTTCTGGAATGCGACGTACGGCGTGACGCTCGAAGCCGCGCTGATCGCGATCGTGATCGTCGTGCTGAATTTCCGCAGCGAGTTCTGGTGCGCGCGGTGGTTGCGCGCCGGGCCGGTGGTGTTCGTCGGCACGATCTCGTTCAGTCTTTATCTGTGGCAGCAGCCTTTTGCGAATCCGGATCTGCCGGTGCCGCATGGGTTTCCGCTGGGCATCGTATGGGCGCTGATTGCCGCGACCGCCAGCTATTTCCTCGTCGAAAAGCCGTTCCTGCGGCTGAAGGATCGCTATTCGGCGCGCGAGGCGCGACGCGTGCGGGACGACGCGTTGCGGAGGCCGGCGCCGACCGATGCGATCGGGCCGAAGGTGGTGGAATAGGTGGGCGGGGTGGTGATTCGCGTGGCCTTACTTGAAGCGCTTCTTCGAGGCGGGTGAATACCAGAAGTCGCGGAACATATCGATTCCATACGACTTGCCGTCGTATTTGACGATCGTGCGCACGGTACGTTTCCCGGTGGCCGAGCCATTGTCGTCGTCGCTTTCCATATCGGTGACGTGCGCCGTAATCGATAGATCCGCGAAACCGTTGTGAGACGTTTTCTCGACAGCAATCGTCATGTGCGCAGATTCACTACGCAAGTCGCTCGTGTCGGGGCCGCAAGCGGTGCCCGTGGTGGCTACCCAGCCATGGAGATTTGTACCGAACACCGGCCGGAGGCGGGCGCCGTCGCGAATCCACAGCGTCAGGTCGTTCTCGGGGTATGCGTCCACGCAACTTTGCCCGCGCGCGCTGCTGGTAAACACGACGCCGAACGCGCGCACATCAGGCGACAGCCTGTAGGGTGCCGTGTCGATGCGGTAGCTGTTCTCGTTGATCTCCGTTACTGCATCTTCCTGAACCACCGACCGATCGGCCGCCACGACCTTGCCGCCCTCGACGAGCGCGACGACCTGCAGCTTTTTGCTCTCGTCCGGGTTCTTGCTTTTGGGCAGCGAATCGAACGCGACGGCCGCGATCGTCGTTTGCGGCGCGTTCGGCATGGCCTTGCATGACGACGCGACGACGAGCCGGTCCGCGTCGCGCGTGGCGATGCGTGCGCTCGCGATACCGGCCCAGCGGGCGATGGCTGTGACGGTTTCGTCGCTGCAAGGCTGATTATCGGCGGCGTGAGCGACGGGGAAGGCGGCGAGCGCCAGTATTGGGGCGAAGCGCAGGACTCTCATTGTCGCGATCGGAAATGTCTCTTCATGGATTTTCGTGGGTGTCGTTTACCGGCCCGTTGTTGCCGTTGAGCTTTGACGAAAGCTGTTGTTCAATGAGATGTTAGGCGGCAACCGCAAGAACCTAGTTAAGTGCACCACAGCACTCCTTGTATCGCTTTCCGCTTCCGCAGGGGCACCGCGCGTTTCGGGACACCGCCGGCGCTGACTGCAAAGCTTTCTTTACGGCCTCTTCGAGCACCAAAAGCTCACTTGCCTGAATCACGTATCCAAGGTTGTTCGGGATACTTCCAACTGCTATCGACTTCGTATCCGTTGGAACGTCAACTACGACGATCTCGCCGGTTGTAGTGTGTTGAGGGCCGGCGTACAGGGTTCCAAGCAATGCCACTCGACTTCCTGCACAAAGCGAACCGTTCGGGCTGACATAGCTTCCAATATTCGCCAAGAATACGGGGGATCCTGACGAGCCAGGGAAGCAAGCCGCATCAATGAGGAACTCAGGCTTCCCGTTCAATTTCAGCTTGGGATGTGTTGCCGTAATTCCCTTTCTGATGATTGGTAGATTGTGAAGCTGATCCCATAGACCGTTGGGGTAACCAATCATCACGATCTCCTCCATCGGAGGCAAAGACTCCAGAAGATCGTTGCTTGCGAGCGCCCCTTTACCAAGAGGTACAAAATGATAGGCCCGCCCGTCCTTGCTTGCACTATTTAAGATTGGGCCTATAGGAAAGGCAACTAGATCTATCGTGGCTGTAGGGTGGGGTATGCAATATTTACCCAAATCGTTAAGGACTACGGCCTCATGCTTCCCAAGCTCTGGAGTACCGTCTTTATTCTTCAACGTTAAATGAAAGACTCCTCGGATCGCACCCTCGACAACATGCTTGTTCGTCACTACGCAGGGAAGTACTGTCCCCTCTGCCTCGCAGAACATAAAGATGTAGCCAGAACCCGACGAAATTCTATTCTGTGAATCCGTGCATTCAATGCGCACCGTGCTATGCACAAGTTGCGTGATGGGATGGATGAACTGAGACATCGATCAAAGCGCTTTACGTTCAAAGATTTTCGAAGAATAAAAAAGGCCCTTGCGGGCCTCTTGACGACGAAGGTGCGAGACCGCTTACCGCGTCAACGCCGTAAACCCCTCCAGCAACCGCTCGACATCGGCCGCCTGAATCGCGCCCATCGTCGAGATCCGGAACAGTTCCTTCGACAGCCCGCCTTGCCCGGCATAAATCACGAAGCCGCGTGCCTTCAGCCCGTCGTGCAGCGCTTCGTACGTTACACCTTGCGGCAGCCGATACGCACGCAGCACGACCGACGACGCGCCTTCCGGCAGCACCAGCGGCATCCCGCGCGCCGCAAGCCCGGCCTGCGCCTGGTCGGCAAGCGCCTTGTAATGCGCATGCCGCGCGCGCCAGCCGCCAGCCTCGTCAAACTCGCGCAGCGCCTCGACGAGCGCGTAATACGCATGCACGGAAGGCGTAAACGGCGTATTCCGCTGATCCTGCAGCTTCGCAAGCCGCCCGAGATCGAGGTAGTAAGTTCGGCTCGCGGCTTTCACGAGCGCGCTGCGGCGCACGATCACGAACGCCGCGCCCGGCACGCCGTGCAGGCACTTGTTCGCGGTAGCGGCAACGGCGTCGATCACGCCACCGCCGAAATCGATTGCTTCCGCGCCGAAGCTGCTGACGCCATCGACAAGCATCTTCACGCCACGGGCACGACAGACTTCGGCGATCGCATCGAGATCATTCAGCCGGCCCGTCGTCGTTTCATGATGAATCACCGCGACGTGCGAATAACCGCCGGCGTCAAGACGCGCACCGATCTGCGCGAGATCCGGCGCCTGCATCCACTCATGCTTGAGCACGTCATGCGCGATGCCGTACTGCGTGGCGATCTGCGTGATCCGCTCGCCGTACACGCCGTTCTCGATCACGAGCAGCTTGCCGTCCTGCGGCACGAGCGCCGCGATCATGCTCTCGACGGCGGCCGTGCCCGAACCCGTCATCAGCACGGCAGCCCATTCGGCCGGATCGAGTTCGTACGCGGCGACGAGGCGCGCGCGCGCTTCATCCTGCAGGTCGAAGAATTCGCCTTCGCGATGGCACAGATCGGGTTGCAGCAGGCTGCGGCGCACGCGTTCGGTGAGCGTGACCGGGCCGGGGTTCAGCAGCAGCATCAATGGGCTCCTTCAACGTGGGCTTCGGTCTGCTCGGCGCCGATGTGCCGCATCAGACGGGTCTTGACCTCGACCGGCGTGACGGTCGGGCGGGGCAGGCCGTCGGGCACGCCCGTGCGGATCGCCACGCGAACGAACTGCGCACCGGATGGCCGGCCCCCCTCGCTGGTTGAGGCGAGCGTCGCATCGAGCACGTCGAGCGTATCGCCTTCGACCGCCGACGCGTAACCGCAAGCGGCCGCGACGCCCGCGAACGACACATGCTGCGACACCGTCGCCTGGCCGCCCGTCGATTCGTGCGCGCCATTGTCGAGCAGCACGTGCGTGAGGTTGGCCGGGCCGTAGGTGCCGAGCGTCGCGAACACGCCCATGCGCATCAGCGCGGCGCCGTCGCCGTCGACGGCCACCACGCGCAGGTCGGGGCGCGCGAGCGCGAGGCCGAGCGCGAGCGGCGTCACGCAGCCCATCGAGCCGACCATGTACAGCTGGTTCGGGCGATCGTCGAGCGCGTAGAGTTCGCGCCCGCAGAAACCGGTCGATGCGAGCACGACGGTCGAATCGACCGGCGTATGCGCGATCACGCGCTGCAGCGCGTCGTGACGGGTCGGCCACGCGTCGGCCGACGCGGCGCGCGACGACGATTGCGCGGCGACGTGCGCGCGCGGCTTCGCGGCTGGGTTCGCCTTCAGTTCATACGGCGCGACGCTGCCTTTCTGCATCACGAGCGCGTACGGGCGGCCCGTCGCGTCCATGTGCGCGATCGCGCGGTCGAGTGCCGGGCCGACCTGTTCGGGGTCGGTCGGGAACGTCTCCCACGGGATCTCCATCGTGTCGAGCATCGCCGGCGTGATCGGGCCCATCAGCGCATGCTGCGGCTCGTCGGCTACGCCCGGCTGGCCGCGCCACGTGACGATCAGCAACTGCGGCAGGCGGAACGTCCAGGTCAGCGACGTGAGCGGGCTCACCGCGTTGCCGAGCCCGGAGTTCTGCATCATCGCGATCCCGCGCTTGCCGCCGAGCGTCGCGCCCGCGATCAGCGCGACCGCGTCGCCTTCGTTCGCGGCCGACACGTAGTGCAGCGTCGGGTCCTGCAGCACGTAATTGATGAACGGCGTCAGGTACGAGCAGGGCACGCCCGCGTACCAGTCGAAGCCGCGTTCGCGCGCGGCCTCGACGAACTGGGCCGCTTCGATCATTGCGCGCCCCCGTTGCCGGTACCCGGTTCGGACAGCGGCGTCTGGCCGTGCGCGAAGTCGCCCGCGCGACGGAAGTCTTCCAGATCGTTGACGCCGCGCCAGTGGCCGTGCACGTACTGCACCTCGATCTTCTCGCCGGCGGCGATCAGCTCGTTCAGCAGCGACGGGATGTCGAGCGTGTCGAAATCAGGACGTGCCTGCAGCGTCGCGAGCATCGCCTTCAGGCGGTCGACGCCGGCGCCGCGCACGTTCAGCAGACCGATCCAGCGGCCGTGCGGCGTGCCCGCGGCGACGTCGCTCGACACGCGTTGCAGATAGGTCTTCTGGCCGAACAGGCCGCGATCGTCGGCCGCCGAGCAGAGGGCGAAGTCGCGCACGCTCTGATTGGTCTCGGTGAGCGACGAATCGACCACCACGCTGAACTCGGCCTCGCTCTCCGCGAGGTCGCGCACGATGTAGCTGCGGAACAGCAGGTCGCCGTACGAGATCACGGTGTCGCCGGTCAGGCGTTCGGCCGCGCATGCGAGCGACGCGAGCTCGCCGGTCTGCGCGTGGCGCTCGTTGACGACGAGCTTGATGCCCGACGTATCGATCGCATCGGCGCGATAGCCGCCAACCACGGTGATGTCGTTCACGCCGTGCGTCTTGAAGCCGTCGACGAGCCAGCGCAGCAGCGGCTTGCCGGCGACCGGCAGCATGACCTTCGGCTTGTCTTCGGTCACGGCTTCGAGGCCCTTGCCGCGGCTCGCGGCGAGCACGATCGCGGCGTTCGACGCGCGCGACGACGACGACAGGTAGATACGCTCGGCGGCCGAGTACTCGTCGGCGTCCTGCAGGCGGAAGATCTCGTTGACCGACGCAACCCGGTCCTCGACGTTGATCAGCGTTTCGCTTTCGTGGATCTCGCGCGCGGTCGCCTGCATCGCCGATGCCGACGCGCGGATCAGATGATTCGCCCAGATCACGGTGCTGATGCCGGCCTGGCGGAACACGTCGGTCGGCGTGCTGTAGTACTTGGTCGGCACGATCACGAGCGGCGCCTTGCCGCTCCATTCGCGCGCGAACTGCAGGATCTCGTCCGGGCGCGACAGCTTGCTGTGGATCAGGATCGCGTCGGCGCCGGCTTCCGCGTACGCGTTCGCGCGGCGCAGCGCCTCGTCCATCCCCCAGCCTGCGATCAGCGCCTCGACGCGCGCGACGATCGAGAAGTCGGGATCGGTCTGCGAATCCTTGCCGGCCTTGATCTTGCCGCAGAATTCGTCGATTTCCGCGAGCGGCTGGCGCTCGCCGCCGATGAAGCTGTTGGTCTTCGGGAACTGCTTGTCCTCGATGCAGACGCCCGCGATACCGCGCTGTTCGAGCTTCTTCACGAGGCGGCGCACGTTGTTGAAGTTGCCGTAGCCGGTGTCGCCGTCGAGCAGGATCGGCAGGTCGCTCGCATCGGCCATGAACTCGAGCACGTCGACGACCTGGGTCCAGCTCGCTTCGTTGTTGTCGCGCACGCCGAACTGCGCGGAGATCGCGAGGCCCGACGCCCAGATGCCCTTGAAGCCGGCTTCGCGGACGATCCGCGCGGACAGGCCGTTGTGCGCTTCCATCAGGAATTCGAGATCGCTGCTCACGAGCATGCGGCGCAGGCGCGCGCTGCGCGATTCGGTGAAGTTGGGTTCGCGTGCGTTCATCGTGCGGCTCCGGCGGTGGTGCGTTGAATCAGGGGAAGAATGTCTTGTGTCGCGCGTGCGACGTCGTTCGGGAAGTCGATCTCGATCCACGGCGAGCCGGTGACGTCGGCGACGTCGAACGAATGGCCGCCTTCGAGCAGCAGGTCGCGCACGGCTTCCTCGTGCGGCATGTTCGCGCGGCCGCTGTCGACGTAGCCCGCGACGATCGTCGCGAGGCGGCGTGCGGTGCCTTCGGTGAAGCGGAAGAAGCCGACCGATTCGCCGATCGTGTCGTAGTCGAGGTCGACCGCGAGCTGCTTGCGCAGCTCGACCGGCACGCCGTTCTTCAGGCACAGCTTGACGGGTTCGTCGCCGGCCTCGAAGTCGCGGTCGATCAGCAGGCGGTCGACGGTCTTGTCGGCATCGGCCACCAGCGCGTGCAGGATGTTCTCGTCGTACAGCACGTCCGCGTCCATCAGCAGCACGTCGCCGCCGCGCGTCATCGCATCGGCGACGGTATGCACGGTCAGCACGCTGCCGAGGTCGTAGCGGTCGTTGATCACGATCTCGGCGGTGCGGCCGAGGCGCTTGAGCTCCTGTTCGACCTTCTCGTGCTGGAAGCCGAGCCCGAGCACGATGTCATCGACGCCCGCGGCGTCGAGCACGCGCAGATGGCGCTCGAGCAGCGACACGTCGTCGAAGCGCAGCAGGCACTTCGGGAACTGCGCCTCGGGCGGTTGTTGCAGGCGCAAGCCGAGGCCTGCCGCAAGAATGATGGCTCGCATGGGTTCTCCAACCAAAAAGCCGGCGATCTGAACGATCAGTCGGCGAGCGGCTGCGGCGCACGACGCCGCTGCCAGTTTCTTTCACTGAAATGCAGATAGAGCAGGCCGGGCAGGCCGAGCGCGAGTTCGCGCGCGCGCTTCGCGAGAGACAGCGCGAGCGCTGCGTCGGGCGGCAAGCCGACCAGCGGCGCGAGCAGCAGGTAGCCGCCTTCCTGCGCACCGAGCGAGCCGGGGATCGCGAAGGCCGCCCCGCGAATCGCCTGGCCGACGCTTTCCAGCAGCAGCGCGTCGAGCCAGCTGACCGGGTGCCCGAGGAAGTGCAGCGCGAGCCACACTTCCGCGGTGCCGACGATCCAGCCGACGAGGCTCAATGCGAAGGTCTTCGCGACTTTCGCGCGATCGCGGTACAGCGCGCCGACCGCGTCGTCGATCGCGTCGGCGCGCGTGGCCAGCGACGACCAGTCGCGCGGACCGAGCAGCTTCGACGCGAGGCGCAGGCCGCGGCCGAACAGCCCGCGCCGCTGCGCCGCGTAGAACGCGACGGCGAGGGCGCCGAGCACGCCGGTGGCGATCAGCGCGGGCGTGCGCAGATACGCGACCGACTCGTGCGTCGCATACAGGCTGAACGCGGCGATGCCGATCAGCGCGAACGCCATCTGCGCGAGCGCCTGCATCGTCGTGCCGACGGTCATGGCGGCAGCCGCGTCGGCCATCCGCGTGCCGCGCTGCGCGAGGTAGCGCACCATCAGCACGGGGCCGCCGATCTGCCCGGCGGGCAGCAGGCTGTTTACCGATTCGCCGACCCAGCGCGCGCGCAGCGCGTTGCCGAGTTCGGCGCCGGGCTGCCCGCGGCGGAACATCACGGAGATCGCGACCGCGTCGATCGCGAGCGGCACGACGTGGAACGCCGCGACGAGCGCGAGGCCCCAGCCGGCCGCGAGGAGCGTGGACGCTACCGCGCCGACGCCCTGCCAGGCCAGCAGTGCGATGAAGAGTGCGGTCCCGAGGGACAGCAGGATGAGGCCCGCACGTGTCATGACCCGCTCGTGCGTCGCGTGGCCAGTTGCTTGAACACCTGGCGGAAACCGAAATACGCGATCGCGTCCTTCATGTTCGAGATGAAGCGCTTCCACGGCCGCATGCCGGGGTTCGTCACGTATTCGAACGTGAGCGACACGCGCATCTCGTTCTGGCCGAGCGGCGTGATGCGGTGGCGCAGCTTGTCGCCGTCGAACAGCACGATGCCGCCGTCGGCGATCTGCACGGAGCCCGGTTGATCAGGCACGTCCGGGTTGCGCGTATGCAGCTCGTAGTCGAGCCGGCACGACGATTCGTCGATCACGCCGATCAGCATCGTGTAGCGGCGGCCATCGTAGTACGACGTGTCGTAGTGCCAGCCGATGTGGTCGCCGGGCTTCGTGTAGTAATACAGCGCGTACGCGTGCGGATCGTCGTCCGGCGACAGCATCAGCTTGTCGCCGGTGATCTTCTCGAGGAAGGAGAGGAGTGCCTTCGAGCGATACAGCTCGGCGATGTACGGCGCCTGCTCGTCGATCGTATGGCGGCTCACGCTGCCGCCCTGCTTGTGGCCGGGCAGGTAATTGCGGTTCAGGCCGGCCTGCATCGCACGGGCCGCGTTCGCGAGCTTCGCGTGCGCGTCGGCCGGCAGGAAGGTGTCGAGGTAGAGGAACGAGCCCTGGCGCGTGTAGTCGCCGCGCAGGCGGTCGAGGTCGAGCTGGCCGACGCGGTCGGCCACGGTGCGATCGGGATCGGCCGCGGCCGCGCGCACGGGCGCGGGGCGTGCCGGGCTCAGCACGGAATCGTCGCGCGTGCTAGGAGTCATTTGGAAGCCTGGATTTCGGTTGGGTTCTGCGCGGCCGGGGGCTGCGGGAGGTTGCCGCGCCGCACGATGCGCCACCAGTCGATCACGACCCAGGCGGCGAACAGCGGGGCGCCGATCGACGCCGCGAGCAGGAACGGCTCGACGCCGTCGACGAGCGTCACGATCGGCAGCAGGTACAGCACGTCTTCGGTCTCGAAGCCGCCGGCGAACGCCTGCTTGGTGCCGGCCTTGCCGGCGATCGATTCGATCCGCATGCGCAGGAAGAAGATCAGCGCGACGGCCGCGCCGGCGACCGCGCCGAGCAGCACCGGCGACGCGGCCATCTGGCCGCCCTGGGCGACGATGCCGACGCCCATGCTGACGAACAGCGCGACCGTGACGAGCGCATCGGCCGCGAGGTCGTAAAAATGACCGATTTTGCTGGACTTGCCGCTGATGCGCGCGAGTTCGCCGTCGGTGTGGTCGACGAAGTTCGACAGCACGATCAGGAACGCGCCTGCATTGCCCCAGACGAAGCCGCCGTGCGCGAGGCACCAGGCGCCGGCGAGGCCGATCAGCAGACGAAGGGTGGTGAGGTGATTCGGCGTGACCGGCGTATCGACGAGCGGCCGGACAAGCGAGCGCGCGAGCCGCGCATCCCAGGTGCGTGGCGGGGGCGGCTCGGGGCGTTTGACGGTTTTTCTTTGGTCCATCGGCGAAATATATACGGAATTGTAATTTGTTGCTTTTTATTCGATCAATGTCCTGACATGCGGGAGTGTTACCGCGTCTTGCAGGCATCGGCCGGTTCAAAAACGCACCCGCGAACGACGCGGCCGACCGGGCGGCCGGACCCGTCTTCCAGTGTGGTTCGCGTCGCGCGACTGTCAAGGCCGGACGGGCCTCGCAGGCCGGCGAGGCGGTGTTTTTCGCGCCGCCCGGCCGGTGTCGCGCAGCCCATGCGACCTTGATCCCCGTCAGCGCCGGAAAAACCGCATCGGGCGACAATCGGCCGCGCCGGACGGGTCGCGGCGATGACCGAGCCGAACGTCGCCGATGTCGATGCAGACCGGTCGATCGACGCGCGACGGCCGGCGATCGCGAACCGGCGATTCGCCCGATGCTTTCGTGCACCTTTCGTGGGTGTCCGGGGCGGGCGGATCGCCTGTCACAGAACGGTCGTTCGATACCCGGCAAATCCGGCAAGGATCTTTTGCATCCAGCGGACATTTCGCGGCGATCGCCTCTGCGATACTCCGACCGTGCCTGTGGTGCCGGGCCGCCCCTCGCGGCCCCAAGGGCTTCGCGTCGCTCAGGAGACACCCCCCGCGACGTCAACGACAGACCCAAGCGTCAGATAACCAGCCATGTCTTCTTCACGCATCCTCGCTCCCGCCCTGCGTTCGCTCGTCCGCACCGCCGACGAAGCCGCCGCGCTGATCCGCCCCGGCATGACCGTCGCCATGAGCGGCTTCACCGGGTCGGGCTATCCGAAGGCCGTGCCGGCCGCGCTGGCCGCCCACATCGACGCGGCGCACGCGCGCGGCGAGGACTTCCGGATCAACGTGCTGACGGGCGCATCGACCGCACCGGAACTCGACGGCGCGCTCGCCCGCACGAACGGCATCTCGATGCGGCTGCCGTACCAGTCCGACCCCACGCTGCGCGACAAGATCAACGGCGGCGAAGTCGATTACCAGGACGTCCACCTGAGCCACGTCGCGCAATACGCATGGTTCGGGCTGTACGGCGATCTCGACGTCGCGATCGTCGAAGTCGCGGGCATCCGCGAGGACGGGTTGCTGATTCCGTCCGCGTCGATCGGCAACAACAAGACCTGGCTCGAGCGCGCGAAGCACGTGATCCTCGAAGTGAATACGCGGCAGCCGCTCGGCCTCGACGGGATGCACGACATCTATTACGGCACCGCGCTGCCGCCGCACCGCAAGCCGATTCCGCTGACGAAGAGCGACGACCGGATCGGCGAGCCGTACCTGCGCTGCCCGGCCGACAAGATCGTCGCGATCGTCGAGACCGACGCGCCCGATCGCAGCAATGCATTCTCCGCGCCGGATGCGACGTCCAAGCAGATCGCGCTGCAGCTGATCGACTTCCTGCGTCACGAAGTGAAGCGCGGCCGCCTGCCGGAAAACCTGCTGCCGCTGCAGTCGGGCGTCGGCAACATCACGAACGCGGTGCTCGCGGAACTCAGCTCGGCCGGCTTCTCGAACCTGACCGCCTACACCGAGGTGATCCAGGACGGCATGCTCGACCTGCTCGACGACGGCACGCTGAGCTTCGCGTCGGCCACCGCGCTGTCGCTGAGCCCCGCCGCCGTGCAGCGTTTCGCCGACGAAATCGCGACGTTCCGCGAGAAGATCGTGCTGCGCCCGCAGGAGATCAGCAACCATCCGGAACTCGTGCGCCGGCTCGGCTGCATCGCGATGAACGGGATGATCGAGGCCGACATCTACGGCAACGTGAATTCCACGCACGTGATGGGCACGAAGATCCAGAACGGCATCGGCGGCTCGGGCGACTTCGCGCGCAACGGCTACCTGTCGTGCTTCATGTCGGCGAGTACCGCGAAGGGCGGCGCGATCTCGCGGATCGTGCCGATGGCGAGCCACGTCGACCATACCGAGCACGACGTCGCGGTCGTCGTCACCGAACAGGGGCTGGCCGACCTGCGCGGCCTGTCGCCGAAGCAGCGCGCGCGCAAGATCATCGCGACCTGCGCGCACCCGGACTACCGGCCGATGCTCGAGGACTACTTCGAGCGCGCGTCGCGCGAGAGCTTCGGCAAGCACACGCCGCATCTGCTCGCCGAAGCGCTGTCGTGGCACGAGCGCTACGTGCGCACCGGGTCGATGAAGGCCTGACGGGGCCTGGGACGGGCGCAGGCGGGCCCGTCAATCCATCGCCGCATGCGCGACGTCGACGCTCGCCACTTTCTGCGGCGGGCGGATCAGCAGCAACAGCGGGATCATCAGCAGCGTCGCGACGCGCGAGATCTTTCCGCAGATGCTGGAGGTGGGCGATACCGCCGCCGATGACGGGCTGCGCGGCTTCACGCCCGACGAGCGCGATACGCTGGTGCGGCTGACGGTACGCCGGTGCGCGGGTCAACCGGCCAGCGCCGCGAGCGTGTACGCCGCAACGTAGAGCCCCACGCCGTACGACAGATGCGTGACGAGGCTGTGCCGGCGCGCGACGCCCGGCCGCGGCGTGCGCGACGCCGCCATGCCGAAACCGAACGCCGGATGCATCACGAAGAACGGCGCGGCCACGCTCGCGAGCCCTGCCACGAGGGCGGGGAGCAGCGTCGGCGCGTCGATCCACGCCGGGCCGGCGATCAGCACGGGCAGTGCCGCGAACGCGATGCCGATCGCGTAATGCGCGACCCATCCGAGCACGCGTTCGCCGGGCACGGGCGCGGCGGCGACGATCGACGCATGCCGGAACCGGCCGTGCGTCATGTGGCCGAGCCAACGGCCGACCAGCGCGTAGTCGAGCGACGGAATGCCGAACGCACGCCGCCGGAACAGCGTCCACAGATCCATCACGAGCGTGGCGCCCGCGCCGATCAACAGCAGTTTGAGGAGGGCATCGGGCGTGCTCATCGCGCCCCTCTACAGCGGGCGGTGATGGCGATGCGGTACAGCGGAATACGACGCGGTTTCAACGGTTTCATGACGGTTGGGGCTTGTCTTCGTGGAGTCGGACGACTATCTTGCAACTTCAAGTTCACTTGAGGTCAAGCATGAGCCGACTGGACATTGCGGACGTCGCGCGGCGCACGGGATTGCCCGCGTCGACGCTGCGCTACTACGAGGAAAAGGGACTGATCGTTCCGATCGGCCGGCACGGGCTGCGGCGGCAATACGACGAGTCGGTGCTGGAGCGCCTGGCGCTGATCGCGCTCGGGCGGGAGGCCGGGTTCTCGCTCGACGACATCCTCGCGATGGTCGGCGCGGAGGGGCGGCCCGCGATCGACCGCGCGAAGCTCGACGGCAAGGCCGACGAGCTCGATCGCACGATCCGCCGTCTCGGCGCGGTACGCGACGCGCTGCGGCATGCGGCCGTGTGCCCGGCCGTGAACCACCTCGAATGCCCGTCGTTCCAGAAGCTGCTGCGCATTGCCGCGCATCGTCATCCGGCGCGCCGCGCGAAGGCGGAAGGTGCGTAGGCGGCGAGCCTGCGCGAAGCGGGCGGTGCGGTAGCGGTGCGGCAGGAGAGGCTACGTGGCGACGTAACGCGTTCGACCCGTCGAATCGCGAAAAGGCGACGCGGCCTGTGCCGCCTTCGACGTCAGCGAAACCGCCGACGCCGGCATCACCCTGCGTAATACACGCGGCATTCCATCTCGCGCCCGCGCACGATCCGCTTGCCGGCGAGCGCGCCGTACGTTCCGGTGAACACGGTGCGCTGGTGCTCGCATTGCACGGCGTCGTAGAAGTAGAGCGACACCCAGTCGGTCGGGCGCCCGGCTTCCGGCGTGCGCATGGCCGCATGCTGGCTCAGCACCGTGAAATGCCAGCCGCCCTTGGTCATGTGCATCACGGGCGGCGGCACGTAACCGTCCGCGTTCAGGCGCCGGTGCGCGAGCGTCGGCAGCACGCCGGCGGCCGCCTTGTTGCGGTACTGGCGATCGATGTAAAGCAGCAGTTCGACGGGCGGCTCCGTGCCGGGGCCGGCATGTCGCATATGGCCTTGCCAGCGCCGGCGGCGGCTCAGCACGTCGTCGAGCGCGGCGCGGATGCCGACCGCGCGTCGCGGGCCGACGCCCGCGATCGTTTCGAGCTGGCCGTTGCGGGCCGCGCGTTCGAGCTCCTCCAGCGTGTCGATGTGCAGTGCGTCGTGAATGCGCAGCGCGAGCGCGTGGCCGATGCCCGGCACCGCTTCGAAGGCGGACGCGCGTTCCGCGTCGCCGCGCAAGCGGTCGAGCTGGCGCCAACGTCCCGTGACCAGCAACTCGGCGATCGCCTGCGCGACGCCCGCGCCGATGTCGGGCAGCGCGCCGAGCGCCTCGACGCCGCCGGTTTCGAACACGCCGCGAATGTCGCGGTCGAGCGCGTCGACCGTATCGGCCGCCGCGCGGTACGCGGCGACCCGATACGGGTTCGCGCCCTGGTCGACGAGCCACTGCGAGGCCTCGCGCAGGCAGGCCGCGACAGTCCGGTTTTCCTCGTACGTCTGGCTGACGGTCGACTGCATGGCAAGAGACCCGGAAAGCACAAACGGAATGGACGCGGCGCGCGACGCGCCGGTCGGCTGTCAACCATTGTCGCGACGCGCGATGAAGAAAACTTGATGCGCGTCAATGGCAAACGTAACACAGGCGCGCGGCGCACGGTCGTGCCGGAGTGCGGCATGACCGTGCGCCGTGCGCGATGCGGTTACGCGTCGAGAAACGACTGCGCGTTCTCGGCCTCGGCGGCCGTACGCAGCGCGGCGAGCGCCCGTTTCTCGATCTGCCGCACGCGCTCCCGCGACATCCCCGCATCCTGCGCGATCGCGTCGTAGGTGTCGGGCTCGGCGCCGCCGAGGCCGAACCGCCGGCGCAGCACGTCGGCCTCGGTCGGCGTGACCGAACGCAGCAGCGCCCGTACGCATTCGCGCATGCGCGTGTCGGCCAGTTGCTCGAACGGGCTGGCCGATGCCTGATCCTCGATCAGCTCCACGAGGCCGGTGTCCGCGTCGGGCAGCGGCGTGTCGAGCGAGACCGGCTCGGCGGGCAGCGCGAGCACCGCGCGCAGCTTGCCTTCGTCGAGGCCGGTTTCGGCCGCGAGCTCGGCCGGCGTGGCCCGCCGGCCGGTGCGCTGCCGAAAGCGCAGCGCATGCCGCTGCACGCGCTGGTACTGGTCGCCGACGTGCACCGGCACGCGGATCGTGCGCGAACGATCCGCGACCGCGCGCGCGATCGCCTGGCGAATCCACCAGGTTGCATAGGTCGAGAACTTGAACCCGCGCCGGTATTCGAATTTCTCGATCGCGCGCATCAGGCCGAGGCAACCGTCCTGCACGAGGTCGGACAGGTCGACGCCGCGGTTCAGGTACTTGCGCGCGATCGACAGCACGAGCCGCAGGTTCGCCTCGAGCATCGCCCGCGTCGCGTCGCGGACCTTCTGCTGGCCGTCGCTCAGCGCGGCTGCGAGGGCGCGCCGCGCGACCGCGTCGAAGCCCGCGGCGTCGGTCGCCGACGGATCATCGCGGGCGGTGGCGAGTGCGCGCACGGCACGACTTGCGTCGTCGACGGCCGGCGCGACCCACGCGAGCGAACCCAGCAGGGTCGCCACGTGGTTGCGCGCGTCACGGTAGTCGGCCGAACGGCTGCCATGCGTATGCAACGCGTCGCGCAATGCCGACACCGCTGCGTGCAGCGCGTCGTAGCGGGCGGGCGCGGACGTTTCGCGATCCTCTTCATCGGGCGATCCGGTTGCACCCGTCGCGCGATGGCGCTCGAGCAGCGCGTCGACCGCGGGCGGATAGCCGGCAATCGCATGCAGTATCTGATGGCGGCCCGTCTCGATCTCGCGGGCGAGCACGATTTCGCCTTCGCGCGTGAGCAGCGGCACCGCGTGCATGCGCCGCATGTACAGCGCGAGCGGATCGGTCGACGCGCTCGTGCCGCGCGCGAGGTCGCCGAGCATGGCGCGGCCTTCGTCGAGCGCGTCGCGATCGACCTCGACCGGCGCCGCGCCGGCGAACGGTGCAGGCACGGCCGGCTCGTCGAGTACCGCGATGCCGATGTCGGCCAGCGCGGCGCGCACGACCTCGAGCGCGTCGGGGCTGTCGCTTTCGGGCGGCAGCGCGTCGACGAGGTCGGCGTGCGTCAGATAACCCTGCTCGCCGGCAAGGGCCAGCAGCTGGATGATCGGATCGAGCGGTGTGTCCGCCCGGGGAGTGGGGCGTGGCGTAGTCATGTCGATGGCGGCGCGAGCCGCGTTCCTGTCAGGGCGGGCCGAAGCTCGCCGGTTTGCGGTTGCCGGTGGACCGCGGACGCCCGTCCGCGCCGGTCAGCCCGACATCGTCCAAGTTGAGGGCATTTGCGCCAACTTCAACGCCGGCGCCGCGGACGGGCCAGCACGCGGCGTGCCCGCGCGGCCGTCCGGCGCAGGAAACAAAAAGTAACCGATCATACGCGCGGAAATCTGCAGGGGACGTAAGCTAGAGTCAGGCGCGCGCCCGGCGGCGGCGCGCGGATTCTGCTGGAGTACGAGATGAACCCGATTTCCGCCGCGAGGCCCGCCGTCGTCGCGCTGGCCGCATTGACGCTGGGCGGCTGCTACTACACGAGCCCGTACGGTTATGCACCTTATTACGCGCCGGTGCCCGCCACGGTGACGCAGCGCGAGATCCCGGCCGCGCCGACTGCGTCCGGTCCGGCCGCGTCGACCGTGCCGCAGGCGCAGGTCGACGCCGGCACGGCGGTGCCCATGTACGTCGCCCCGGCCTACGTGCCGCCACCGTATCCGTATTACTACCCGGCGTACTACTCCGGCTGGTACGGGCCGCCCGTGACGATCGGCTTCTGGGGCCGCTGGGGCGGCGGATACTGGGGCGGGCGCGGCGGGTACTGGCATCGTCCGTGGGGCGGCGGGCATTGGGGTGGCGGTCACTGGGGTGGCGGCCATCGGCACTGACCGGCGCGCGGCGGCGCGGGAGAGCATCGTGAGGAACACGATTGTCCGAAGTCTGTGCATCGTCCTGGCTGGCCTCGCGGCCGCGCCGGGCGTCGCCGATGCGCAGAGCAGCGCTTACACGAATTCGCCGGCCGAGCTGTATGCGGGGCCGGCGCCCGATTACCCGGTGGTCGCGCAGATTCCGCCCGGCACCGCGCTGGGCGTATTCGGCTGCCTGAGCGACTACACGTGGTGCGACGTCGCGCTGCCGGGCGTGCGCGGCTGGATCGATGCGCAACTGCTCGACTATCCGTATCAAGGCAGCTACGTGCCGTTGCTCGAGTACGGCGCGATCATCGGCGTGCCGGTGACCGGATTCGCGATCGGCGCGTACTGGGATCGTTATTACCGGCACCGCCCGTGGTATCCGGACCGCGACCGCTGGGCGCGCCGTCCGGAGCCGAGGCTCGGCCCCGGAGGCATGCCGCCGGCGCAAGGGCGTCCGCAACCGGGCGCGCCGATACAGGTCGCGCCGGGCGGCCCGCCGCCCGTGCATGACACGCGGCCGTCGGCGACGCGCGGCGGCTGGAACGGTGCGAACCGGATGCCGCCGCCGGCCGCGCCAACGCCGATGCCGGGCGGGATGGGCAATGCGCGTCCGGCGAGCCCGGCGCCAACGCCGATGCCGGGCGGAGCGGGCAACGCGCGTCCGGCCGGCCCGCCGCCGGCCGTGCTCCGGCCGCCGCCCGCGCCGGGCGGCGAGGCCCGCACGATGCCGCCGCCGGTGCGGCAGGGAGCCGGAGGTGGCGGCGGTTATGCGCAGCCGCAGGGCGGCGGAAACGGTGGCGGTAACCGCGGCGGCGGTGGCGGCGGCCCGGACGAACGCCGGCACTGACCGCGCCGGTGCCGCGGGTGCTCCGGCGCCGGACGAAAAAAAGCCGCTCCGGAGAGCGGCTTCGGGATCAGGCAAGCGGGGGCGAGGTCACGCGCTACCGGTCGCTCGCAGCCCGCTGCGTCAGTCGTCGAGCAACGACAGATCGCGCACCGCGCCCTTGTCGGCCGACATGACCAGCTTCGCGTAGGCCTTCAGCGCCGCGGACACCTTGCGCGGACGCGGCTGCGCGGGCTTCCAGCCCTTCGCGTTCTGCTCCTCGCGGCGGCGCGCCAGTTCCTCGTCCGACACCAGCACGTCGATCGTGCGGTTCGGAATGTCGATGCGGATCCGGTCGCCGTCGCGCACGAGGCCGATCGCGCCGCCCGCTGCCGCTTCCGGCGAGCAATGGCCGATCGACAGACCCGACGTACCGCCCGAGAAACGGCCGTCCGTCAGCAGCGCGCACGCCTTGCCGAGCCCCTTCGACTTGATGTAGCTGGTCGGGTAGAGCATTTCCTGCATGCCCGGGCCGCCCTTCGGGCCTTCGTAGCGCACGATCACCACGTCGCCGGCCTTGACCTTGTCGTTCAGGATGTTCTCGACCGCTTCGTCCTGCGATTCGGTCACGTGCGCCGAGCCTTCGAACACGAGGATGCTTTCGTCGACGCCGGCCGTCTTCACCACGCAGCCGTCGAGCGCGATGTTGCCCGTCAGCACCGCGAGGCCGCCTTCCTTCGAGAACGCATGCTCGTACGAGCGGATGCAGCCTTCGGCGCGGTCGAGGTCGAGGCTCGGCCAGCGCGTGTTCTGGCTGAACGCGACCTGGGTCGGGATGCCGGCCGGGCCGGCCTGGTAGAACGTGCGGACCGCTTCGTCCTGCGTGCGGACGATGTCCCACTGGTCGAGCGCATCCTTCAGCGTCGGCGCGTGCACGGTCGGCACGTCGGTGTGCAGCTTGCCGGCGCGGTCGAGTTCGCCGAGGATCGCCATGATGCCGCCTGCGCGGTGCACGTCCTCGATGTGGTACTTGTTCGTGTTCGGCGCGACCTTGCACAGCTGCGGCACGATGCGCGACAGCCGGTCGATGTCCTTCATCGTGAAGTCGATGCCGGCTTCCCGCGCGATCGCCAGCAGGTGCAGGATCGTGTTGGTCGAGCCGCCCATCGCGATGTCGAGCGTCATCGCGTTCTCGAACGCCTTGAAGCCGACCGCGCGCGGCAGCACGCGTTCGTCGTCCTGCTCGTAGTGCTGGCGCGTCAGTTCGACGATGCGGCGGCCGGCGCGCTTGAACAGTTGTTCGCGGTCGGCGTGCGTGGCGACCACCGTGCCGTTGCCGGGCAGCGACAGGCCGAGCGCTTCGGTCAGGCAGTTCATCGAGTTCGCGGTGAACATGCCCGAGCACGAACCGCAGGTCGGGCACGCCGAGCGTTCGACTTCGGCGACGTCGGCGTCCGAATACGACTGGTCGGCCGCGATCACCATCGCGTCGACGAGGTCGAGCTTCTTCAGTTCGATGGCCTTGGTGACCGGGTTCGCGAGGCGCGTCTTGCCGGCTTCCATCGGGCCGCCCGACACGAAGATCACCGGAATGTTCAGGCGCATCGCGGCCATCAGCATCCCCGGCGTGATCTTGTCGCAGTTCGAGATGCACACCATCGCGTCCGCGCAGTGCGCGTTCACCATGTATTCGACCGAGTCGGCGATGATGTCGCGGCTCGGCAGCGAATAGAGCATGCCGTCGTGGCCCATCGCGATGCCGTCGTCGACCGCGATCGTGTTGAATTCCTTCGCGACGCCGCCCGCGGCTTCGATCTCGCGCGCGACGAGCTGGCCGAGATCCTTCAGGTGCACGTGCCCGGGCACGAATTGCGTGAACGAGTTGACGACCGCGACGATCGGTTTCGAGAAATCGTCGTCTTTCATGCCGGTGGCGCGCCACAGCGAGCGCGCACCTGCCATGTTGCGGCCGGCGGTGGAGGTTTTGGAACGGTAAGTGGGCATGGTGATGGCTGAAGAAATATCGCGGGAAAAGGGTGGAGGCTCGGGGAATAAAGGCCTCTCTCGCGCCCGTGCGAACAACCTCTTGAGCTGCGCCCTGGGCAAACTCCGCGATTATCCCACAGCCGCCGGGCGGGCGGCGCCGGCGGACAAGGCCGACCGGCGCGGGGCGGGCGCGGTGGGCAGCGCGTAGGCAAACGAAGCGCGGCGCGAAGGCGCGAAGACGGAACGGCGGGAACGCGCGAATTCGGAACCCGGCCATCGCCAGCGGAGCCCGGCAGCGGCTTCATCGCCCGTCTTGCCGACGATGAAGCCGTGCCATGCCGTCCGCGATCGCGCATCAATCGAGCAACGTCAGGATCTCGTCGTACAGCGGCTTCGGAATCCGCACCCCCTTCGCGATGCTGCGCGCGCGGGCGTCGAAGCGCCGTTGCGACGGCAGCCGCGCGCCCTGCGCGACGATCGATTCGAACATCCGCTCGCCGCGCGCGAGCCCCGCGTCGAGATCGTCGCCGAGAAACACGTTCGGATCGAACGCGATCACGAGTTCGCCGTGGCACGGCGTCGCGCCGACGCCTTCGTCGAAGTCCATCGATTCCCGGCTCGTCATGTCGCCGATCAGCGCGCCGCCGAGCAGCTCGACCATCGCCGCGAGCGCCGACCCCTTGTGGCCGCCGAACGTGCGCATCGCGCCTTGCAGCGCGGCCTTCGGGTCGGTGGTCGGCTGGCCGTCCGCGTCGATCGCCCAGTGCGCCGGAATCGCCTTGCCCTGTTTCGCGTGCAGCTCGATGTCGCCGCGCGCGATCGCGCTCGTCGCGAAATCGAACACGAACGGCTCGCCGCCCGGGCGCGGCCACGCGAACGCGATCGGGTTGGTGCCGAACACGGGCTCGCGGCCGCCTTCCGGCGCGACCCAGCTATGGCTCGGGTTCATCGCGATGCCGACCAGCCCTTCGGCGGCGATCGCCTCGACCTCCGGCCACAGCGCGGAGAAGTGATAGCAGTGGTTGATCGCCATCGCGGCGATGCCGTGCTGCTTCGCCATCTCGACCAGCACGGGCAGCCCGGTCTCGAAGCTCAGCAGCGAGAAGCCGCGATGCGCGTCGACCGCGACGACCGACGACGACAGCCGGCGCAGCGTCGGCACGGCCTGCGGATCGACCTTGCCTTTCTTCAGCGAGCGCACGCAGACGAGCAGCCGGTACACGCCGTGCGAATGGCATTCGTCGCGCTGGCCCTGCGTGATCACGTTGGCGATGGCGCGCGCATGCGCGTCGGACATCCCGTTGTGCATCAGCACGCGCAGCGCGAGCGCGTGGACTTCGTCGAGCGACAGCACGACTTCGGCGGTGCGCTCAGACATGGTTCACCTCGCGCGGGGCGGGCACGCCGTCGATGCGTTGCGGCACGTGCAGCGGATTGCTGCTGCGGAGCGCGTCCGGCAGCAGCGCGTCGGGCACGTCCTGGTACGACACGGGGCGCAGGAAGCGCTCGATCGCGCGTGCGCCGACCGACGTCGTGCGCGTGTCGGACGTCGCCGGGAACGGGCCGCCGTGCACCATCGCATGGCCGACTTCGACGCCCGTGCCGAAGCCGTTGACGAGAATGCGGCCGGCCTTGCGTTCGAGCGTCGGGCGCAGCGCGGCGAACAGCGCCGCGTCGCCGTCGGCGAGATGCGCGGCGATCGTCAACTGGCCTTCGAGCGCTTTCAGCACGCGATGCAGCGTGTCGGCGTCCGGACAGCGCACGATCAGCGACGCGGGGCCGAACACTTCGTCGCGCAGTTCGGGGTGCGCGATGAACGCGTCGGCGGAGGTCGCGAACAGCGCCGCGCGGGCCTGATGGCGGCCGCCTTCGACGCCTTCGGCCAGCCGTTCGACGGCCGAGTGATCGCGCAGCGCCGCGACGCCTTGCGCATAGCTCGCGTGGATGGCCGGTGTCAGCATCGTTTGCGCGGCGACGGCGCGCACGGCATCGGCCGCTGCGGCTTCGAACGCGCGCAGCGCGGGGCCGTCGACCGCGAGCACGAGGCCCGGATTCGTGCAGAACTGCCCGGCGCCGAGCGTAAGCGACGCGACGAACTGCGATGCGATGGTGTCGTGACGCGCATCGAGCGCGGCCGGAAACAGCAGCACCGGGTTGATCGAGCTCATTTCCGCATAGACCGGAATCGGTTCGGCTCGCGCCGCCGCGATATGCATCAGCGCCACGCCGCCACGGCGCGACCCGGTGAAGCCGACGGCCTTGATGCGCGGATCGGCGACGAGCGCCTGGCCGATCTCGCGCGATGCGTCGAACAGCAGCGAGAACACGCCGGCCGGCATCCCGCATTCGCGCGCGGCCTGCTGGATCGCGCGGCCGACGAGCTCCGACGTGCCCGGATGCGCGGAATGCGCCTTGACGATCACCGGGCAGCCGGCCGCCAGCGCCGATGCCGTGTCGCCGCCGGCCACCGAGAACGCGAGCGGGAAGTTCGACGCGCCGAACACGGCGACGGGCCCGAGCGCGACGTTGCGCAGCCGCAGGTCGACGCGCGGCAGCGGCTTGCGCTCGGCGCGAGCCGGATCGATCCGCGCGTCGAGAAAGCCGCCGTCCCGCACGAGCGACGCGAACAGCGCGAGCTGGCCGACCGTGCGGCCGCGTTCGCCCTCGATGCGCGCACGCGGCAGTCCCGTTTCGACGATGCAGCGCTCGATCAGGTCGTCGCCGAGCGCCATGATGTGGCGGCCGATCGCGTCGAGGAACGCGGCGCGTGCTTCGAGCGACGTCTCGCGATAGGTGTCGAACGCGTCGTCGGCGAGTGCGCACGCCGTTTCCAGATCGTGCAGGCTCGCGCCGCCGAAGGCCGGTTCGAGCGGCTCGCCGGTGGCGGCGGCGAGCGCGTGGAGGGTGCCGTTCTGTCCGGCGACGGCCGACTGGCCGATCAGGAGCTGACCTGTGAGTTGCATGGTTTTCCTCGGAAAAAAGCAGGGCCGGGCGTGGAGCGCCCGGCCGATGGAAGGGGAAAGGGTGCGGGCGCGTCAGTCCTCGTCGTCGTCGAGTTGCAGCTTGTCGGCGCGCACGCCGGTGTTCGCGCCCCAGTAGTAGATGACGAGCGCGACGGCCGCGACGACGACCGTGTCGTACGGATGCGCGAGCCGGCCCGTGCCGCCGAAGCCGCCGAGATACGACAGCACGATCATCGCCGCATAGAACGCGATCAGCCACGCGGACGAACGCACCTGCTCGGCGAGGCTCAGGTGCGCGGTCGGCACCCAGCGGCGGCACGCGAGATAGACGACGAACATCGCGATTTGCAGCCCGAGCAGCCAGGACACCGTGCTCCAGCCCGACCAGTAGACGATCAGCGCGGCGATCACGAACGACGCGGGGCCGGTGAGGCCGAACGCGCTGGCGCGGAACGGCCGCGGCAGGTCGGGCGCGGTGCGGCGCAGCGCGGCGACCGACACGGGCGCGACCGCATAGCTCAACACCAGCGCGGCCGACACGATGTTGATCAGCGCTTCCCACGACGGGAACGGCAGCGTCCAGAAGATCGCGAGTCCGAACGTGAGCCACAGGCCCGCGCGCGGGATGCCCGACGCTTCGTCGACGCGCGTGAACACCTTGAAGAACGTGCCCGTCTTCGCCCAGCCGTAGACCACGCGCGGCGTCGCGTTCATGTAGATGTTGCCGCAGCCGCTCGGCGAGATCATCGCGTCGGCGACGACCATCACCGCGAGCCAGCCGACGCCGAGCGCGAGCGCGATGTCGCGGTACGGCAGCGAGAACGCCTTGTTCACGTCGTGCCAGCCGGCGGCGAGCATGTCGGTGGGAATGCTGCCGATGAACGCGAGTTGCAGCAGCACGTAGATCAGCGTCGACAGCAGGATCGACAGGATCAGCGCGATCGGGATCGTGCGCTGCGGATTGCGCACCTCGCTCGCGACCGACACGATCGGCGTGAGCCCCAGATACGCGAAGATAATGCCGCCCGCGGACACGGCCATCTCGATGCCCGGCATGCCGAACGGCGCGAAGCCGTGCACGGTCAGGTTCGCAGGCTTGAAGAACGTGAACAGCACGCCGATCACCGCGAGCGGCACGATGAACTTGAAGATGCTGATGATGTTGTTCGCCTTCGCGAACGTCTTCACGCTCGAATAGTTCAAGTAAAAGAAGAAGCAGAGCAGCGCGGCCTGCACGAGCCAGCCGAGCGTGGTCGGGTCGCTCGATCCTTCGACCGTCAGGCCCGGAAACCACGCGGCCGCGTACTGGCGCGCGGCGACGACTTCGATTGCGATCAGGCTCGAGAACGCGATCAGCGTGATGAAGCCCATCAGGTAGCCGAGCAGCGGGCCGTGCGAGAACACCGGGTAGCGCACCACGCCGCCCGCGCGCGGCAGCGCGGCGCCGAGTTCGCAGTAGACGATGCCGAGCAGCAGCACCGCGAAGCCGCCGAGCAGCCACGAGAAGATGCCGGCCGGGCCCGCGATCGTCGACACGTGACTCGCGGCGAACAGCCACCCCGAACCGAAAATGGCGCCGAGACCGATGAACGTGAGATCGGTCAGCGACAGCTGTTTCTTGAACTTGCCGTGACCCGCGCCGGGGTGCGCGGAACGGGAAAGCGGGACAGACGGGTGTGCATTGCCTTGGCCTGGCATGGGCGTGTCTCCTGGAGGGAATATCGGCACAGGCTTGAGGTGCGCCGCGCTCCGACGGAGCAGCCGCGCCTGCCTGTCGGCCGGCAACGCCCGGTTCGAGCGACCGGGGCGGGCTGCGGGACATTCACGCGCGGCGCGGGCTGGCGCCGGGGGCGAACGGGCCCGCAGGCCATGCCGGACCGGAGACGGCGGCACGCAGGCGAAATGCCCGCGCACCGCCGCCGCAGAGGCGTCGATCAGAGACCGACGTCGGGCAGCGCCGGGCGCGTGTCGAGCGCCTTCGCGACGATGGCCTTCACTTCCGCGAGCGTCTCGCCTTGCAGCGCGAGGCGCGGCGGACGCGTGACCGCGCTACCGCGGCCGACGAGTTCTTCGCACAGCTTGATGCACTGCACGAGGTCCGGGCGTGCGTCGAGGTGCAGCAGCGGCATGAACCAGCGATACAGCGCGAGCGCTTCGTCGAAGCGCTTCTGCTTCGCGAGGCGGAACAGCGTCTCGCCTTCCTTCGGGAACGCGTTCGACATGCCCGATACCCAGCCTTCGGCGCCGACCGCGATGCTCTCGACCACGACGTCGTCGAGGCCCGCGAACAGCACGAAGCGATCGCCGACCGCGTTGCGCAGGTCGATGAAGCGGCGCGTATCGCCCGACGAATCCTTGAAGCAGACGATGTTCTCGCAATCCTGAAGCGCGATCAGCACGTCGGGCGTCACGTCGTTCTTGTAGATCGGCGGGTTGTTGTAGACCATCACCGGCAGGTCGGTGCTCGTTGCGACCGCGCGGAAGTGCGCGGCGGTTTCGTGCGGCTTCGCCGAGTAGACGAGCGCGGGCATCACCATCACGCCGTCGACACCGACGCGCTGCGCTTCGCGCACCGTGTTGCGCGCGAATTCGGTCGTGAATTCGGCGATGCCGGCGATCACCGGAATCTTGCCGCCGGCCGCGTCGCGTGCGGCCTCGATCACCTGGAGTTTCTCGCTCGTCGACAGCGACGTGTTTTCGCCGACCGTGCCGCAGACCACGAGGCCCGACACGCCGTCGTTCACCAGGTTCTTGACCACGCGGTGCGTGGCGTCGATGTCGAGGGAAAAGTCCGGCTTGAACTGGGTGCTGACGGCCGGGAAAACCCCGGTCCACTGAATGGCTTTGCGGCTCACTGAAATCTCCTACGTTCGTATCGGTCGGCCGACGGGTGTGTCGGTGTGGCAACCAGTATCGCCGCGCAAACGTCCATCACGCTTGAGTCGTATCGCGGAGCAAAATGACGAAATCGGCACAGCGGCCGGCAGGGGCGCGAAGGGTGCGTCGCACTATGCCGATTTCGTCGTCGTCCTCATCGAAAAGCCACAAGCGGACGGACGCGCGACGGAGGAAGCTATGCTCCTTTCCCCACTTCTGACAGCTCATGATGAAGCGCATCCAGATCATCGATTCGCACACGGGCGGCGAACCCACTCGGCTCGTCGTGTCCGGCTTTCCGTCGCTCGGCAACGGCACGATGGCCGAGCGCCGCGACGTGCTCGCGCGCGAGTACGACCGCTACCGCACCGCATGCATCCTCGAGCCGCGCGGCAGCGACGTGCTGGTCGGCGCGCTGCTGTGCGACCCGGTGTCGGCGGACGCGGCAGCCGGCGTGATCTTCTTCAACAATAGCGGCTATCTCGGGATGTGCGGGCACGGCACGATCGGCGTCGTGCGCACGCTGCATCACATGGGACGTATCGCACCCGGCGTGCACCGGATCGAGACGCCGGTCGGCACCGTCGAGGCGACGCTGCACGACGACCTGTCGGTCAGCGTGCGCAACGTGCCCGCGTATCGCCATGCGCAGGGCGTCGCGCTCGACGTGCCGGGATACGGCCCCGTGAAGGGCGACGTCGCGTGGGGCGGCAACTGGTTCTTCCTGATCAGCGACCACGGGCAGCGCGTCGCCGGCGACAACGTCGCGGCGCTCACCGCGTATGCGTCGGCCGTGCGCGAAGGGCTCGAACGCGCGGGCATCACCGGTGCGAACGGCGGCGAGATCGATCACATCGAGCTGTTCGCCGACGATCCCGCGCACGACAGCCGCAGCTTCGTGCTGTGCCCGGGCCTTGCCTACGACCGTTCGCCGTGCGGCACCGGCACCAGCGCGAAGCTCGCGTGCCTCGCGGCCGACGGCAAGCTCGCGCCCGGCGTCGTGTGGCGGCAGGCGAGCGTGATCGGCAGTGTGTTCCACGCAAGCTACGAGTTGGCCGACGGCGGCATCGTGCCGACGATTCGCGGCAGCGCGCACCTGAGCGCGGAAGCGACGCTGCTGATCGACGAAGACGATCCGTTCGGCTGGGGCATCGGGTCGTGAGCGAAACGAAGACCGACGTCGTCGTGATCGGCGCCGGCATCGTCGGCGCGGCGTGCGCGCACGAACTCGCGCAGCGCGGGCTGCGCGTGCTAGTCGTCGACGACGCGAGCGGCGGCGCGACCGGCGCGGGCATGGGGCACCTCGTCGCGATGGACGACAACGCGGCCGAGCTCGCGCTGAGCCATTACTCGATCGGACTGTGGCGCGCGTTGAGTGGCGAGATGCCCGACGGCTGCGCATACCGCAACTGCGGCACGCTGTGGCTCGCGGCCGATGCGCACGAAATGGATCTGGCGCGCGCGAAGCAGGCGACGCTCGCTGCCCACGGCGTGGCCGGGGAGCTGATCGACGCGGCGGCGCTCGCGCGACTGGAGCCGATGCTGCGCGCGGGCCTCGGCGGCGCGCTGAGGATTCCGGGCGACGCGATCCTCTATGCGCCCGTCACCGCGAACTGGCTGCTGCAGCGCGCGCCGCGCATCACGTTGCGCCGCGAGCGGGCCGTCGCGATCGACGGCCCTGGCGTGACGCTCGCGAGCGGGGACGTGCTGCGCGCGGAGCGTGTGGTCGTCGCGAATGGCGTCGCGGCGCGTACGCTGCTGCCCGAACTGCCGCTGCGCCCGAAAAAGGGCCATCTGCTGATTACCGACCGTTATCCGGGCCACGTGTCGCACCAGCTCGTCGAGCTCGGCTATGCGGCGAGCGCGCACGCAAGCGACGGCACGTCCGTCGCGTTCAACGTGCAGCCGCGGCCGACCGGCCAGTTGCTGATCGGCTCGTCGCGCCAGTTCGACACCGAGGACGCGCAGGTGGAGCCGCCGGTGCTCGCGCGGATGCTGCGCCGCGCGGTCGGCTATCTGCCGGATCTGGCCGACCTGAACGGCATCCGCGCATGGACCGGCTTCCGCTCCGCGAGCCCCGACGGCCTGCCGCTGCTCGGCGAGCACCCGGCGCGGCCGGGCGTGTGGCTCGCGGTCGGGCATGAAGGGCTCGGCGTGACGACCGCGCCGGGCAGCGCGCGGCTCGTCGCCGCGCTGATGGCCGGCGAGCGGCCGCCCATCGATATCGAACCGTATTTGCCGGGACGCTTCCTGAGCGTGTCCCTCGTCACCGGAGCGCTGACATGAAACGACCCCCACGCTCACTTTGTTCGCTGTCGACCGGAGTTGGTGCATCAGCGCTTACTCCGGTCCCATGCAACGCTCTCCCCGAGGGGGCGGTCAGCCTCATTGGCGCGGCCCGGCGGCGGAGGCTGACATGATCATTCATCTGGACGGCCGCGCGCTGACGGTGGCCGACGGCGCGACCGTCGCGGCCGTCGTCGCGGCGAGCGGCGACGACACGACGCGCGTGTCGTGCACGGGCGCGGCGCGCGCGCCGTTTTGCGGGATGGGCATCTGCCAGGAATGCCGGATGACGATCGACGGCCGCCGCCGGCTCGCGTGCCAGACGCTGTGCCGCGACGGCATGCAGGTGGAGCGCACGCGATGAAACAGGAACGACTGAGCGTCGACGTCGCGATCGTCGGCGCGGGTCCGGCTGGGCTGTCGGCCGCGCGGGCCGCCGCGCGAAGCGGCGCGACCGTTGCGATCGTCGACGACAACCCGCGTGCGGGCGGGCAGATCTGGCGGCAGCCGGCAGCGGCTGTACCGACGCCGGCCGCCGCCGAACGCGTCGCCGTGCTGCGACAGCCGAACGTCACGCACCTCGCGGCGACCCGAATCGTCGCCGAAACGCAGCCGGGCACGCTGCTGCTCGAAGACGACGAACGCGGGCTGCTGCTCGATTTCCGGACGCTGATTCTCTGCTGCGGCGCGCGCGAGCTGCTGCTGCCGTTTCCGGGCTGGACCCTGCCGGGCGTGACCGGCGCGGGCGGCTTGCAGGCGCTGATCAAATACGGGCTCGACGTGCGCGGGCAGCGTACGGTGATCGCGGGCAGCGGGCCCCTGTTGTTGGCCAGCGCGGCGACGGCCCGGCAGGCCGGCGCGCGCGTGTCGCACGTGGTCGAACAGGCCGCATGGGGCGACGTGGCCGGCTTCGGCGCGGGGCTGTGGCGCTGGCCGTCGAAGCTCGCGCAGGCCGCGAAGCTCGTTACGACCGCGTATCGGCCCGCTGCGCACGTCGTCGAGGCATTCGGCGATAAGCGGCTCGAACGCGTGCGAATTCGCCAGGGCGATCGCGAATTCGACGTCGACTGCGACCGGCTCGCGTGCGGCTTCGGCCTCGTGCCGAACACCGTGTTGCCGCGTCATCTCGGCTGCCGGATCGACAACGGCGCGGTGGCGGTCGACGCGCACCAGCGCACGAGCCGCGACGGATGTTTCGCGGCGGGCGAGTGCACGGGCGTCGGCGGCAGCGAGCTGGCGATGGTCGAAGGCGAGATCGCCGGCTATGCGGCGACCGGGCAGACCGCACAACTGGCCGCGCTGGTTGCACGCCGCGCGCACTGGCAGGCGTTCGCGGATGCCGTGCGCGAGCGCTTCGCGATCCGGGAGCCGATCCGCCGGCTCGCGCGACCCGACACGCTGCTGTGTCGTTGCGAAGACGTGCGGTTCGATGCGGTCGCGCGGGAACCGGGCTGGACGGCCGCCAAACTGCAATCGCGCTGCGGGATGGGCGCGTGCCAGGGCCGTGTGTGCGGCGCGGCCGCGCAGGTGTTGTTCGGCTGGACGCCGCCGGCGCCGCGCACGCCGCTCGTGCCCGCGCGGGTCGGCACGCTGATGCTCGACGGCACGGAATCCTGCGACCGCGCGTGACGCATGCAGCGTCGCGGTGATGCGGCCCGGTTCAGGCCGGGCCGCGCCTTTTACTCTTCCTCCACTTCGGATCGGCGACGCGATGCTGTTGACCGCGTTCGCCGTTGTTACCGCGCCACGCGTGATCGCGGCGGTCGTGATGCTCGCGCTCGGCGTGGTTCGCGGAGGTGCGGTACGCGCGGCAGCCGCCGACGGGTTGGCGGGCAAGCAGGCCTGACAGAAGGAAGGGCGGCCGGATTGCCGATCCGGGAAGCAGCGGGATACAACAATATATAAAGTTATATAATATTAGTTCTTTAATCGTATCCCGCCCCGATGAACGACGATCTTCCCGCCGGCTTGCCCGGCCTCGATCAGATGCGCGCCGCCGCCGAATCGGCGTGCGCGCTCCTCAAGGTGATGTCGAATCCCGACCGGCTGCTGCTGCTGTGCGAACTGTCGCAGGGCGAGCGCGGCGTGAGCGATCTCGAGGCGCGACTCGACATCCGTCAACCGACGCTATCGCAGCAGCTCGGTGTGTTGCGGGACAACGCGCTGGTCCGTACGCGCCGTGAAGGCAAGTCCATCCGCTATTCGCTCGACAGTCCGGCCGTGATCGCGGTGATGGGCGTGCTGTACGAACAGTTTTGCGGGGCGACCGCGAAGGAGGCGCGCGATGCAGGTTGATGCGCTTCATTTCACGCCGTGGCTGTCGCTGGCCGGCGGCGTGCTGATCGGGCTCGCGGCAGCGTGGCTCGTCGCGTTCAACGGCCGGATTGCCGGTATCAGCGGGATCGTGGGCGGCTTGCCGACGGCGGGCGGCGCAGAGCGCGGCTGGCGCGCCGCGTTCGTCGCCGGGTTGATCGCAGCGCCCGTCGCGATGCGTGTCGTCGGGAGCGATCTGACGCCGCAGGTCGACGCCAATTGGCCAGAATTGCTGGCGGCCGGGCTGCTGGTGGGAATCGGCACGCGGTACGCGGGCGGCTGCACGAGCGGTCACGGCGTATGCGGGATATCGCGCGGGGCGTTGCGTTCGGTGGTCGCCACGGCGACCTTCATGGTCGCGGGCTTCGCGACCGTCTTCGTGCGGCTGCACGTGGCGGGAGGCTGACATGCAAGCAGGATTCGCGTTTCTGGCGGGGCTGCTGTTCGGCGTCGGCCTCATCGTGTCGGGCATGGCCAATCCGCAGAAGGTGCTCGGTTTTCTCGACTTGGCGGGCCGCTGGGATCCGTCGCTCGCGTTCGTGATGGCGGGCGCGATCGGCGTCGCCGTGTTCGCGTTTGCGTGGGCGAAGCGCCGGACACGGTCGTGGCTCGGCCTGCCGATGCAGTTGCCGGCATCGCGGGCGATTACCGTGCGCCTCGTTGCAGGAAGTGCGGTATTCGGCATCGGCTGGGGAATTGCCGGGTTCTGCCCGGGGCCCGCGATCGTGTCGATCGGCTTCGGGTCGGCCAAGGGGATCGGGTTCGTCGTCGCGATGCTGGCCGGGATGGCCCTGTTCGAGTGGATCGAGCGTCGGCGGAACGGGCGGTGACGCCGGTGCACGCTCGCCGGGTACGGTTGCCCGGAACATCATGTGTTCGTCGGTCACCGCGATGATGCGATGAGCTCCCAGTGTTTCCCGCGGCAGGCAGGTCGCGATGTCAGACATGCTCGCTTACGTGGCGGCCGCCGTGCGCTCGCCCGGACAGCCGGCGCAGGATGCCGCGCCACACCGAGAGCATGCCTCGTTGCCCCGAGGGTTCAACGATCGTTGTGCTGACCACGCGGCTGCCGCGAGCCGACAGCGCGACATGACCGGCGGTTTCGAGCGTCAGGCATTCGCCTTCGTCGAGTTCGCGGCGAACGTATTGCGGTACATCGGGCAGCCAGTCGAGCCCGCCATGGCGCAGCGTGACCGCCAGCGCGCCGTCCAGCACGATCAACTGGCTGCCCTTGTCGAACCACGCAAAGTGGCTTTGCCCGGCGTCGAGCCGGAGGTGTTGCGTCCGCATGGCGATTCCCTTTTTCCGGTTACTCCGGTTGTGCGGCCTCGCGACGACGAGGCGACATCGTGCAATCAGGTTAGGGAAACGGACGTGCGCACGACAGATTCAGGGGACGGGAATCTGTTGCGGTGCAGGCGACGATTTCGGGCTGCTGTATCGGTGGGTTTTCCCCGGATCTGTATCTGGCGTGCGCGGGAGGCAGCGGGCACGATGGTCCGCATGACGATTCTCGCCGACGCATCCCGCACGCCTTTGCCGAGGGACGGCGAGCCGCTTTACGAACGGCTCGCCGAATATTACCGCCGCATCATCGCGGCCGGCACGCTGGCGCCCGGCGACCGGATGCCGTCGGTCCGCGCGTGCATGGCGCAGCACGGCGTGAGCCTGTCGACCGCGATCCATGCGTTTAGGCGGCTCGAGGATGCAGGCTGGTGCGACGCGAAGCCGCGTTCGGGTTACTTCGTGCGCCGCCGCGCGGCGGCCGTGCTCGACACGCTGCCGGAAAGCGACGGGCCGCCGCTGAGCGTCGAGCCGCCGTTCGCGGGGCTGCACGAGCGCGTATCGCGCGTGATCGACCGTGCGAACGCGGCGACCGATGCGTTGAATCTCGGCGGCGCATCCGCGCACGCCGCGCTGTATCCGACCGAGCGCCTGCAGGCGCTCGCGATCCGGCTGCTGCGGCGCAAGCCCACGTTGCTGACCGACGCGGGGCCCGTCGGCGGCTCGCCCGAATTCCGGCAGACGATGGCCAAACGCGCGTTGTCTTACGGCGTGACGCTGACGCCGGACGACGTGATGTCGACGAGCGGCGGCGTCGATGCGGTGAATCTCGCATTGCGGGCGGTCGCGCGGCCCGGCGACACGATCGCGATCGAATCGCCGGCCTTCTTCGGCCTGATCCAGTTGCTCGAAAGCCTCGGCCTGAAGGCGCTCGAAATTCCGGCAAGCCCGACGACCGGCCTGTCGATCGAGGCGCTCGACGTGGCGCTGGCTGCCTATCCGGATATCCGGGCCGTGGTCGTCGTGCCGAACCTGCAAAACCCGCTCGGCTGCGTGATGCCCGACGAGCGCAAGGCCGCGCTCGTCGCGCTGTGTTCGCGCCACGGTGTGGCCGTGATCGAGGACGAGCCTTATCGCGAGCTCGTCGAGGCGCCGACGGCGGCCAGGCCGGTCAAGGCATGGGATCGCGACGGCACGGTGATCTACTGCCCGTCGTTCAACAAGGTGCTGGCCCCCGGGATGCGGCTCGGCTGGATGAGTGCGGGCCGCTGGCAGGCGCGCGTGAGGATGCTGAAATTCGCTCAGAGTCGACACAACGCCGCGTTGCTGCAGGCCGTGGCCGCCGAATTCGTCGGCTCCGGCGCATTCGATCGACACCTGCACCGGTTTCGCGAACAGTTGCGCGTGCAGCGCGACGTGACGATCGACGCGATTGCGCGGCATTTCCCGGCCGGCACGCGGATGAACCAGCCGCCGGGCGGGATGTTGCTGTGGATCGCGTTGCCGGCAGGCGTGCGCTCCGATGCGCTGTTCGACGCCGCGCTGGCGCATGGCGTCAAGATCGCGCCCGGTTCGATCTTCTCGAATTCGGACCGTTTCGACGGCTATATCCGGCTTGCCTGTACGCGCGTATTCGACGCGGCGCACGAGGCGGCGTTCGACATACTCGGCCGCCTCGTACGGGAAGCCATGGCGGCCGCGTAAGCGCGACGGCGGCAGCGGGCCGGATTTCCGAATACGCGAGTGCTCCGGCCGGACGCGGTACCGAAGCGGCAAGCCGCCGCCACTTCATCGGCCGACCGAATGCGTGGCGAGGTGCTGGCGGATCAGCGACAGATAACGATCGCCGACCGAGAAATCGAGTGCCGCGCGCGGCCGGGCGGGGGCCGGACGCAGCGTGGCCGGCGCGCTCATGCCCAGGTACCGGCAGACGGCGGACGGAAAGGGCTTGCGCGTATGCCCGAGCTGACGCGCCGCGCGCTCGACGCGGGCATCGCCGACCTGGGCACGCAGCCACGCCAGCACTTGGCGATCGGTGTCGTTGACGATACGGACCAGATGTTCCATCGCGCACCTCACTGTTCATAAATACAGTACTGTAAATATAACCAGTGTTTGCGCGAACCGCAAGCGCGGGCGCGTCGGCTGGCCGTTCGGCCAGGGTCAGCGCACCGGCGCGGCAGTGCGCGCGACCCGGGCCGCAGGAGGCGCAGAGGCGGCAGGCGCGGCCCGGCCGGTATAGCGCGCATCGGTCAGCGTGCCGAGGAACGCGACGATGTCGTCGATTTCCGCGTCGGTCAGCGCGGGCGGCGTGCCGGGCCGGCGGTTCATCGGCGTCGAATTCACGTTGATGTTGCCGCGATAGGCGGCCGGCACGTCGTCGAACGTCTTGGCGCCGTGATACCAGAAGCCGGGATCGGTCGAACGCGTGTTGTAGAACGCGACCGCGTCGCGCAGCGTCGTGAACACGCCGTTGTGCATGAACGTCTGCTTGAGCGCGACGTTGCGCAGCCCCGGCGTGCGCAGGTAGCCGCACCATTGCGTCGGCTCGGGCCAGCGCAGCCGACGCGCGGTGTCGCACAGCCCATTGTCGAAATGGCGCGGATCGCGGTTCGCCGGCAGCGCGCGGTTGCGCGGCACGGCGATCGCGTCGTAGCCGAAATCGGTGAACAGCGAGCGTTCCGGGCGGCTCGACGTGTCCGACAGCGTATGGCAGGTCATGCAATTGCCCTTGTCCGGATTCCGGAACAGCGCGAGGCCGCGCATCTCGGCCGGCGCGAGCGGCTTGCGCGTGCGCAGGAATGCGTCGAAGCGCGACGTGAACGGCGCCATCTCGTCGCTCTGCAGATAGGCTTCGACGGCCGCGCCCAGCGCGCGCACCAGTTGCTCGGGATCGCGCCGCACCGGCGCGCCGAAGCGCGCGGCGAGATCGGGCGCGAGTTCGGTCGCATCGACCTTGCGCAGCAGCGCGGCCGGCGACCGGTTGTTCATCTCGTTCGGATCGAACAGCGGTCCGCGGATCTGTTCGGCGAGCGTATCCGCGCGACCGTCGCTGAACAGGCCGCCGAACGGCGACGGCGCGGGCGCATCGTCGTCCCGGTAGAAGTGGCGGCGCGGCACGTAGCGCACATACAGCAGCGATGGCGCATTGCGCTGGCTGAAGCGTCCGGGCCGGCTGCCTTCCGGCACGCCGGGCCCCGCGAGCGATGCGGCCGACAGTGTCGGCGCGAACGCGCGGCCCGGATCGTGGCAGCCCGTGCACGACATGCCGCGCGGCTCGGACAGCCGCGGGTCGAAGAAGATCCGGCGGCCGAGCGCGACGAGCGTCGGGTCCGGCGCGAAGCGCGCGGTGGCCGCGTCGATCTTGCCCGTCACCTGCGGCGTGCCGTTGCCGATCGTGTCGACGACGCGCGACGGCGGCGCGCCGGGAAGCAGCACCGTTTCGGCCGGCGCGGCGTGAACCGCGAGCGTCAGGCCGGCGAGCACGGTGGCGGCAAGCGTGTGCAGCGTCTGCCGGCCACGCTTGCCGCGGCCGTCGCATCGAACTTCTTCCGTCACGGCGCGATGAACCCCGTCTTGTCGCAGGCGAGCGTCCGGCCCGACTGATTGCACGCCGCCAGCAGCTTGCCGGCCGCCGAATACGCATGGAACGTCCAGCCCGTCGCCGGCGCGGCGTTGCGCTCCATGATCAGGAAGCCGAAGCTGTTGTTGTGCGACAGCCGTTCGATCACCGCGCCCGGCGCGGGCGTCAGGCCGGCCGGGAACGGGTCGGGCAGCGCGACGTCGAGGTTGTCGCCGCCGTTGCCGGACACGATCGTCGCCGGGTGCCCGGACGAGAAGTTGATCGCCTGGAAATCATGCACGTGACCATGCAGCGCGACGTGCACGCCCGGCGGGTAGTACGCCTGCGCGTTGAGGCTCGACATCACCGACTGCAGTGCGAGGTTGCCCGGCGCGGGCGTGCTGCCGGCGATCGGCGCGAACGCGAGGATCGGATGATGGTTCGTGAAGATCGTCGTCGTGATGCCGGCCTTCGACGCGAGCGATGCGACCGTCTGGAACTGCTTCTGGTAGATGCCGAACTGCGCGTCGGTCGTCTTGAGCGGCGTGCGGCCGACCTTCGCGGTGTCGAACACGATCACTTGCGAGCCACTGCCGAGCGACACCGCATAGGGTTCCGAATAGTTCGCGTTGTTGTCGTTGGCCGGATCGTCGCACGAGCGTGCGGCCGAATACGGGCGCGGGTCGAGGAAGCGGAACCAGCCCTGGCCCGCACGTGCGCATTCCTCGTGATTGCCGCGCACGACGACCCACGGCGCCTTCGCGAGCAAGGCCGCGGCCGGGCGGAACAGGTCGGCCTGCCACGTATCCCAGCCGTAGCCCCACGGGCTGTCCTTGCAGCCGGCGATATCGGGCGGGCACGCGTTCTCGCGATAGTGGTAGTCGCCGACGTGCAGCACGAGATCGGGCGACAGCTTCGCGACGCTGGCCGCGATCGTGTCGAGCGGCCAGACCGCGGCATCGTTGCATGCCTGCCATGCGTTGTCGGCCTTCTTCATTCGGCAGCCGGTGTCGGCGATGATCGCGATGCGCTGCGGCTGCGCTTTCGGCAGCGGCAGCGTGCGGCCCGCGACGCTTGCCGCCTGCGCGCCGGCCGGCAGCGTCGCCTCGCAGACGGACACCGGGAAGCTCGACGGTTTCGAATCGGCGGGGTCGCTGGCAGTCGGCCGCTGGGGGACGGTCGCGGCGCCTGCGCGCAGCGCCATGCGCGACACCTTGCCGTCGACGCTCAGTTGCGGGCACAGCGGGTCGCCGGCCGACGCGGGCGTGTAGTTCGTGATCACGCGCGCGATCGCCTGGTTCGCATCGCCGATCTCGACCCATGCGGCCTGGACGTTGGCCGACGCGCTGGCCGGATCGTCCGGCGTATCGATGTGATTCGAGCACGCGGACAGCGCGGCGAGGGCAGCAAGGGGAGCGCAGCGCACGAGCAGGCCGCGCGTGAGGAATCGTCGCATGGGAGGGGCAGGCACCGTAGGAAAGTCGTCAACGATACGCAGCGCGAATGTAAGAAATGTGAAAACGGGGCGTGACGGGGCGCACACCGGCAGTCCTTGACTTCAAGCCGGCTTGAAGCGGCACAGTCCGGTTCGTGATCAATGAAACGGAAGGGGATCGACGATGGAAGCCAACCGGCCCAATGAAGCGCAATCCGCGCTATGGAACGGTCCGTCGGGGCGCGCATGGGTCGATGCGCAGGCGCTGCTGGACCGGATGTTCGAGCCGTTCGAAACGCTGCTGGCGGATGGCGCGGCAGCGTCGTCTGCCAGCAGCGTGCTCGACGTCGGCTGCGGCACGGGTGCGGTCACGCTCGCGATCGCGCGGCGGCTCGGCGCGAACGCGCAGTGCACGGGCATCGACATTTCGGCTCGAATGATCGACGCCGCCCGGGGGCGTGCCGGACGCAGTGGTCTGCCCGCCCGGTTCGTGTGCGCGGACGTGCAGACGCACGCGTTCGAGCCGGCGAGCGTCGACCTGATCGTGTCGCGTCTCGGCGTGATGTTCTTCGACGATCCGGTGCGTGCGTTCGCGAACCTGCGGCATGCGGCGCGGCCCGGCGCGCAGATGCGGTTCGTCGCGTGGCGCGGCGCGGCCGACAACCCGTTCATGACGACGGCCGAGCGGGCGGCCGCGCCGCTGTTGCCGAATCTGCCCGCGCGGCAACCCGGCGCGCCGGGGCAGTTCGCGTTCGGTGATCGGCAGCGCATTGCGTCGGTGCTGTCGGACGGTGGTTGGGCCGACGTTGCGATCGAGCCGGTCGAGCGGGCATGCGTGCTGTCGGAATCCGCGCTGGACGACTACCTTGCCCGGCTGGGCCCGGTCGGCCTGGCGTTGCTGGAGACGGACGAGGCGACGCGGCGGCGCGTGATCGACACGATGCGCGCGGCGTTCGAGCGGTACGTGCACGGCGCCGAGGTGCGCTTCGATGCGGCGTGCTGGCTGGTGACGGCGCGCGCGCCGTCCGCATGACATGTAGCGTGGAAGCAGCGGATGAGGAACGGCATGGCCGCCCGTTCGCCCCGCACGCGACCGTGCCCGCGTGACGAAGCTGGGGCTGCGCGACCTGCGTGCGTCAGCGTTTGCGCGCGCGCAGCATCAACCACGCGCAGCCACCGGCGACCAGCGCCAGCCCGAGCAGAACGGCCTCGGCGCCGAGTGCGAAACCCGGCGGCATTTCGCCGCTGTTCGGCACCGGCGACAGGTTGCCGCCCATCGCGACCGCGCCGCCGGCAAGCAGTGCCGCGCAGACGATCCAGTAGACCTTGCCGAGCGGCGCCGCGGTGCGGATTCGCCACAGCGCGATGCCGGCGCCGCCGAGGTACAGCACGGCGAGCGTGCCGAGCGCGATGACGTCGACCGCGCGGCTTTGCAGCAGTCCGCTCATTCGGCCTCCGTCGCGTGCCCCGGCGCGCGGCTCAGCAGATGCGTGCGGGTGTCTGCCGCGAGCGATACGTAGCGTTCGTACTGGCGCAGCACGTCGGCGATCACTTCGTCGCCGCGCAGGTATTCGACGTCGTAGCCGAGCCGGCCATCCTCGAAGAACGTGACGATGCCATACACGTGCGCACGTGCCTCGTCCGGCTCGGCCGTCTCGCGCACCAGGAACGCGGCTGCGGATTTCGCGGTGACGCGCACGCCGTAGACGAAATCGCGATGTTCGGCTGTCGGCACGGTCAACCGCACCGCATCGTCGCTGTCGTGCTGTACGTGCGCATCGACGCCGCTCGCGCGCAACTCGTCGGCGACCTTGCGCAGCGCCGGTTCGACCGTTTCCGCGATGAACTGGCGCGCTTCGGCCTCGGTCGTCTGCCGCAGGATGTGCGTCAGGCGATGGCGCCAGTGCTGACCGGTCCAGAAGCTCGTTGCAGGCGCAACGTCCTGCGAATAGTGCGCGCGATCGGCCGCGAGCCCGCGCCACAGCCCGTAGCAGAGCGCGAGCATGATGATGGCGACCGGCAGCGCGGCGATCAGCGTCATCGCCTGCAGCGCGCCCAGCCCGCCCGCGACGAGCAGTACCGCGGCCGTCACGCCGAGCAGTGCGGCCCAGAACAGCCGCTGCCAGACCGGCGAATGCGCGCTGCCGCGCGTCGCGATCTGATCGATCACGAACGCGCCCGAATCGGCGGACGTGACGAAGAACACCGCGATCAGCACGATCGCGACGATCGATAGCAGTTGCGGCAACGGCAGGAAATCGAAGAAGCGGAACAGCAGCGCATCGACGTTGGTCGCCGTCTGCGCGAGCGCGCCGGCCGCGCCGTGCGTATCGAGCCAGATCGCGCTGTTGCCGAACACGGTCATCCAGACGAGATTGAATGCGGTCGGCACGAGCAGCACGCCGATCACGAACTGGCGGATCGTGCGGCCGCGCGAGATGCGCGCGATGAACATGCCGACGAACGGCGACCACGACACCCACCACGCCCAGTAGAGGATCGTCCAGCCCCCGAACCAGCCTTCCTCGCGCGGCGGTGCGTACGCATAGGTGCGGAACGACAGGTCGACGAGGCTCGACAGGTACTGGCCGATGTTGTCGCCGAGCGCACGCAGCAGGAACGCGGTCGGGCCCGCGACGGCCACGAACGCGAGCAGCAGGAACGCGAGCAGCAGGTTCAGCTCGGACAGCCGGCGCACGCCCTTGTCGAGGCCGCTCGCGGCCGACAGCCCTGCGAGGATCACGACGAGCGCGACGAGCCCGATGCGAAACAGGTTGCTGCCGGTGTCCCATCCGGCGACCGTATGCAGGCCCGCGCTGATCTGCATCACGCCGTAGCCGAGCGTCGTCGCGATGCCGGCGACCGTGCCGACCAGCGCGAACGCATCGACGGTGTGGCCGATCCAGCCGTTGATGCGCTCGCGCAGCACCGGATACAGCCCCGAGCGCAGCGTCAGCGGCAGGTTGTAGCGAAAGCCGAAGTACGCGAGCACGAGCCCCATCAGCCCGTAGATTGCCCACGCATGGAAACCCCAGTGGAAGAAGGTCATCAGCATCGCCTCGCGCGCGGCGGCGGACGTGCCGGGGTCGACGGTCGGCGGCTTCAGGAAATGCTGCATCGGCTCGCCGACGCCGAAGTACATCAGGCCGATGCCCATGCCGGCCGCGAACAGCATCGCCGTCCACGACACGAAGCTGAATTCGGGTTCGGCATCGTCGGGGCCGAGCCGGATGTTGCCGAAATCGCTGGCGGCGATCAGCACGAGAAACACGAGGAAGCCGGTGACGGCGAGCACGTAGAACCAGTCGAACCGTGCGATGACCCATTGCTGGCCGGCGGAGAACAGCGCGCCGGCTTCGCTCGGGCGCAGTGCGCACACGACGAGCAGCGCGCCGATCACGACGAGCGCGGGCAGGACGACCTGCGGCTTGAATGTCGTGCGGGGCGAGGGACGGGAATCCGGCATGGCGGGTATCCAGTTGTGGGCGCAACGAGGCGCGACGCCGCCCGGCGCGTGGTGCGCGTCGGACCCTGATACGGCGTGCGTCGAGTGTACCGCGGTGTCAGGACTGCAAGAATAGGGCATGCAGAAGGGTAAACCTGACGAATTGTAAGGTATCGGGGCGAGCGAGAAAACCCGCGCGGTGCGTGCGGCGGGCCGGCGAGGCCGGGAAAAACGCCGCGGCGAACGCATATCGGACACCCGGACGGCGCGCACGGCATGCGCAGCGTCCAGGCGTCCAGGTAGAAGACAGCGCGCGGAAGGCGCCGTCGGGCGGGTTCAAAACGTGACCGCGATCCCGGCCATGCCGACGAACTGGCCGTGCGTCGTCGACGGCGTGAGCTGCTGCGAATCGCCGACGATCGGCGCCGCGTCGACGATGTGGCCGGCGCCTTGCGCGCCGAGCGTCCGCCCGCTCGAATGCGTGTACGCCTGCAGCGCATAGAGCGTCGTGCGTTTCGACAGGCTGTACGACTCCTTCAGCGAGTACTGCTGATAGCGGGCCGCGTTCGCGACGCCGTTCGCCTTCGATGCGAGCGTGTACGCGAATGCGCCGGCCACCGAGAACGTCGGCGTGAAGCGGTACGCGGCGAGTGCGCCGTAGGTATTGAACACGGCCGTATCGGTGAAGGCCGAGCCGTTGCCGGGCAGGTACTTCACGTTCGAATAGTTGAGCCCCATCGTCAGGTCGCCGAGCGTGTAGTTGCCGGCCGCCGCGACCTGCTCGACGGCCTTCGCGGTCAGGTAGCCCTGGTTCAGCACGGACACCGCGAAGCTGCCCGACGACGCGGTGGCCGGATTCAGGAAGCCCACGGAAGAGCCCGAGCTGTTGATCCGCAGATAGCCGGCCGCGATCCCGATCGGCCCGTTCGCGTAGCGCAGCGCGGCGCTGAACGTGTTGCCCTTGCCGGTCGCGCCGGCAATGCCGCCGAATGCGTACATCGCGCTCGCGGTCAGCCCGGCGAAGGTCGGCGACGTATAGGTAACCGAATTGTTCACGCGAATCGTCGTGTCGAGGCCGTCGATGTCGCCCGGATGCGCGCCGGTCGCACCGGTCAGCCAGCTGCTCGACGCGTACGGGCCGACGAACAGGAAGTAGGGCGTGTACTGGCGGCCGGCCGTCACCGTGCCGTAGCTCACGTTGCGCAGGCCGACGAAGGCCTGGCGATTGAACATCGTGCCGGCGGCGGCCTGCGCGCCCGTATTCAGGTTGAAGCCGGCCTGCAGGTCGAAGATCGCATGCGTGCCGCCGCCGAGATCCTCGTCGCCGCGCAACCCGAACTTCGACGCATACAGGTTGCCGTCGCGCAGGTAGATGTTCGAGTGCCCTTGCTGGTTGTTCACGTACGCGAGCGAATCGTCGACGACGCCGTACAGCGTGACGCTGCTCTGCGCATGGGCGGCGGTCGCGCCGAGCGACGCGGCCGATAAAATCAGGATTGCGTAACGGTTGACGGGTGATGTCATTGTCGATCTCCGGGGGGGGGCTTCATCTTTTCAAGGGGCGGGAGGTTGAATGCCTCCTCTGTGGCAGGCGGCGGGCCGCGCGAACGGCCCGCCTGATCGGGTTGGCTTCAGTGGTTCAGTGGTCGAACGCGACGACGAGGCGGCGCCACGCACCGTCCCCCGCATCCTGCTCGACACGCGCGCCGCGCACGGCGACCGGGCCTTGCAGCGACGCGGGCAGCAGGATCTCGACGCGGTCGGCCGGGCGCGCCGGGCGGCCGTCCCAGCGGACCGACACGCCGAGCTCGCCCGACGCCTCGCGGCCGGCCTCGATGCGCCACAGGCCGTATTCGCCGTCGCGCCACGCTTCCGTCTCACCGTCGTCCTCGACGCATTCGCCGTACGCGACGCCGTCTTCGATGCGCGGTGCGACGACGAAGCCGCGCGTGTCGGCACGCGCACCGAAATGCTGGTCGGCGACGTTCAACGGCAGCACGCGACCTTCGCGCAGCAGCATCACCGGCGTGTCGAGCGGCGCGGGCAGCGTCACGCTCGCGCCGCCGTCGAACGACTGCGCGCTCGAATAGCATGTCCAGCGTGCGCCCGACGGCAGGTACACCGTGCGTTCGGTCCGGCCGGGATCGACGACCGGTGCGACCAGCAGCGCGTCGCCGAGCATCATGTCGTCGCACGCGTCGTAGCAGCGCGCATCGCCGGGGAAATCGGCGAGGGTCGGCCGCAGCACGGGCTCGTAGCGCGTCGTCGACAGCCACAGCAGGTGATAGAGGTACGGCAGCAGCCGGTAGCGCTGCTTGATCAGCGACGCGACCTGCGCGGTGATCTCCGGGTACATCCACGGTTCGTTGACGGTGCCGTCGTCGTTCCACGAATGAATGCTGAAGCGCGGCATGAAGATGCCGAACTGCACCCAGCGCAGCAGCAATTCGGGCGACGGCGCGGGGCCGGAGAAGCCGCCGATGTCGTGGCCGATGTTCGACACGCCCGACAGCGCGAGCCCGAGGCCCATCTTCAGGTTGTAGCGCAGCGTTTCCCACGACGTAGTGTTGTCGCCGGACCACGTCTGCACGTAACGCTGCATGCCGGCGCCGCCGGAGCGCGACACGAGGAACGGCCGCCGCGCCGGCGCATGCGCGCGCTGCGCGTCGCGCGACGCGCGCATCATCAGCATTGTCTGCAGCACCTTCGCTTCGCGCGCCGGAAACGGCTGGCCGAAGCCGTGCGCGATCGCGTCGGGCGACCAGATCTCGTATTCGTTGTTGTCGTTCCAGGTCGATTGGATCCCGTATTCCAGCAGCGCCGACGTGACCTGCTCCTGCCACCAGCGGTAGGCGTCCGGCTGCGTGAAGTCGATGTACGCGCCGACCTCGTCCCAGAACTGCACCCATGCGGGCTCGCCCGACGCGGAACGGATCAGCAGCCCGCGCTGCGCGGCGTCGTCGAAGGCGGGATGGTCGCGCAGCAGGCACGGCTTGATGTTCGCGCACAGGCGGATGCCGTGGTCGCGATAGTGCTGCACGAAGCCTTTCGCATCCGGAAACTTGTCGCGGTTCCAGTTGAACACGTAACGCTTCGCGCCGATCGACGTATAGCCCGACGACAGGTGGAACGAATCGCACAGGATGTCGTGCGCGTCGCACTGCTCGACGAACTGGTTCATCTGCTGCTGCGCGTCCGGCGCGTCGGTATAGCTCATCGTCGAACCCGAATAGCCGAGCCCCCATTTCGGCGTGCGCGCGGGGCGCCCGGTCAGCCACGTGAAGCGTCGCGCGGCCGCGAGCGGCGTCGCGGGCGACGCGATGAAGTAGTAGTCGAGATCGCCGTGCTCGGCGACGAAATAGCGATAGAGCCCGTGATAGTTGTCGAGCTCGCGGCCCATGTCGAACACGCAGTCGGACAGCGTGTCGTAGAACAGCCCGAAGCCCTGGCACGCATCGGGCGACCACGTGATGTAGAACGGGATGTGCTTGTACAGCGGGTCCGTGCTTTTCGCGCTGTAGCCCATCGCGTCGACGTTGCGCATCTCGAAGCGCGCGCCCGTGCGGTCGAGTTCGCCCGCGCGTTCGCCGAGGCCGAACACCTTGTCGCCGCGCTCGCGGGCGACGTAGTGATACGCGCGATCGTCCCACCAGCCGAAGTTGTATGCCTGCGTCGCGCGGTCGGCGAGCGCGACGCGCCATGCGCCGTTCGCGTCGCGCATCGACCACGTGCAATGGCCGCCTCGCCGGCGCACCATAAGCCGGACCTGCGCGGTTTCGATCCGCACGCCGTCGTCGTCTTCGACGAAGTCGTAGTGGGGCAGCGCGAAGCCGCTCAGGTCGAGGCGGTCGCGCCCGTCGAGCGGCACGTCGTCGAGACCGGGTGCGATCGTCCACGTGCGCGGGGTGCGCGCCGTCGCGTCGGGCAGCACGCGCACGCGCACGATGTCGTCCTCGAGCACGAAGATTTCGACGGTGGCGCCCGTATCGGACGCGAGCAACACGCGGTTCGCGTGGTGGCTGGCGACGCGGAACACGGGCGGATGAAGGAGCGAAGTCATGAATGCGATTCCTGGTGAAAACGGAGGTCAGGCGTGCTGCGCGAGCAGGCGTTCCTGCTTCGACTGCCCGCGGATCAGCAGCGCGAGCAGCGTGACGCCGATGATGTCGAACAGCCCGAGGCACGCGAACAGCGGCGCATAGCCGATCTTGTCGGCGAGCGCGCCGACCAGCAGCGAGAAGCCGAGGCCGCCGATCCACGCGGCCATCCCGGCGAAGCCGCTCGCGGTACCGACTTCCTCGGGGTCGAACACGTCGGCCGACAGCGTGTTGACGAGCGCGGAGATCATCTGGTGCGCGAAGCCGCCGACGCAGAACAGCGCAATCGCCGTGTACGGCGACGACACGAGCCCGATCATCGCCGGCCCGAGCATCAGCACCGCGCCGAGCGCGACGCCGGCGACGCGCGACCACACGAGCGGCAGCTTGAAGCGATTCGCGAGGTACGGCGACAGGTAGCCGCCCGCGATGCCGCCCAGGTCGGCTGCGAGAAACGGCATCCACGCGAATACCGCGATCTGCGTGAGCGGCATGTGGCGCTCGGTCGCGAGGTACAGCGGAATCCAGAAGCTGAAGGTCTGCCACGCGGGTTCCGCGAAGAAGCGCGGCAGCGCGATCGCCCAGAAGCGCCGCGCGGTGACGACGTCGCGGATGCGGCGCTTCGACACGGGCGGCATCGTCGCCTGGCCGTCGCGGATCAGCGTGCGCTCCTGCGGCGTGAGGCGCGGATGGTCGGCCGGGGACCGGTACTGCGTGTACCAGAGCGCGGCCCACAGGAACCCGAGCGCGCCGGTGACCATGAACGCGGCCTGCCAGCCGAAGCGCATCGAGATGAACACGACGAGCGGCGGCGCGATCGCGGCGCCGAGCGACGTGCCCGCGTTGAAGTAGCCGACCGCGACGGATTTCTCGCGATCGGGAAACCATTCGGCGACGGCCTTCATCCCCGACGGAATCGCGGCGGCCTCGAACAGGCCCAGAAAGCCGCGCAGGATGCCGAGCGACAGCCAGCCCGATGCGAAGCCGTGTGCGACGCCGACCACCGACCACAGCATCGCGAACAGCGCGAAGCCGAGTCGCAGCCCGATCAGGTCGACGATGAAGCCGCACACCGGCTGCATGATCGTGTAGCCGATCTGGAACGCGCCGACGATGTACGAGTACTGCTGCGTCGAGATCGCGAACACCTGCTTGAGTTCGGGCGCGAGCACCGCGAGGGAATTCCGTGCGAGGTAGTTGAGGATCGTGCCGAGACATACGAGCACGATGATCCACCAGCGCAACGCCTTGACTGTCTTCACTGCTGTCTCCTGTCAGGGAGGGCGGCGCGCGGCGCCTGCCCGGTCCATGAGGGCCATCCGTCGGAATGGCTTGTTTCGTTCTGGTTCGTACGATGTCCGATCTTGATGCACGCCGGTTTTTGCCGGTTCATATCGAAATCACGGTGTTCGAGCGAACATTTCGTCGTCACAAAGCTGCAATGTTATCTGACGACTGATCATTTTCGAACATCCTATGTTCGAATGCGAATCCGGTCAATGTGAATCTGCATTCGAACGAACGTACTCGGGGTTTTCCCGATGACCGGATGGCGACCGTGAGCGGCGACGCAGGGCGATCGGCCGTCAAAGGCCCGTGGGGCGGGGCCGAACGATCGTCCGCACGGTCGACGGACGCCGGTTGAGGCGCAACACACCCTGATGAAAATTTATTTCTTTTCAGTCGGGAGATTGTGTAAATTCATTTTCATCGAACCTTGCAACAACCCTTCGCATGACGCCTCTCGTTCCGCCCGATGTCAGTCACGACGAACCCGCGATCGCCGAGCGGATCGCGTCGGCGATGCCGTTGATGACGCCGATTCACCGGCGCATGGGCGAGTTCGTGCTCGCGAACCCGTTTCGCGCGGCGACGATGCGGATCGACGAGCTCGCGCAGGCCGTGAATGCGTCGATCGCGACCGCGAACCGCTTCGCGAAGGCGCTCGGTTTCGACGGCTATCCGGCGATGCGCGCGGCGCTCGTGCGCGGCTTCGAGGCCACGCTCGGGCCGGTCGAGCGGCTGCGTTCCGCGCAGGAGCAGGAATCCGGCGTACGCGGCGCAGTCTGGATCGATGCGGTATTCGACCAGGCTGTCGCCAACATCGAGAACACGCGCGCGCAACTGGACGCGGCCGATGTCGAGGCGGCGGTCGAGGCGATCGTCGGCGCGCGGCGCGTGCTGATTCTCGGCGCCGGGTCGAGCGCGTTCCTCGCCGGGCTGATCGAGCATGGCCTGTCCGTCTGCCATGACAGCGTGCAGTCGCTCGCGCTGCTCGGCGGGCCTTCGCATGCGGCGCGACGCCTGTACACGGCCGATTCGCGCGATCTCGTGATCGCGCTCGCGTTTCCGCGCTACGTGAAGGACACGATCGAGCTGGCGCGTCGTGCGGCGGCGCGCGGCGCGCGCGTGCTCGGCATCTCCGACGGCCCGCAATCGCCGCTCGCGCCGATCGCGTCGCTGAACCTGTACGTGAAGGCCGAGCGGCGTTTCGCGGCCACGTCGGAAGCGGCCGTGCTCACGATGATCGAGGCGCTGATCGATGCGGTCGCGCTGCGCACGCACCGGTCCGCGAAATCCGCCGCCGAGATGACTGAATTCCTGCTGCCGTGGCTCGTGCAGCCGCAAGCGGCGCTGCCGGCCGCCAACCCTTCTTCCCCACGTCCGAAAAAATCATGACTTCACCCGCGATCGTCGCGATTCACGGCGGCGCAGGCACGATCCTGCGCGAAGCGATGGATACCGACACCGAACGTCGGTACCGCGCCGAACTCACCGCGATCCTGCAGGCCGCGCAGCAAGTGCTGGCCGACGGCGGCAGCGCGCTCGACGCCGTGACCGTCGCGGTGCGCATACTCGAGGACTGTCCGCTGTTCAACGCCGGGCGCGGCGCCGTCTATACGGCCGAAGGCAAGCACGAACTCGACGCGGCGGTCATGGACGGCGCGACGCTCGGCGCCGGCGCGATCTGCTGCGCGACGCGCGTGCGCAATCCGGTGCTCGCCGCGCGGCGCGTGATGGAGGCGAGCGAGCACGTGCTGTTCGCCGGCGCGGGCGCCGATGCGTTCGCGGCCGCGCAAGGGCTCGAACTCGCGGAACCCGGCTACTTCGACACCGAAGCGCGGCATGCGCAGTGGGTCAAGGCGCGCGCGGCGGCCGGCATGATGCTCGACCACGATGCGGCCAGCTTCGCGTTCGGCGGCGCCGCGCAACCCGCCGAGCCGCTCGATCCGGACCGCAAGCACGGCACGGTCGGCGCGGTCGCGTGCGACGTGCACGGCCATATCGCGGCGGCGACGTCGACGGGCGGCATCACGAACAAGCAGCCGGGGCGCGTCGGCGATTCGCCGATCATCGGCGCCGGCTGCTATGCGGACGACGCGACCTGCGCCGTCTCCGCGACCGGCACCGGCGAGATGTTCATCCGGCTCGCGACCGCGCATGACGTGGCCGCGCAGATCGCGTATCGCGGCGCGTCGCTCGCGGACGCCGCGCACGACGTCGTGATGAACAAGCTGCCGCGCCTCGCGGGCCGCGGCGGGATCATCGCGGTCGATGCGCACGGCAACGTCGCGATGCCGTTCAACACCGAAGGGATGTACCGCGGCTACGCGCGCGTCGGTGAAGCGCCGGTCGTCGGCATCTACCGCGACGATGCGGCCTGATTCCGGATCGCACGAGGAGAGATGCCATGACTTCGAGCCGTAACCCGTCGCCCCTGACGTTGCCCGAGCAGCGCGTGGTGGCCGTCGACGACCTGTCGGTCACGTTCCGCCGCGAAAACGCGACGTTCGACGCGGTGCGCAACGTGTCGTTTCACGTCGATCGCGGCGAGACGCTCGCGATCGTCGGCGAATCGGGCTCGGGCAAGTCGGTCACGTCGCTCGCGCTGATGCGGCTCGTCGAGCACGGCGGCGGCGAGATCACGAGCGGCCGGATCGCGTTCCGGCGCCGTGGCGGCGCGCTGGTCGATCTCGCGCGGGCGAGCGCCGCGACGATGCGCGGCATCCGCGGCGCGGACATCGCGATGATCTTCCAGGAGCCGATGACGTCGCTGAACCCGGTGTTTACGGTCGGCGACCAGATCAGCGAGGCGATCGCGCTGCACCAGTCGAAGAGCGCGGCCGAAGCCCGCGCGGAAGCGCTGCGGCTACTCGATCTCGTGCGCATCCCGGAAGCGCGCCGCGTGTTCGCGCGCTATCCGCACCAGTTGTCGGGCGGGATGCGACAGCGCGTGATGATCGCGATGGCGTTGTCGTGCCGGCCCGCGCTGCTGATCGCCGACGAGCCGACGACCGCGCTCGACGTGACGATCCAGGCGCAGATCCTGCAACTGGTGCGCGGGCTGCAGGACGAAATGAACATGGGCGTGATCTTCATCACGCACGACATGGGCGTGGTGGCCGAAGTGGCCGATCGCGTGCTCGTGATGTATCGCGGCGAGAAGGTCGAGGAGGGCGAGTCGGACCGCATCTTCGCGACGCCCGCGCATCGCTACACGCGCGCGCTGCTCGCGGCCGTGCCGCGGCTCGGCTCGATGCAGGGCACCGACGCACCGGAGAAATTCCCGCTGTTGAAGGTGGACGGCACGAGCGCGACGGCCACGGCCGCGACGACGGCGTCCGCGGCGAACGACGCGCAGCCGCCCGTCGATCATGCCGCGCCGCCGATCCTGCGCGTGCGCGATCTCGTCACGCGGTTTCCGGTGAAGAGCGGCGTGTTCGGCCGCGTGTCGCAATACGTGCATGCGGTCGAGCGCGTGAGCTTCGAGCTGCGTGCGGGCGAGACGCTCGCGCTCGTCGGCGAATCGGGTTGCGGCAAGTCGACCACCGGCCGTTCGCTGCTGCGTCTCGTCGAATCGCAAAGCGGCTCGATCGAATTCGACGGCCGCGACATCAGCGCGCTGAAGGGCCCGGACCTCCAGGCGCTGCGTCGGAACATCCAGTTCATCTTCCAGGACCCGTTCGCGTCGCTGAACCCGCGCCTGACCGTCGGCTTCTCGATCATGGAGCCGCTGCTCGTGCACGGCGTCGCGAGCGGCAGCGAAGCGCAGGCGCGCGTCGACTGGCTGCTCGACAAGGTCGGCCTGCCGCCGGAAGCCGCGCGCCGCTATCCGCACGAATTCTCGGGCGGCCAGCGCCAGCGGATCGCGATCGCGCGTGCGCTCGCGCTGAATCCGAAGGTCGTGATCGCCGACGAGTCGGTGTCGGCGCTCGACGTGTCGGTGCAGGCGCAGATCGTCAACCTGATGCTCGACCTGCAGCGCGAGCTCGGCGTCGCGTACCTGTTCATCTCGCACGACATGGCGGTCGTCGAGCGCGTCAGCCATCGCGTCGCGGTGATGTATCTGGGCCAGATCGTCGAGATCGGCCCGCGCCGCGCGGTGTTCGAGGCGCCGCAGCATCCGTACACGAAGAAGCTGATGAGCGCGGTGCCGGTGGCCGACCCCGCGCGCCGGCATGCGCCGCGCCAGCTCGCGGCGGACGAGATTCCGAGCCCGATCCGCGCGGTCGGCGACGAGCCGGTCGTCGCGCCGCTCGTCGCGGTCGGCCCGGATCATTACGTCGCGACGCATCGCGTGGGCGGCGCGTATTGAGTGGTGAAACCGTGCGTTGCGATGACGGCGCACGAACCAGCAGGCAGTCGAAACCGAAACGCCCGTGAGGCGTCACCGATTCACCGATAGGAGCCCAGCAAAATGAGCAAGCAGCATCCGTTTCCGATGTTTCGTCCGCGCGCATGCTTCGTCGCGCTCGCCGGCGCGTTCGCGCTGTCGGCCGCGCTGCCCGCGTTCGCGCAGCAGACCGCGGTGATGGCGGTGGATTCGACCTTCACGACGATGGACCCGTACGACGCGAACGACACGGTGTCGCAGGCGGTCGTCAAGTCGTTCTACCAGGGGCTGTTCGGCTTCGACAAGGACATGAAGCTCGTCAACGTGCTCGCGACCGGCTATGAGGCCAGCCCCGACGCGAAGACGTACACGATCAAGCTGCGCTCGGGCGTGAAGTTCCACGACGGCACCGATTTCAACGCGGCGGCCGTGAAGGCGAACTTCGACCGCGTGACCGATCCCGCGAACCATCTGAAGCGCTACAACATGTTCCGCGTGATCGAGAAGACCGAAGTGGTCGATCCGACCACCGTGAAGGTCACGCTGCACGAGCCGTTCTCGGCGTTCATCAACACGCTCGCGCACCCGTCGGCCGTGATGATTTCGCCGGCCGCGCTGAAGAAGTGGGGCCGCGACATCGCGCTGCATCCGGTCGGCACCGGGCCGTTCGAGTTCGTCGAATGGAAGCAGACCGACGACCTGAAGGTGAAGAAGTTCGCCGGCTACTGGAAGAAGGGCTATCCGAAGATCGACGCGATCGACTGGAAGCCGGTGGTCGACAACAACACGCGCGCGGCGCTGATGAAGACGGGCGAAGCCGATTTCGCGTTCCGCATTCCGTTCGAACAGGCGGCCGACCTGAAGAGCAACCCGAAGGTCGACGTGGTCGAGCGGCCGTCGATCGTGCAGCGCTACGTGTCGCTGAACATGCTGCAAAAGCCGTTCGACAACCCGAAGGTGCGCCAGGCGCTGAACTACGCGGTGAACAAGGAAGCGCTCGCGAAAGTTGCGTTCTCCGGCTTCGCGACGCCGTCGACCGGCGTGGTGCCGCAGGGCGTCGATTACGCGACGAAGCTCGGGCCCTGGCCGTACGACCCGGCGAAGGCGCGTGCGCTGCTGAAGGAAGCCGGCTATCCGAACGGTTTCGAGACGACGCTGTGGTCCGCGTATAACAACTCGACGTCGCAGAAGGCGATCCAGTTCGTGCAGCAGCAGCTCGCGCAGGTCGGCGTGAAGGTGCAGGTGCAGGCGCTGGAGGCCGGCGAACGCGTCGCGAAGGTCGAGAGCGCGCCGGATCCGGCGAAGGCGCCGGTGCGGATGTACTACATCGGCTGGTCGTCGTCGACCGGCGAAGCGAACTGGGCGATCACGCCGCTGCTGGCCGGCGCATCGGCGCCGCCGAAGCTGGTCAACACCGCGTACTACAAGAACGACACGGTGGACGGCGACCTGACGAAGGCGCTGGAGACGGTCGACCGCGCGAAGAAGGCCGAGCTGTACGCCGATGCGCAGAAGCAGATCTGGGCCGATGCGCCGTGGATCTTCCTCGTGCAGGAGAAGATCGTGTATGCGCGCAGCAAGCGGCTGCAGGGCGCGTACGTGATGCCGGACGGCTCGTTCAACTTCGACGAGATCTCGCTGAAATGACGGCGGTTTGCCCGCCACGCAGTGCCGGCGGCGCGGGCCGCCGGTGCGCTGATTCGATCGGTGTCCCATGCTGAATTTCCTCGTCAAACGCCTGTTCGGCCTGCTGCCCACGCTCGCGATCGTCGCGGTGCTGGTGTTCCTGTTCGTGCATCTGCTGCCGGGCGACCCGGCGCGGCTCGCGGCCGGTCCCGAAGCCGACGAGGCGACCGTCGCGCTCGTGCGCGCCGATCTCGGGCTCGACCGGCCGCTGCCCGCACAGTTCGCGCGTTTCTTCGCGAAGATCGCGCACGGCGATTTCGGGATGTCGACGCGCAGCAAGCGGCCGGTATCGACCGAGATCGGCGAGCGCTTCATGCCGACGCTGCTGTTGACGCTCGTCAGCATGGGGTGGGCGACGGCGTTCGGGATGGCGATCGGCATTGCGTCGGCGGTCTGGCGCAATCGCTGGCCTGATCGGCTCGGCATGACGCTCGCGGTGTCGGGCATCTCGTTTCCTGCGTTCGCGCTCGGCATGCTGCTGATGGAGATCTTCTCGGTGAAGCTCGGCTGGCTGCCGGTCGTGCCGGACGGCACGTGGAAGAGCTACGTGCTGCCGTCGCTGACGCTCGGCGCCGCGGTCGCGGCGGTGATGGCGCGCTTCACGCGCGCGTCGTTCGTCGAAGTGCTGAACGAGGATTTCGTGCGCACCGCGCGCGCGAAGGGCGTGCATGAACCGATGGTCGTGCTCAAGCACTGCCTGCGCAACGCGATGATCCCGGTCGTCACGATGATGGGGCTGCAGTTCGGCTTCCTGCTCGGCGGCTCGATCGTCGTCGAGGCCGTGTTCAACTGGCCGGGGCTCGGGCGCCTGCTGGTCGACGCGGTGACGATGCGCGACTACCCGGTGATCCAGGCGATCGTGCTGCTGTTCTCGCTGGAATTCATCCTGATCAACCTGACCGTCGACGTGCTGTACGCGGTCATCAACCCGACCATCCGGTTCAAGTGAGGCCCGCATGAACGCGACTGTCCAGCCCGCGGCGCCGGCCGCAACGACCGCGATCCGCACGCCGTGGCGCGAATTCTGGCGCAAGTTCCGCAAGCAGACCATTGCGCTCATTGCGGGCGGCTTCGTGCTGGCGCTCGTCGTGCTCGCGTTCGTCGGCCCGCACATCGTGCCGTTCGATCCGGAAAACTATTTCGACTACGACGCGCTGAACGCGGGGCCGTCGGCCGTGCACTGGTTCGGCGTCGATTCGCTCGGCCGCGACATCTTCAGCCGGATCGTCGCGGGCACGCGCATCTCACTCGCGGCCGGCTTCTTCTCGGTGGCGCTCGGCGCGGTGATCGGCACGTTCTTCGGGCTGCTCGCCGGCTATTACGAAGGCTGGTGGGACCGCATCACGATGCGCGTCGCCGACGTGCTGTTCGCGTTCCCGGGCATCCTGCTCGCGATCGGCGTGGTCGCGATCCTCGGCAACGGGATGGTCAACGTGATCTGCGCGGTCGCGATCTTCAGCATCCCGGCGTTCGCGCGGCTCGTGCGCGGCAACACGCTGATGCTCAAGCACATGACCTACGTCGAGGCCGCGCGCAGCATCGGCGCGTCCGACTGGACGATCATCATGCGGCACATCCTGCCGGGCACCGTGTCGTCGGTCGTCGTCTACTTCACGATGCGGATCGGCACGTCGATCATCACCGCCGCGAGCCTGTCGTTCCTCGGGCTCGGCGCGCAGCCGCCGACGCCGGAGTGGGGCGCGATGCTCAACGAGGCGCGCGCGGACATGGTGACGGCGCCGCACATCGCGGTGTTCCCGAGCCTCGCGATCTTCCTGACCGTGCTCGCGTTCAACCTGCTCGGCGACGGGCTGCGCGACGCGCTCGACCCGAAGCTGGAGCGCCGTTGATGCAGGCTGCGCCGATGTGGACCGCGACGCTGCCGGCCGGGCCGCGCGGCACGATCGCCGACGTGCCGGGCGTGATGGTCGGTCATTGCACGCTCGACACCGGCAGCGTGCAGACGGGCGTGACCGTCGTGAAGCCGCATCCGGGCGACGTGTACCGCAGCAAGGTGCCGGCGGGGGCGGCCGTGATCAACGGTTTCGGCAAGAGCGTCGGGCTCGTGCAGGTCGACGAACTCGGCACGCTCGATACGCCGATCGCGCTGACTAATACGTTCGGCGTCGGCGCGGTCGCAGAGGCGCAGATCCGCGCGGCGATCGCCGCGAATCCGCGGATCGGCCGCGACTGGCCGACCGTCAATCCGCTCGTGTTCGAGTGCAACGACGGTTACCTGAACGACATCCAGGCGTTCGCGGTCACCGCCGCGCATTACGACGACGCGTGCCGCGCGGCGTCGCGCGACGTCGCACGCGGCGCGGTGGGCGCCGGGCGCGGGATGTCGTGCTTCGACTTGAAAGGCGGGATCGGTTCCGCGTCGCGCGTCGCCGTCGCGGCCGGCCGCCCCTATACGGTCGGCGCGCTCGTGCTCGCGAATTTCGGCCGGCTGCCGATGCTGACGCTCGGCGGCGTACCGCTCGGCCGCGTCGTCGCGCAACGGCGCGCGGCCGACGCCGCGCACGCGGCGCCGCCCGAGCAGGGCTCGATCATCCTGTTGCTGGCGACCGACGCGCCGCTCGACGCGCGGCAGTTGACGCGGCTCGCGCGCCGCGCGGCGGCGGGGCTGGCCCGCACCGGTTCCGTGTACGGGCATGGCAGCGGCGACATCGCGCTCGCGTTCTCGACCGCCTACACGATCGCGCCTGACGCATCGACGATCGCGCTGCCGGCCCTCGTGGCCGATGCGGCGCTCGATCCGCTGTTCATGGCCGCGGCCGAAAGCGTCGAGCACGCGATCGCCGACGCGTTGCTGCAAGCGGTAACGGTCGCCGGGCGCGACGGCCACGTGCGGCCATCGCTGCGCGACGCGGTGCCCGATCTCGACCGGTGGTTCAACGAATACAACGAAGGACGTTCGACCCTGTCATGAAGATCCTGATCTCGACCGACATCGAGGGCGTCGCCGGCGTATTCGCGACCGAGCAGACGCGCGCCGGCAATCCGGAATACGAGCGCGCGCGCCGCTGGATGACCGCCGAGGCGAACGCGGCGATCGAAGGCGCGTTCGCGGGCGGCGCGCTGGCCGTCTGGGTCAACGATTCGCATGGCGGCTTCCGCAACCTGCTGCCCGACGGGCTCGATGCGCGGGCGCGCGTCGTGCTCGGCAAGCCGCGTACGCTCGGGATGATGACGGGCGTCGAACAGCAGCCCGATCTCGTGTTCATGATCGGCTATCACGCGAAATCGCAGACGCGCGGCGTGCTCGCGCACACGATCAACAGCTTTGCGTTCACGCAGGTATGGCTGAACGGCGTCGAGCTCGGCGAAGCCGGGCTGTACGGCGCGCTGGCGCGCGAATACGGCGCGCATGTCGCGCTCGCGACCGGCGACGACGTATTCGCCGAGGAAACCCAGCCGCTGTTTCCGGACGCGCGTTTCGAGACGGTCAAGACGGCCGGCGGCGCATCGAGCGGCGAGACGCTGACGCCGTCGGCGTCGTGCGCGCGGATCGCGACCGCCGCGCGGGAAACGGTCGCGCATGCGCTGTCGTCCGGCGTGCGCGCAGGCGCGCATCGGCCCGCGCCGGCCGCTTGCACGCTGCGCGTGCAGACGGTCGCGCTCGCCGACCTGTTCTGCGTGCTGCCGTCGCTCGAGCGCGTCGATGCGGTGACGCTGCGCTTCGACGGGCCGTCGGTCGAGCACGTGGTGCGCACGCTGAACAGCCTGTCGGCGATGTCGTTCATGCTGCGGTAATGCGTGCTGCGACGCCGCCGCCGGTGCGCGGCCGGTCAGCCGGTCGCGACGGTGCCAACCGTCGCGGCGAGCAGGAATGCTTCCATCGCCGCGACCAGCGCGAGCGGGGTTTCGTTCATCGGATAATGGCCGGCATTGCGCAGCACGTCGACGCTGGCGAGCGGATAGCGCCGCAGGTAGGTGCGGGCCATCAGCGCCGCGTCGAACGCCGGATCGTGCTCGCCGATCAGTACCTTGACCGGATGGATGCCCGTGATCTCTTCGCTGAAATCCGTATCGGCCCACGCGCGGAAGTACGCGGCGAATGCCCGCGCCGACGAACAGGCTGCCGAATACGCGGCTTTCCACTCGATCCAGGCGGCGGGTAGCCGGTTACCGGTGCTGCGGTCGATGATGGTCCGGCGATCGGCGAGGTGGTCGGCGGCCCGCTCGAACAGCGCGCGTCGCGCGGCGTCGAACGGCAGACCGCCGCACGGCACGGGCGCGATCGCCACCAGCGCGCGCACGCGGTCGGGCGCGATGGCGGCGATCTTCTCGATCGCCATGCCACCCATCGAATGGCCGACGAGACTGAAGGTCGGGAAGCCGAGCGCGTCGGCGAGGGCGAGCGTGTCGGCGGCGATCTCGTCGATCGTGTAGTTGCCGTGGGCGTCGTGCATACGGCCGTAACCTCGGTAGTCCATGAATACATAGCTGAAGTGCTCGTGCGCTAGCCAGGCTTCGAGCGGTTCGAACGCGCGGGCGTCGCCGAACCAGCCGTGCAGCACGAGAACGGGGTGGGGGCCGTCCCCCACGCGATGAAACGTATTGGGCATGTCCGCTCCGATGAGGTTTGCCATCCGGCCGACCAGGCCGGCGGGTGTCGCGGCCGGGAGGTCGCGCAACGGTGGAGCGGATCGTAGATTGTTCGAAGGCGACCCGCCTTCGATATCGGGTCATTGATGATGGAATTCGGGCCGTGAGAAATACGCAGCTAGATCCCTACGAACACATTCCCCGGAGCGTGGTCGTGACCGCCAACGACTATGCGGCGGGCACGACGTTTCCGGATCACGCGCACGTGCGCGGACAATTCGCGTTCGCGTCGCGCGGCACGATCAGCGTGTCGACGCCGCACGGCCGCTGGCTGGTGCCGCCGCAGCGCGCGTGCTGGATACCGGCCGGCGTGCGGCACGAAATGACGATGACCGGGCCGGTCACGATGCTCAACGTGTTCGTGGCCGCGGACGCCGCGCAGGCGGCCGGCCTGCCGGCCCAATGCGGCGTGCATGGCGTGTCGGCGCTGCTGCGACAGTTGATCGACGATGCGATCGACCTGCCGGCGATGTACGACGTCGACGGCCGCGCGGGCAAGCTGATGGATCTGCTGGTCGCCGAAATCGCGACGATGCCGCGCCTGTCGCTGCATGCGCCGCTGCCGGCCGACGCGCGGCTGGCGAAGGTGTGCCGGCACCTGTTCGCGGCGCCGTCGATCGCGGCCGATCTCGACCGGGTCGCGGCCGACGCGGGCGTGAGCCGGCGCACGTTCACGCGGCAGTTCCGCGCGCAGACGGGCGTGAGTTTTGCCGCGTGGCGCCAGCAGGTGTGCATGCTCGCGGCGATTGCCCGCCTGACCGACGGGCAGCCGGTGACGCGCGTCGCGCTCGATCTCGGCTATGCGAGCGCGAGTGCGTTCACGTCGGCGTTTCGCCGCATTCTGGGCGACACGCCGAGCCGGTATCTGGAGAGTCGCCGCTAGGCGGTGCCTGCCGCCAAAAAATACGCGTCCGCCAACTTCGGCCAGACGCGTTCAAAGGCACTCCGTGTGAAAAAATGCGCGACCGGCCTGTCGGGCAGCGTCGCGCATCGTCCATATCATTGTTGCTTCGTCCGATTCAATCCTGCCGGCTCGTTGCGGATAACGAAGCATACGCTGCATAACGCGCAAACGATATCGTGTCGATCCCACGATTCATGTGCTGTCGCAGCATACGTTCCGATTGCGCATTCGATATCGGAGCGGAAAACCGATGAGGACGGGCATCCGCGGCTCCGCCGGTCACGATGCGCCGCACCATCGAATGCGGGCGACGGAGTCCCCCCAAACGCCGCGTGGCGCGATGCCCATCGGTATCGCGCCACGCGGCGGTGCGGTTGCAGGCGAAGCCGACGTGCGCCGGCGCACGCGTCAAACGTCGAAGAACACGGTTTCGTCCGGCCCCTGCATGCGGATGTCGAAGCGATAGACGACCGGCCGGCCCGGCTGCGCGTCGCGTTTCGCGACGAGCGTCGCGCGTCGCTCGGCGGGCACCGCGTTCAGCACGGGGTCGGTCGCGTTCGCGGCGGCCTCGTCGTCGAAGTACACACGCGTGAACGCATGGGTGAGGATCCCGCGCATCATCACGGTCACGTTGATGTGCGGCGCGTCGTCGGCGGCGACGCGGCCCGGCTTCACCGTCTCGACGACGAAGCGCTGCTGCGGATCGGTGCCCGTGCCGACGCGCGCGAAACCCGTGAAGCCGGATTTCGCGATGTCGTCGCGCGACGCGGGATAGCGGCCCGCGCCGTCCACCTGCGTGAATTCCAGCACCGCGTCGCCGACGACGTTGCCGTCGCCGTCGAACACCTGCCCGACCAGCAGCACATGCTCGCCTTCGGCGTGCGCGGCGGCAATCGTCGGCGTGAACAGGCTTTTCAGGTCGTAGTCGTATTGCTGCGGGCACAGGCCGTACGCGAAGTACGGGCCGACCGTCTGCGAAGGGGTTTGCTTCAGCGTCGTCATGGTTCAGCGCTCCATCGGGGTGGCGTCGCGGCCGCGCAGCACGATGTCGAATTCGTAGCCGAGCGCATAGCCTTCTTCGGTGATGTCCATCGAGAAGCGCGAGATCAGGCGATCGCGCGCGGCCTCGGGCGTGCCCTGAAAGATCGGGTCGTACGCGAGCAGCGGATCGCCGGGGAAGTACATCTGCGTGACGAGACGCGAGCCGAAGTAATCGCCGAACAGCGAGAAGTGGATGTGATTCGGGCGCCACGCGTTCGGATGGTTGCCCCACGGATACGCGCCGGGCTTGATCGTCAGGAAGCGGTAGCGGCCTTCGTCGTCGGTCAGGCAGCGGCCGGCACCGAGGAAGTTCGGGTCGAGCGGTGCATCGTGCTGGTCGACCTTGTGCACGTAGCGGCCGGCCGCGTTGGCCTGCCACACCTCGACGAGCGTGTTGCGCACGGGCTTGCCGCCTTCGTCGAGCACGCGGCCGGTGACGACCATCCGCTCGCCGAGCGGCTCGCCGTTCTTCACGGCGTTCTTCGTCAGGTCATGGTCGAGCGCGCCGAGATCTTCCGCGCCGTAGACGGGCGCGTACTGGTCGCGCAGCTTCTCCTTCAGCGGGATCAGCGGGCGGGTCGGGCCGCGCTTGACGGACGAACGGTACTCGGGGTGAACATAGGCCGGATGCGACGGCCAGTCGCGCGGCGTGAGGATCGTGGGGGAATCCATCGGGCGTCTCCTGTCAGTTTTTCGCGAAGTGGATGGCACGACTTTAGCCAATCCGGAAAGTTATGCAAAATGACCTTTTTTCGCGAATCGCATAACCGTTCGTTATGTTCGTGCTGACAATGAAAATTCCGCCGGACAGGCAACCTGTCCGGCGGAAAAAGCGATCGGGCTTCGCGTCGTCGGTGACGACCCCGTGCACGGCCCTCCAGCCAGCCCGTCGCTGTTTTTTGTCTTTCGTTCTCGTTGTTATCCGGTCTCCCCGAGCGTGCCCGTCGTCATGGATGGCGGGGATCGAAGACGATCCCGTCGAATTCGAGCACCAGCGTGCCGCTGCGCAGCAGCGCCGACGGTGTCGACGCGTGGCCGGCGCCGAGCACGTCGGTCACGTACTGCGCGCAGAAGCTGCGCCGCGCCCGCAGGTTCAAGCGACTGCCGAGCAGCGCATCGATTCGCTGTTCGGCCAGCGCATGAACGTGGCGCTGCGCGTCGGCCGACGCTGCCGCGACGCGGCGCGCCAGTGCGATGCGTCCGCCGTCGGTACGGGCGACGAAGCGCGACAGCGGCGTGAGCTTCGTCCACGCAAACGCGGTGGACTCGGCGATCAGCGGTTCGTCGCCCGACGTATCGACGACGATGCCGAAGCGATTGGCCCAGGTGTCGACCGCGCCAGCCGCGGCATCCGATGCACCGGCCGGTACGCGGATGAACACCAGATCGCCGACATGTGCGCCGGCGGCCAGCGTGCGCACGGTCGCGAGCGGCATCGTGCGATCGGTGTCGCGTGCATCGCGCGGGGCGGCGTGGTGCGGTTCGCAGAGGGCAGTGTCGATTCGGGTCGTCATTTCGGCTCCGTCGTTGCGTGACAGGACGGAGCGGATTATGCAGACAAGTAACCAAAAGTGCTGATGTGGATGCGCAAGTAGCCTAATATCCGACCTCGAGCATCATTTTTCGATACTGCCATGACCGAGACCGCCCAACTGATCGAAACGCTGAAGCGCCAGCTGAAGGCGCAGGGAATGACTTACCGGGACGTCGCGCGTGCGCTGGACGTGTCCGAGACGAGCGTGAAGCGGCTGTTCGCGAGCGGCCGCTTCACGCTGGAGCGTGTCGCGGAGATCGCCCAACTGCTCGGCTATACGCTCGCCGAGCTCGTGCAGGAAGCGTCGGCGTCCGCGCCGCGCTTGCGCGTGCTGACCGAGCAGCAGGAGGCGTTGCTGGTGTCGGACGAGAAACTGCTGCTGGTCGCCGTCTGCGCGATCAACTACTGGACCGTGCAGGACATCGTGTCGGCCTATCGGCTCACGCAGGCCGAGTGCGTGAAATATCTGCTGATGCTCGACCGGATGAACGTGATCGCGCTGCTGCCCGGCGACCGGATTCGCGTGCGCGTCGCGCGCGATTTCGACTGGCTGCCGGGCGGGCCGATTCGCCGCTACTTCCATGCGCACGTGCTCGACGACTTTCTCGGCAGCCGCTTCGACGGCCCGGGCGAGACGATGACGTTCCTGCAGGGGATGCTGACGGACGCGGCTGCCGCGGAGCTCGAACAGGAACTGCGGCGGCTCGCCAGCAAGGCGGCGGCGCTGCATGCGGAGTCGTCGTCCGCGCCGCTGGGGCAGAAGCACGGTACGGCCCTCCTGATCGCGAAACGAATCTGGGAGCCGACGGGATTCCACGCGCTGCGGCGCCATGCGTGATGCCGCGCCGAATGCTTGGGCCTTTCCGGAAAGTTATGCAAAATGGCGATTCATCATCATTCGCATAACGACTCGTTATGAATAACCGTATCGCCGACGGCCGTGTCAAATTCCGGCACCTGCAGTGTTTTCTCGCGGTCGCGCAGCTGGGCGGCGTGCAGAAGGCGGCCGAAAGCCTGTCGATCACGCAACCGGCCGTGTCGAAGACGATCGCCGAACTGGAGGCGATCCTCGGCGTGAAGCTGTTCGAGCGCGGCCGGCACGGCGCGCAGCCGACCCGCGAAGCGCAGCTGTTCATGCCGCACGCGAACGCGTGCGTGCTGGCGCTGCGGCAGGGCGTCGGGCTGCTGGCGCGCGAGGGCGGGGCGGCCGCCGCGACGCTGGAAATCGGCATGCTGCCGACCGTCGCGGCCTCGCTCGCGCCGGCCTTGATGAAGGCGCTGACCGCGCGCTGGCCGCGCATCGTCGTGCGGATCGCGACGGCCGCGAACGCCGAGTTGCTCGAGCGTCTGAAATCCGGCGCGATCGAGTGCGCGATCGGTCGGCTGTCGGAGCCCGAGCGGATGATCGGGCTCGCGTTCGAGCAGTTGTACAACGAGCCGCTCGTCGCGGTCGTGCGCGCGGGGCATCCGCTGCTCGCGAGCGCGGCGCCGGCCGCCGAGCTGGCGCGCTATCCGGTCGTGCTGCCGCCGTTCGGCACGTTGATCCGCCAGTCCGCCGAGCAACTGCTCGGCGCATGCGGCGCGCCGCCACTGGATTCGTTCATCGAGGTGCTGTCGGTATCGGTCGCGCGCGCCTTGGCGCTCGAGAATGACGCGGTCTGGTTCGTGCCGCTCTATGCGGCCGAATACGATCTGTCGGCCGGCGCGCTGGCGCGCCTGCCGCTGCCGTCGGCGGGCACGGACGAGCCGGTCGGGCTCGTGCTGCGTACCGATGCGCAACCGTCGCCGGTCGCGCGGACGCTGATCGACGCGGTGCGCGACATCGCGCGATCGCGGTTCGGCGATGCGCACCCGCACCGGGCGCCGCGTGCGGCGCGCAAGCCCGGTCGCGGCAAGCGTTGATTCATCGGGCCGGGCGACGCGCCGGGCCCGATCTCCTTTCTTGCTGCAGGGATCCGCCATTCGGCCAGTAGCCGTCATAGGGGTGCTTGGCATATCGTACCGTTTTTGATACGATTGGCGGCAAGACGATGACGAGACAGCAGATTCAGGCCACGCTCGGCGTGCGGTTCTTTCGCTCGGCCCGCGGCAACGAGCCGGTGCGCGAATGGCTCAACGCGCTCGGGCAAGTGGATCGAAGGGCGATCGGCGAAGAGATCAAGACCGTTCAACTCGGCTGGCCGCTCGGCATGCCGCTGGTCCGCAAGATGGCGAAGGATCTTTGGGAGATCCGCGTGGCGGTGCCGGGGCGCAGCGCTCGCGTGCTGTTCACGGTCGTCGGCGACACGATGGTGCTGCTGCACGGCTTCTTCAAGCAGTCGCGCGCCACGCCGTCGAACGATCTCGACGTCACCGTCGCGCGCCTGAAAGCGCTGACGCACGCCATCTGAATTCCCCGGTTGCGCCGGAATACACCGTCTCCGACGGTCGGGCAGCCGGCAACGCCATGCACTGGAGTACGACATGACGACCACGAACAATCCGCATATCGGCAGCGATTTCGATGCCTTTCTCGAAGCGGACGGCAATCTCGAAGCGGCCACCGCCACCGCGATCAAGCGCGTGATCGCGTGGCAGATCGGGCAGGAAATGAAGGCGCAGCACATCACGAAAACGGCGATGGCCGCGCGGATGAAAACCAGCCGCGCCGCACTCAACCGTCTGCTCGACGAAACCGACACGAGCCTCACGCTGGCGACGCTCGCGAGCGCGGCCGCCGCGCTCGGCAAACGGCTCAGCTTCGAGCTGGTGCCGGCCTGACCGGCGTGAACGAACGGCGCACGGGCGGCTCGACGTGATGGTTCGCGCGCCGGGCGGGGCGAGCGGGCCGGCGTCGGCCCGCGGGCGCATGCCGGGTCATTTGCGCGGGCCGGCGACCTGCAGATAAAGCAGTGCGCCGCCCGCGAGCAGTAGCGGGAACAGGAAATACCAGCCGGTCGTCATGAACAGTCCGGCCACCGCAATCAGCGAAATCCACGCGCAGCGATACGCGATGCCGCCACGCGGCAACAGTTTCAGCGCGGCCGCCGCGCCGAGCCCATACACCATCACGAAACATCCGGACGTCACAAGCACGAGCGGCTTCGGCCCGACGTCCGACAGCGCCGTGGCGGCCAGTGCGACGGCCGCGAGCACGGCGATCACGCCGAGGCTGCGGCGCGGCACGCCGCCCACCTGGCTGCCTTGCGCGAGCCACGCAGGCAACGCGCCGTCGCGTCCGAGCGCCGCGCCGAGCTTGGCCGCGCCCGCGAAATACGCGTTCATCGTGCCGAGCGTGAGCAGCAGCGCGGCGGCCGCCGCCAGCACTTGCGCATGGCCGCCGATGCCGCCCGCGATCAGTTCGGCGAGCGGCGCGCCCGATGCGCCTGCGGAAGGCCCGAGCACCGTCACGCTCGCGGCGGCGACCGACAGATACAGGAACCCGACGACCACGACCGCGATGCCGGCCGAACGCGGCATGTCGTGCGCGGGCCGGCGGAATTCGGCCGCGAGATGGGTGATCGCTTCCCAGCCGGCGAAGCTCCATACGAGCAGCGCGGCGGCCTGGCCGACGGCGAGCCAGCCATGCGGGGCGAACGGATGCAGGTTCGCGGTGCGCGCATGCGGCGCGGACGCAAGCACCGCGGCGAGCAGCAGCGCGACGAGCAGCGCCGACAACACCAGTTGCATGCGGCCCGACACGGTGACGCCGAATGCATTTGCGGCCGACACGGTCGCGATCAGCGCGGCGGCGGTGACGATGACCGTCGTGTGTCCGCCGCCCGTGACGGCCGCGACGTATGCACCGCCGAACATCGCGGCCGCCGGTGCGCCGGCAGGCACCGCGAAATAGAAGCACCAGCCGACGATGGCGGCAGCCTTCGGGCCGAACGCGCGCCGCGCGTAGGTCGACACACCGCCCGCATCGGGATAGCGGGCGCCGAGTGCGGCGAAGGTGGCCGCGAGCGGCCCGGACAGCACGACGAGCGCCGCCCATGCGAGCAGCGAGGCCGGCCCCGCGACTTCGGCGGCGAGCGCGGGCAGCGCGATCACGCCGGTGCCGAGCACCGCGCCGATATAGAGCGCGGCGCCCTGGAAAATGGTCAGCGAACCCGCGTGATGAGCAGCGGGCGAATCGGCATGCGAAGGCATGAGCGGCAGTCTCCGGGAGTCTTGTTTTGTGTGGACGACGCGCGAAAGCCCGCGCGGTCGATCACCGATGCTACCCGAACGATGGCGCTCGCGCGGCCCGGCGATGAGTAGTCTCGTGCCGCGACCGTGTCAGCCGATGTCAGCAGGAACGCGCGAGCCGCAGGCGCGCGTCCTCGCGCGCGGCAGGCGACAGGTCGGGCGCGTAATGGAACGTACCCGATACCAGCGAGGCGACGGGCACGCCATCGCGGAACAGCACGCGATTGCCGGCCAGCGCCGGCACCTTGTCGCCGGGCAACAGCGTGCCGGCGAGATTCAGCGGATCGGCGCCCGTCACGCATAGGTATTGTCCGTCGCCCGGTTGCCGTCGGAGTTCGCGCAGGATCGGGATGGCCTCGGGCAGCGCGAACTGCTCGCCCGCGAGCCCGGCGACGAAGCGACCGCCGCGAATCTCGCCGCGTGCTTCGAGGCGCTGCAGCACGCGCACGAGTTCGCGCCAGCTGGGCAGCCAGTCGGCTTCGCGTTCGAGCAGCCGCCAGAACACGACGCCGTAGCGGCGCAGCAGCGTCCACACGATATGTTCGAGCGCGTCGGGATCGGTCGTGGCGAGGTTGCGTTTCGGTGCAGGCGTGTCGTCATCCGGCGGTGCCTGACGCTGTACGAGCGCCCAGCGGCCGGCGTCGTCCATCCCGCCGATCAGCGCGCCGCCGCGGCGCGTGCGTGGCGCATACGTCGCGCTGCGCTTGACGGCCGGCTTCAGCAGCGCGCGCAGGCCCGCGTAGCTGTCCGCATTCACGAGGCCGGCCGACACGAGTTCGCCGAGCGCCTGTTCGAGTTCGACGGGCAGCATGCGCAGGTCGTCAAGCAGCGCATCGAAGAACATCGCGCCGTGCGCGGCGAGTGCGTCGCGCACTTGCGTGGCGCGCGCGGACAGCGCCGGTTGCGCATCGGGGTCCCGCAGCGCCTGCCACGCGGAAAGATGGCGGCGTGGCAGCAGCACGATTGGCGTCGTCTTCACGGGCGTGCCGGCCGCGCGCGCCGGCGCGCCGATGCGGGTCCACACGAGCTTGCCCGAGCGGCACAACTCGTCGAGGCCGCCCGCCGTGTAGTCGGTGAGCCGCGCGGGCAGCAGCGCGTCTTCCCACGCGCTTGCCGCGGCCTCGTAGCCTTCGAGCTGTTCGACCACGGCTGCCAGCGCGTCGCGGCCGGTGCCGCGCGTGTCGGGCGTCAGGTGCTGCCAGTGGAACAGGAAGCGCATGAAATCGGCGCGTTCGACCGGCTCGATCTCGCGACGCAGCCGCTTCACCGTATAGCGATGAATGCGCGCGAGCAGGTGGCGTTCGCACCATTCGTCGATCGTCGCGCCCGGCGTGAAGCGGCCGCGCATCACGTAGCCTTCGCGCTCCAGCGCCGCGAGCGCCGTCGCCACCGACGCGGGCGGCAGCCCGAGCGGCGCGGCGATCGCATCGAGCGTCAACGGCCCGAAGCCGGTGAGCCGCGCGCGGATCACGTCGACGAGCGCCGCATCGGCTTCCCACGGCTGCACGCATGCGGCCGGCACCTTGAGCGCTGGTGTCGCACGGGCGTCCGCATGCAGCGCGCGCAGGCAGACGAGCCGCTCGACCGGCACCCACAGCGCGGCGCCGCCCGGCGTGGCGAGTTTCGTCGCGCGGCGGCGTTCCGCGAGTTCCGCCAATCGCTCGGGCCAGCCTGCGTGCGCGTGCGCCTCGCTGTCGGCGACGCACGCGAGCGTGAGCAGCGCATCATGCATTTCGTCGGCGTCGCGCACGAGCGGCCACGCTTCGTCACGCACCGCGTCGATTGCGTCGGCGTCGAGCGCACCAAGATCGTCGGCCGATTCGGGATCGCTCCAGCGGCGCGACTGCACGGCCTGCGTGCGGCGTTCCTCGAGCGGCGCATCGTCGAGGAATGCGTAGGGCTTCGCGTTCAGGATCTCGGCCGCGAGCGGCGACGGCGCGGGCAAGTCGCGCGCGACGAGCTCGATCGCGCCGCTTTCGATCCGGCGCAGCAGCGCGAGCCAGCCGTCGGTGTCCATCGCGTCGTGCAGGCAGTCGTCGAGCGTCTGGTCGACGAGCGGATGATGCGGAATCTCGCGTTCGCCGACGATGTTCTCGAGGCACGCGACCTGATCGGGGAACACCGTCGCGAGCAGATCGTCGCTCTTCATCCGCTGCAGTTGCGGCGCGGTGCGCCGGCCGCCGGTGAAGCGCGGCAGCGCGAGCGCGGTGGTCGCGTTCCAGCGCCAGCGCACGCCGAACATCGGCGCGTCGAGCAGCGCCTGGGTCAGCACGTGCTCGGCGCTGGCCGAACGCAGGTAGCGCCACACTTCGTCGAGCGCGAAGCTGTGCGCGAGCGACAGCGACAGGATGATCGCGTCGTCGGTCGCGGCGGCCTGCAGTTCGAAGTTGAAGTTGCGGCAGAAGCGCTTGCGCAGCGCGAGCCCCCAGGCGCGGTTGATCCGGCTGCCGAACGGCGAATGGATCACGAGCTGCGTGCCGCCCGATTCGTCGAAGAAACGCTCCATCACGAGCGTGTCCTGCGTCGGCAACGCGCCGAGCGCGGCGCGGGTGCGCGCGAGGTAGTCGGCGATCTGGCGCGCGGCGTCGGGCGACAGGTGCAGATCGTCGACGAGCCAGCGCAACGCGGGGGCGAGGCGGCTTTCGGTGGGGGCGAGCGCGGTGCCGCCGGGCGCGTTGTCGGGCGAGACGGCGGGCAGCGCGTCAGTGTCAGCGGCCGCTTTTCGGGGTTTGCCGCGGGCGGTCGTCTTGCCGGCCTCGGTGACGTTCGCGTGCTTCGCCGTGTCGGCCCGCGGATGCCGGTCGCCTTCCGCGAACAGCGCATCGAGCCGCGCACGCAACCGGCCGACCGCCATCGACAGCTCGTCGCTGCGCCCGAGCCCCTCGCCGAGCCAGAACGGAATGCTCGGCGATTGACCCTGCGCATCCTCGACACGCACGCGGCCCGTCTCCACACGAATGATCCGGTACGACTGGTTGCCCAACTGGAACACGTCGCCGGCCAGGCTCTCGATCGCGAAATCCTCGTTGACTGTGCCCACCTGGATGCCCTGCGGTTCGAGCAGCACCGCGTAGTCGGCCATGTCGGGGATCGTGCCGCCGGAAGTGGTCGCGGTCATCATCGCGTTGCGGCGGCCGCGCACGGTGCCGCCCACCACGTCGCGATGCAGGTATGCGCCGCGCACGCCGCGCCGGCTCGTGAACCCTTCGGCGAGCATCTTCATCACTTCGTCGAAGCGCTCGCGCGTCAGCCGCGCGTACGGCGCGGCGCGCGTGAAGCTCGCATACAGCGCGTCTTCCTGCCATTCCGTGCACGCGACTTCGGCGACGATCTGCTGCGCGAGCACGTCGAGCGGCGCTTCGGGAATCCGCAGCGCGTCGAGTTCGCCGCGCTGCACGCAGTCGAGCAGCGCCGCGCATTCGACCAGCTCGTCGCGCGACAGCGGAAAGAGCCGCCCCTTCGGCACGCCGCCGACGTGGTGCCCCGAGCGGCCGACGCGTTGCAGGAACGGCGCGATGCCGCGCGGCGAGCCGACCTGGCAGACGAGATCGACGTCGCCGATGTCGATGCCCAGTTCGAGCGACGCGGTCGCGACGAGCAGTTTCAGTTCGCCGCGCTTCAGGCGCTGCTCGGCGTCGAAGCGGTGCTCCTTCGCGAGACTGCCGTGATGCGCGGCGATCGCGTCCTTGCCGAGCCGGTCGGCGAGATGGCGCGCCATGCGCTCGGCGGTGCGGCGCGTGTTGACGAACACCAGCGTCGTGCGGTGCGCGGCCGCGAGCCCCGCGATGCGGTCGTACACCTGTTCCCACACGTCGGTCGCCATCACCGGTTCGAGCGGCACGTTCGGCAGTTCGAGCGCGAGATCGCGCTCGCGCGTGTGGCCCGTGTCGACGATCGCGCAGTCGCGCGGCGCGTCGGCCGGCCCGCCGACCAGGAAGCGCGCGACCGCGTCGATCGGCTTTTGCGTGGCCGACAGCCCGATGCGCGGCAGCGCGCGGCCGACCAGCGCGTCGAGGCGTTCGAGCGACAGCGCGAGATGGCTGCCGCGCTTGGATGACGCAAGCGCATGGATTTCGTCGACGATGACCGAGCGCACGTTCGACAGCATTTGCCGCCCCGACGTGGACGACAGCAGCACGTACAGCGATTCGGGTGTGGTGACGAGGATGTGCGGCGCGCGCTTGCGCAGCGCGGCGCGTTCGGCCTGCGTCGTGTCGCCGGTGCGCACCGCGGTGCGGATCGCGGGCACCGGCAGGCCGAGTTGCGCGAGCGATTCCGCGATGCCGGCGAGCGGCGCGTCGAGGTTCACGTGGATGTCGTTCGACAGCGCCTTCAGCGGCGATACGTAGACGACCAGCGTCGCGTCGGGCAGCGTGCCGTCATGCGCGAGCGCATCGCGCACCAGATCGTCGAGCGCGCACAGGAACGCGGTGAGCGTCTTGCCGGAGCCGGTCGGCGCGGCGACGAGCGTCGAGCGGCCGGCCTTGATGTGCGGCCACGCGAGCGCCTGCGCGCCGGTCGGCGCGGCGAACGTGCGGCGGAACCACGCGGCGACGGCCGGGTGGAACACGTCGAGCGCGCGGGCGGCAGGGCGGGTAGCTGTGACGTCCATCGGAGCGTTGAAATAGGGTGCGAGCGGGGGGCGAGCGTGCGACGGATCGCACGCGAATCGAATTGTCAGTGTGCCAGACGCCGCGCGCGCGTGCCGGGCATGCGTGCCGACGATTCCAATTCAGATGGGGGCCCGCGCCGTGCTTTCAATCGACGGAAAGTTGCGTGCCCGCCGGCACGCCGAGCGCGCGCTGAATTGTGTCGAATTGCAACTGGGCCGAGCCCCAAGCCTGAATTTTTCCGAACAGCGGAACGTGCGTGATGAGCGCGAACCGCTCCTAGACGCGATGCAGCCAGCCGAGCCAGTGTTCCACCAACGGCGCACGCGACCACAGCGACTGCGCGAGCCACAGCGTGCCGCCCCACGCGGCGGCCACGACGATCAGGTCGCAACGCCCGCTGTTCCACAGGTTCAGCGAATGGCGCCGCCAGATCCACGGTACGCCGAGCGGATTGGGCCAGTCGGAGAGCAGGTGCATCACGCCGCCGCAGGCGAAGCCGAACAGCGGCGCGGCCCACAGCGGATGCGGATGATGGGTGAGCCCGTGCCAGCCGAGCGCGAGCAGCGCGACCCAGCCGATACCCCAGTGCGTGAGGGTGCGATGCGTGATCCACAGGCGGCGTTTGCGGCTCCACCAGGCGACTTCGAGCCAGTCGGGCGCGGTGCCGCCCGCGACGCCCGCCGCGAACGCGGCGAGCATGCCCGAATGCCACGGGCCGGTTGCGCCGGTTTGCGCGACGAGGACGGCGGCGGCGACGCCGGCCGCGAAGCCGGACGCGTGATGCGCATTGTGTGATGCCATAGCGAGCGAGACGAGGAAACGTGAAGCGGCGCGTGCACGAAACGATGATGCGGCGCGCAAGCGGGGCGCTATCTTCGCAGATCGGCCTGAGCCGCGCGCGGCGCGTTTGCAGATTTTTTTACGCGCAATGCACGGCATGCCGCGCGATTCGCAACTTTCGGTTTTGTGCATTGCGCGACGGCGCGCGCCGCAGGCGGTGCCGAACGCTCCACGTGTGCGTCGCGGCGCCGCAACGTGACCGGCCGCACACACGCGGCACGCTTTCGTCGCGCGCCGCGTGTTCGACCCTTTTTGTGCCCCTATACTACGAAGCCGGCATATGGCCGTCGGCGCGCCAGCGGCCATCCACGGATCAGGTGCTTGTCGTGCCTGAAGGAGATCCACATGGGGGACATGCAATGACTACGCTGAATCGCTTCAAATCATCCGCCGCCGTGCTGGCGACGGTGGCCGGCATCGGCTTCCTGCCGAACGCGCCCGCCTACGCGAAGGGGCCGCAGCCCGCGGTCCTGACGAGCTCGGCGGTGGCGGTGGCCGACAAGTACAGCGCGGATGCCGCGGAGCGGATCTTCAAGGAAGGCGGCAACGCGATCGACGCAGCCGTCGCGATCGCGTTCACGCTGGCCGTCACGTACCCGGAAGCCGGCAACATCGGCGGCGGCGGCTTCATGACGATCTACAAGGACGGCAAGCCGTACTTCATCGATTACCGCGAGCGCGCGCCGCTCGCCGCGACGAAGGACATGTACCTCGACAAGGACGGCAACGTCGTCAAGGGCATGAGCCTGTACGGCCCGCGCGCGGTCGGCGTGCCGGGCACGGTCGCGGGCATGTGGGAGGCGCAGAAGCGCTTCGGCAAGCTGAAATGGAAGCAGGTGCTCGCGCCGGCGATCCACTACGCGCGCGACGGCTTCGTCGTCGACGAACAGCTCGCGCAGCGCGGCGTCGACGCATCGAAGGAGTTTGGCGGCAAGACCAACTTCGACAAGTATTTTTCCGGGCTGAAGGCCGGCGCGAACTTCAAGCAGCCCGATCTCGCCGACGTGCTGACGCGCATCGCGAACGGCGGCGCGGAGGGCTTCTACAAGGGCAAGACGGCCGAACTGATCGCCGCGTCGATGAAGACCGGCGACGGCAACGGGCTGATCACGACCGAAGATCTCGCGCAGTACCGCGCGGTGTGGCGCCAGCCGGTGCAGGCGAAGTGGAACGGCTATGACGTGATCACCGCGCCGCCGCCGAGCTCCGGCGGCATCGGCCTCGTGCAGTTGCTGAAGATGAAGGCCGACCTCAAGCAGGACTTCGAGGGCGTGAAGCTCAACTCGCCGCAGTACATCCACCTCGTCGCGGAAATCGAAAAGCGCGTGTTCGCCGATCGCGCGCAGTATCTCGGCGATCCCGACTTCTACAAGGTGCCGATCGCGCAGCTGACCGACGACGCGTACATCGCGAAGCGCGCGGCCGAGGTCAACCCGAAGGAGCCGTCGGACACGAAGAGCGTGCAGCCGGGCCTCGGCACGACGATGCCGGAGAAGGCCGAAACGACGCATTTCTCGGTGGTCGACAAGTGGGGCAACGCGGTATCGAACACGTACACGATCAACGGCTATTTCGGCTCGGGCGTGATCGCCGACGGCACGGGCATCGTGCTGAACGACGAGATGGACGACTTCTCCGCGAAGCCGGGCGTCGCAAACATGTTCGGCGTGGTCGGCAGCGACGCGAACGCGATCGAACCGAAGAAGCGCCCGCTGTCGTCGATGTCGCCGACGATCATGACGAAGGACGGCAAGGTGTCGCTGGTGATCGGCACGCCGGGCGGCTCGCGCATCTTCACGTCGATCTTCCAGGTGATCAACAACATCTACGACTTCAAGATGCCGCTGAAGGAAGCGGTCGGCGCGATGCGTTTCCATCACCAGCTGCTGCCGCCGAACACGATCTTCTGGGAGCCGTACCACCCGATCGAAGGCGAACTCGCGAAGCAGATCGAGGCGCGCGGCTATACGCTGAAGGGGCAGGATTTCAGCGGCGACATCCAGGTCATCAAGATCGATGGCAAGACGCCGGAGGCGATGGCCGATCCGCGCGGGCGGGGCGTGACGCGGGTCATTCGTTGACGTTGACGTTGACGTTGACGTTGACGTGAAGCGATGCGTGCGCGTTGGCGACAGCCGCCGCGCGCGCCGTTCGGCAGCCGGTGTCTCGACCCGGCTGCCGAATTTTTTCAGCCGGTCGTTCGGATGAAGCCCGCGATCCGCGCGGCAATGGCTTCGGGCGGATCCTCGAGGCAGCCGTGCCCGATGCCGGTCCGCTCATTTCGCTTCCGACGGGCTTGGCCGCCCGTTTTCATGAATTTGACGCGCGACGCTGGGATAATGGGCGAGTTTGGCTGCGTCAATGATGGAAGGAGGCCCCATGGGCGACAACGATACCCGCACCGAGACCGACAACCGCACCGATACGGACCCGATGGAAGCGCGCCAGCGCCGTTTCGAGGAGGATCTCGTCGACGCCTACGACGAAGAGCTCGAGATGGAGCTCGACGACCGCCGCTTCGACGACGGCGAGGACCTGCTGTTCTCGCCCGAGCGTCGCGAGGCGCGCAAGGAATATTTCCGCGAGCTGTTCCGGCTGCAAGGCGAGCTCGTGAAGCTGCAGGACTGGGTCGTGAATACCGGACACCGGCTCGTCGTCATTTTCGAGGGGCGCGACGCGGCCGGCAAGGGCGGCGCGATCAAGCGCATCACGCAGCGCCTGAACCCGCGCGTGTGCCGGGTTGCCGCGCTGCCGGCGCCGAACAACCGCGAGCGCACGCAATGGTACTTCCAGCGCTATGTCGCGCATCTGCCGGCCGGCGGCGAGATCGTGCTGTTCGACCGCAGCTGGTACAACCGTGCGGGTGTCGAGCGCGTGATGAATTTCTGTACCGACGACGAGTACGAGGAATTTTTCCGGTCGGTGCCCGAGTTCGAGAAGATGCTCGTGCGCAGCGGGATCCAGATCGTCAAGTACTGGTTCTCGATCACCGACCACGAGCAGGAGCTGCGCTTCCAGAGCCGGATCGCGGATCCGCTGAAGCAGTGGAAGCTGAGCCCGATGGACCTCGAAAGCCGCCGCCGCTGGGAGGCTTATACGGCCGCGAAGGAAGAGATGCTGCAGCGCACGCATATTCCCGAGGCGCCGTGGTGGGTCGTGCAGGCCGTCGACAAGAAGCGCGCACGGCTGAACTGCATTCACCATCTGCTGGGCCAGGTGCCGTATCACGAGGTGCCGCGCCCGACGATCGATCTGCCGCAGCGCGAGCATCACGAGGATTACATTCGCCGGCCGGTGCCGGACAACATGATCGTGCCGGACGTTTATTGAGCGATTCGCCCGGTCGATCGCAATGCGACGAAGCGCGCCGCGGTATGCGGCGCGTTTTTTTGAGGTCTGGCGGAGGGTGGGCGGTTCGAATGCATGCAGTGCATGCGTACGCGCGCGCCGCGCGGGCTGTCGCCGCAACGGCTCAAAGATCAGGAAACCCCGAGCGCCCCTGCGTCAGATCGAACAGTTCGGCTCTTGCCGCGGCTTCGGCGGTTTCGGGCAGCTTGATCACGAGCTTCACCGTCATCCCGTACGCGCTGTCCACCAGTTCATAGCCGGCTTGTTCGATCCAGCGGCGCACGCGCGCCTCTTCCGGGTAGCCGATCTCGACCGCGAGCCGCGTGCGCCGAATGCGCTCGACGCGCTCGGCATCGAGCAGCGCCGATGCGATCGCATCCGTATACGCACGCACCAGCCCGCCCGCGCCGAGCTTCACGCCGCCGTAGTAACGCACGACCGCGCCGAGCACGCCGTCGAGGTCGTGATGGCGCAGCACTTCGAGGATCGGCCGGCCCGCGGTGCCCGACGGCTCGCCGTCGTCCGACATACCGGACTGGCCGCCCGCCAGCAACGCCCAGCACACGTGGGTGGCCGCCGGGTGCTCGTCGCGCAGGCGTTGCAGGACCTGCATCGCGGCATCGCGGTCCTCGACCGGAACCGCGTACGCGATGAAACGGCTCTTGCGGATTTCGAGTTCGCGGATGGTGGAGGCGGCGAGCGAGTAACTCATGCGTCGCGACGCGGAAAGTGTAGGGAAGTCAAGGCGATGATAGCTGGTCGATGCGTTTGACGGGGGCCCGTGGACGAATGGATATCGTCTGCATGAGCGCGGGGCAAAGACGGAATTTTACCGTGGCGCGCGTCGAAGCATTTCGATGTCGCTGCGCACGGCATCAACGCACGCCGACCGACGACCGCAGCGCGGCGCCCAGCGTGCGCAGCGCCTGCCGGGCGTGCGCATCGGTCAGATTCGAGTAGAGCACCACGTCGCGCGTCGGCAACGGCGGCAGCCCGTAGCGCATCCCCATGTCGACGGTGCCGGCGGGCGCCACGCGATGCCCGAGCGCCGCGACGGCCAGCCCCGCGGACACCGCCGCGCCGATCGTCGCCACGCCGCCGCCGACGAAGACTTCCGTCCACGCGACACCGGCTTCGTCCAGCGCGTCGACCGCCATGCGGCGCACGCTGCACGGTTCGGCCTGCGTGGCGAGCCGCAGCGGTTGCGGCGGATGGTATTCGAAATCGGCCGCCGCCATCCAGCCGAACGACTCCGACAGAATGGTTTCGCCGTCGAGCCGCCGGCTGTCGTGCTGCAGCGCGACGGCCGCATCGAGCAGGCCGCGATCGAACGCATCGAGCACGTCGCGCGACGCGGCGACGCGGATCTCCAGCACCAGCGCCGGCTCCGCTTCGCTCATCCGCCGCAACAGCATCGGCAGATCGGCGCCGACGACATGGTGGCTGACGCCGATCACCAGCCGTCGCCGGCTCGTGCCGAACGCGCTGATTGCGCCATGGTGAGCAACCACCAGTTCGCGCGCCGGCTCCAGGAACGCAGTGCCGTCGGCCGACAGACGAACCTGCCGCGGCGTGCGTTCCAGCAGACGGCGGCCGAGCCCGTCTTCCAGCCGCTTGATCTTCAGGCTCACCGCGGACTGCGTGGTGTCCAGCGCCTCCGCCGCCCGCGTGAAGCTCTTGAGATCGGCGGTCAGCACGAATGCCTGCACGGCTTCGATGTCGAGCGTTTTCATCGCACCCTCGGTCATTTCAGAATCGAATCATTGAAATATTCTGCCATCGTCTTTTCAAATGATTCAAGGTCTTCTACGCTGCGTTCATGCCGTCCGGAATGCCGTCCGTTTCTTTCGCCAGGAGTCGATCATGCTGACCGCGTACTACGTGCACCGCCTGCCGGCGGACTACGACCTCGACATCATCCGCCAGCGTGTGCGCGAGCGCGGCCGCCTGTGGGACGGCACGCCGGACCTGCTGTTCAAGGGATTCCTGCTGCGCGAGGCAGGCCGCCACGGCGCGACGGAATACGGCTACGCGTCGTTTTACCTGTGGCGCAACGAACAGGCGTTCGCGCGGTTCGTGACGGACGGCCGCTATCGGGTCGTGACGGACAGTTTCGGCCGCGCGCCGATCGACACGCAGGTGGCGCTGGACGCGCGCAAGGGCACTGCGTCGACGGGACGTTTCGCGCGTCTGGAAACGATCGAGATTCCGGCGGATGCCGACCTCGATGCGGCACTGGCGCGGGAGATCGAACGCAATCGCGAAGCGGCGGCACGGCAGGGCGTGGTCGCGGCGGCCGTCAGCCTCGATCCGCTGCGCTGGCGGCTGACGCGTGCGCTCGTGACGGAACACGAACCGGACGACGGCGGCGCGGGCACGGTGTACCAGGTCCTGCATCTGGCGAGGCCGCTGCTCGACACGCTGGAAGCGGGCGGCGCGTGATGGCCGGCATCATGTCGCGATTGCCGGCCGGTGTGGTGGTAGCCGCGCATCTGGCCGGTGTGGTGGCGGGCATCGCCGCGATTGCGGCGCTTGCGACGATGCTGGCGCTGCTGTTCAGATAAGGCGCTTCAGCGCAGTGGTGGTTCAGAAGGGGCGCCGCGCATGCGATGCACGGCGCCCCCGGGTCGCTTCATCGCCGCTTGCTCAGTGGCCCTGCAAGCGGATATCGCGCGACGACGCGCCGACATACACGGTCCCGCCCGGCACGAGCTTCCAGCCGTTGCGCGACGTATCCCACACGCTCTGCATCCGTGGCGACACGGTCACGCGCACACGCCGCGCCTCGCCCGGATTCAGCCGGATCTTTTCCCAGCCGACCAGCCGCTTCGGCGGCTCGTCCTTGTACGGCACGCCGAGATAGACCTGCGGTATTTCGGCGCCGGCGACGCGCCCGTCGTTGCGCACGGTGAACGCGACGCTCAGCGAGCCGTCCCATTGCTTCGACACCGACAGGCCCGAATACGCGAAGTGCGTATACGACAGGCCGTAGCCGAACTCGAACATCGGCTTGATGTTGCGCGCGTCATACCAGCGGTAACCCATGTTCAGTTTTTCCGCGTACACCGGGTCGGGGTCGAACGTGCCGTTTTGCCCCCACGTCGGCGAGTCCTGATCGCGCGCCGGGAACGTCACGGGCAGCTTGCCCGACGGATTGACCGCACCGAACACCACGTTCGCGATCGCCTTGCCGCCGGCTTCGCCCGGATACCACGCCTCGACGATGGCCGACACGTTGTCCTTCCACGGCATCAGCACCGGGTTGCCGCTCTGGACGACGACGATCGTATGCGGATTCGCGCGCGCGACGGCTTCGACGAGCGCATCCTGGTTCGACGGGTTCGCGAGGCTCAGGCTCTGCAGATCGCCGAAATCCTCGCCGGCCGGCTGCGCGACCACGACGATCGCGACATCCGAGCGGCCCGCGAGCGCCGCGGCCTGATCGATTTCCTGCTGCGTGTATGCGCGGAACGGCGACTGCTGGTCGCTGTTGCCTGCATACGTGACCTGGGCGGCCGGCGCCAGCGCGCGGATCGCCGCGACGATCGGCACGTCGACCTTGAGCCACGGATTGCGCCACCAGCTGCACCCGGTCGACGACCCGAACGTCAGGCCGCCGCAGCCGGCGAACGAACCCGATACCGGGTCGCGCGTGTTGCCCGAGCCGCCGCCGGACAGCACGGCCGCATCCGCATGGCCGCCGATCACGGCGATACGCGACAGCGCCGACGCGACCAGCGGCAACTGGTTGCCGTCGTTCTTCAGCAGAACGATCGACTGCTCGGCGGCCGCCTGCGCGAACCGGTTGCCGGCCGCGAAATCGATCGTGCCGCCGCCCTGGGCCGGATCGTCCATCACGCCGACACGGATCATCACCGCGAGCTTGCGGCGCACCATGTCGTCGAGGCGCGCGGTCGACACCGAGCCGTTCGCGATCGCCTGCTTGACGGCCGCCGGCGTCAGGTACACGCTCGGCCCGACGTCTTCTTCCTCGTCCAGGCCGGCGTTGATCGCGGCGGCGGTGCTGTGCGTGGCGCCCCAGTCGGACTGCACCTGGCCCTGGAAGCCCCACTCGTTTTTCAGCACGTCGTTCAGCAGGTGAGGGTTCTCGCACGCATAGGTGCCGTTCAGGCGGTTGTAGCTGCACATCACGCTGCCGGGCCGGCCGCGCTTCGCGGCGATCTCGAACGGCAGCAGGTACAGCTCGCGCAGCGTGCGCTCGTCGATCTGCGTATTGCCGCCCATCCGGCCGTGTTCCTGCTCGTTGCCGGCGTAGTGCTTGATCGTGGCGATGACTTTCTGCCGCTGCGTGGCGAGCGTGCGTTCGGCGAGCAGGTCGCCGGCGAGCAGCGGATCCTCGCCGAGATACTCGAACAGGCGGCCGCCGCGCGGCTCGCGCGCGAGGTTGGTGCCGCCGGCGAGGCCCATGCCGAATCCTTGCGCGCGCAACTGGATCGCGACCTGCTTGCCGAAGTCGTACGACAGCCGCCGATCCCAGCTCGCGGCGACCGCGATCGTGGCCGGGAACGTCGTGCTGGCCTGCGACGTGCTGCCGGAGCCGGTCGCCGAATCGACCATGTTGAGATCGGGAATGCCGAGCCGCGGCACGCCCTGGATGTAGCCGGCGCCGCCGCCCGGCACTTTGGACATTTCGTATTGCGAATGAATGAATTGTAGTTTTTCGTCGAGCGTCATCTTGCGCACGAGCAGGTCGGCGCGCCGTTGCGCGGCGGCTGACGCGAACGTGTCGGTCGCGTCAGCCTGCGCATTGAAATCGGCGTCGCCGGCGTAGGCGGTGGTGCAGAGGGTCGCTGCCAGCACGACGGCCGGCCAGAGTGTGTCCCGCATGTTGCTCTCCTGATCGTATTGCCGGTTGTTGGAATGATGTCTGGAGTTGCGTACGTCCGGCGGATTCGCACCGGACGCATTCGGCTGGCGATGCAGGGTGGTTGCGCGTCGGCATGCCAGCCAGGCGGGGAATCGTTACGGCCGGTTGGGCTCGATCGAGCAACGCGGACGGCGACGCGGACCGTCCGATGCTGCCGAATCGGATGTAGCGATTCTCTGCAGCGACTAATCGTACGAATGTAGTTTGACTACAGCATCGGTGTTTCTACCGATACGTGTGATCTTTATTTCGTAGGGACGCGCGGCGGGGCGGAAAGGCGGTCATCGTTCCCGATCGGGCCTGCGCGGCAGAGTAAGAATTGCCTGCGCATGGGGCGCTCGGAGGGGCGGAAGGTCGGGACGTGTATGCCCGTGCGATATGGTTCGTTGCGCGCGCATCGAATGGAACAGCGTCGGATGCCGGTCGCCCCGTGCGGAAACCGGCGCAGCGCCGACAGTGGGCTAGCCGCGTCGAGCGACCGGACTGCCGGGCATCGGAATCCCGGCGCGATAGACGACGGTGGCGAGTGCCGCGGCGACCGCCGCCTCGGCCATCAGCACGGCGACGGCGGCGCCCCGCTCGGCGAAATACCTGGCGAGCACGGGCACCAGCACGATGTTCAGAATGCCCGACGACATCAGGATTCGCGTGAATGCCGACTTCATCCCGAGCGGCAGCATCGTCTGCACACCGAACAGGTCGGTCATGCCGGCCATGAACGGAATGAAGGCCATCCAGCGCAGCACCTGGACCGTCGGTTCGTACGAAGGGCCATACAGGATCCGCACGGCGAGCGGCGCGCCGAAGAAAATCGCGAGCGAGATGCCGAGCACCATCGCGACCTGCACGACGAACAGCTTGCGCAGGAACGAGAACGCGTCGTTGCGCGCATGCCGCATCAGGTAGCTGATGCGCGGATAGGTGGCGGCCTTCAGCGGCTGCAGCATGCTGAGCGCCGCGCGGATCAGCTTGTCGCCGGCGGCGAAGTAGCCGGCCGCGACGTTGCCCGACACGAAGCCGAGCAGCACGGTGTTGGTCGACGCATAGAAGGCGATCGACGTCGACGCGAGAAACACCTGCCAGCCGCCCTTCAGCGATTCGGCGATGTCGGCCGCGCCGACGCGCACGAAGTCGATTTCACGGTTGAGGTACAGATAGGCCGCCAGCGCGATCGCGGACAGCGTCGGCACCGCTGCGTTGACGATCATCGCGCGGTCGATGTCCGCCGGGCTGTGCACGAGCGCGAACATGGCCGGCAGGCTCAAGATGCGCCCGACGAACAGGATCATGCTGAGCGCGCGCAGCTTTTCCATTCCCTGGAAATACCAGCCCGGCGTGAACGCCACGCCGGCGACCATCCCGAACCCGATCAGCAGCAGGTCGCGGTCTTCGCCGAAGCGCTCGACCGCAAAGGTCAGCGCGACGAGCACGACGAAGCAGATCACCGCGATGCCGATCTGCGCGTATAGCGTCGCCCAGAAGATGCGCGAGCGTTCGGCGCGGTTGTCGCGAGCGAGCGCGATGCGCGGCGTGGCGGTCAGGTCGAAGCTGTAGCTCGTGCAGTTGGTGAGATACGCGATGACGGCGAGCGAGAACGCGAGCTGCCCGTAGCCTTCGGGCCCGAGGGCGTGCGTCAGCAGCGGTGCGATCAGCAGCGGCACGGCGTACATCGAAATCTGCAGCGTCAGCAGCAGCAGGAAATTCTTCTTGAGGTTTGACATTCGCTGGGTCGGCGCCGTGAGTGTCGCAGTACGGCGGCATGGGACCGCGGTGCGCGCGTGCATCCGGTCGGCGCTGACCCGGGTTGCATGGGTGGGTGGCGCGTCCGGCGTCGCCGGGCACGGCCACATCGTATGGCGGCCATGATACGGGCCGCACGAGACGACTATGTTCGCGAGCCTACCGTTCGCGGATTCCGTTCGTGCGCGCGGCATGAATCGCGGCACGGCGCGCGTCGGCGTGCGTTGTCGTCTCGCGACAGCGATGAATCTATTTGTAAGCTGCCGCACCGAAGGACGTTCGAACCGAGTGCTTTAATCGATCGCACTGTTTTGGTTCACGGTGCAAACCGCCCGACGATGCCTCGGGCACGCAACATCACCTCCCGCGGGCATGGGGAGCAGGGCAACGCATGGAACCGGGCGGGCCGCGCAGGGGCGCGGCGGGGGCCGCTGCCGCGCGTTCATCGACGAGTCGCACGATCGTGGATCGCTCATTCCGGTGGAGCGGCCCGAACACGTGTCCGCGTCCGATAAAAATACCGATCCGAGGAGTACCGATTGAAGCCGATTACGTTCGGCAGCTGCGTGGGGTGGCTGCACGAAGGACAGACGACACAAGGTGTGATCCTGTGCGAATCGCTGGGACACGAGGCATCGTGGACGCACAAGCTCATGCGGGCGATCGCCGAGCGCCTTGCCCGCGACGGCGTCACGGTGTTGCGATTCAACTATCCGTGCACTGGCGATTCCGCGGGCGACGACCGTGACGCCGATCGGTACGCCGCGACCGTCGGCAGCATTCACGATGCGATCGATCTGCTGCGCGATCAGGTCGGTGTCGCGTCGCTGACGCTCGTCGGAATCCGCGCGGGCGCGCTGTTCGCGATGCTGGCCGCCGCGGGCGACGGGCAGCACCCGTCGCCGCGCGTCGACGCATTGGTGGCGCTCGCGCCGGCCGTGCGCGGACGCGCTTATCTTCGCGAGCTGTCGTTCGTGCATCGCCAGTGGCTTGACGTCACGTCGCCTGCGATTCGCACCGCCCATCGTGACGAGCCCTGCATGAACGTGCTCGGGCACCGCTTTCCGGACGATTTCGTCGCCGCGTTGAAGGCGGTCGATCTGTGCGACGTCGTGCGCGCTGCCCCGAGGCTGCCTGATGCGATGCTGCTGATTCAGCCCGATCAGGACGGACCTGCGTTGCGCGATGCGCTGCTCGCGCGGGGCGTGAACGTGGCGGCCGATCCGTTTCGCGAATGGCCGACGACGATGCTGGACGGGACGCGCTCGCGCCTGCCGCTCGCGGCCATCGACACGCTCGCGCGCTGGATCGGCGAACGCGTGCCGCGCACGGCCGCCGGCGTCGACCCGATGTGGCGGCATGATCCACCCTGGAACGGCGAATCGGCCGCCGCGCTCGACATGACCGACATGACCGAGCAGGTCGTCGCGGTCGGGCCGGACCGGTTGGTCGGCGTACTGTGCCGTCCCGCCGATACGGGGCCGGCGAATCCCGCCGCTCCGGCGCTCGTGATCGCGAACACGTCGACGAATCCGCGAAGCGGCGAAGGGCGCTTCAGCGTGCGCCTCGCGCGGACGCTTGCACGCGCCGGCGTCACGACGCTGCGGATCGACGTGAACGGCGTCGGCGACAGCGGCGCGGCTGCGCTCGACGACCAGTCGCGCGTCGTGTATTCGGCGCAGTCGAGCGACGACGTGGCGGCCGCCGCCGACTGGCTGCGTGCGCTCGGCCATCCTGACGTGGTCGCGGCCGGCATCTGTTCCGGCGCCTATGCGGCATTGCATGCGGCCGTGAAGACGCCGTCGCTCGGCGGCGTGATCGCGATAAACCTGGCGCGCTTCGTGTGGCCGGCCGGGCTCTCGCTCGACGCGGTGCAGAAGCAGCGGAACAACTCGGTGCGCGGTTACTGGCTGTCGGTGCGCGACTGGCAGAAGTGGAAACGCCTCGTGCGCGAACGGCGCGATTTGCGGCCGATCGCGCGCGCCGTCGCCGCCAATGCGATCGCGCGAGTCAGCGTGCCGGTGAAGGAGGCGGCCGCGCGCGTCGGCTGGAAGCCGCGCGCCGGCACCCCACGCGGCGTGATGCACGTGCTTGCGCAACGCAATGTCCGCACGACCCTGGTATATGGCGCGCTCGATCCCGGCATCGACGATGTCCGGCGCCACTTCGGCGCGATCGAGCACGCATTCAGATGCTCGCGTCACGTGCGGCTGCACCTCGAGCCGCAGGTCGATCACGCGGTGTACGGCGCGGTCGGCACGGACATCGTGATCGAGCGGTGCTTGCAGGCGCTCGGTCGCGACTTGACGAGGCCGGCCGTGCACGTTGCCGATCCCGTCGCGCGTGAAGCGGCTGCGGGATCGTACGCAAACGTGTCGGTCGGCAGCCCGTGATGCGCGCGGTGCCGCATGCGTCGGCGCTTTGGGGCGCGATCCCCGCTTCGTATGAAGATCGACGTTCGGTGGGGTCGCTCACAGACGCGCCGTTCGCCGTGGTGTCCAATCCCTTATCGATGCATGCACGGTCGTGCCGCGGCATGACCGGCCGGGACGGGTCAGTCGCGATCGCCCGGCTCCGCATAGGGTGATTTCGCGTAGGGCGATGCGTACAACGTGTCGCTGCGCCATACGTCGTCGGCGGGCGCATGGGCGACCTGCGCGCGATGTGGCCGCGTCGGCACGAGCGGCCGGCGCAACGCGACGCGGGCCCGCGTGTCGGGCTGGACGGCGGCGCTCGCGGCTGAACGAGCGATCGCGGGTGCTGTCGCCGCAGATGCAGCCGCGGACGCAGCCGCGGCGGGTTCGGCGGCCGCACTCGCGCCGGCGGCTTGCGCCGAGCGTTGTGGCGGCACCGGCGCAACGAGCGTCGACGACGCGAAGGGCGATGTATCGGCAGGCGTGCCGGACAGCGTTTGCGCACCGGCGGTACAGAGGAAGCCGGTCGACACGATGCAGACGAACGGCGCAAGCGACGAAGAGAAGTTCATGACGGATCGTACGGAATGACGTGCGGTGAAGAGGGTGGTGCGGCATGCAAGCTGCAATGCAAGCCGCGCTGGGCAAGCGTAATGCCGGAATTCGCCGCGTTCGGCGGGTTACCGCACAGTTTTGGAAGGACACCATGTCAATCACCACGCAACCGGAATCGACGCGCGGCACGCCGCGGCCCGGCGCCCGTCGCGCACCGTGGCTGTCGCGCATGGCGATCGTGGCGGCCGCATGCGCGCTGAGCGCATGTGCGCTGTCGCCGGGCATGACTTACCGCGCGCCGGCGGAGCGCGACGCGAATGCGCGCGTGAGCGCCGACGCATCGGGTTCGGGCGGCCTCGACGGCGTGCAGAACGTGTCGAGCGAGGATCTGATCGAGATCACGCCGGCATTCGTCGCCCAGCACCAGGCGGGGCGGTCGGCCAATGTCGACGCGGAGATCCGCCGGCTGTTCGGCAAGCCGACGCCGTATACGATCGGCCCCGGCGACGTGCTGGGCATCGTCGTATGGGACCACCCCGAATTGAACCTGCCGACGACACAGACGCTCGGCGGCGGTGACGGCGTCGGCGCCAGCTCGGTCGCGACGGGCTATACGGTCGACGCGACCGGCAACGTCCAGTTCGCGTACGCGGGCCTCGTGCACGTGGCGGGATTGACCGAGGCACAGGCGCGCGCGCTGCTGACGAAGCGGCTCGGCGAATACGTGCGCAAGCCGCAGCTCGCGCTGCGCGTGCAGAGCTACCGCAGCAAGCGGGTCTATCTCGACGGCGAGGTGCGCACGCCGGGCCTGCAGATCGTCAACGACATGCCGATGACGCTGCCCGAGGCGATCGACCGCGCGGGCGGTTTCACGCCGACGGCCGATCGCTCGCAGGTTTCGGTGACGCGCGGCGACACGACCGTGAACGTGAGCCTGCCTGCCCTGATCGCGGCGGGCGTGAATCCGTCGAACATCCTGTTGCGCGACGGCGATCTCGTGCGCGTGCGTGCGGCGAGCGACGCGAAGGTATTCGTGCTCGGCGAGGTATCGCGGCCCGCGACGCTGACGTTGACCGACGGCCGGATGAGCCTCGGCGAAGCGCTCGGCGACACGGGCGGCGTGAGTCAGTACACGTCGGATGCGCGCCAGGTGTTCGTCGTGCGCCGCGGCCCCGACAATCGCCCGCGGGTGTACCACCTCGACGGCAGCTCGCCCGCGTCGTTCGCGCTCGCCGACCAGTTTCCGCTCGAGCGGCGCGACGTCGTGTTCGTCGATGCGTCATCGCTGGTGCGCTGGAGCCGCGTCGTGAACCTGCTGATTCCGTCGTCCGCGCAAGGTGCGCTGACGGCGAAAGCCATTTCGCCGTGATGCCCGAGGCGGATTTCGTGACCGCGACCGTGCGTCGCGCCATACGGGACTGATGCTGTATGAACACTTCGACCCTGCCTGACCCGCACAGCGGGCGCATTCTGCGGCCGTCCTATCCGGTGCGCCGCTACTGGAGCATGCTGTATGGCGGCCGGCGACTGATCGTCTGCACGGCGCTCGCGGGCGCGCTCGCGGGCGGCCTGTATGCGCTGTTCGCGGCTCCCGTTTACCGCTCCGACATCCTGTTTCAGGTCGAGCAAAGCCAGACCGATTCGAAGCAGACGTCGCCGCCCGGCGATCCGTCATCGGTGTTCGATCTGAAGACCGATGCATCGACCGAGATCGAGGTGCTCAAATCCCGTGCGGTGCTCGACCGCGCGATCCAGAGCACGAACCTCGCCCTCGACGCACGGCCGCATTACCTGCCGCTGATCGGCTGGCGCTTCGTGAACGCGGCCGACGGGCTGTCGTCGCCGTTGCCGGGCGGATACGTGTATGGCACCGAGCGCATCGACGTGCCGACCTTCGACGTGCCCAAGCGCCTGCTCGGCAAGCGTTTCGCGCTGACCGTCGGCGACGACGGCGCCTACACGCTGCAGCGCACGGGCTTTTTCGGCCGGAAAGGACCGGCATGGCAGGGCCGCATCGGCCAACCGCTGCACGTCGAGACGCCGCAGGGGCCGATCGACGTGTTCGTGCGCGACGTGGCCGGCCAGCCCGGCGCACGCTTCGACCTGACGCGCTACAGCGACGAGGAGGCGACGACGTGGCTGCAGAAGAACGCGCTGATCTCGGAGCGCGGCAAGCAGTCGAACATGATCGGCGTGACGCTCGACGGCATCGATCCCGTGCACGACAGCCGTGTGCTGAACGCGATCGGAGATGCGTATCTGGCGCAGAACACGCAGCGCAAGTCCGAGGCGGCCGACAAGCTGATCCGATACATGGACGGCCAGTTGCCGCAATTGAAGGCGCAGCTGGAAGCGGCGGAGAGCCGCTTCAACGCATTCCGTGCATCGCACGGGACGGTCAATACGAGCGATGAGGCACTGGCATTGCGTCAACAGTCGGTCGACATCGAGACGCGCGTGCAGACGCTGCAGCAGCGGCGCGAGGAACTGCTGACGCGCTTCATGCCGAAGCATCCGGCCATCGTGGCCGTCGATGCGCAGCTCGCCGATGCGCAGCGCTCGCTCGACACGGCCCGCAAGCAGATCCAGCAACTGCCGACCGTCGAGCAGGGCGTGCTGCAACTGCAGCGCGACGTGGCCGTCGACACCGCGCTGTACACGAACCTGCTCAATACGCGCCAGCAGATGGTCCTCGCGCGTGCCAGCAAGACGGGCACAGTGCGGATCGTCGATACGGCGAAGGTCGCCGAGCAACCGATCGGTCCGCATCGCGGGGTCGCGGTGGTCGGCTTGCTGATGGTCGGCCTGATGGCGGGCGCGGCGATCGTGGTCGCCCGGCAGCGTGTCGTTGGCACGATCGGCGACGCGGAGGAAATCGAGTGGGCGACGGGTTTGCCGGTGTTCGCGACGGTCCCGCACAGCGCCGTCGCGGCACAAGCGGAGCTGCGGTCAAAGGTGCGCCGGCGCGGCCAGCGCATGCTGGCGACGCAGGCCCAGGCCGACGGACAGGATGCGGCGCTCGAAAGCCTGCGCAATTTCCGGGCGGCGCTGCAACTGTCGATGCCGGCCGCATCGAATCCCGTCGTGCTGATTTCCGGCCCGACGACGGGCGTCGGCAAGTCGTTCGTCGCGGCCAACATCGCGTCGCTCGTGGGCGCCGCGAAGCGGCGCGTCCTGCTGATCGATGCCGACTTGCGCAAGGGCTCGCTGCACGACCGGTTCCGCTATAGCCGCGCGCCAGGGCTCTCCGACGTGGTGGCGGGCACCCACACGCTCGACGACGCAATCAAGCGCGGCGTCGCACCGGGCCTGGATTTCATCGCGATGGGCAACGTCGTTCCCGATCCGGGCGAACTGCTGCTGCAGCCCGCGCTCGCCGAACTGATCGAGCGGGTCGCGTCTCGCTACGACATGGTCGTGCTCGACGGCCCGCCGTTGCTCCCGGTCGCCGATGCGCTGGTGCTGGGGCGCCTGGCGGGCACCGTGTTCCTCGTTGCGCGGAGCGGCGTGACGACGTTGACGGAACTCGATGAAAGCGCGCGGCGGCTCGAGCACGCGCATATCGGCGTACGGGGCGTGATCCTGAACGACTACAAGGGCGCGCCGGGACGGTACGACTACGGCTACAACGATGCGAACACGCATCAGGCCACGTCCGGGTTGACGGGGATGATGGCGTCGCGGCAACGGGCGGAACGCCCGTCATGAACCGGCGAGCGGGCAGGGCTGGAGCCGGGCCGCGACCAGGCCCGGCGACGTTGCGCGGGATGGCGCGCGTGCGCGGTGCGGCGGGCGGTTACACGGGCTACTGGTGGGAAGATCCGGCCCGGCTCGTGCTGATGTTCATCCTGCCGTTGTACGGATTGCTGTCGCTCAGCCTGCTGGGCGACCAGAAGTCGATCGCGAGAATCTATTTCGACGGCTACTACGCGTTCGTCGGCGCGCTGTTCCTGATGGTGGTGGCGGCCACGGCGTGGCTCGCGACGACCGAAGCGCGGACGCGGCGCGGGCCGCCGGAAACGCCCGTCGAGGTGCCGCCGCGCGTGCTCGATTGCCTGTTTGCACTCGCGCTGTTCGGCAATCTCGTGATGATGAGCGGAGTCATCGCGCGTCCGGCGCTGCTGCTCGAGTTCCTGCACGGGCAGGCTACCGCGTACGACATGCTCCAGCAGATCGGTCGGATCACCGGGTTGAGTTCGTTCACGCAGGCGACGGCGCCGTTCGTCGCGCTCTATTTCTACGTGTTCCGAACGCCGGCGAAAGGCCTGAACCGCTACAAGATCTACATGGCCGTGCTCGCGGTGCTGACGCTGCTGCGCAGCTTCCTGTTCGCGGAGCGCCTCGCGTTGATCGAGATGGTGATGCCGCTCGCGTTGATGGTCGTGCGGTTCCGGCTGCACGGCCGGTATGCGCGGCTGCTGACGCTCGGGCCGTACGCGGCGATCCCGCTGTTGTTCGCGCTGTTTATCGCGAACGAGTACAACCGTTCATGGGAAGCCTATTACGTCAACATCTACGACAACATCTTCGACTTCGCGCTCGAACGGCTCGGCCTGTACTATTCGACGTCGCTGAACAACGGTGCGGGGATGCTCGCCGTGCTCGGCTGGGGGCAGGGCCATCCGATGTTCACGTTCGATTGGCTGATGCGCTTTCCGGTGATCGGCGCGACGTTCCAGCCGTGGTTCGATTCGAGCGACAGCTTCAACCTGTTTCTGAACAGCTACGCGGACCCGGAATTCAACAATCCGTCCGGGATCTTCGTCCACTTCTATGAATGGGGCTGGTTCGGGCTGCTCGACGCAGCCGTGCTCGGCTGGATGGTTGGCCGCAGCTATGCGGGCTGGCGCAGCGGCAACGGATTCTGGTGCTGCGCGCACGCGGTGCTCTACGTGTCACTGATGGAAATCATGCGTACGCCAAATCTGTTCAGCGGACGCAATTTCCTGCCGATCGTGTTGCCGATCATCGTGTTCCATTGGTTCGGGAAGCGCCCGGCGGGCGTTGGGCCTTCCGGGCATACGGGATCCGGACGCGGGACGCGCGCCGCGGAAACGAACGAGCGGGGCGGCAGTGCAACGGCATAGCAGCTCGCAGGGCGCCCGGACCTCGGGATGATCGCGCGAAGCTCAAGCGGTACGCGTTCGTACCGCCGTGTCGCGTCCTGGCCACGCGGGGAAGCCGGCAATGTGCGCGAAGCCTGTCCGCAATGCGACCAGATAGACGACGATCGGGATCGCGACACCGGCCAGCGTGCCGAGTACGAGGTGTAAGGCGAGATCGGTGATGCCGGCGCGCATCAGCACGATCCGTACGGCCGCCATCGCGAAGATGTGGGTCAGGTAGATCGGCATCGATGCGCAACCGATTGCCGCCAGCCATGCCGCGCGTGCCGGCTGCGACGCATACCGATGCGCGAGTTGCAGCGTCAGCGCGATGCCCGAGAACGCGGCGGGAAGCGCCCAGATGCTCGTCGCGCCACCGAAGCCGTGAGCGAATACAACTGCGGCGACGAATGCCGTTGCCGTGGCGGCGCATGCGGTTGGCCCGCTGTTGCGCGCGAGCCAGCCGGGCAACGCCTGCGACGCAATGACGCCCGTCACGAAGAACGGTGCGTTCATCAGCGTGATCGACAGGATGCCCCACTGCGTCGCCGCGCCGAGTACCAGCCCGAGCACCGCGCATCCGGCGAGCCAGCCGCGCGCCCGCGATGGCATGGGTGAACGCGTCGTATTCGGCACGGCCGCCGCGAAAGCCCGGATGCCGAGCATGCAGAGCATCAGCGCGTACAGGAACCAGAACTGTGCGAACGGTCGCCAGCCGATCGCCAGCAGGTCGTCCAGCGTGAACGGATGATTGGTGCCGTGCGACGCCATTGCAATCTGCACGGCGCCCTGCGCGATCGACCACAGCAGGTACGGATACACGATCGTCCTGATCTTCGACCACAAGAAACCGTCCGGCGCGCGGCGCAGCGAGCTGCAGACGTGCAGGCCGGACAGGAAGAAGAACAACGGCATGTGGAACGTGTAGATCACGTAGTCGGTCCACGCGAATGCCGTGTCGGCCGCGCCTGTCGGCACAAGGTCGGCGGAAACGGCACCGCGCAGCACGTGGCCGTATACGACAAGAATGATTCCCGCGCCGCGGGCGACATCGAGGCTGGTTTCGCGAGCAGTCATGATGAAGGGGCGGTCGGCCCGTCAGGTTCCGCACCGCCGGGATATCGGACAGTCGTTCACTGTATGGCGGACCGATGCGCAGGACAGTGCGGTGGGCGACAGTGGAGCGTCGTGCAGCCCGACGGATGGCCTACAGCCCCTCGAATATCGCCTTCATCATCTCGGCGCTTCGGCTCCAGCGATACTTCTCCGCGTGCAGGCTTCCCTTGCGTTTGAGCTCGGACCTGAGTGCGTCGGAATCGAGCAGGCTCCGCAATTTCCGCGCGATGTCGTCCTGCGAATACGGATCGCAGTACAGCGCCGCATCGGCACAGACTTCCGGCAGGGCCGCAGATTTGCCGACTACGACCGGGCAGCCGTAGCGCATCGCCTCGAGAGGCGGTATGCCGAAGCCTTCGTAGATCGACGGATACAGGAAGCATGCGGCGTGCTGATACAGCGCCTTCAATTGTTCGTCGCTGATATAGCCGACGTACTTGACGTTCGGTTCCGCCGCCGCCATGAGGTCCTGCTTGCCGAACACGGTGGTGTTCTGCATCCCGACGATGACGAGATCGACCGACGGATCGTCGATCTGCCTGAACGCCGCGATCAGCCGGCCGAAGTTCTTGGTGGGATTCATGCTGCTGACCGCGAGCACGAACCGGTTCGGTGTCAGCGCATGCTTATCGAGCACGCTGGTGTCCGGTTCCAGGGTGTCGAGATGATCCGCGCCGAGCGGCACGACGCTGATCTTTTCCGCGGCAACCCCGCAGTGATGCGCGAGGCGATCCCGCGAGAAATAGGAGTTGGTCAGCACGCAGACGGAGGTTCGCGCCAGGATCCAGAACATGACCCGGTACCACATGCGAAACGGGCGGGAGAAATGCGCGGGGGTGTCGAACACGGCCGCGTCGTGCATGTAGATGATCTGGTTGCCGATGAAAATGGATGCCGAATTGCTGAGATTGACGATGCGGCCGCGGCGTGCGAACAACGGGAGCACCAGCTGTTCCCACACCACGCCCTTGTAAAAGCCGACTTCGACCATCTTCGCTCCGCTTACCTCGATGCCCGGCTGCGGAGGCACCAGCACGGTTACCGGATCCTGCGGCTGAAACTTGATCAATGCGGCGATCAGCTCGCGTGCGACGCGTTGCACCCCGGTTGTCTTCTGCGTGGTGAATCGGCCGTTGTATACGAGTGGCTTCGGTTTCTTGAACGAGATCATGTCCATAAAGGGATATCGAAATCAGGCTTTGACGTGATCCGCTGCAACCGGCTTGAACTCGCGCGTGTCGACGCGCGGCTCGTCGGTGCCGAGTCCGTAAAGCGCATGCCATTGCCGGAAGATCGCGCTCATCGAAAACCGCTGAATGGCCCGCTTTCGCGCGGCTTCACCCATCCGCTCGCGAAGCTGCCGATCGTCGCGAAGGGCGGTCACGTACTCGACCATCTCGTCGGCGGTTGACGCGACATAGCCCGTCACACCATGAATCACCACGTCGCGATTGCCGACAACGTTCGTCACGACGGCCGGAATTCCGGCAACCTGCGCTTCGATCAGCGCGACCGGCATGCCTTCCCAGCGGGAGGTCTGGACATAGATGTCGAGTTCCGACGTCAGCGCCAGCGCGCGTTCGCGGGTTACCCAGCCACTGCATGCGACGGCCTCGCGCGCGGCGGAATCCGGGATCTCGGCCGCGTTGCCGCCGATCCACAGAAACTCGACGCTGGCGCCGTGCAACATGTCGGCGAGTCGCACGAATGCTTCATGGTTCTTCTGGAACGACGCGCGGCCGCTCATCCCGATCACGACCTTGTGGTCGTCGCGCGTACGGCGGGCCGGAATCTCCGCGACGTTCACGCCGTTTTCCACCAGGACCGCCGATCTTGGCCTGACTTTTCCGTTGATCTCGCCGAGCTCGCTGCCCGAGCACGCGACAATGGTGCCGCCGATGCGCGCCGCGATGCGCTCGAAGCTCAGATAAGCGAACTGCTTGATGGGCGACACGTCGCAGCGCAGGAATGACAGGCCGTGTGGCGAGTAGAGAACCGTTGCATTCGGGGCGGCGATCCGGGCAGCGATACGTCCCAGCACGCCGGCCTTCGACGAGTGCAGATGAATCGCGGTCGGCTTGCAGTCGCGCAGGGTACGGACGAGCGCGTGCACGCTCCGCAGATCCTGCCGGACGTTGACCTCGCGCACCATGTCGACATAGACCAGCTTCACGTCGGGCCGGAACAGCGTCGAGAAATCGGCCGGCGTTTCCGGCCGGATCGCGTGCAGCACCGTCACATCCACGCCGGCCGCGGCGGCATGGTTGGCGAGATAGGTGAGCATCGACAGCACGCCGCCGCCGAATGCTTCGGCAATATGAACGATCTTTTCCTGGGTCATCTCTCGGTCTGTCGATTCGGTCGCGCTGTTCGTTACCCAGTGCGGCGATGGGGGGCGGCGTATCGTCAAGTCGTCAGCGGGCCACGCATACCGTACGTCCGATCAATTACGTATTCCTGATTGATTGATACGCGATCGCCGCCGCCATTGCTTCCGGTCTGTCGGACTTGATCGCGCGAACACGCCACGTGGCGGCGAAAATCTACGCGCCACGCATGCATCAACTGGTCCGGACCATTGTGAAGCGCACGCCGCACGCACTCGGTGCGATGGCTAACCGAACGAGCGAATCGGCAGCCGCAGTCGCGTCCGGATGGGATTCATCGCGCGCCGGTGCGTTGGTCGGGCGACTTGCGTACGCGAGCGAGCGGATTGGACAGATAGCGGATCGCGCGATTGCTCAGCGTTGACGAGGGCAGCAAGCACGCGAGCGACAACACGGTGACCGCCACCTTCTTGGCCGGGCGCCAGAACGGGTTGCGCAGCACGGTGTGCCAGTAGCGTCCCGATTCGCACAGGAACCAGCGCCAGCGCCGCGCGAGCGGCGCGCGATACAGCGTGCTCGCGAAGCGCGCCTTCTCGATGGCGAAGTCGAGCGGGGCCATCGGTAGCGCTTCCCGCAACCGCGTGCCGGCAAGCGTGCGCAGGATCGACCAGCGGCGTTCGGCCTTCAATGCACCGGTTGCCGCGTCTTCCGAGTTGGCGAGCGCGAGGGCCGGGCCGTCGGCCGCGCTTGCGTTCGACTGCTGGTGCATGCGATAGCCGCCGAGCGTCGCATCGATCATGTGGACGGCACCGAGCAGCGCGATGCCGTAGATCGCGTAGAAATCGGCGCCATGGAGATTGTCGGCAGTGACGGGCACCGGAAAAATGCGTTTCAGCGCAGCGACCTGGTACGCATTGCCCGATGCAGGCGGCGACGGGTACAGCCAGCCCGCGCGCAACAGGCGGCCGCAATCCGTATCGATCACCGACTGCGGCACGCTCGCGCCGGTTCGCGCGCCATCGTGCGCGATCACGTCGAGCCGGAAATGGACCTTCACGAAATCGCCGGATGCGAACGCGGCGAGCACGCGTGCCGCGGCGTCGGCATAGAGCAGGTCGTCCGCATCGAGCAGGATGACGTAGCGCGACGTGACGTGCTCCAGCGCGCGGTTGTACGCGGCAACCTGACCGCGATTCTCCTGGAACACCGCGGCAATGCGCTCGCCATACGAGCGAATGATGTCGCGCGAATCGTCGGTCGACCCGTCATCGACGATCAGAACGCGGACGCCGTGCGCGGTCTGTGCGAGCGCCGAGTCGATCGCGTCGCGCAGGTACTTGCCGTGGTTGTAGTTGCAGATTGCGATGGTCAGGTCGGTCATGTGCGGAAGTCGGACGGGCGCGCGGACGATCGGGGTCATGATACGGATCGCCCGGCTGCGCACAGTTCGCGAGCCTACCGTTCGGGAGTGCGCGCGCGCATGGCATATCGCGTCGTCGATGCGGTACTGGAGCGCTTGGTCTGATGACGCACCGAAGCCGTTCGGAGCCCCTGATCTAATCGACGTTGGAGCATCGCCGCTTTCGTCGGCTTAGCGGACAGGCCACGCAGCCGGCCGTCAATACGTGCGGTTCGACGTGCACGAAGACTTGTCAGGGAAACGATACGATATGCATGAATTGCAACGCCTGTCGCGCTTTGTGGTCGCCGGCATGTGCATGGCGGGTGCGCTATCGTGGCCGGCGCTCGCCGCGCCCGCCACCTCCGCGACCCAACCGGCCGCGCTTGATGCGGCTGTACCGGACGCGTACGTGCGTCCGGACCCTGCCGCGGCCGATCAGGGCGACGCGCTGCAACGCGCGCTCGACGCGCTGCGGCCGGGGCAGCGGCTTGTATTCGCACCGGGGCGGTATGTCGTCGGCCGGTCCCTCGTCGTGCGGCAGGCGCGTGTGGTGCTGTCGGGCTTCGGCGCGACGCTGATCGCGACAGCGCCGAACGATCAGACGATCGAGTTGCACGGCGACGGTACGACGCTCGTCGGGTTCCGGCTCACGGGAACCGGCACCACGCGTCTCACGACGCCGGAGTCGACGAAGATCGAGGTAACGGGGCGCGACGTGCAAGTGCTCGACAACGTCGTCGACGGTGGCGCAGGCGCGGGCATTTTCGTGTTCGGCGGTGCGGATGTCGCGATCGTCGGCAACGAGGTGCTGTCGACGCTGGCGGACGGCATTCACATGACGCACGGCTCGCGCAACGTGCTGGTGCAGGGCAACGTCGTGCGTGGAACCGGCGACGACATGATCGCCGTCGTGAGCTACCAGGCGGAAGGCGTGCTGACCCGCAACGTGATGATTACCGGCAACTCGCTGGAGGGCAACCCGTGGGGCCGCGGCATCACCGTCGTCGGCGGCGCGAACGTGACGATTTCAAACAACATCGTGCGCAACGTGCAGGTCAGCGCCGGGATTCTCGTCGCTCAGGAAGACAGCAACCGCACGGTCGGCTCGTCTGACGTCCGGATCGAGCGCAACGTGATTGCCGATATTCAGACGGCGACAGGTCGGACCGATTCGCGTCCGCTCACGCAGCAAGCAGCGATCGAGGTCAGCACGTGGTCCGGTTCGGTGTCGCGCGTGACCGTGATCGGCAATCGCGTTTCGAATGCGCGATTCGATGGCATTCGGTTGTGGGGCAACGTGTCGGACATACGGCTGGCGGACAATCAGCTGTCGGGGATCGGCGGCATGCCGGTGCGGGTCGGACCTGAACCGGATTGCGCCGCCGGCGCGTCCGCGGGTTCGTCCGCGAACCATCGGGCAAGGGGCGCGCCGTGCACGAGCACGCGCCTGTCTCGGCCCGGCGCGCCCGACGCCGTCGGCGCCGATACGTCACTGCTGCCACGCGTGCGCGAATCCGTCAGACGGGCGCGCTGGTCCCAACGCGGCGTCGATTGATCGTGCGGGGCGCGGCCAACGCGCCGGCGCGATTCGCATGCACCTGTCCGACGCTCGTCCGGCTAACCGGGTTCTCCGGCCGAGAGCGATACGACCGGCTCGGGTTGCGCGGAAGTCGTCCTTGACGATGGCTGAACCGTCCCGACGACCGCCCGCCCATACTGATCGTCGAACCGCACGATATCGTCCTCGCCGAGATAGTTGCCCGATTGCACCTCGATGATTTCGAGCGGGATCCGGCCGGGATTCTCGAGTCGATGCACTTCGCCGACGGCGATATACGTCGATTCGTTCTCGCACAGCAGGAACGTCTCGGCGCCGCGCGTGACCTTCGCGGTGCCGCGCACCACGATCCAGTGCTCGGCACGGTGATAATGCATCTGCAGCGACAACTGCCTGCCGGGTTCGACGACGATCCGCTTCACCTGGAAGCGCTCGCCGAAATCGATCGAATCGTAATGGCCCCACGGCCGCTGCACCTTGCGGTGCTCGCTCGCCTGCGGGCGCTGGTCGGTCTTCAGGCGCGCGACGATGTTCTTCACGCGCTGCACGTCGTGCTTGTTCGCGACCAGCACCGCATCGGCCGTCTCGATCACGACGACGTCCTTCATCCCGACGCACGCGATGAGGCGGCCTTCGGAGCGCACGAGGCTGTCCTGCGTATCCTCGAACACGATCGGCCCGCGCGCGACGTTGCCCTGATCGTCCTTCGGCATGATTTCCCAGATCGCGTCCCACGTGCCGACGTCCGACCAGCCGGCCGCGAGCGGCACCACGATGCCTTCGATGCCGAGCTCGCCGTGTTGCGCGAGGCGCTCCATCACCGCATAGTCGATCGAATCCGACGGGCACGCGTCGAAGGCCGCCGCATCGATCCGGAAGAACGGATCGTCGGCGACGCCCGCGCGCCACGCGTTCTCGCAGGCGGCGTGGATGTCCGGCGCGAGCGCGCCGATCGCCTTCAGCCAGACCGATGCGCGCGTGACGAAGATCCCGCTGTTCCACCAGTAATCGCCCGATTGCAGATAGCGTTCGGCCAGCGCCGCATCGGGTTTTTCGACGAAACGCCCGATCGCGTAGCCGCCCTGGCTGCCGTGGCGGCCCGAGCGCGGCTCGCCCACCTGGATGTAGCCGTAGCCCGTCTCCGCGCGGCGCGGCAGCACGCCGAGCGTGACGATCGCGCCTTCCTGCGCATAGCGCGCCGCGCGTGCGATCGCGTCCTGGAACGCGCCGACGTCGACGATCACGTGATCGGCCGGCATCACGGCGAGCACGGGGTCGTCCGCGAGCGCGCTCGCGTCGAGCGCGGCCAGCGTCAGCGCGGGCGCGGTGTTGCGCGCGGCCGGCTCCAGCAGGATGCGGGCGGGCGCCGAGCGGCCGTGCACCTGCTCGGCGCTCATGAAGCGATGCTGTTCGCCGCAGACGAGCAGCAGCGTATCGCCGAGCGACGCGTTCGCGATGCCGTTCAGGCGGCGCGCCGTCGCCGACAGCGGCGACTCGTTCGAGACCAGCTCGATCAGTTGCTTCGGATACTGCTCGCGCGACAGCGGCCACAGCCGCGTGCCGGAGCCGCCGGCGAGAATCACCGGCAGGATGCTCGGCAGATCGGGCTCGGGAACCGGGCGAAGGGTAGGGGTCATCGGTTCGCTCCGGTATCGGCGGGTAGCCGGGTGCGCGCGCGGCCGTCCGCGCGCGTGTCGTCGTTGCGGGAGACGGAAACGGCCCGCGACAGCAGGTGACGCAGCGCGCCGGCTGCACGGTCGGCCGACCGTACCAGGCCGACGAACGGCGCACCCTGTTCGAGATACGGGCCGTAGGCCTTGCGGAATCCGAACTGTTTGTAGAACGCCTGACGCGGCGCGGGGACGTGCGTGCGCACCGCGGTGTCCGGCCATGCGGCCTGCGCGGCGGTGAGCGCGCGCCCGATCAGGCGTTCGAGCGTGTCGTCGTCGCGGCAGCTTTCGCTCGTCAGCACCTTGTCGATCACGACGTCCGGATCGATGTCGTCGCCGGGCAGGATGCGCGCGTACGCGGCGACTTCCGTCGTGTCGCCGTTGCGCACGCTCGCATAGACGTGCAGCGCGCCCGCGTCCTTGCCGTCGATGTCGAGATGCGTGTGCGCATCCTCGACCACCAGCACGGCGTTGCGCGCGCGCAGGATTGCGTAGAGATCGACGGCGCTCAGGTGTTCGAATTCACAACAATGCCATTCCATGATGCGGTCCTCGCGTGATGCCTTCGGCACGCCGCGCCGCACGGACGCGGTCGTTCCGTGCGGCGCGGCGATCTTCATCATCCGGATGCGGGGTGCGGCGGTCTGTTCGAAAGCGTACTCACGCTCCGGATTCGCATGCACGGCGCGGGATACGACGCGACGTGCGCGTCACGGGAGCGTCGCAATGTGCGATAGCACACACCGTCGGGGCCGGTGCCTTTTCATAATTGCTTCATCGTGGCGGCCTGCAATGAAGCGCGGCCGACATCGCGCGCAAAACGGGTCACCGGGACGCGGGACCGAGGATTGCGGTGGTTCGCGACTGCCGGTCGCGCGCTTGCACCGTCGTGGTGATCGGCCGGTGGGTTTGCTTCGGGTCGCGACGTGCGCGGTGGCCGATCGCGCCGGGAGGGCCGTCATGCTGCACCGCACGGCGCGCGGGCGTGCGTCCGATGCCCGGCGCCCGGCACCCGAGCCTGTCGGCGGGGAATTCGCCGAAAAGAGGCTGCGCGGCGCGAGGCCGGTGATTACGACGTGTAACGGCCGGGCGGCCCGCGCGCCGGCGCAAGGCGATGCGGCGACCCGCCGGCGCGCGCGATTATGCGGTCCGGACGCGCGGTCCCACGCACTTTTGGGAGATTTCGGTGAAAATCGCAGGTAATCGATCGTATCAATCTTGCGGAAAAGTAGTATTTGCCACTGATTGACGGGAATGGTCGGAGATAATCAAATCTCAGTGGTCAAAAGCGCGCAGCGCGGGGCCACGGGCAGCGTAACCGACTGATTCAGGATTATCTTTTGGTAACAAGGTCATCTCGAAACGGGGTGTAGATTCAGGTGCGGATGAAATGGGGCGGTCAATCCGGGCGCGGTTTGGCAGCCCTCCGGTTCAGCATCGGGCGCGACTGTCGTGTACGACGCGACGCACATGCGGACGGAATGTCCGTTTGCCGGCGTGCCCCGCCTGACGGCGGGTCGCTTCAAAGCCGGAATGTCATGGCTCCCGCAGCCGCGCATTCCGTTCGAGTTCGATGACAACGAGGCCGGATGACATCCGGCTCGACCTCCGGGGGTTTTCGCCGTGTGCAGTTTCGATCTTCGCCAAGGCTGCGGAAACGCAGCGCGGAAGGGCGGCCATGCGCCGCCGGCCGCAGCGCACGCGGACGGTTCGCGGAGTGCAGAGAGTGACGGTTCGTTATGAATATGCCAATAACGCGCGATAAGAGCGCCGGCGCGGGGAGCGGTAACGGGCAGCGTCCGCTGATTTACTGGACGCAGTCGCCGTCCGTGATGCTGCGAAAGGAATTGTCGCGCCGCGACTGGAAAGTGACGGTCGTCGCGCATGCGAACGACCTGCGCGACACGTCCGGCGAAATTACCTGCGGCATTCTCGATCTGAGCGGTGGCCATGCCGATGCAATCGGCAGCATCGCGTCGACCTGCGCGTCGATGCGCGACGTCGTCTGGGTGGCGCTCGTGGACGTCGGCCAGACGGCGTCGCCGAACGTGCGCGCGCTGTTGCGCGACTACTGCTTCGACTACGTGACGCTGCCGGCGTCGCACCAGCGGATCGCCGATACGGTCGGCCATGCCTATGGCATGGAGTGCCTGTTCGCGCGCGATCGCGAACAGCTCGAATCGGAGGAAAAGGGCATCGTCGGCACCTGCAGCGCGATGTTGCGGCTGTTCGATACGGTGCGGCGTTTCGCGCGCACCGACGCACCGGTGTTCGTGTTCGGCGAAACGGGAACCGGCAAGGAGCTCACGGCCGTCGCGATCCACCGTCATTCGGAGCGACGCAACGGCCCGTTCGTCGCAGTCAACTGCGGCGCGATTCCGCCGCATCTGCTGCAGTCCGAGCTGTTCGGCTATGAGCGCGGCGCGTTTACCGGCGCGAACGCGCGCAAGATCGGCTACGTCGAGGCCGCGAACGGCGGCACGCTGCTGCTCGACGAAATCGGCGACCTGCCGCATGAAAGCCAGGCGAGCCTGCTGCGGTTTTTGCAGGAACGTTCGATTCATCGTCTTGGCGGCAGCGATCCGGTGCCGGTCGATGTCCGGATCGTGTCGGCGACGCACGTCGACCTGCGCGACGCGATGGAGGAAGGGCGTTTCCGCGCCGACCTGTTCCACCGGCTGTGCGTGATGCGCATCGACCAGCCGCCGCTGCGCGCGCGCGGCAAGGACATCGAACTGCTCGCGCACCACATGCTCGAACGCTTCCGCGGCGATGCGCGCCATCGCGTGCGCGGCTTTTCGACGGATGCGATCACGGCGCTCTACAAGCACGACTGGCCGGGCAATGTCCGCGAACTGATCAACCGCGTGCGCCGTGCGGTCGTAATGACGGAGGGGCGCCTGATCACCGCGCAGGATCTCGAGCTCGAATACTGTCTCGATGCGGCGTCGCCGTCGGTCGCCGACATCCGCAAGTCGATCGAGCGCGAGGCGATCGAAACCGCGTTATTGCGGACGCGCGGACGCGTCGCCGCTTCGGCGCGCGAGCTCGGCGTGTCGCGCGCGACGCTGTATCGCTGGATGGAGGCGTACGGCATCGAGCGACCGCGCGGGACGGGCTCGTCCGACTGATATGCGCCGGCATGACGCTTGCGCCGGACGCGAGCGTCGTGTCAGCCGGCCTGCGTGGCGCGCACCGCGCGCGCGGCGTTGACGGCCCGGATTTCCACCGTGGGCGCGACGTAGTTGTCGGCCGCCGCGAGCTTCCCGTCCGTTCGCAATGGAATGAGCGCGATGCGCGCAGGCGTGCCGGGCGCGAGATGGAACCAGTCGTCGCTCGGCATGAAGCCCGGCGCGTCGATCTGCACGTGGCGGGCGACGTGTCGCGTGTCGATGTCGACGTGCCAGGTCGCGCCGGTGCGCGACACGCATGCCTCGATCCCCGGTTCGCGACGCGCCAGCACGGCCGGATGCGTGCGGGACGGAAAATGGAACGCCTGCGACAGCAGCGTGCCGTCGTCGGCGCGTAAGGTCGCTACGACCGTATCGTGTTCGCAGGGGCCGAAGCGGTACGCGTAGGTCCAGTCGAAGAAGCGGCCGAGCAGCTCGGCCGAGCCGAGCCGTACCGTGTCGTGCGCGGCGATCCGCACCGGGGAGCCGGCCCGCGCGACCGGCGTGCGGCCGTCGCGCAGCGCGACCAGCTCGATCGCGGCCGACAGCGGCGCCGGGCGTTCGTTGACCACATGCACGTCGAGCCCGTTCAGGCCTTCGTCGACGAGCAGCACCTGGATCGGCTGCAGCACCTGACGCAGCGCATACCAAGCCGATTTCGGCCGGTGCGCGGCGTCGATCACGCCCCATCCGGCGCCCGGCATCACGTCCTGGAACTGCCACACGAGCGCGCCCGCGCAACGCGAACCGGTGCGCCGCCATTCGGAAAACGTCTCGCGCATCACGTCCGCGATCACCGCACGCGACAGCTCGAGGTAGCGCGCCGGGTCCTCGCGCCGCAGCCGGTCGGGCACGACGTCGTACAGCGTCTGCAGATAATGGTCGCGGATATCGTCGAAATCCCACGACGTGCCGGGATCGCGCGGCACGGCCGCCTTCCAGCGCGGTTCGTGCACGCCCGGCCAGCCGAGTTCCGCGAGCGTCGCATCGCCCGGCACGTTCGCGAACGCGAGGCATTCGCTCGCAAAGCGCACGTCCGCGCGGCGCGCGTCGTCGAGCGGGCGCAGATACGCGCCGACGCCGTAGTAGTGCGACACGCGTTCGCGCGGCATGAACGGCAGCACGCCGCCGTCGGGCGAATCGGGCACGTACGGGACGTCGGGGCGGTGTGCGGCCGCGTGGCCGGCCAGCCGGTCGGCGGTCAGCTCGACGAAGCGCTGCTTCGGCCCGAGCCCCGACATCGCGGCCTGCTGCGCGATCTCGCTGCCGCCGCACAGCACCGCAAGCGACGGCGAAGGGCCGTGACGCGACAGGAACTGGCTCGCCTCGCGATCGACGTTGGCCGCGAACGCGGGATCGTCGAGCGCGTAATCGAAGTTCGCGAAACCGAAGTCCTGCCAGACCAGCAGCCCGAGCCGGTCGCACCATGCGTGGAACGCGTCGGCCTCGTAGGTCATCGTGCCGCCGACGCGAATCATGTTGAAGCCGGCGTCGCACGCGAGCCCCAGCAGGCGGCCGTAGGTCGCGTCGTCCGCGTGCAGCGCGAGCGGCGCGGCGCTGCTCCAGCATGCGCCGCGCGCGAATACGGGCACGCCGTTGATGCGCAGTCCGAAACCCTTGCCGTCGGCGCCGGCGTCGACGTCGATCGTGCGAAAACCCGTCGAGCCCAGCGACCGGCGCGCATCGCCGATATGCAGCGCGATCTCGTAGAGCGCCGGTTCACCGTGCGTATGCGGCCACCAGCGGCGCACGTTCGGTATCGCGACGCTCGTGCGCAGCCGGTCGGCGCCGGCGCGTTCGAGCGTCGCGTGATGTTCGCCGCATGACAGCCGCGCCGCGAACATGTCGGGCAGCGGCGCGGCGAACGTCAGTTCCGCATCGAGCCAGCCCGTGTCGCCTTCGACGCGTGCATGCAGTTTGCAATCGGTAAGAATGGGCCCGTCGGACGGATCGAGCACGTCGATGGGCCGCCATGGGCCGGTGGGCACATACGGCGGGAACCAGCCCGGCATATGGCCGAACAGCGACGTGCGGATCGTGCGCAGCGCGGCCGGTTCGGCCAGCCGCGTGCGCCAGCGTGCACGGCGCGTCGCGCGCGCGTCGCGCAGGTGCGGCGCGAGCGCGCGGAAACAGACGGTCAGCCGGTGCGTGCCGTCGAGCGACACGGGCACGTCGTGCGCGACGAACATGCTGTCCGAGCAGTGGATCGGCGTGTCGTCGAGCCAGGCCTGCGCGAGCGTCGCGAGGCCGTGAAAGCGCAGGATGCGCAGCCCGCGCCCGCGCAGCTCGAGCCGATACCAGTGGTCGCGCTCGTCGAGCGACGCGGCTTCGTCGAGCCGGCCGGCCAGCGCGAGCGCCTGCGCGACCGTGCCGGGCACCGGCGCCGCGATCCAGCCGTCGTGGTCGGCCGGGAGGTCGCGCGGCTCGCGCACGGCGCCCGCGGCCGTCGCCCGCATCGACCATGCGGGCAGCGTGCGCGCGCGCGTCACCGCATGGCCGGCACGGGCGCTGCGTTGGCGCGCACGGGCGTCACGTGCCGCAGCGGCGCGCCGATCTGCCGCGCGCACGCGACGAGGTCGGCGTACGCGGCCTCGATCGCTTCGAGCGTCGCATCGCCGCGTTCTTCCTTGCCGCGTGCGCACGCGCGCGCGAGCCGAAATTCGAGCACCATCGCTTCGGACGCGATGCGATCGCACGCGGCGCGGATCTCGGCGAACGGCCCGGTGCAGCCGCTGGCGTGCAGCCAGCGCGCATAGTGGCCGAACAGTTCGAAATTCGCGCCGAGCTGCCGCACCGAATTGAACGAGTACGCATGGAAGCGTTCGAGCGGCGCTTCCGCGAGGATCTGCGCATCGGTCTGCAACTGCCGGCGGAACGCCGCGATCGGATCGACGACCGGCAGGCGCCGCAGGTGGCGCTGCAACGCGGCGAGCGAGGCTTCGCACAGCGCGCGCTCGTCGAGCGGCGCAAAGCGTCGCTTCGCGCATTCGACATACGGCGGCAGCGTCATCGGCGAACTCGCGCCGATGAGCCCGTTGTAGTCGAAATCCTCGGCAACGTAATAGCCGCTGTTGTGGAAGTAGCCGATCTGGTGCTTCTCGCGGTCGATCGCGTCGATGCCGATCGTCGTCTTCGTATGCTGCGTGCGGTAGCTGGTGCCGCGCGTATCGGGCAGGAACCACGCGTCGACCTCGACGATCATCAGGTGGCCACGCGCGACCTGCGTCTCGATGTGCTGGTCGAGCGGCTCGTAGATCGAATGCTCCTGCACGACGATCCCGTAGAGCCGCTCCAGTTCGTCGTGCGGAAACTTGAAGAACGTGAACTGGTCGCCCTCGAAATCGAGCGCGATCGTAAACGGCAGCGCCGCATACGGATTGAGGCCCCACCAGCGGAGCACCTCGAGCCACATGTCGACGTAGCAGTTGGTCTGCTTCCAGACCATCTCCTGACTGTGCAGCGGGTGCGGCCGGTAGTGGCGCGCGCGGTGGCGCACGCCCTCGAACGACGCGTCTTCGCCGTCGCGGGAAACGAACCTCATCGCGCGCCCCACAGCACGTCGCGCACGTCGCTCGGCCATGCGTCGATGTCGAAGCCGTGGTGGCGGAACAGCGCGAGCGTGAGCCGTTCGAGGCCGAAGCCGACGCAGCCCGTGTGCGCGACGTCGCCGGTCGCGGTGCGGATGTCCCACAGCAGTCCGAAGTGGTCCATGTGGTAGTTGAAGCTCAGGCACGCGGTCTGCCGGTCGTCGTGCTCGATCGGAATCAGCAGCTCGAACTTCAGGTTCTGCTCGCGCTGGCTGTCCGCGACGATCTTGCCGCCGCGCCCGAAGAACGGGTCGTTCGCGAGATCGATCGCATTCGGCAGGCGCAGCGCGTCGATCATCCGCGTGCCGCGTTCGATCCATGTCTCGCGGAACGAGACGATCTGCTCGGGCGTGCCGATCCGCACGTACTCGCGCATCCGGAACAACTGCATGCGGGTCGGGTCGAGCGACGGTTCGTGACGGAAGCAGTACGAGAACACGTCGACGATCCGGCCGTCGGCGGGCAGCGCGCCCGCGCGCGCGACGACGGGATACACGGGGTAGCACGCGGCCGGCGTCATCACGACGTAGGTCGGCTTCTGGTTTTCGGTCCAGTCGTCGCCGCGATCGAGGCATTGCAGCACGCGCTGATGCTGGCGTTCGTCGCCGCAGAACGCATGCACGCTGCCCGCCAGTTGCGGAAAGCTCTTCATGTATTCGCTGCGCTCGAACTCGGTGCGGCTCATCGCCGGCGGGAAGCGCAGCACTTCGGCCTGCTGGTCGGCGCCGAGGCGCGTGACGAACGCGTCGAGCGCTTCGACCACGCGCTCGAATCGTTCGCTGCGGCCGAACAGGCCCTGGATGCCGGTCGAGACCAGCAGGCCCGCATCGATCAGCGCGTCGCGCAGCGGATTGACACCCGCGCGGTCGAGCGGTGCGTCGGCGGGAACGGAGGGGGCGGAAGCGGCAGAGGGCACGGCGAGGCGATCGTTCACGTATGTTTCTCCAGCGTCGCGGGACGCAGCGCGAGCAACAGGCTCGCAGTGTTGGCGGCAATGCGGTCGTTGCTGATCATCAGCGGCGCCGCGTGCAGGTCGCGAATGTGGCGGCCGATGCTGAACGGCGTGCCTTGCTTGTAGCCCGCCATCCCGCAGATCATCATCGCCTGGTGCGCGACCTCGAGCGCGGTCGCCGACACGTAGGTCTTCAGCGTATTGATCTCGGCGGCCCATGCCATGCCGGCCGACCACGAGCGGGCCGACGCGTTCGCGTGGAGGCGCAGCACGTTGTCGACGCGCGCCTGCATCGCCTGCATCAGCGCGAGCGATTCGGCGATGCGCCGCGCGGCGGGCGACGGCGCGCCATCGGTCTGGCGCGCCTGCGCGCGGAAGAACTGGTGCGCGCGATGGAACGCGTCGCCGGCCACGCCGATCCACACCGCGGCCCACAGGATGTGCGAGACCGGCACCATCGTTTCCTCGGCGATCTTCGCGAACGGCACCGGCAGGCATTGCACGGCGGCGCCCTGCGCGTCGAGCACGAAGCCGTTGCTGCACGTGCCGCGCATGCCGAGCGTGTCCCATTCGCCGCGGCGCGTGAGGGTATAGCCGTCGCGCAGCAGCGTGACGAGCACCTGCTCGGAAGCCGGCGCATCCGCATCGCGTCGCGCGGTGGCGAGAATGCCGTCCGCGTAGTCGCCGTACGAGATCGTCGGCGCGGATTTGTGCAGCCGGAACCCGCCGCCGTCGATCTCGAGCGCGCACTGGCTCGCGCGCAGGTTGCCGCCGACGCCGTCTTCCGACGTCGCCGACGCGAGCAGCCACTGGTGACGCACGAGCTGCTGCAGGAACAGCTTGTGCCAGCCCTGGTCGGCGGCATGGTCGACGATGCATGCCACCTGGATCTGGTGCATCGCGAACACCATCGCCGACGACGCGCACGCCTGGCCGAGGATCGAGCAGGCCGACGCGATGTCTTCCAGCGACGCGCCAGCGCCGCCGAGATGGGCCGGCACCATCGCGCCGAGCAGCCGGCGCGCGCGCATCGCCTCGATTGCCTCGACGGGGCAGCGCGCGTCGCGATCGACCGCATCGGCATGCTGCGCGGCGATCTGCGCGACGGCATGCGCGGCCTCGTCGAGCCGATGCGAATCGCTGTCGGACGCGAGTTCGGGAAGCAGCGCGCTCATGCGGAGTGCTCGGTGCGTTGCAGCGTGGCGATCGTGTCCGCGAGCGCGTCGATGCTGCGGAACAGGTTGCGGTTCAGCATCTCGTCGGGAATCTCGATGTTGAACTGCTTTTCGATCGCGAGCATCAGCTGGATCGTATCGAGCGAGGAGAGGCCCGCTTCGTAGAGGTCGTCCCCGTCGCCGATCGAGTCGATCGCGGCTTCGAGATGGGCGACGTGCTTCAGGATGGTTCTGATTTCGTTTTTCACGTGCTGCTCCGGCGTGCGTGGTGTCGTCCGCTCGGGCAGACGCGCGATAAGCGCTGACATCCCCCCGGCAGTCCGGCATCAGTAGACCATCGGCAGCCCCGGCGTTCTGTTCGCCACCCTACAAACGGCTGACCCGGCACGCGGGCGGCGCCGAAGCGCCGCCCCGACCCGGCGCGCCGATCACGCGCGCGACGCGGCCGGCACGCCGGAGTCGGCCGACAGGATGCGCTTCATCTCGTCGCGCACGATCGCGCGGCAGCCGCACGACATTTTTTCGAGGCCGTCGAGGTCCGCGAGCTCGATCGAGCTGCGGTATTGCCGGATCAGGCCGAGCTTCTGGATTTCGCCGGCGGCGTCCGTGACCGTTTCGCGTCGTACGCCGAGCATTTGCGCGAGCATGCTGTGCGTCACCTGAATCTCGATGCTGCGCGTGCGGTCGAACGCGAGCAGGAACCATCTGCATAACTGATGTTTGAGCACGTGATGACGGCTGCAGAACGTGATCTGCGCGACCTGCGCCATCAGCAGCCGCACGCAGACGAACACGAGATGGCGGATCACCGGCGACGCCTCGAACGCGGTCGCGAAGACGCGCCGGTCGAGCCGGTAGACGAAGCCGTCGCGGCACGCGACCGCGCGGCAGGGCATCCGGCCGCTGCCGCCGATCACGTCGTCGCAGACCACGCTTTCGCTGCCGATCTCCGCGACTTCCAGCGTCATGCCGCCGGACGACACGTACTGCAGCGAAATCGCGGTCGTGACCGGCAGGTAGACGGCGGCGAGCATTTCGCCGGGTTCGCACAGCACTTGCCCGGATTTCAGGTGAACGAGTTGCAGGTGGGGCGTCAGCGTGGCGAGTTCGTCGCGGTCGATGGCCGCGAGAAACCGGTTGGCGTCGAAGCTGTGGGAAAGCTCGATCATGCCGTTCGCATAAGCGACGGCGTCGGTGGCCTGATGAGTCACGGCGCATCCTCGCAGGTGGGCGGTCGCGCGTCGTTGCGGCGAATCCCGGAATGGAAATCGCACGATCGTGCGGACTTTGTTGATCAAAAAAACGGAATGACGATACTCGCGAAAAAGGCTAGCACGCAATTGAATTCGGCCAATTCGACCTTTTGCCATTTCACAAAGTTTGACGATTTCGACTGCACGCAAACGTTATGTCGATTTAAGAATTCCTTTCTCCGGAATTAATCATCCGGAAATGGAATCGTGAACCTGCTTGTCATTCTATGTCGACCGGAATCAATCGGACAACGTGACGAATCGTACAGAGAAAGTGGCGGGAAGACATTGAACATTATTTGACAAATAAATGGGGTCAGCCAGATTTTATATTTATATCAACGGCTTGCGGGCGATATGTGCGGTGGTGGACAGAGCGGGAAATTAGTGTGCCGATTCAAATTTGAGACAGTTTGAAACGAGCGTGTGCGGTGTGGTGACGCCGGGAAATGCTGCGCCGCACATCACGGAAACAATTGAAAATCGGCTGTAAGTATTTGAACGATAAGCATCGCGACCCCAACGCCGGCGTCCCGAGCCGGCGCGCGGGAATTGATCAGTCGAATGCGTGCTGTGTCCGTCGTATGGGGGAGTGTCCGGAAATGAGACGTTTTTTCGGTTTTGGGGTTGGTTATTCGGGGGCTCTAAATCGGATGTGATTCATATATTAAGGACGGGCGGCTATTGGCACGTAAATCGCTTATTCGGGCTGGCGTGTCGAAACGGGGCAGTCGACTCAATTCGGCGTTGACAAGCCGATGATCAGTCGGATTCAGGGTTGTGGGCCGCAACCGCTGTCAACGTCCGGGCGCGCATCGCGATAACGAGTTCCGTGCCTGCCGCTGGCGGCGCGGACGATAAAAGGGATACAGACATGCTTCATCTTCACTCGAGCTATTCGGCGAACGCCATTCTTGCTGCCCTCCCGGAGGACAGCATCCGCGCCATCGCCCCGCATCTCGAACTGGTCAGGATCAAGGCCGGGATGCTCGACCGGGTCGGCGAGCCGATGCGTCATCTGCATTTTCCGACGACGGCGATGATGTCGGTGCAGCACCTGATGGAGGACGGTGCGATGGTCGAGGTGGCGGTGGTCGGCCGCGAGGGTGTGGTCGGGCTGGGGACGCTGGTCGGCGGTATCGCCGCGTCGAGCCGGGTCGAAGTGCGCATCGGCGGAATGGCCTATCGCGTGCCGAGTTGCGTGATGCGCGCCGAATTCGAGCGGTCGGCGCAGACCTACCGGCTGTTGCTCAACATCTGCCAGGCGACGATGGCGCAGATCTCGCGCAGCGCGCTGTGCAACCGGCATCACTCGGTCAGCGAGCAGCTCAGCCGCTGGCTGCTGCTCGCGCACGACCGGATCGACGGCGACGAGCTGGCCGTCACGCAGCAGACGATCGCGAACATGCTCGGCGTGCGGCGCGAAGGCGTGACGGAAGCGGCCGGGAACCTGCAGGAAGCCGGGCTGATCCGACAACGCCGCGGCCGCATCACGGTGCTCGACCGCGACGGCCTCGAACATCACGCGTGCGAATGCTACAGCCTGATTCGCGCCGACTATCGGCGGTTGCTCGGCACGCGCGAGCATGCGAGGCCGGCGACGATTCGCCCGCGCATGCCGGACGCGTACCGCGGATTCCCCGCGCATGGTGCGTGACGATGCAGTCGATGTCCGGTGGAACGAATGCGATCCGGCGTGCCGCGATCGCGGCGGCCGACGTCGTGCTCGTGCTGGCCGGGGCGCTCGCCGCGCAGGCGGCGTCGGGGCTCGGTTGGCATGCGCTGTCCGACGCGCAGCGCGGCGCGATCGCACTGCTGTGCGTGCTGACGGTGGCGCTGCTGCCGCGCTACCTGCGCACCGTGCGGGGCGGCGTGGCGGTGCGGGGCGGTGCGCACGTTTTGACACACACGCTGGTGGCCGTGGTGTGCGCGAGCGTGCTGACGGTGGCCGGCACGATGTGGATCATGAATCGCGGCGGCACCGTGACGACCCGCTGGATCGCGCACACGGTGCTGGCCGGCGACGCGGCGCTGCTGCTCGGCCGCGCGGCGCTGCTGGCGTTCGCGCTGACGCGTGGCGACCCGCGTGCGCGGCAGCGCCGCGTCGCCATCGTCGGCGCGACGGCTTACGGGCGTGTGGCGATCGAGCGGATGCAGCTCGCGCCGAACGGCCCGTTCGCGGCCGCGTGCGTGTTCGACGACGATGCGCCGGCCGCCGCGGGCGGCATCGGCGGCGTACCGGTGATCGACGACTGGAACGCGTTGCGCGAGCGGATTCGCGGCGGCGACATCGACGAGGTATGGCTCACGCTGCCGATGTCGCACGAGTGGCGGATCCAGCGGATCGTGCGCGAGTTGCGCGACGAGTTCGTCGAGTTGCGGCTGTTGCCCGACGTGCGGCAGATGGCGGTCGTCGATCGTTCCGCGACCGACGTGCTCGGCATGCCTGCGATCAATCTCGCGACCACGCCGCGCTCCGCGCCTGAGCTGTGGGCCAAGTTCGCGTTCGACCGGCTGTTCGCGTTCGGCGTGCTGATTCCGTTGCTGCCGCTGCTGACGATGCTCGCGATCGCGGTCAAGCTGTCGTCGCCGGGGCCCGTGCTGTTCAGGCAGCGCCGCAAGGGCGTCGACGGCCGCGAGTTCGACATCCTGAAGTTCCGGACGATGCGCGTGCATCGCGTGCAGCCGGGCGTCGTGCGGCAGGCGTCGCGCAACGATTCGCGCATCACGCGCGTCGGCGCGTTCCTGCGGCGCACGTCGCTCGACGAGTTGCCGCAGTTCTTCAACGTGCTGTTCGGGCAGATGTCGGTGGTCGGCCCGCGTCCGCACGCGATCGAACACGACGACTTGTATCGGCAACTGATCGACTGCTACATGTACCGCTACCGCGTACGGCCCGGCATTACCGGATGGGCGCAGGTGAACGGCTATCGCGGCGAAACGCGCAAGGTCGAGGCGATGGCGGCGCGCGTGAAGTTCGATCTGTTCTACATGCAGAACTGGAGCTTCTGGTTCGACATCAAGATCATCCTGCTGACGGTGGTGCGCGGCTTCATCGGGCGCAACGCGTTCTGAGGATCCCGAATGATTGCAGCGGCGCTGCGCGAGCGATCGTATCGACCGCGCGATGCCGGTCCGCGGGCGCGGAAAGAACCGCGGCGACCGCACGGGAAATTGCTGCGCTGCGGGTGTGCCGACGGGCTGCGCCGCCCGCGCCGCCAGGCGGGGATTGCGCGTCCGTCCCCAGTTTCCGCACCGCTGCCGCTGCGTGAACGGCACGCTGATTCCGGTCAACACACGCGTGTTCAATGGGTTTATCCTGCGTCGAATGCGTCCGGCGTTTCGCGTCCGGCCGCCCATCCGGATGCGACCGCGCAGGTCATGCCTGCGCGCCGCGCACCGGTGCGATACCGCGCGCCGCTCTTGTTTCGCGCGGAACCCGGAACAGGAGAGACGGCCATGTCGCTCGACCCACGACAACGGCAGACGCTGAAGCAGCGGCTGAACGAGAGCGAGCAGGCGCTGCGTGCGGAGATCCGCGCGAGCGAAGACCAGCGCGCGTCGGAATCCTATGCGGAGCTTGCCGGCGCGGCGCCGGACGAGGGCGACGAGGCGAACGCGGACCTCTTCGTCGACGTCGACCATGCGTTGATCGGCATGAAGCTGACCGAGCTGCGCGCGGTTGGCCGCGCGCAGCAGCGGATGCGCGACGGCAGTTACGGCGAATGCATCGACTGCGACGGCTCGGTCGGCTACGAGCGCCTGCTGGCGCGCCCGACCGCCGAACGCTGCACGCATTGCCAGTCGCTCTACGAGCGGCGCTACGCGACGACCCCGCGCGCATCGCTCTGACGTCGTGCGTGCGTACGCTCGCCGACCATGGCCGCGACATCCGGACGATGATCGCGAACGGCGACAATCCCGGGAAGATTCCGTCGATCGGGCGCGGCTGGCTGACGCGGCATGACGTGCTGAACACGCGCACGCTCGCGCAACCGCAGCCGCGCTGGCGCGCACGATGGACGGTGCGGGCAGCACCGGCGGCAGCGGCACGCAGCGGAGCCGGTCGAAGGGTGCGTGAACGCGTCGCGCCCGGCCGCCACGCGTTCGACTCATGCCGGCAAGGTCATCCGAGTACGCCGGTCGCCGGGACGTAGGGCAGCCCGAGCGCCTGCGCGACCGCTTCGTACGTGATATGGCCGTCGCACACGTTCAGGCCCGCGCGCAGATGCGGATCGTCGAGCATCGCCTGTTTCCAGCCCTTGTCGGCGAGCGCGAGCGCATGGCCGAGCGTTGCATTGTTCAGCGCAAAGGTCGACGTGCGCGCGACCGCGCCGGGCATGTTCGCGACACAGTAGTGGACCACCCCGTCGACGACGAAGGTCGGCGCAGCATGCGTGGTCGCATGCGAAGTCTCGAAGCATCCGCCCTGGTCGATCGCGACGTCGACGACGACCGCCCCCTTGCGCATCGTCGCGATCATGTCGCGCGTGACGAGCCGCGGCGCCGATGCGCCCGGCACGAGCACGGCGCCGATCACGACGTCGGCATCGCGCACGGCTTCGTCGACCGTATGCGCATTCGAGCAGACGGTCGCGATCCGGTTGGCGAACACGAGATCGAGCTGGCGCAGCCGGTTCACGTTGGTGTCGAGCACGGTGACGCGCGCACCCAGGCCCACCGCCATCTGCAGCGCGCCGGTGCCCACCACACCCGCGCCGAGCACGACGACGTGCGCGGCCGGCACGCCCGGCACGCCGGCCATCAGCACGCCGCGGCCGCCGCGCGGGCTTTCCAGGTGGGTCGCCGCGACCTGGATCGACATGCGCCCCGCGACTTCGCTCATCGGTGCGAGCAACGGCAGGCCGCCGCCGGGGCCCGTCACGGTTTCGTAGGCGATGCAGACCGCGCCGGATTTCACGAGCGCGGCGGCCTGATCGGGATCGGGCGCGAGATGCAGATACGTGTAGAGGATCTGGCCGCGCCGCAGCATCGCGCATTCGGCCGGCTGCGGCTCCTTGACCTTGATGATCATGTCGGCGCGCGCGAAGACTTCGTCCGCGCCGTCGCTGAGCAATGCGCCCGCGGCCGTGTAGTCGTCGTCGAGCAGGCCGATCGCCGTGCCCGCGCCGCGCTGCACGAGCACGCGATGGCCGTGCCGCGTGAGTTCGCGCGCGCCGGCCGGCGTGAGGCCGACGCGGTATTCGTGGTTCTTGATCTCTTTCGGCACACCGATCAGCATGAGTCGCCTCCATGGCCTTCGTTATCGTCGTCGTGCGGGCAGCCGGTTGCACAGCGGCGTGCCGATCGCAGTACTGGAATAACAGCGTAGTGGTGCGCGGAGGGAAGTCAAGCAGCCGGCTCGCGCGACGACGCATCCGCACTGCAGCGCAGCATGCGCGGCGACCGGTTGCGACCGGACGTCGCAATGCGCGCGCGGCCGGGTTTCGGTATCGTCGTGCGTGGCGCGGGCCGGGGCCGCGTGCCGAATCCTTTCGGCAACACAACGGGACGAGGACATCGATCGACATGACAGGTGCGTATTTCAGCGTGCCGACGCTTTGCGCCATCGCGCTCGTGCACGTCTACTGGGCGTTCGGCGGCCGGCTGGGCAAGCGTGCGGCCATTCCGGAGCAGGACGGCGTACCGCTGTTGCGGCCGACTGCCGTCGGCACGCTTGCCGTCGCGGCGGCACTGCTGGGCGGCGCAGGCGTGGTCGCCGCGCGTGCCGGCTGGCTCGGGCGCAACGCGTATCCCTGCACGATCGCGTTCGCGGTCGTTGCGCTCGCATTGATCTTCGCGGTGCGGGCCGTCGGCGATTTCCGCTACGTCGGCTTCTTCAAGCGGATTCGCGGGTCGCGTTTCGCGCGGATGGACACGCTGTATTACTCGCCGCTGTGCGCGGCGCTGGCGTTGTCGATCGCGTCGATGTTCTGGCCGTGGTGAGTGGCGGCCGGCGCACGGCTCACTCCGTGCGCGTATCGTCGATCAACGCTACGTATTCGGCCGGCACGGCATCGGTCAGCCAGACGCCGTTTTCGGCGACGAAGAACGTATGGCCTTGCCGATGCATGCGCCGCGCATCGACTTCGAGGATCGCGGGCACGCCGTAGCGCGCACCGACGGCCAGCGCCGTGCGGACGTCTGCCGACAGGTGTACGTGATGACGGGCGCCGGGTTTCAGCCCTTGCGCGCGAATCGAATCGAGGAAGCGCGTCGCCGTGCCGTGATAGAGGCGCTCGGGCGGTTGCGCGGCCGGATATTGGCGCTGCACGGCGGCCGTCGAATGGCCCTGTACCGCGCGGATGCGTTGACCGTCATCCGACAGCGCGAAGCGCTGCTTGTCGCTGGTTGCGCACACGCTTTCGATCGTCGCGCGATCGAGCTGGCGTCCGTGACGGGCGGCGCCGGCGATCAGTTCGTCGATGTCGGCCCAGCCTTCGGCGTCCAGTTGGAGGCCGATGGCCTGCGGCTCGTGGCGCAGCAGGTAGCTCAGATATTTGCTGATGCCGGTCGCATCGGGCGCCGGCTGTTTGTTTTTCTCGGTATTCATGAGTTGCGGAGGCTACCAGAGCGCGCTGCAACTCGATACCGTCATCTGTCCGGACGTCGCCGGAAAGCGACATGCGCGCGCCGCAGCTGATCGTCCGCCCGGCCGGGAAGCTGTCCGCTATCTCGCCATCCTTGCACATTCCGGCTTCCGAATTTCCCATTGTTGCTAATTTCGATGCACTGAATTGCATTGAACCCCCTGGCAATGGAACCGGTTCCAGCTATAATTCGCCCGCACTCGTCGCCGGACCCGAAAGAGGTCGTGCGCGTTGCGCTTGCCGTGGGCAGACGCGACGTCTAAGTTGAACAAGGGTCATGGGCGATGACGGACAGATGCAGGTCGATGCCGGTATTTGTCCGACGATAGGCCCGCGAAGAGGTCGATCCGCGCAGCGCGCCGCCGGCATCCGCGGCGCCGCGCGGCCGCAACGAGGGCGTCCCCGCGAATCGCGGCCGGCCGCCAGCATCGAGGTTGTGCGCAACACACGAAAGAACAGGGCAACCGGCCGCCTGCGGCACGGCTGCCTGCCGGGCACGCGGCATGCGGAATGCGCGCGTCCGAACCCCGATCCCCAACGATCAACATCCGACCATGTCCACGCCACCTGACAAACCCAATTCGCGTCGCCGTTTCCTGCGCACATCGGTCGCGCTCGTGCCGATCGCGTCGGTCGCCGGCTGCGACCTGCGCTCGTCGTCGCCGTCCGCGACGACGGCCGGCAACGCGTCCGCTGCGTCGGCCGGCGCCGACCGCGCGCCGTACAGGCCGACCTTTTTCGATGCGAAGGAATGGGCGTTCGTCCAGGCCGCGGTCGACCGGCTGATTCCGGCCGACGCCGAAGGCCCCGGCGCGCTCGAAGCGGGCGTGCCCGAATTCATCGATCGCCAGATGGAGACGCCGTATGCGCACGGCGCGACGTGGTACATGCAGGGGCCGTTCCAGCAGGGCGTGCCGGAGCTCGGCTACCAGTTGAAGCTGGTGCCGCGCGACATCTACCGGCTCGGCATCGCGGCGGTCAACCGCTATTGCGAAAAAGCGCACGGCAAGGCGTTCGCGGATCTCGACGCGCCGACGCGCGACGCCGTGCTCGGCGCGCTGGAGAAGGGCGGCGCGCAGATCGACGACGTCCCGCCCGGCCTGTTCCTCGGCCAGTTGCTGCAGAACACGCGCGAAGGCTACTTCTGCGATCCGGTGCATGGCGGCAATCGCGACATGGCCGCGTGGAAGATGATCGGTTTCCCGGGCGCGCGCGCGGACTTCATGGATTTCGTCAACCAGAGCGGCAAGCCCTATCCGTACGGCCCCGTCTCGATCAACGGGGAGCGCAGCTGATGGCCGCAGACAAGAAGCCGCATGTCGATGCGGTAATCGTCGGTTTCGGCTGGACCGGCGCGATACTCGCGAAGGAACTGACCGAAGCGGGCCTGAACGTCGTCGCGCTCGAGCGCGGCGAATATCGCGACACCTACCCGGACGGCGCGTATCCGAACACGATCGACGAGCTGACCTACAACATCCGCAAGAAGCTGTTCCTCGACCTGTCGAAGACGACCGTGTCGATCCGCCACGGCCTGCAGGACACCGCGCTGCCGTACCGGCAGCTCGCCGCGTTCCTGCCGGGCGAAGGCGTCGGCGGTGCGGGGCTGCACTGGTCGGGCGTGCACTTCCGGATCACGCCGGAAGAGCTGCGCCTGCGCAGCCACTATGAAGAGCGCTACGGCAAGAAGTTCATCCCCGAAGGGATGACGATCCAGGATACGGGCGTCACGTACGACGAGCTCGAGCCGCATTTCGATTTCGCCGAGAAGGTGTTCGGCACGTCGGGGCAGGCGTACAAGGTCGGCGGCAAGGTGGTCGGCGACGGCAACGTGTTCGAGGCGAACCGCAGCGACAATTTCCCGCTGCCCGCGCAGCTCAATACGTATTCGGCGCAGCGCTTCTTCGATGCCGCGCACTCGCTCGGGCTGCATCCGTACCGGCTGCCGTCGGCGAACACGTCGGGCCCGTACACGAACCCGTACGGCGTGCAGATGGGCCCGTGCAACTTCTGCGGCTACTGCAGCGGCTACGCGTGCTACATGTATTCGAAGGCGTCGCCGAACCTGAACATCCTGCCCGCGCTGAAGCAGGCGCCGAACTTCGAGCTGCGCTCGAAGTGCCATGTGCTGCGCGTCGACCTCGACGACACGAAGAAGCGGGCGACCGGCGTGACCTACGTCGATCCGGCCGGGCGCGAGGTGCACCAGCCGGCCGATCTCGTGATCGTGGCCGCGTTCCAGTATCACAACGTGCACTTGCTGCTGCTGTCGGGCATCGGCAAGCCGTACGACCCGATCTCGGGCGAAGGCGTGGTCGGCCGCAATTTCGCCTACCAGAACCTGTCGACGATCAAGGCGTTCTTCGACAAGGATACCTACACGAATCCGTTTATCGGCGCGGGCGGCAACGGCGTCGCGGTGGACGACTTCAACGCGGACAACTTCGACCACGGCCCGCTCGGTTTCGTCGGCGGCTCGCCGCTGTGGGTGAACCAGGCCGGCGTGAAGCCGATCAGCGGCATCGCGACGCCGCCCGGCACGCCGCAGTGGGGCTCGGCGTGGAAGAAGGCCGTCAAGGACAACTACGCGCACACGATCTCGATGGATGCGCACGGCACCAACATGTCGTACCGCGACGTGTATCTCGACCTCGATCCGACCTATCGCGATTCGTACGGCCAGCCGCTGTTGCGGATGACGTTCGACTGGAAGGACAACGACATCAAGATGGCGCAGTACGTGACCGGCCAGATGAAGAAGATCGCGGAAGCGATGGGGCCGAAGGCGATCGGCGTGTCGACGCGCGAGTTCGGCAAGCACTTCGACTCGCGCCAGTACCAGACGACCCACCTCGTCGGCGGCGCGATCATGGGCACCGACCCGAAGACGAGCGTGCTGAACCGCTACCTGCAGTGCTGGGACGTGCACAACGTGTTCGTGATGGGCGCATCGGCGCTGCCGCAGGGCATCGGCTACAACCCGACCGGGATCATCGCGGCGCTGGCCTACTGGTCGGCCCGCGCGATTCGCGAGCAATACCTGAAAAATCCCGCCCCGCTGGTGACCGTATGAAGAGGACGATGAACCACCACAACGCCGCGCGCTGCGTTTCTCCGCTGCGGCGCGCGCTGGCGATCGGCTCGGCATGGGCGGCATTTGGCCTCGCGGGTGGAACCGCGTTCGCACAGCCGGCGTCCGCGCCGACCGCGGCTTCGGGCCCGGCGGCCGCACCTGCCGCCCAGTCGGCCGACGCGGCCCTCGTCAAGCGCGGCGAATATCTTGCGCGCGCAGGCGACTGCATCGCCTGCCACACCGCGAGCGGCGGCAAGCCGTTCGCGGGCGGGCTGAAATTCGACACGCCGATCGGCGCGATCTACTCGACGAACATCACGCCGGACGCGAAGACGGGCCTCGGCGGCTGGACCTACGAGGACTTCACGCGTGCGGTGCGCGAAGGCGTGCGCAAGAACGGCGACACGATGTATCCGGCGATGCCGTTCCCGTCGTACGCGCGGCTGACCGACGACGACATGAAGGCGCTGTATGCGTACTTCATGCACGGCGTCGCGCCGGTCGAGCACGAGAACCGCAAGGTCGACATCGTGTGGCCGCTGTCGATGCGCTGGCCGCTCGGCATCTGGCGCAAGCTGTTCGCGCCGTCGCCGAAGCCGTTCGACGCGGCGTCGTACCCCGACCCGGTCGTCGCGCGCGGCGCATATCTGGTGCAGGGGCTCGGCCACTGCGGCGCGTGCCACACGCCGCGCGCGCCAACGATGCAGGAGCGCGGGCTGACCGACGCCGATGGCCTCGACTTCCTGGCCGGCGGCGCGGCGATCGACGGCTGGGTGCCGACGAGCCTGCGCGGCGAGCCGCGCACCGGCCTCGGCACGTGGAACGAAACCGAGATCGTGCAGTTCCTGAAGACTGGCCGCACGCTGCGCACGGCCGCGTTCGGCGGGATGACGGACGTGGTCGGCCACAGCATGCAGCACATGACCGACGACGACCTGAACGCGATCGCGCGCTACCTGAAGACGTTGCCGCCGCGCGTGCAGGGCGAGCGGCCGCACGTGTACGACGCGGCCGCGGCGAAGGCGCTCCAGACCGGCGACGCGAGCAAGCCGGGCGCGGCCGTCTATCGCGACAACTGCATGGCTTGCCACCGCAGCGACGGCCACGGCTACACGCGCGTTTTCCCGGCGCTCGCCGGCAACCCGGTCGTGCAGGGCGACGACCCGACGTCGCTGATCCACGTCGTGCTGGAAGGCAGCGCGCTGCAGGGCACGCGCACCGCGCCGTCGACCTTCACGATGCCGCCGTTCGGCTGGCGGCTGTCGGACCAGGAAGTCGCGGACGTGTCGAACTTCGTGCGCACGAGCTGGGGCAACACGGGCGCGCCGGTGACGGCCGCGCAGGTCGCGAAGGTGCGCAAGAGCGTGCCGTCGACGCGGCCCGAGCCGCCGCCGGGCGCGCGGTTCCCGCAAGCGTCGCGCTGACCGGAGCGGCGGGGCGCGAGCCCCGCCTGCTGCTGGGGTGGCGCCCACGCGCGGCGGGTCCGCGCGACGCCTTTCCCTTCGCCGGGGTTGTACCCCGCACCGCGCGCAGCGGCGTGAAATTTTCGCGGCTGCGCGCCATTCTTCCGCCTCATCCCTTATCCTTTCACTCTTGAACCTTACTAAATAGTTACAAGAGCTTGGGAGGGGGGATGCCTCATGACGTTAGCCTGATTGCGTTGCTCGCGGCCGGTTTCGGTCTCGCGATGATCTTCGGTTACCTCGCGTCGCTGCTGAAAATGCCGCCGCTCGTCGGCTATCTGCTCGCCGGGATCGTGATCGGCCCCGGCACGCCCGGTTTCGTCGGCGATCTGTCGCTCGCGCAGCAGCTCGCCGAAGTCGGCGTGATGCTGCTGATGTTCGGCGTCGGCCTGCATTTCTCGCTCGGCGATCTCCTCGCGGTGCGCAAGATCGCGCTGCCGGGGGCGATCGTCCAGATCACCGTCGCGACGCTGCTCGGCGGCGGGCTCGCGCTCACTTGGGGCTGGAGCCTCGGTGCGGCGCTCGTGTTCGGGCTCGCGCTGTCGGTCGCGAGTACCGTCGTGCTGCTGCGCGCGCTCGAAGGGCGCGGGCTCGTCGAGACGGTCAACGGGCGCATCGCGGTGGGTTGGCTGGTCGTCGAGGATCTCGTGATGGTGCTCGTGCTGGTGCTGCTGCCGCCGGTGGCGGGGCTGCTCGGCGGCACGCCGCCCGGCGACGCGCATGCGGCCGGCGGCAGCGTGTGGGGCACGCTCGGCGTCACGATGCTGAAGGTCGCCGCGTTCATCGCGCTGATGCTGGTGGTCGGCAAGCGCGTGTTCCCGCGCATTCTGTGGCTCGTCGCGCGCACGGGTTCGCGCGAATTGTTCACGCTTTGCATGATTGCCGCGGCGGTCGGCATCGCGTTCGGCGCGGCGAAGCTGTTCGACGTGTCGTTCGCGCTCGGCGCGTTCTTCGCGGGGATGATGATGCGCGAGTCGGAGTTCAGCCGGCGCGCGGCCGACGAGACGCTGCCGTTGCGCGACGCGTTCTCGGTGCTGTTCTTCATCTCGGTCGGCATGCTGTTCGACCCGAAGGTGCTGATCGAAGAGCCGCTGCACGTGATCGAGGTCGCGGCGATCGTGCTGGTCGGCAAGACGCTCGCGGCGGTCGCGCTCGTGATCGCGTTCCGCTATCCGCTGAACACCGCGCTGACGGTCGGCGCGGGTCTCGCGCAAATCGGCGAATTCTCGTTCATCCTCGCGGGGCTCGGCCGTGCGCTCGGGCTGCTGTCGGCCGAGGGGCAGAGCCTGATTCTCGCGGTCGCGCTGATCTCGATCGCGATGAACACGCTGCTGTTCGCGATGATCGATCCGGCGCTCGCATGGATTCGCAAGCATTCGGCGTTCGCGCGCAAGCTCGAGGCGCGCGACGATCCGCTCGCCGCGCTGCCGATGTCGACGCCGCAGACGCATCTGACCGGGCAGGTCGTGATCGTCGGCTACGGCAAGGTCGGCACGCGGATCGCGCATGCGCTGGACGAGCGCGGGATCGCCTATGTCGTCGTCGAGCAGAATCGCGAGCTCGTCGAGAAGCTGCGCGCGGACGGCACCGCGGCCGTGTCGGGCGACGCGATCGAGCCGATCGTGCTCGTGCAGGCGCATATCGCGCGCGCCGGGATGCTGGTCGTCACGCTGCCCGACGTGTTCGACGTGCGGCAGATCGTCGAGATCTCGCGCACGCTCAACCCGACGCTCGAGGTCGTGCTGTGCACGAACAGCGGCGACGAGGCCGCGCTGCTGTCGAGCGAGGGCATCGGCACCGTGTTCATGGGCGAGACCGAACTCGCGCGCGGGATGACCGAGCACGTGCTCGGCCGGATGGCGAAGCCGGTTGCGGCCGCGCATTGACGGCGCGCGGCATCGCGCCTGGCATCGTCAGCCGGCGGTAGCGGCCTTCGAGGGCGCGGGAGTACCGGATTGCGCGGCCGTCTTCAACGATGCCGCCGGTTTCGGCGCCGCGACCGTTTTCTGCGGCGCGGCGGCCTGCGCCGGTGCATTCTTTTCCGGTTCGACCGGCGCATCGGGCGGCACGCCGAGCAACTGCAACGAGCCGCTCGTGACCGACGCGAACACCGGGCCCGCCACCGTGCCGCCGTAGTACCCCTTGCCGCGCGGCTCGTCGATCATCACCGCGACGATCAGGCGCGGGTTGCTCATCGGCGCCATCCCCGCGAACAGCGCGCGGTACTTGCCCTTCGCGTAGCTCGCGCCGACCTGCTTGCGCGCGGTCCCGGTCTTGCCGCCGATCCGGTAGCCGTCGACGCGCGCGCGGCGCCCCGTGCCGCCTTCGCCGACCGCCATCTCGAGCATCGAGCGAATCGCGGCGGCCGTTTGCGGCGACGTCACGCGATGGCCGCGGTGCGCGTCGATCGTCTGCTGGTCGGTGCCGTTCTTCAGCAGCGACACCGGGTGCAGCGTGCCGTCGCCCGCATAGGCCGTGTAGGTCTGCGCGATCTGCAGCAGCGACATCGACAACCCGTAGCCGTACGCCATCGTCGCCTGCTCGATCGGCCGCCAGCGCTTGTAGCCGCGCAGCCGGCCCGACGCAACGCCCGGGAACGTCAGTTCCGGCGCGCGGCCGATCCCGTACTCCTGGTATTTGTTCCAGATCGTTTCGGCGGGCAGGTTGAGCGCCAGTTTCGCGAGCGCGACGTTGCTCGATTTCTGCAGCGCTTGCGACACCGTCAGCGACCCGTGGTTCGACGTGTCGTGGATCACGGCCGGGCCGATCTTGTAGGTGCCCGGCGACGTGTTGATGATCGTGTTCGGCGTGACCTTGCGCTCGTCGATCGACAGCGCGACGACGAGCGGCTTGATCGTCGAGCCCGGTTCGAACGTGTCGATCACCGCGCGGTTGCGCAATTGCTGGCCGGTGAGGCGGGCGCGGTCGTTCGGGTCGAAGGTCGGATAGTTCGCGAGCGCGAGGATCTCGCCGTTCTGCGCGTCGAGCACGACGACGCTGCCGGCCAGCGCATTGTTCTCGATCACGGCCGCCTTGAGCTGGCTGAACGCGAGTTGCTGGATGCGGCGGTCGATCGTCAGTTCGATCGTCGCGCCGTGCTGCGCGGGGACGAGCGGGCGCGTGTCCGACACGATGCGGCCGAGCCGGTCGCGGATCACCTCGCGCTGGCCGGACGTGCCCTGCAGGCGCGCATTCGCCGCGAGCTCGACGCCTTCCTGGCCCTTGTCCTCGACGTTCGTGAAGCCGACCACGTGCGCGGCCGATTCGCCTTCCGGGTAGAAGCGTTTCGAGTCGGCGATTTGCGTGATGCCGTCGATCGCGAGCTTGTCGAGCCGGCTGGCGGTGTCCGCGTCGACCTGCCGCTTGAGCAGCACGAACGTCTTGTCGTTGCCGAGACGCCGCTTCACCTCGGCGAGCGGCAGGTCGAGCAGCTTCGCGATTTGCGGGTAATCGGTGTCGGCGACCTGTTTCGGGTTCGCCCAGATTTCATAGGTCGACAGGCTGACCGCGAGCATCGCGCCGTTGCGGTCGACGATGCGTCCGCGCATCGCGTCGAGCTCGATCGTGCGCTGATAGCGCTTCTGGCCCTGGCCGACGTAGAAATCCTGGTTCGCGACCTGCACCCAGAACGCGCGCGCGATCAGCGCGGCGAACGCGAGGAACACGACGACCACGATCAGCCGCGAGCGCCACATCGGCAGGCGCGCGGCGAGCATCGGATTCTTGGTCGCCGCCGCGTACGGATCGGCGGGGTGGGTCTTCTTTTTCACGCTCATGCAATGGCCGGGTCGGGCCGCCGTGCGGCGGTGGGTCAGTCTGAATAATGCGATTGTAATAAATGAGTAAACACCGTGTGAGGAAAGTATGGTCCGGCCCCGCAAAAAGACGAAGGGTAGGCCGTCTGGAAAAGGGAGGAAAGCGCAGCAAAGGGGGCGACGCAGGATGCCGCGGCGGCTGCGGAGGATGAAACACGGGCGATCCGTCGCGAGCGGAGCCGGACACGCGGTCTCCGCCATCGCGCGATCGCGACCGTTCCGACGCGCGATCAATTGCCCGCGCGACGATTATTTCTCTAATCTCGAAAATAAAAAGCGCCTCGAACGGAGGCGCCATTCATGCTGAATATCGAAATGAATATCACTACTGCCGGAATAAACCCGAAAACCGCAGACGATTCATGTCAATAATACCTAGCGGGCAACGGAAATAAATTCCCGGTATTCCGGCTGGGTCGTGCAGGTATCGACCGCCTGCAGGCGCCATGCGCCGTCGGGATGATCGCCGGCGAGCACCGCGGGGCCCTGTTCGCGGCGCATCGCATCGAACGACAGCCCCTTCAGTTGACAGACGGCATTGCCGCTGTCGGCTGCACAGAGCGCCATCGCGCCCTCGATGTCGCGGACCTTGCCCCAGGTCGGAAGGTCGATGCCCTGATGTGCCTCGCGCGACCACAGACCCTCGTCGGTATCGACCCACAAGACTGCGAAGGAATGCCGGGTTGCCGATTCGCTGCCATTAATCCGAATGGTGAGGCGCATTGCATCGTCTCCTTAAAAAAAGACACATTCGACCGTTTGAACTTGAACAGTCTAGATAGACTGGTGTGAAACGCAAGTGATAATCCGCAATAAATTTATATTGAGCCCATTTCGATTCCAGATGAAAGGACGTCTGACGATTCATGGTCATTCCCGACGCGTCAGCACAGGCGCGCGATACCGGCGATAGCCGTGGCCGGTCGGGCACGCGCCGCGGTCCAGACATGGGATGACGGGGCCGCCGGCCGCGTCGATCTGTCGCGCACCGGCTGCCATCGCGACCGGGTCGATCGGCGCGTTTCGGCACCGGTCGAATGCAGCCGACCGAACGTTTCGTCGTTTTAATCAGCCGACCGGCACGACACACTCCGACAATCGCGTACAAATCGGCACACTTTCACGAAACTTTCGGGACAGACTTGCATGCGGTCGGGCCCCACACTGGGAACTTCCCCGATCCTGTGCCGCGGACGCCCGTCCGCGCCGGCTGCCGCCGCCTCGTGCCAGAGCGCGATCGACGCGATCGCAGGCCGCACGCCCGATCGGGAGCCGCCGGGGCCCGCGTCGGCCCCGGCCCGGCCGGCGAGCCGAGCGGCGCCCGCAACCGCGGGCGCCGCGCCGTCCCGGCCGATTCTTCGAAGGAGACTATCGTGCTGATCTGGAAAACCGCGTTGTCGCTCAACTGGCGGACGAGCCTCGTGTCGCCGGCCAGCGCACCGGTCGCGGCGGCGAACGTCGGACGGCTGGTGCTGACCGGCGCCACCGGCTTCATCGGCAGTACCGTGCTGACGGCGCTCGTCAATGCAGGGCTGCTCGAACGCATCGTCTGCGTCGTGCGCGCGCAGGACCGCGGCCATGCGGTCGCGCGGCTGCGTGAAGCCGCGTTGCGCGCGGGGCTCACGCCGTACTGGGCGTCGCGCCTGACCGACGCGAACGTGATCGTCGGCGCGCTCGGCGATGTGTGGCACGGCGCCGATGCGTCGCGCCTGGCCGGCGCGACGCACGTGATTCATTGCGCGGGCCATGCGTCGCCGGCCGACGGCGCGCACCTGCGGGCCGACATCGCCGATGCGGTGCGCTTCGCCGAGCGCTTTGCGCGCGCGCCGCGCCTGCAACGCTTCGTGTACGTCGGCACCGCTTACGCGCATGCGGGCCGCGGCGGGATCGTGCAGGAAGAGGCGGAGCGCGCGGGGAACGACGTCGTGCCGCGGGCCGGCGACGGCCTGCCGGGCGCGGTGCTCGCGGCCGACTATCTGCACGCGAAGGCGGAGACGGAGCAGCGCCTGCGCGCGCTCGGACTGCCGCTCGTCGTCGTGCGGCCGTCGCACGTGGTCGGCCATACGGTGCTCGGTACGCGGCCCGCGCCGAATTCGTTCTGGATGTTCCGGCTCGCGCATGCGGCGCGTCGCTTCACCGCGCGGCCGATGACGCGCATCGACATCGTGTCGGTGGACGACGTGGCGCGCGCGACGATGCTGCTGGCCGTCAAGCCGACGCTCGCGCACGACGTCTATCATGTGTCGGCCGGCGACGAGGCGCCGCAGGTCGCGCAGATCGTGCGCGCGATGGACGAGGCGGCGGGGATGACCGGCGCGCCGCGCTACGCGGCATGCGCGCCGGCCGAACTGCCGCTCGTCGTGCGCGACGTGCTCGGGCGGCCCGATCCGGCGCTCGAGCGCGTGATCGGCCGGGCGCTGCAGCGCTGCGGCGAATTCGCGACGGTCGATCGCGTGTTCGACAATCGCCGCGTGCGCGACGAAATCGATTTCGAGCCGCTGCCGTTCATCGATTACGTCGAGGAGTGCATGCGCACGTCGCGCGGCGTGGCGGTGACCGAGCTGATGCGCGGCGCGATCCACTAACCGGTCGCATCGCCCCGGCGCCCGTTCCCGCCCATGGCGGGCGCGGGCGCCGTCTTCATGCCTGGTTGCCGAGCTCGATGAGCCGGTCGAGCGCGCGGTAGATGTCGTCGAGGCCGTCCTCGCCGAATCGCGCTTCGAGCTGACGATATTGCTCGTCGATGCGCGGACCGATTTCCGTCACCAGTTTCCTGCTTTGCGGCGTCAGGCTGACCAGCAGCCGGCGCTGATCCTCCTGCGCGCGCGTGCGCGTGATCAGGCCGTCGCGCTCCATCCGTTCCAGCACGCCGGTCAGGCTCGGGCTCAGGATGCAGCAGCGTTTCGCGATCTGCCCGGCTTCGAGCGCCTGCGCCGGTTCGCCGTCAAGCACGCGGATGATCCGCCATTGCTGTTCGGTCAGCGAGAATTCCTTGAGAATGGGGCGAAACAGGCCCATCAGCGTTTCGCGGGCCTCGAGCAGCAGCATGGCCAGGTTGCGATGGTCGAGCGTACGGTTCATCGGGGTGAGCAGAGGACGGGGACGCATCAATCTTAACAGCCGAAGCTGATGAATTTCGCGTATCAGGGTAATCGAGGTTGTCAGCGCCCGATTGTTTACTTAAGATATTAACTATTGATGATGCGCCGCGACGCGCGGCAGGGGAATGACGCATGGAGCTGTCTTGCACGACCGCCGCGGCGCCGCCGTTGCCGGTCGCCATCGGTACCGTCTACGGCGCGCTGCTCAACGAGCGCGGGGCGCTCGCCGCACTCGGCGACGCCGTGAACGCACCGCCTTACGGCCGTCCGCCGCAGGCGCCGGTCCTGTACATCAAATCGGCCAACACGCATGCGGCCGATGGCGCCGCCGTCGTCGTGCCGGCCGGCGTCGACGCGCTGGAAATCGGTGCGTCGGTGGCCGTCGTGTTCGCGCGGCGCGCGACGCGCGTCGCGGCCGCGCGGGCGCTCGACTACGTGCACGGCTTCACGCTCGCGAGCGACGTATCGGTGCCGCACCCCGATTACTACCGTCCGGCCGTGCGCTTCAAGTGCCGTGACGGCTTCTGCCCGCTCGGCCCGGCGATCGTGCCGGCCGCCGCGCTCGCCGATGTCGACGCGATCGGGCTGACGGTGCGGATCGACGGCAAGGTGGCTGCGTCCGCGTCGACCGCGACGCTGATTCGCCCGGTGCGCGAGCTGATCGCCGACGTGACGGCCTTCATGTCGTTCGACGCGGGCGACGTGCTGCTGCTCGGCGTCGCGGGCGGCGCACCGCATGCCCGCGCGGGCAGTACGATCGAGATCGCCGCGGCCGGCATCGGCACGCTGCGGCATACGCTGATGGCGGAGGAAGCACGATGAAGACGGCGCGCGTGATCTACAACGGCGCACTGCATGCGGCCGAACCGGCCGGCGACGGCGCGATCCGCATCGATACGGGGCGCGTGGTGGCGGAGGATGCCGTGGTGTGGCTGCCGCCCGTCGCGCCGCGCACGACGTTCGCGCTCGGCCTGAACTACGCCGACCATGCGAAGGAACTCGCGTTCAACGCGCCGAGCGAGCCGCTGATCTTCCTGAAGGGGCCGAACACGTTCGTCGGTCACCGGTCGCTGACCGTGCGCCCGGCGGACGCCACGCACATGCACTACGAGTGCGAACTGGCCGTCGTGATTGGCCGCCCGGCGCGCCACGTGAGCCGCGCGCAGGCGATCGACTACGTGGCCGGCTATACGGTCGCGAACGACTACGCGATCCGCGATTACCTCGAAAACTACTACCGCCCGAACCTGCGCGTGAAGAACCGCGACACCTGCACGCCGCTCGGGCCGTGGTTCGTCAGCCGCGACGAGATCGGCGACGCTGCCGACCTGACGCTGCGCACGACCGTGAACGGCCGCGAGACGCAACGCGGCAGCACGCGCGACATGGTGTTCGACGTGCCGGCGCTGATCGAGCACATCAGCAGCTTCATGACGCTCTCGCCGGGCGACCTGATCCTGACCGGCACGCCCGAGGGGCTGGCGGACACGCAGCCGGGCGACGAGGTCGTGACCGAAATCGAAGGAATCGGCCGGCTCGTGAACACGATCGTCGGCGAAGCGGACTACTATCGCGCCGGCTGAGGCCGTCGCCAAGGAAGGAGAGCACATGACCATCAAGCACTGGATCGGCGGCCGCGAAGTGGAGAGCCGCGACACTTTCACGACGCTGAACCCGGCGACGGGCGACGTCATCACCGACGTCGCATCGGGCGGCGAGGCCGAGGTCGACGCGGCCGTGCGCGCGGCGAAAGATGCGTTCCCGAAATGGGCGAACACGCCGGCGAAGGCGCGCGCGAAGCTGATGCGCAAGCTCGGCGAGCTGATCGAGAAGAACGTGCCGATGCTCGCGGCGCTGGAGACGCAGGACACCGGGCTGCCGATTGCGCAGACGAGCAAGCAGCTGATTCCGCGCGCGTCCGAGAACTTCAACTTCTTCGCGGAAGTGTGCGTGCAGATGAACGGCCGCACCTATCCGGTCGACGACCAGATGCTGAACTACACGCTGTACCAGCCGGTCGGCGTGTGTGCGCTGGTGTCGCCGTGGAACGTGCCGTTCATGACGGCCACGTGGAAAACGGCGCCGTGTCTCGCGCTCGGCAACACGGCCGTGCTGAAGATGTCGGAGCTGTCGCCGCTGACGGCCGACCAGCTCGGCCGGCTCGCGCTCGAAGCCGGCATTCCGCCCGGTGTGCTGAACGTCGTGCAGGGTTACGGCGCGACGGCCGGCGACGCGCTCGTGCGGCATCCGGACGTGCGAGCGGTGTCGTTTACCGGCGGCACGGTCACCGGCAAGCGGATCATGGAGCGCGCGGGCCTCAAGAAGTATTCGATGGAGCTCGGCGGCAAGTCGCCGGTGCTGATCTTCGACGACGCCGATTTCGACCGCGCGCTCGACGCGTCGCTATTCACGATCTTCTCGATCAACGGCGAACGTTGCACCGCGGGCTCGCGGATCTTCGTGCAGCGCACGATCTACGACCGCTTCGTGCAGGAATTCGCGCGCCGCGCGAACAACCTGGTGGTCGGCGATCCGGCCGATCCGGGCACGAATCTCGGCGCGATGATCACGCGCCAGCACTGGGAAAAGGTGACGGGCTATATCCGCATCGGCGAGCAGGAAGGCGCGCGCGTGGTCGCGGGCGGCGCGGACAAGCCGGCCGGGCTGCCCGATCATCTGCGCAACGGCAACTTCGTGCGGCCGACCGTGTTCGCCGACGTCGACAACCGGATGCGCATCGCGCAGGAAGAGATCTTCGGGCCGGTCGCGTGCATCATCCCGTTCGACGACGAAGACGAAGGGCTGCGGCTCGCGAACGATACGGCGTACGGCCTCGCGTCGTACATCTGGACGCAGGACGTCGGCAAGGTGCATCGGCTCGCGCGCGGCATCGAGGCCGGGATGGTGTTCGTGAACAGCCAGAACGTGCGCGACCTGCGCCAGCCGTTCGGCGGCGTGAAGGAATCGGGCACCGGGCGCGAGGGCGGCGAGTACAGTTTCGAGGTGTTCGCGGAGATCAAGAACGTGTGCATCTCGATGGGTTCGCATCACGTCCCGCGCTGGGGTGTGTAACGGGCGCGTAGCGATTCGCCGCAAAGAACCATACGGAGAGTTAACGATGGGCAAACTGTCCCTCGCCGCGAAGATCACGCACGTGCCGTCGATGTACCTGTCGGAATTGCCCGGCAAGCATCACGGCTGCCGTGAAGCGGCGATCCGCGGTCACCGGCTGATCGGCGAGCGCTGCCGCGCGCTCGGCGTCGACACGATCGTCGTGTCGGACGTGCACTGGCTCGTCAACGCGGGCTATCACGTGAACTGCAATGCGCGGTTCGCGGGCACCTATACGAGCAACGAGCTGCCGCATTTCATCCGCGACATGCAGTACGCGTATCCGGGCAACCCGGCGCTCGGCCGGCTGATCGCGGAAACGGCCACCGAGCGCGGCGTCGCGACGCGTGCGCACGAGATCGACAGCCTCGAGCTCGAATACGGCACGCTCGTGCCGATGCGCTACATGAACGGCGACCAGCACTTCAAGGTCGTGTCGATCGCGGGCTGGTGCATGTGGCACACGCTCGACGAAAGCCGGCGCTTCGGCGAGGCGCTGCTCGAGGCGATCGAGAAGAGCGATTCGAACGTCGCGTTCCTCGCGAGCGGGTCGCTGTCGCACCGTTTCAACGACAACGGCAGCCCCGAGGAATCGATCCACCAGATCAGCCGCGAATTCTTCCGGCAGGTCGACCTGCGCGTGGTCGAGCTGTGGAAGCAGGGCGATTTCAAGACCTTCTGCGCGATGCTGCCCGAGTACAACGTGCATTGCCACGGCGAAGGCGGGATGCACGACACGGCGATGCTGCTCGGGCTGCTCGGCTGGGATCGTTACGACCAGCCCGTCGAGATCGTCACCGACTATTTCGCGAGCTCGGGCACCGGGCAGATCAACGCGATCTTCCCGCTCGCCTGAGCGCCGCATACCTATCAGGAGCGTTGCCATGCCACACATCGTCGTCGAATACACCGCGAACATTCGCGACGACGCGCGCATTCCCGCGCTGCTGCGCACGATCAACGCGACGCTGATCGCGCGGGGCGGCGTGTTCCCGACCGGCGGCATCCGCTCGCGCGCGATCGAGCTGCACGACTACTGCGTCGCCGACGGCACGGAGGACGACGCGTTCGTCCACGTGACGCTGAAGATCGGCGCGGGCCGCAGCGACGAAACGAAGCAAGCCGCGTGCGATGCGCTGTTCGACGCGATCAAGGCCCATTTCGCCGAGTTGTACGCGAAACGCTATCTCGCGCTGTCGATGGAACTGACCGAGTTCAGCGAAAGCGGCTCGTACAAGCACAACAACATCCACGCCCGCTACAAGCGGGCCGGCTGAACCCCATTCCCGATCCGATCATGCTCGAACCCGCCATCATCGACCAGCTCGCGCACCGTCTGCACGACGCCGAGCGTGCGCGCACGCAGATCCGCCAGATCTCGCTCGACCATCCCGACATCACGATCGACGACGCGTATGCGATCCAGCGCGCGTGGGTGACCCTCAAGCTCGCGGAAGGCCGTACGCTGAAGGGGCACAAGATCGGCCTGACGTCGAAGGCCATGCAGAACACGTCGCAGATCGACGAACCCGACTACGGCGCGCTGCTCGACGACATGTTCTTCGAAGACGGCGGCACGATCCCGACCGGCCGCTTCATCGTGCCGCGCGTCGAGGTCGAGCTCGCGTTCGTGCTCGGCAAGCGGCTCACCGGGCCGAACTGCACGATCTTCGACGTGTACGACGCGGTCGATTACGTCGTGCCGGCGCTCGAGATCATCGACGCGCGCAGCCAGTCGATCGACCCCGACACGAAACGGCCGCGCAAGGTGTTCGACACGATCGCCGACAACGCGGCGAACGCGGGCGTCGTGATCGGCGGCCGGCCGGTGCGCCCGCAGGACGTCGATTTGCGCTGGGTCGCGGCGATCATGTCGCGCAACGGCGTGGTCGAGGAAACCGGGGTCGCCGCCGGCGTGCTGAACCATCCGGCGAACGGCGTCGCATGGCTCGCGAACCGGCTGTCGCGCTTCGACGTCGCGCTGGAGCCGGGGCAGATCGTGCTCGGCGGATCGTTTACGCGGCCGTGCGCGGCGCGTTCGGGCGATACGTTCAGCGTCGACTACGGCCCGCTCGGGACGATCCAGTGCTACTTCGAGTGAGGTGAGCGAACGATGCAGATGCCGTCGAATGTCTTCAAGGCCGCGCTCGCACGCGGCGACGCGCAGATCGGCCTGTGGCTCGGTCTCGCGAATCCGTACAGCGCCGAAGTGGTCGCGGGTGCCGGTTTCGACTGGCTCCTGATCGACGGCGAGCATGCGCCGAACACGGTGCCGACGATCCTCGCGCAACTGCAGGCGATCGCGCCGTATCCGTCGCATCCGGTCGTGCGCGTGCCGTGGAACGATCCGGTGATCGTCAAGCAGGTGCTCGATCTCGGCGCGCAGACGCTGCTCGTGCCGATGGTGCAGAGCGCGGACGAAGCGCGCGCGGCGGTGGCCGCGACGCGTTACCCGCCGCACGGGATGCGCGGCGTCGGCAGCGCGCTGGCGCGCGCGTCGCGGTGGAATCGCGTCGGCGCGTACCTGCATCGCGCGAACGACGAGATGGCCGTGCTCGTGCAGGTCGAGACACGCGCGGGGCTGGAAGCGATCGATGCGATTGCGCGGGTCGACGGCGTCGATGGTGTGTTCATTGGCCCGGCCGATCTGGCCGCCGATCTCGGCCATCTCGGCCACCCCGGGCACCCGGACGTGCAGGCCGCGATCGACGGGGCGATCCGCGCGATCAAGGCGGCCGGCAAGGCGCCGGGCATCCTGAGCGCGGATGAAGCGGCTGCGCGGCGCTATCTGGAAGCGGGTGCGTTGTTCGTCGCGGTCGGCGTCGATACGACGCTGCTGGCACGGAGCGCGGAGCGGCTTGCCGCGCAGTTCAAGGGGAACGGCGGCGATGTCGTGAAGAAGGGCGACGGCACGTATTGACGTAGTGGCGGGCGTTTTTTGTCTGCTGACCGCCGGCCGTTCGCCGTGCGGCTTCATGCACGCGCATGGCCGTATCTATTCCTCCGCTCGCCTTCCCGTCTCCATATACTTCCCCGGCGTCGTCCCCAGCGCACGCCGGAACATGTCGATGAACGCGCTCACGTTGTCGTACCCGAGATCGAGCGCGATCGTCGTCACCGGCACGCCGTCGGCGATGCGCTCCAGCGCTCGCAGCAGCCTCGCCTGCTGACGCCACTGCGCGAACGTCAGCCCCGTCTCGGCGACGAAGCGGCGGCTCATCGTTCGTGCGCCGATGCCGGCCCATTCGGCCCATTCCTCCAGCCGCCGGTCGTTCGCGAGATCCGCGGCCAGCGCATCGGTGATCTTCACGAGCCGCGGGTCCCGCGGACGGACCAGCCCCAGCGCCTCGGCTTCCGATGCCGCGATTTCGTCAAGGATCACGTCGGCGATCCGGGTCTGCGCGGCATCCAGTTCCGAGTCGCCCCAGCTTGCGGCGCGCTGCACGGCTTCGCGCAGCAGCGGCGTCGTGCGGATCGCGCGCGGCGTCGCCGGCAGCGTCGCGCAGCGGGCTTCGGCGACGAACGCCGACCAGCCCGAAATCGGCCCGAACGAGCGCAGCGAATGCCGGCAATGCGGCGGAATCCAGATCGCGTGGATCGCCGGCACGACCCATTCCTGGTCGTCGAGGCCGATCGTCACCAGCCCACTCAGCGCGCCGACGAGCTGGCCGCGCGCATGCGAATGCGGCGCGGTGATGCGCGGGTCGCGTTGCGACAGGACGGCGGCGACCACGAACGGGCCGTCGTCGGACGTGACGAAGCGGGCAGGCAGGAGCGGATCGGACATGGCCGGATATCGGTATCGAATGGCCGTTATACCGGAGATTGGCCGGTTTCGCACGCCTACACTGCGTCCATCGATGACAACCGGAGTAAGACGCGATGCGAGCCGAACAGATGCTTCCCGACCATGCCAACCAAATCGATGCCGGCGGAACGACGATCCGCAAGGGGACCGTTGGCGCGTTTCTGGTCAACGCGCGTGTGTTGACCGATCCGAACGCCGCGCCGGCGGAGAGGGCGCGCGCGGAGGCCGATGCGATCGACGCGTTGCCTGCACTGCGTGCGCTCGGCCTGTTCGACGTACTGGAAGTACGCGATCCCGCGCTGCGCGCGTGGCTCGATGCCCGGTAAGGGCCCACCGTCCAGGATTGAAGGAACCACCATGAAAGCAGCAGTCGTTGAAGGCGCCGGACAGCGTCCGGTTTATACGGAGTTCGAACCGCCGCGCGCGATGCCGGGCCACAGCCTGATTGACGTGACGGCGTCCGCGCTGAGCCGCATCGCGCAGGGGCGCGCGGCGGGCACGCATTACTCCTCCGTTGGCGGTTATCCGTTCGTCGTCGGTGTCGACGGCGTGGGGCGTCTCGACGACGGTCGGCGCGTCTACTTCTTCGGTGCACCCACGCCGTTCGGCGCGATGGCCGAACGCACGATCGTGCCCGATACGCAGTGCGTGCCGCTGCCGGACACGCTTGACGATGTCACCGCCGCGGCGATCGCGATTCCGGGGATGTCGTCGTGGGCGGCGCTGACCGAACGCGCGCGATTCGTCGCGGGCGAGACGGTGCTCGTCAATGGCGCAACGGGCACGTCGGGGCGGCTGGCGGTGCGGATCGCGAAGCATCTCGGCGCGGCGAAGGTGATCGCGACGGGCCGCAACGCGGCCGCGTTGCAGGCGTTGCTGAAGGCCGGCGCGGATGCCGTCGTGTCGCTGCAGCAGGACGACGCCGCTCTGGCGCGGGCGCTCGAACCGCATTTCCGCGCGGGCGTGGATGTCGTGCTCGATTATCTGTGGGGCGCCAGCGCGCGGACGCTGCTGGGCGCCGCCGCGAAAGCGACACCGGGCGGGCGGCGGCTGCGTTTCGTGCAGATCGGCTCGATCGGCGGCGCGGACGTGCTGGTGCCCGGCGCCGTGCTGCGGGCGACCGCGATCGAACTGATGGGCAGCGGGATCGGCAGCGTGTCGTTGCCGCGCTTGCTGGCGTCGGTGCGCGACGTGTTCGACGCGGCCGGGGAGGCGGGCCTTACGATCGACACGCGCACGGTGCCGCTGTCGGCGGTCGGTGAACATTGGGGCGATGCGAGCAGCGTCGTGCGATTGGTATTCACGATGCGCGCTGACTGAACGGCGACGGGCGTGCAACGGCCATCGTCTGCCAAGGGGAAGGGCCAGAAGACGGGCGACCGCGCGTATTGAGAGCGAGGTTCGCAGGTCTTGTCAGGGAGGCTATCGAATTTCGCCATTGCTAATAAGATGGTGCATTTGAGAACCCGCTTGGGAGTGCGCGATGCCCCATACCTCGATGTCCGATACGATCTTGCCGGCGGAGCGTGAGGTGCCGTCCACACCTGATCAAGCTGCTCGAATCGATCCGATGCGTTACAAGACCGAACACGATCAGGCGAGCGCCAGTGCGATGGACGAGTTGAGTCGGCAAGCGCAGGAGTTCGGGATGGGCTACGAATGTCAGGCTCACCGTTCACAGTTGGCAACGATGCTTGGGAGCCTTGTCCTACACCGCGAGGCTGCCTGGCGCTTGTTTCGAGACATGCGTTTTCCGCCAGAAACGAACGAATACATGTGGAATCCATGTCAGGTGATGCGGAATGCTTCGCGTTCGCGACTCCATCGGATCCGTGATTTTTGATGAATGGCGCATGCGGAACATTGTGAGGCGTGAGTGGGCCTGTATGGTCCGGGATTCCACAACGCAAGGGAACGCACGGTGCGCGATAAAGATGGAATCCCATACTTAAGGATCAACAAGCTGATTTGGAAATGGAAGCTGTGCGACGGGGACGATGGGGGCATCCCGGCGTGTGATCTCGGCCTGTCACTAGCAATGGCTCCGCCGGTGAGCGAGTCCTCAGTAGAGCAATCTACGCCCGTTGCGCGAGTCGACAAGCGCGATTCGCTCGACAAGATGGTGGACGACATCGAAAGGGTCGCGGCTGCGTTTTCTCGCTTCAGGAAATGGCTGGATACGCCTGTTCCGCCCAAGCAACCGAAGCCGATGGAGAAGGAAAGGATGGTGCCGCCTTTCGATATTCAGCAAATTCCCGATGCTATGCGCAAAGAGCATATGCCAGTTTCGGCGAAACTGATGGAGCGGTGGTTTGCAGGAGAGCTTAACTACTCGGCCACATCAAAAGATCAGCGGAACGAGATCAATCAGAACGGCGAACTCTACCCGGAGTCGATGATCGATCGAACCACCATAAAACTGGATTGGGTTCTCAAGCACGCGCGTGCCAAGAGGCAGTACGATAATCTCGTGAATGTCGACATATACAGCCCGCGCGCATATGAAACCCTCAAGGACATTCTTGGTCGCTATCGCAGACGCGGGGATGTATCGCCTTGGACGGTCAGCGGCTACGATATTCGCAAGCTACACAAGGAATTCCAGTTCCAGCGAGCGGCTGTGGAAAGTTCCTTTGAGCAGAAGGCTTTGCAGGCTGTGCGGCGGCTTCCGGATGCCGGTGTTCCTGACGACCTGACCGGTGCGTTGGGGGCTTTCAATCTGTATGCAGGGGTAGCTCGCGTTATCTTCGACGCCGAAGGTAAGGAGGCGACGGTCACCCACATCGTTATATACGTCAGGGATGGGTATTCCTTTGACGGGGCTGCAGATTCACGATCCCAGTACCTGGGCCACTGGAGCAAAAACGGTGTGATTATCGTGCCAAGTTACACTGCAGCGAATCTTGCAGATCAGCCGTGGTTTGATTTTCCGGTCGTGTCCGGCAGTACGGTCGCAAACCTCTATGAGCCAGGGAAGGTTTACTATCCGGTCCGGAATCGCTCGTTCCGAGACTGGCAAGCCAGACATCATCGAGGCGGTGACTTCATCATATTTTCCGACTACAAGCCGATTATGCTGGACAAACCAATAACGGTGTATTTCGAATGAACGGATTGGCGACCACCATGCAAGGGGCGGGTATCGTTGCGCTTGCAGCAATCGCGCTGTTCGGAATCGCTGCATGCATGTTGACAGTTGTCCTATACAGCCTCGCGCACCAAGAGGGGCGCGCCGCACGAATGAGATCTGGAATGAGAGCGCTCGGTTTTGGCGTGGCAGCTGTGACTGTGTTGGGCTGCGCCGGTTCTTACTATCAGGATGCGCACGTCCGCGCACGAGCGACTCAGTTTGATACCGAACTCTCCAGGAACGATGGGGGGCGCTACACGGCGCAATACACCTATCTGCCTGGGGACCGCATTCTTTTGCGACTGTATCGGACATCTGACATGCGATTGCTTGCCGAGCGTACTTACACGTACCCGGATGCCGTCCGTTTGGTATGGACTAAGGAATCCTTGGTATTTGATTCTGCCGTTGAGGGCGATGGCGAGATCAAGCTACCGCCTACACTGTTCGATCGATTCAAGGCTATGTTGCCGTAGTCGACCGCACTTCGTGCCTATCCGATGCCGTATTGTGCGCCCGAATGGCGCAGGATAATGCGCGACGGCGCACGAGGACCGGCACCGCATCGAATAGAGGCGGGCGGCCACATGTACCGCCGCCCGCGCCATTCGGTCAGCTTCAAAACCGCTGCTGAATCCCCGCCGTGACCCCGACCTGCGTGGTGCCATACCCGTTGAAATCGCGCGACACGCCGACTTTCTGGTCGTGTTTCGCGATCGCGAACGCCCCGGCCGCATACAGCACCGTGCGCTTCGACAACGCGTACTGCGCGCGCACCGACACCAGTGTCGGGTCGGCATCCGTGCCGCCCTTGATGTTCTGGTGATAGACGGCCGCGATCAGCGAGAACGTCGGCGTGAACTGGTACGACCCGCCGAGCCAAACCATGTCGCTCAACTGGTTCGCTGCCGTGGTGCGGAACGTGCGCTTGTAATTGCGGTATCCGGCCATCGTTTTCAGGTTGCCGAAGTCGTAGCTCAGGCCGGCATGAATGCCCTGGATATAGTTGACGGTATCGGCCGGCGTGACGCTGTCGGCCGCGCCGTTCTGCCGGTCAAACGTGACGACGGCGGCGAACGGCCCCGTCTCGTAACCGATCGCGAAATCGTACTTGGAGCTGGTCTTCACGCTGCCCGGCACGTTGCCGAAACCGTACAGCGCGCCGAACTTGAAGCCGCTGAATTCGCCGTCGTAGCGCACTGCGTTCGACGAGCGCGTGAACATGCCGTCCTTGCGGCCGCCCGTCGCCATCGACGACGAGGCCCACGAATAGTTCTGCGAGTAACCCATCGGGTCGAACGGCATCATGTAGTCGTACGTGACGGTGAAGTTGCGGCCAAGCGTCAGCTCGCCCCATTTGCTTTTCAGGCCGACCGTCGCGCGGCGCGCGAAGATCGAGTCCGGGCCGTCGTCGGACGCACCGTTCGCGAGATCGATGCCGCTTTCGAGCCGGAACACGGCCTTCAACCCGCCGCCGAGATCCTCGACGCCGCGCAAGCCCCAGCGCGACGTGTTCTTGTTGCCCGACTTCAGCTTGATCGAATTGCCGCCTTCCGGGGCCGCATGGTTCGCGAATTCGATGCCGGCGTCCATGATCCCGTATATCGTGACCGACGACTGCGCGTGCGCGACCGGCGCGGCGAGACAGGCGGCTGCAGCCGAACCGGTGAGGACTACTGCTCGAATAGAACGTTCTGCGCGTGACTTCATTTTGACGGTGTCTCCTGGGTTGTTTTAGGCGGGGTGAAACGGAAAACGGGCACGCAGCGCGCCATCGGCGGACGCGATGAAGCGTCCGTCGATGCGAGTCGCAAAGGGATACGCGCTCGACTGCCTGCGCGGCGGCGCGCGAGCCGCCGCGATCGGGTCAGCCCGCTTTCGCGAACGCCCAGCAGTCGTTGGTCGGGAATTCGATCCAGTGCTTGCCGGCCGCGCGCGGCACATGGCCGAACGCACGCAGGCGCATGTCGCCGCAATGGAACAGGTATTCCCATCGGTCGCCGAGATACATCGACGTGACGAGGTCGGCCTGCAGCCGGTTCGCGCCCGGGCCGTCGGCGACCTGCACGCGTTCGAGACGGATCACGGCCTGGGCGTCCTGGCCCGGCGCGAGCGTGTCGCGGGCAAGCGCTTGCAACTCCCAGCCGTCGCCGGCGAGCGTCACGCATTCGCCGTCGATCGCGGCGACGCGCGCGTCGATGCGGTTGTTGCTGCCCATGAACTCGGCCGTGTACAGCGAGCGCGGCGCACCGTACAGCTCGGCCGGCGTGCCTTCCTGCTCGATGCGGCCGTTGCGCAGCAGCAGGATGCGGTCGGACATCGCCATCGCTTCGGTCTGGTCGTGCGTCACGCACAGGGCCGACAGCCCGAGCGACACGATCAGCTCGCGCAGCCACGCACGCGCCTCCTCGCGCAGCTTCGCGTCGAGGTTCGACAGCGGCTCGTCGAGCAGGATCACCGGCGGGTTGTAGACGAGCGCGCGGGCGATCGCGACACGTTGCTGCTGGCCGCCCGACAGCTGATGCGGAAAGCGCTCGGCGAGATGGCCGAGGCCGAGCTGGTCGAGCGCGGTCTGCACGCGCTGCTTCTGTTCGGCCGGCGCGACGCGGCGCAGCTTGAGGCCGTAGCCGACGTTGTCGGCGACGGTGCGGTGCGGCCACAGCGCGTACGACTGGAACACGAGGCCGAGCGAACGCTGTTCGACGGGCAGGTCGATGCGTTGCGCGCCGTCGAAGAACACGCGCTCGTCGAGCTGGATGCGTCCGTCGGACGGCTGTTCGAGGCCGGCCACCGCGCGCAGCAGCGTGGTCTTGCCGCTGCCCGACGCGCCGAGCAGGCACACGACTTCGCCAGCCTTCAGTTCGAACGACACGCCCTTGAGGATCGGGTTGGCGCCGTAGCTGAGGTGCAGATCGTCGACGATGAGCTTATCCATGAAGTTTCACTCCGAAGCGCAGGGCCACGCCGAGACCGGCGCCGACCATCGCGATGTTGATGACAGAGAGCGCGGCGACCTGGTCGACGGCGCCGGTCGCCCACAGCGACACGAGCAGCGCGCCGATCACTTCGGTGCCGGGCGACAGCAGGTAGACGGCGGTCGAGTATTCGCGCTCGAAGATCATGAAGATCAGCAGCCACGCGGCGAGCAGGCCGAAGCGCACGAGCGGCAGCGTCACGTCGAGCGACACGCGGCTGCGCGTCGCGCCGACGCTGCGGCCGGCTTCTTCCAGCTCGGGGCCGACCTGCAGCAGCGCGCTCTGGATCAGCCGCATCCCGTACGCGAGCCACACGACCGTGTACGCGATCCAGATGCTCCACATCGAGTTCTTCAACTCGCGCAGGCCGGGCACGAACAGGAAAATCCACAGGAACGCGAGACCGGCGAGCAGGCCCGGCACCGCGCGCGGCAGCAGCACGAGGTAGTCGAGCAGCCTGGTCGCCCAGTCGGGGCGACGGTGGCCGGCGAACGCGACGAGCGAGTAGAAGCCGATCGCGAGCGCGCCGCCGATCACGCCGATGCCGAGCGTGTTGACGATCGCGCGCACCAGGTTGTCCTGCTCGAACAGCTCGATGAAGTTCGACAGCGTCAGTACCTCGGCGAGCGCGACGCCTTCGCCCCAGTTGGTCACGAACGCGCGCAGCACGATGCCCGAGATCGGCACGATCACGGTCAGCATCAGCCACAGCGCGACGATCGCGAGCGCGACCCAACGCCACACGCCGAGCGGCAGCACCGTCGCGCGGCCGGCCTTGCCCTTCACGGTGACGAAGCGGCTCGCGGTCTTCAGCAGGCGGCGCTGCAGCAGCACGAGCGGGAACGTGATCGCGACGATGCACACGGCGACCGCGGCCATCAGGTGATACGACGGCACGCCGAGCTTGTTGGTCAGCTTGTACAGGTAGGTCGCGAGCACGAGGTGGCCTTCCGGGTCGCCGAGCACGAGCGGCAGCCCGAACACCTCGAAGCCGAGGAAGAACACCAGCACGCCGGCGAACAGCAGCGCGGGCATCGTCATCGGCAGGCTCACGTCGAGCGCGACGCGGAACGGGCGGGCGCCCGTCACGCGCGCGGCTTCCTCGACGTCCGAGCCGAGATTGCGCAGCGCGGCCGACGAATACAGGTACACGTGCGGCACGTGCGTGAGGCCGACGATCACCGTGATCGCGAAGATCGAATACACGTTCCAGGGCACGTTCTGCACCCCGACCAGTTCCTTGAACCACACCGAGTAGAAGCCGACCGGGCCGGCCGCGACCACGTAGCCGAACGCGAGCACCATCGGCGACACGAACACCGGCGTGAGCAGCAGGGGTTCGAGCCAGCGGCGGCCGGGCAGGTCGGTGCGCACCATCAGGAACGCGAGGATGCCGCCGAGCGGGATCGAGATGAACAGCATCCCGCCGGCGATGATGAACGAGTTCTTCACGGCCGACCAGAAGTCGGGATCGCTGAAGATGAAGCGGAAGCCGTCGATGCCGAGCGTCTTGTTCGCGTCGAAGAACGGCGCGGACAGCAGGCTCTGGAACAGGATGAAGCCGAGCGGCAGCGCGACCGCGACGGTCAGTACCGCGACGACGATCCAGCGCAGCATGCCGGCGAGCGGCTGCAGGCGGCTGACCGGCAGCGCGGGAACGGCATCGCGCGGGCCGGCGGCGGGCGGAACGGCCGGTGCCGTGCCGCGTGTGCTGGTTGAAAGCATGAGTTCGCCCCTGCGGCCATCCGGATGGCCGCCTCAAGGAAGTCGGTGAGGAGAAGGGGCCGCCCGCGCGACGGGCGGCGGGCAGCCTGGGTCAGCCGAAGCCGATCAGCGCATCAGCGCATCAGCGCTTGATCGCCTGCTGCCATTGCTTCAGGAACGCGAGGCGCTTCGACTGGTCGAGATAGACGAGCAGGCCGGTGCCGATCTGGATCGGCTTCAGCGAATCGCCGAGTTCCTTCGTGAGGCTCGCGGCCGACGTCTCGCCGGTCACGTCCGCGCGGATCGCGTACAGGTTCGCCTGGTTCGCGATCAGCGTCTGGCCGCGCTTGGACAGCAGGTAGTCGACCCACAGCTTCGCGGCGTTCGGGTTCTTCGCCTTCTTCGACACGGTGGCGAGGCGGCTCACGACCTGTGTGTAGTCCTTCGGAAACACGTAGCCGATCGACTTGTCCTTCTTCGCCTTCGCGTACGCGTACGAACCGATGATGTTGTAGCCGATCAGGTTCTCGCCCGACGAGATGCGCTCCATCATCGCGCCCGTGCTCGACTGCAGCTTCGGGCCGGTCGCGCCGATCGCGTTTACCAGCTCCCACGTGACCTTCTCGTTCACGTGCGCGTCCTGGGTCAGGTAGTTGAAGCCGACGCCCGATTTCTCGATGTCGTAGGTCGTGACCTTGCCCTTGAACTTGTCGGCCTGCGTGGTGAGCAGCTTGATCAGCTCGGCGCGCGTCTTCGGCACTTCGTTTTCGGGGATCAGGCGCTTGTTGTAGACGATTGCGAGCGGCTCGAACGTCGTGCCGTACGCCTGCTTCTGGTATTGCGCCCATTGCGGCACGTTCGGGCTTTCCGGCGAATCGTAGGACGCCATCAGGCCGTCGTTGACGAGCTTGACCTGCAGGTCCATCGCCGAGCTCCACAGCACGTCGGCGCTGGTGCTGCTCGCCGCGTTCTCGCTGATGTAGCGGTTGTACAGCTCGGTGCTGTTCATGTCGTTGTACTCGACCTTCACGCCGTACAGGCTTTCGAAGTCCTTGATCAGCGGACGTACGAGGCCCGTGTCGGTCGTCGAGTAGACGATCAGCTTGCCTTCCTTCTTCGCGGCGTCGATCACGCCCTGGTAGTTCCCCGGGTAGCCGGCCGGAACCTGCGCGGCGGCGCTGCCGGCGGCGGCGCCCAGAACGACCGCCAGCGCGGCGGCGAGGTGCTTCGGTGCAAACGGCATGTCTTCCTCCAGTGATGCGTCGATGTTGTTCGAGTGACGCGGATGTTAAGTGCGACGCACTTTCAGCCCGCTTTCATTTCCGTTCACAATCGTGCCGTTCGTGTCATGGATTTCCCGAGGTCGACGCGGCCGCCGCCGCGGGTTTCTCGGCGCGCGGCAGGGTTCGAAAGGGAGAGGGGGCGAGGTTGCCGGCTACGCGGACGCGGCCAGCAGTTGTCCGAGGAGGCGGCCGCCATGCCGCGCGTGCGCGGCCGTCAGCGCGGCATACCCGACGACGACGCCCGCTTCGCACCGGGCGCTTCGACAGAAGCCGCGGATCGGCTGCAACTCGATGCCCGCCGCGCGGGCTTGCGAAACGTACGCAGCCTCCTTGATGCCGGGCGGCAGCCACAGCACGAAATGAAAACCCGCATGCTCGCCGGACACCGTGTATCGGCCGCCCGCATGCTTCGCCAACTGGTCGAGCACGATGTCGCGCCGCTGACGGTATGCGTGGCGGGCGGCGCGCAGGTGCTTCGCGAAATCGCCGTGGCCGATGAAGCGCGCGAGCGCGAGCTGCGGCGCGACGCCGACCGAGCGCGCGGTCGCGTGCCACACGGCGGACAGCGCCGGCCGCAGTGCCGCCGGCACGACCATGAAGCCGATGCGCAGCCCGGAAAACAGCGTCTTGTTGAACGACCCGCAGTAGATCACGCGATCGCACGCATCGAGCGATTTCAGCGCGGGCAGCGGGGCGGTCTGGTAGCTGAATTCGCCGTCGTAGTCGTCCTCGATGATCCACGTGCGGTGGCGTTGCGCCCAGTCGAGCAGTTCGAGCCGACGCGACACCGACATCGTGACGCCGAGCGGCGCCTGATGGGCCGGCGTCACGTAGGCGGCGCGCGCATCGGGATGGCGGTCCAGCGACGCGGTGTCGATGCCTTCCCGATCGACCGGCACGTCGATCGCGGTCGCGCCCGCGAGCGTGAAGATCTGCCACGCCGACGCATAGCCGGGATCCTCCATCAGCACCGTCGAGCCGGGCGCGAGCAGCGTGCGCGCGACGAGGTCGATCGCGTGGCGGATGCCGGTCGTGATGACGATGTCGCCGGCCTCGCACGGGATGCCGCGGTATTCGCGCAGGTACGCGGCGATTTCGGCGCGCAGGCTTTCGACGCCTGGGGCCGGCGTCGCGCCGAGCTCGTCGGCCGTTGCGGCGAGCAGGCCGGCGCCGAGCGCCTTCTTCCATTGCTGCATCGGCAGCAGGCCGGGATCGGCGAGCCGCGCGACGAACGGGACGCCCGGACGCACGCCGTGCTCGGGTTCGGCCGGGGCGGTGGGCGCGGGGGATGCCGGGGCCGGGCGCGGGGCGCTGCCGCGCGACTGAGCCGTCGCGCGCAGGTAGCTGTCCGGCACGACCGCGCACACGCGCGTGCCGGATCCTTGCGTGCGGCCGATGTAGCCCTCGGCGCACAGGATGTCGTACGCCGCTTCGACGGTGCCGCGCGCGATATCCCAGCGCGCGGCCAGCGTCCGGCTCGAGGGCAGCGGGCTGTCGCCCGGCAGCAGGCGCTTCAGGATCGCGTCGCGAATCGTGTCGGCGATGCATTCCTGCTTCGATTGCGGACTGCCGCCCGACAGCCCGGCGGGGCGCGGCAGATCCAGCGGAATCGCGGCTTTGCCTCGCGGCATAGTGGTCCAGTCAATAGTCGATTTAATGGCCCTTCAGCTTATATCACTTTCGCCTTAGATTGCTGTCGACCCCACCCATCCTGACCGAAACGGACTCACCGCATGAAGACGCGCTCATTACCCCGATGGGGCTGGCTGTTCCTGCTGATGCTCGTGGTGTGCCTGCCGCGCGTCACGATCGATGCGTACCTGCCGTCGCTGCCCGCGATGGCGGACGCGCTGCACGGCACCGACGCGCAGTTGCAGCTCACGCTGACCCTGTACATGGTCGGCTATGCGCTGTCGATGCTGGTGTCGGGGCCGCTGTCCGACCGCTACGGCCGACGTCCGGTGCTGCTCGGCGGCCTGGGCATGTACGTCGTCGCAAGCGTCGCATGCGCAGGGTCGACGAGCATCCCTGCGCTGATCGCCGCGCGCATGTTCCAGGCGCTGGGCGGCTGCACCGGGACCGTGATCGGCCGCGTGATCGTGCGCGAACGTTTTCCGGCCGCGACGCAGGCCACGATGCTCGGCCATATCTCGGCCGGCATGGCGCTGTCGCCGGTGGTCGCGCCGCTGGCCGGCAGCGCGATCGCCGAGTGGCTCGGCTGGCGCGGCGTGTTCGGCTGGCTGGCGGCGGGCGGGCTGGTCGCGGCCGCGATGGTGCTGCGCTACCTGCCCGAGACGCGCGAATGCGACGCGCGGCCGCCAGCCGGCGCCGGCGCGGGGTTGCTGCGAACCTACGCCGGCCTGCTGCGCGAGCGGCGCTTCCTGCGCTATTCGCTCGCGATCAGCTTTGCTTACTGCACGTACTACCCGTTCATCGCGGAATCGTCGACGCTGTTCCAGCGGCAAATCGGCGTGTCCGGGCCGGTCTATGCGGCGATCTTCGGCGTGACCGTACTCGGCTATCTGGTCGGTTCGAATATGTTCGCGCGGATCAGCGCGCGCTGGTCAGCCGATTCGGTCATCGCGGCGGCGGCGGCCGTCAATCTCGTCGGCGCCGCCGTGCTGGGGATCGGCGGCGCGATCGCCCCGACTTCGGTGACGGCCCTCGTCGCACCGATGTTCGTCGTGATGATCGCGGTCGGGATCGCGATTCCGGCCTGCCAGTTCGCGGTGATGCAGCCGTACACGAGGACCGCCGGCACGGCGTCGGGGCTGTTCTTCTTTATCCAGATGGCGATCACGGCCGCGTGCGGCGGCGTGCTGGCGTGGCTGTCGGACGGCACCGCGCGCCCGATGATCGCCGTCACGGCCGGCGCGAGTATCGCGTTCGTCGCGGTGGTGGCCGGTTTTCGCGAGCGGCGTGTGACCGGCGATGCGCGCATCGCGGCGCGCAACCGTCCGGCTGCCGAGCGCTGAGCGGCAGCCGCCGGCGCCGCCCGCGGCCGCTTCGCAACATCCGCGCAACCCGTGTTTGCGCGAGGCGTGGAGACGGAAAGGATCATGTAATGTAGCGGGCTGTCGCTGACCTTACCGGAATCCCCATGCGCGTGCTGCTCGTCGAAGACAACCCGAACCTGGCCCAGTCGCTGAACGACGCGCTGAGCGCCGCGCGCTTCGCGGTCGATCACATGGCCGACGGCGAGGCGGCGGACCACGTGCTGCGCACGCAGGATTACGCGCTGGTGATCCTCGATCTCGGGCTGCCGAAGCTCGACGGGCTGGAGGTGCTGCGGCGGCTGCGCGCGCGCCGCAATCCGGTGCCGGTGCTGATCCTCACCGCGCACGGGTCGGTCGAGGACCGCGTGAAAGGGCTCGATCTCGGCGCCGACGACTATCTCGCGAAGCCGTTCGAGCTGACCGAACTGGAGGCGCGCGCCCGCGCGCTGATCCGGCGCAGCCTCGGTCACGAGCACTCGCGCGTCGAATGCGGGCCGCTTTCGTACGACAGTATCGACCGCGGCTTCCATCTCGCGGGCGAGCCGCTGTCGCTCACGCCGCGCGAGCGCTCGGTGCTCGAGGTGCTGATCCTGCGCAACGGCCGCGCGATCAACAAGGACACGCTGTCGGAGAAGATCTTCGGGCTCGACGAATCGGTCAACGCGGACGCGATCGAGATCTACGTGTATCGCCTGCGCAAGAAGCTGGAGAACACGGGCGTCGCGATCGTCACGCTGCGCGGCTTGGGCTACTTGCTCGAAGCGAAGGCGGACGAGTGATCCGCCTTGACGCTCACCGTCATTCACTGGCCGCCGAGGAGGCGCATGCCGTCGCCGGCCGGCTTCGCAACGACGACCTCCGGCCCGGGCGCAGGGTAATGCGCCGCGAATGCCCCGCCATGCCCGTCGGGACGGCCCGGCGAGCCGCATGATGACCCGCCCGAACCTGCGCGCGCAGGTCGCGCTGTGGCTGCTGTTGCCGCTGCTCGGCCTGCTCGCGCTCGACTCGTGGCTCACGTACCAGCGCGCGATGAGCGCCGCGCACGTCGCGTTCGACCGCACGCTGTCGTCGTCGCTGAAGTCGATCCGCGAAGGCGTGCGGCTCAACGCCGGCGAGATCGAGGTCGACTTGCCGTATCTCGCGCTCGAAATGCTCGAATCGAGCGACGGCGGCAAGATCTACTACCTGATCCGCGAGGACAACGGCCGCACGGTCACCGGCTATCCCGATCTACCGCTGCCGCATGGCCGCGACGCGGGCGATGGCGCGCTGTTCGTCACGCGCTACTACGACGTCGTGTATCGCGGCGAGCAATTGCGGATGGCCGCGTTGCGTATTCCCGTGCACGATGTGCCGACCGCGCAGTCGCGCATCGTGTGGGTGATGGTCGGCGAGACGATCGAGGCGCGTCAGGCGCTCGCGCGCGAGATCCTGATCGGGTCGCTGCTGCAGGAAGGGCTGCTCGTCGTGCTGGCGCTCGGGATCGTGTGGCTCGGCGTCGGGCGCGGGCTGCGGCCGCTGAACCGGCTGTCGGCGACGGTCGCCGCGCGCACCGAGGACGATACGACGCCGCTCGACACGGGTGCGATGCCGAGCGAACTCGCGCCGCTCGTCGATTCGATCAACCAGTACATCGGTCGCACGCAACGGATGCAGGTGGCGCGGCGCCGCTTCTTCGCCGATGCGGCCCATCAGTTGAAGACGCCGCTCGCGGCCGTGCAGGCGGGCGTCGAGCTCGCGTTGCGGCCCGACGAGCAGCCGCGCGCGAACGTGCACCTGCGGCGCGCGAACGGCGCGGTGCGGCAGGCCGCGAAGATCGTCCAGCAACTGCTGTCGCTGTCGCGGCTCGATTCGGACAGCGGTCATGCGGTCGCACACAAGCCGGTCGCGCTGCATCGGCTCGCGCGCAGCGTGACGCTGGACTGGTCGCCCGTCGCACGCGCGCGCGACATCGATCTCGGTTTCGAGCACGAGGCCGACGTCGACGTGCTCGGGCAGTCCGACCTGCTCGGCGAGATGATCGGCAACCTGATCGACAACGCGATCCGTTATGTGGGCGACCATGCGGTGATCACGGTGCGCGTGTCGCGCGACGGGGCGGACGCGCGGCTCGACGTGATCGACAACGGGCCGGGCATTCCGGCCGACGAACGCGATGCGGTGTTCGAACGCTTCCATCGCGGCAGCAAGACGCAGACGGTCGAAGGCACGGGGCTCGGCTTGTCGATCGTGCGCGAGATCGCGCGCGTGCATCAGGGCAGCGTGACGCTGGCCGATGCGCACGGCGGCGGGTTGGTGGTCACGGTGCGGCTGCCGGCGGCGAGCCATCGTTAGAGAGGGTTTCGACACGCGTCGCAGCCGTTGCAGCCGAGTGGCGGGGCGCGCGGCCTGCCGACCGGACGCCCCGGCGCTCACGGTTTCAGCAGCAGCTTGCCGATGGACTTGCGGCTTTCCATGTCGGCATGCGCGTGCGCCGCGTCCGCCAGCGGGTATTCGCCGCCGATCCGGACCTTGAGCCGGCCTTCCGCGATCCAGTCGAACAGCCGCGCCGAGTGCGCGCGGAGCAGTTCGGGCGTGTAGATATGGTCGAAGAAGGTCGTATAGCCGATCTTGATGCTCCTCGGCAGGCTCATGAGGTCGATCGGCCCCGGCCCGCCGAGCACCGGACCGTACCAGCAGAAGGTTCCCGAGCGGCGCAGCACGTCGAGCGACCCTTGAAAGGTCTTCGGCCCGGAGCCGTCGTAGACGACGTGCACGCCTTCGCCGTTGGTCAGGCGCAGCGCCTTCGCGGCGAACCGCCCGCTGGTATCGACGATCAGATGATCCGCGCCCGCTTCCCTGGCCGCGGCGACCTTGTCTTCGGACGAGACGCGCCCGATTACCCGGCCGCCGCGCAGCTTGATGATCTGCGTCAACAGCAGGCCCAGCCCGCCGGCCGCCGCGTGGACGAAAGCGACGTCGCCCGGCTGTACGGGATAGAAATCGGTCGCGAAATGGCTGGCGGTGAGACCCTGCATCATCACGGCGGCGGCCGTGCGATCGTCGATCGTATCCGGAACCGCCACCAGCGACGTGGCGGGGATCGCAATTTGCTCCGCATAGCTGCCGGGCGCGTAGGCCCACGCGACGCGCTGGCCGGGTGCGATGCCGTCGACGCCGTCGCCGACCGCCAGCACCCGGCCCGCGCCTTCGACGCCAAGAATCTTCGGGTTCGGCCATCCCGTCCACGCCATGCCCTGTCGCACGCCGATGTCCATGAAGTTGACGCCTGCGAAGGCGATCTCGACCAGCGCCTCGCCCGTACGTGCGACCGGGGCGGGCCGCTCGACCTGCTCCAGCATGTCGCGACCGCCGGTGCCGTTCATCACAATGGCTTTCATGATTTACCTTGTTATTGAATGATCATTCATTAATTTGCCAAAAAAAATCTACCGTAGCGCCCGCAGCGTCATGTCGGCCAACGCGCTCAGGCTTGCGTGGTCGGCGCCGCCGCGACCGGCCGCGCGGATGCCGGTGATGTTCGCGATCAGGAACCGGGCGGTCGCTTCGGGGACGAGGCCGGCGGCCACGTCGCCTTCGCGCTGCGCATCGCGGACTCGGGCCGCGATCGCGGCGATCAGGCTATGGGCCAGCACCGCATGGATCTCGGCGAGCTCGGGGCGGGACACGCCGAATTCGTAGACCGAAATCGTACCAAGACAAGGTTGGGCAGCCGTTTCGACCACGCGACGGAGCAATGCGTCGATCCCGTCGATCGCGCGTGCGCCGCTGCGCAGCGCGTCGAAGTGCGCAGCGCATTCGCCCATCCCGTAGCGGCGCACGGCCGACAGGTAAAGCTGCCATTTGTCGCCGAAGGCCGCATAGAGGCTCTGCCGCCCGATGCCCATCGCGCTGACGAGCATCTGGGCCGAGCTGCCCTCGAAGCCATGCTCGCTGAAAACGGCGATCGCGCCGTCAAGCGCTGCATCCGTGTCGAATTCCCTTGGTCTTGCCATGAGCGAACTATATCAATTCAGGAACAATCGTTCAATAAAATTGTGGGTGGAGAGCCGAGCCTTGATCTGCCGGCGCATGTGCACGCCTGTCCGGCAGTCGTCGTGGCGGATCGTCGCTCAGTCGCCGAACCCGATCTCCGCTTCGACCGGCTGCCCGACTTCGAGCCACGCGCCCGCGCCTTCGACGACGATCGCATTGATGCCGAACGTCAGCGCGCCGTCGTAATTCGGGTTCGCGCGATAGGTCTGCATCGTGTCGGTTGGCTCGTGCGGCCATGCGGGATCGGGCGTGCCGGTGGCCTGGTCGATCGTCGGCACCGGGCAGCGCGTGCACAGCTTCACGAGCCGCAGCCGCACCGGCGTGTCGCCGTCGGTGTCGAGGTGCTCGACGAAATCCTCTTCGTACGCGTCGAGATCCGACACGACGATGTTCGGACGGAAGCGGTTCATCGGGATCGCCGGCGCGCCTTTCGCGGCGAGCCGCGCATTCAGGTCGTCGAGCGACGACTGACCGATCACGAGCAGCGGATAGGCGTCCGAGAATTGCGTATGCGTATCGATGTCGCCGGTCCATTGGCGGTTGCAGCCGCGGCGCGCGTCGGGGCCGAAGCGCGCGAGCTTCGTCGGCGTGCCGAGGAATTCGGTGAGCCACGCGGCCGTGTCGGCGCCCGTGTCGATCGCATCGACGGTGTCGCGCCACACGGTCGCGGCCATCTTCGGCGTGGCGGGCGTCGCGTCGCCATCCAGCGGCGTGCGGATTGCCGGCATGCCCGGCGCGTTCAGCACGAGCGCGTCGCTGTCGAGCGTCGGGCGGATCAGCGCGAGGCGCGGGTGCGTACGCTGCGTCAGCATCTGCCCGTGCGGATCGGTGATCAGCCAGTGGCGGTCGTACGCGAGGCCCGTTTCGAGCAGTTGCGCACGCGGCAGCGCGATGCCGGCGCAGGATTTGATCGGGTAGACGAAGAGTTCGGCGATGGCTGGCATGACGTGGCGCTGGCTGAAGGCGGGATGATCGAAACGCGATTGTGCCAGATCATGCCCGCGCCGTTCGGGCGGTCGCGCGCCGCCACGCGGCCCGTCACGCGAGCGGGAAGCCCGTGTCGAAGGTCGTGCGCACGTCGAGCGGCTGGCGCAACAGCCCGGCCTTCAGGTAGAAGTCGGCCGTGCGCTGCTGCTCGGCGATCACCGTCGCGTCGATCGGCTGCCAGCGCGTGCCGCGGCGCTCGAACTGCAGCTTCGCGGCGGCCGGCGGAATGCCGATGATGCGCGCGAGCGCGGCCGAATACGCGTCGACGTGCCGGTACGACCAGGCCTGCGCGCGCACGACGCGCCGCAGGAAATCGTGCAGCACGTCGCGCTTCGATGCGATCGCCGCGTCGGTCGCCGCAAGATAGCTGAGGCCCGACCACAGCCCGCGGCCGTTGACCAGCACGCGTGCGCGGCCGCTCGTTTCGGCGAGCGCGGTATAGGGCTCCCAGGTCGCCCACGCGTCGATCGAGCCGGTGGCGAGCGCCAGCATCGTGTCGGCCGGCGGCAGGAAGCGGAACGACACGGCATCGGGCGGCAGGCCGGCCGCGTCGAGCGCCTTCAGCGTGACGAAATGGCCGATCGAGCCGCGCGTGGTGCCGATGCGCTTGCCTTTCAGGTCGGCCGCGCCTTTCAGCGCCGCGTCGGGTTGCACGAGCACGGCCGTGCCGTATGGATCGGAACGGTTCGCGCCGATCACCTTGATGCGGGCGCCCGACGCGAGCGCGAAGATCACCGGCGCGTCGCCGATCGGCCCGCAGTCGACGGCGGCCGCGTTCAGCGCTTCCGCGAGCGGTGCGGCGGCCGGGAATTCGGTCCATGCGATGTCGTATGCGAGGCCGTTCAGTTCGCCGGCCGCTTCGAGCAGCGCGCGCAGCCCGCCTTTCTGGTCGCCGGCGCGCAGCAGCGGGCGGGCGCCGGATTGCGCGCGCAGGGCGGCCGGCGCGGCGACGATCGTGGCAAGGGCGCTCGCCTGCGCGAGGAAGTGGCGTCGGGTCGGATTCATCGTGAAGTTCTGTCGAAGGAAGGATTCGTGGGTTCAATGCGGGAGCCCGGCCTGTACGTCGCGCACGGGTTCCTGATCGACGCGCAGCAGCAGCGCGGTCAGTGCGTCGCCGCTTGTCACGCGCGCGGCGGCCGGCCGGACCGCCGCGTCCGAGCGGCACAGCAGGTCGGCATCCGACCAGCCGGCGCTGCCCGGCAACGCGCGCGCCCGCAGCCAGCCGCGCCGATCCGCCAGCAGTTGCGTGCCGCCGAGCGCGTCGGGCGCAACGCCGGCAATCGTCGCGAATGCGCGCCACGCATCGGCCGTCGTCGCGACGCAGTTCGCGCGCGCGCCGGCTGACGTTGGCACGGGCGCGCCGCGTTCGGTGACGAGCAAGGTCTGCCAGCGCGCGTCTTCCGGCGGTGGCGTCGCACCCGGCGCGAGCGCGACGACGCGCACGCGCTGACCTTCGCGCCAGCGCTGGAGCGCCTGAGGCGCGGCGTCGCCGCAGCGCACGTCGAGTGCCGGCAGCGGGACCGGCACCGGCCACGCGCCTTCCGCCTGCGCGCCGCTACCGGCGGACAACGCTTTCAGGTAGTCGAGCACGGCCCACGTGTCCTGCGGGCCGAGCGTCGCCGCGAAGCCGGGCATCGTCGCTGCGCCGTGCTCGTCCTGCGTGCCGTGGCGCACGCGCCAGAACAGTTCGCCGTCGAGGCGACGCGCGAGCAGCGTGCCGGCGAAGGTCGGCGGCCAGTGCGCGAGCGTGGCCGCGAGCGGCCCTTCGCCGCGTCCGTCCGCGCCGTGGCAGGCCGCGCAATGTTGCGTATACAGGTGCGCGCCGCGCATCACGTTCGATACGGAAAACGGCGCGGGATCGCGCTGGAAGCTCGTCGGCACGGCAGGCGCGAGCCACAGCGAAGCGGGCGGCCACGGCGCGAACCACGCGACGGCGAGCGCGGCGATGGCCGACGCGACACGCCACTTGCGCGAAGCCAGTGCGAGGCAGGCGAGCACGACGGCCAGCGCCGTCACGCCACAGGCGAACGCGAGTTGCCGCGTGAGTCCCGCGTCGACGTGCAGCGTTTCGAGCGCGATGCGGCGTGCCCACGGCCACGCGGCCTGGCCGTCGGCGTCGCCGGTCAGGCCGAGCGCGTGCAGGACACGCGCCAACGCGATCTGCGCGCGATACAGCAGTTGCAGGAACGCGATGGCCCAGTCGGCGAACGGCGGCGCGTTCATCGCACGCGTCTCCGGCGTACCGCAGTCAAACGTCGAACGGCATCCGGCATCTACCAGCTCGCATCGAGCCCGAGATGCCGCAGCGCGTCGTGGCGCAATGCGGCGAGGCGCGGGTCGCCGCGATGGCGCGGGTAGGGCAGGTCGACACGCAGTTCGGCGACGATCCGTGCCGGGCGCGGCCCGAACACGATCACGCGCTGCGCGAGGAACAGCGCCTCTTCCACGTCGTGCGTGACGAGCAGCGCGGAGAAACCGTCGCGTTGCCACAGCGCGGTCAACTCGGCCTGCATCGTGAGCCGCGTCAGCGAATCGAGCTTGCCGAGCGGTTCGTCGAGGATCAGCAAGCGCGGATCGTTGACGAGCGCGCGGGCGAGTGCGACGCGCTGCGCCATCCCGCCGGACAACTGATGCGGAAACACGTTCGCGAACGCCTGCAGCCCGACGCGCGCGAGCGCATCGTCGACGCGATGCTGCGCGGTGCGCGCGACGCCGCGCGCTTCGAGGCCGAGCGCGACGTTCGCGCGCACGCGCCGCCACGGGTACAGCGTCGGGTCCTGGAACACGACGATGCGCGACGGATCGGGGCGCTCGATCGGCGTGCCGTCCTGCGCGATCGTTCCTTGCCGCGCGGCGTCGAGCCCCGCGACGAGCCGCAGCAGCGTCGATTTCCCGCAACCGCTCGGGCCGAGCAGCGCGACGAATTCGCCGGCCGCGACCGACAGCGACACGTCGTCGAGCACCGGCAGCGCGCCGCCGGGGCCGTCGAACGCATGGCTCACGCGGCGGATGTCGATGCGTGCGCCGCGCGGCGACGTGACGGCGGGCGCCGCGACAGTGGCCGCGGACGATTCGAGTACGGCGGCGCTTACCATTTGACGGTTCCTTTCTGCCACGCGAGCACACGGTCGCGCACCGCGAACAGCAGCGCGATCAGCCCGGAAAACAGCAGCGCCATCACGAGCAGCGCCGCATACATGTTCACGTACGACGCCCAGCCCTGCGCCCAGCTCAGATACCAGCCGAGCCCCGACTTGACGCCCATCATCTCGGCGACGACCAGCACCGTGAACGACGCGCTCAGCCCCATGAAGATGCCGACGAACACGTGCGGCAGCGCGGCCGGAATCGCGACGCGCAGCACGAGGAAGCGCGCGTTCGCGCCGAGCGTGCGCGCGACGTCGTAGTACTGCTTGTTCACGCTCGCGACGCCCGACCACGTCAGCACGGCGACCGGGAACCCGGTGGCGAGCGCGATCAGGAACGCCGCGGCTGAATAGCTCGACGGGAAGAAGTAGAACGTGAGCGGCAGCAGCGCGGTGGCCGGCACGGGGCCGAGCACGCGCAGCACCGGATGCACCCAGTAGCCGATCCGGCGCGACCAGCCGATCGACACGCCGACCGCGAAGCCCACCGTGACGCCGTACGCGAACCCGAGCGCGAGCAGCTTCAGCGTGTTGCCGGCGCTGCTGGCGAGGCGCGGCCAGTCGTCGACGTAGACCTCGATCAGCGCCTGCGGCGGCGCGAAGAACGGCGTCGGCAGCCAGCCGGTTTTGGCGGTGACGATTTCCCACGCGGCGAGCACGAGCGGCAGCGCGACGAGCCACGGGCCGGCCGGTCGCACCCGTGCGAGCCGCGTGCGGGTCGCCGCGACGAGATGGCCGAGCGTCGCGGCGACGAGCAGCAGCGCGGCGATCGTCCACGCGGCCGTGCCGAACGTATCGGTGTACGCCCAGTCGCTGAAGCCGACGATCCGGTTCGGCCACAGCTGCGTGAGCGCGCCGAGCGCGGCCCACGCGAGCGCGGCGGCGATCCCGGTCGGCCAGGTGCGCGCGCGCCGGGCTTCTGCGGCCAGCGTGGCTTCGCAAGTCGTGCAGGCTGCGCGCGCGGAAACTGTAGCGTTGGCAGCGGCGCCGGCCGGGGCCGATGCGGCGCGTGCGGCGGAAGCGTGTTCGATCGTCGACATCGCGTTACCCCAGTACGTTCGCATAGACCTGCTGCGCGAAGCGCTGCGGGTCCGTGCTCTTCTTCAGCACGCTGATGCGCCGGAAATCGTCCGCATAGAACGCGATTTCCTGCTGGAGGTCGACGTTGGTCGGGTGATGCGTGTAGGTGAGCGTCGCGTACAGCTTGCGCAGATCCTCGGGGCTGATCTTCGGCGAATACTTCGCGAACACCTTCGCTGCTTCGTTCGGGTTGTCGTGCGTGTATTCGGTGGCCTGCACGATCGAGCGCGCGAGCGCGGCGGCCGACGGCCGGTCGTTGCGTACGAGGTCGCCGCGCGCGCCGATCACGCAGCACACCTTGCGCGCGTATTCGCCGGACAGGTTGGTCGCGAGTTCGGTATACGCGCCGTTGCTGCGCTTTTCGAGCAGGTAGAGATTCGGGTCGCCGTCGGCGATCGCGTGGATTTCGCCCTTGTCGACCGCGACGCCGAGCAGGTCGGCCGGATACTGCCGCCACGTGATGTCGCGCTCGGGATCGATGCCGTTCTTCGCGAGCAGGATCGAGAAGAAGTGCTTGCCGGGCGCGGCCAGATCGCTGACGCCGACCGTCTTGCCCTTCAGCGCCTGCAGCGTCGTGACGCCTGCGGCCTTCGCGCCGAGCAGCCGCACGCAGCCGCCGTGCGAGCTGCCGATGATCTTCACGTCGAAGCCGGCTTCGAGCGGCTTCAGCCAGCGGTGGATCATCCCGACCGCCGCATCGGCCTTGCCGGTCGCGATCGATTCGAGCAGTTGATCGGTCGAGCCGCTGTAGTTGATCAGTTCGACCTTCAGCCCGTTTTTCTCGAAGAAGCCGCGCTCCTGCGCGACGACGATCGGCGTCAGGCAGAACGCGTTCTGGTTCCATGCGAACGTGAGTTTCTTCAGCGGCGGCGCGGACCAGGCCTTGCGGCCGAGCGTGATCGCCGGCACGGCGAGCGCGGCGGCGCCGGCCGCGCGCAGCAGGCGGCGGCGTTGGTCGTCGTGCGCGTCGGCAGGCGTGGGCGCGGTGGTGTGGGTCATGTTGTCTGGTCTCCGGTGTGGCGGAAAGGCGGCTCAGTCGAGCAGGTCGGGTTCGTCGGCGACGATGCGCGCGAACAGGCTGTCGAACGCATGCAGCGCGCCGTCGGGGCCGCCGATCTGGCCGTGCGTATGGCGCGCGGTCGCATGATCGATCGGTTGCGGCGTGCCGGCCGCTTCGGCCAGCAACTGCGTGTGCGCGACGTTGTCGAGCGCGATGTACCACCACGCGGCGGCCTCGACCGTCGGGCCGGCCGTCAGGATCCCGTGGTTCTTCAGGATCACGCCCTTGTGCGTGGTGCCGTCCGGCTTCGCGAGCGCATCGGCGATCCGCGCGCCTTCGCTGGTGTCGACGACCATCCCCGTGAAGTCGTCGAACAGCGCGTGATCCTCGTAGAACACGCACGCGTCCTGCGTGAGCGGATCGAGCGGGCGGCCGAGCGTCGACCAGGCCTTGCCGTAGGTCGAATGCGTGTGCGCGGCGGCGACGACGTGCGGATGGGCTTCGTGGATCGCCGCGTGGATCGCGAACGCCGCCTTGTTCAGCGGCCGCGTGCCGATCGCGGTTTCGCCGCGCGCGTTGACGAGCAGCAGGTCGGACACCTTGATCTGCGAGAAATGCACGCCGAGCGGGTTCACCCAGAAATGGTCGGGCAGCTCTGGATCGCGTGCGGTGATGTGGCCGGCGAGGCCCGCCGCGAAGCCGAAGCGCGCGAACAGGCGGAACGCGGCCGCGAGTCGCTCCTGCCGGTGGCGGCGCTCGGCGGCGACGTCGACGCGCGGCGCGGGCGGATCGAACCAGAAGTGCTGGCGCGGCGTATCGGCGAGCACGAGGCCCGATGCGGTACGGTTGGGCGAGGACAGGACGGCGGACATGGTCGCGTAGGGCTCCGTTGGTCTCAGGCAGCGCGGCGCGCCGCGTCGCGTGCGGCGACGGCGCTGCGCACGCGCGGAATCAGTTCGCGGCCGTAGTCGATCGCGTCTTCCAGCGGATCGAAGCCGCGAATCAGGAACGTCGTCACGCCGAGGTCGTAGTAGTCGAGCAGTGCGTCGGCGACCTGTTCGGGCGTACCGACGAGCGCCGTCGAATTCGAGCGCGCGCCGGTGAGCTTCGCGATCTCGGTCCACAGCCGCTTGTCGACGCGCGAGCCGCGCTCGGCCGCGGCGAGCAGGCGGCGCGCGCCTTCGCTCTGCTGCGGGCCGCCGGCGCCGAGTCCGGCCGCTTCGCGCAGCCGGCGCGTCTCGTCGAGGATGCGGTGCGCACGCGCCCACGCTTCGTCCTCGGTCGCCGCGAGGATCGGGCGGAACGACACGGAGAAGCGCACCTGGCGGCCGTGTTTCGCGGCTTCGGTGCGGACGCGCGTCGTCAGGTCGCGCACCTGGTCGAGCGATTCGCCCCACAGCGCGTAGACGTCCGCGTGCTTGCCGGCCACCGCGAGCGCGGCTTCCGACGCGCCGCCGAAGTAGATCGGCACATGCGGCTGCTGGACCGGCTTCACTTCCGAGAAACCCTGCTTGAACCGGTAATGCGCACCGTCGTGATCGAACGGCTGCGCTTCGGTCCAGATGCGCCGCAGGATGCCGAGGTATTCGTCGGTGCGCGCATAGCGTGCGTCGTGATCGAGGAAATCGCCGTCGCGCTGCTGCTCGCTGTCCGAGCCGCCGGAGATGAAGTGCACGGCGAGCCGGCCGCGGCTGAACTGGTCGAGCGTCGCGATCTGCCGCGCGGCGAGCGTTGGCGCGGTGAAGCCCGGCCGATGCGCGAGCATGAAGTGGATGCGCTCGGTCGCGGCCGCCGCGAACGCGATCGTCAGCGTCGCCGACGGGCCGGTCGAGTGATGCGGCACGAGAATCCGGTCGAAGCCGGCCGTTTCGTGGGCGCGGGCAAAGTCGCGCACATAGTCGGGATCGACCACGGGGCCGGACGCCGGGTGGATTTCCGACTGCTTCTGGCTCTGGATCATGCCGATGAATTCGACGCTCATCTGGGGTCTCCGGTACAGGGACGTCCCGGCGCACGGCCGGGCAGGAATGGAGCGCAGGTTAACGCCGGGATCATGCGGAATGGAAATAATCAATCCCGATTTGAATATCAGATTTGCATGGTTTGGGGCCGTATGCGTTGCGCATACGCTATGGGCTCGCGAATGATCGGGCGCGCGTTGACGCTGTATTTGCCGCCGCGTTCGCCGCCGTGTTCGACCTACCCCAGGGAATCCGTTTCGATGTCCGCCAGCCTTGCCGCTTCCTCGCCGCCACCGCAACCTTCGCTGCGCCTTCTGCCTGCTGACGCCGCTGACCTCGTCGCCGCTGCAGACGCCGACGAGGCGAGCGACGCGCGCGTCGCCGCGCTGCTCGAGCGCCTTGCCCCCGAGCTCGCCGCCGATGCGGCCCGCAACGACGTCGACGGCCGCTTTCCGCACGAGAACTTCGCACGGCTGCATCGTGCCGGGCTGATCGCGCAGGTCGTGCCGCGCGAGCATGGCGGCGCCGGTGCGACGCTGGCGCGGGCGAGCCGGATCGTCGCCGCCGTCGCGCGGGCCGACCCGGCGACCGCGCTGGTGCTGACGATGACGTATCTGCAGCATCGCGCGCTCGGCCGCGCCGACAACCGCTGGCCGGCGCAGGTGCGACGCGCGGTGTTCGACAGCGCGGTCGCGCACGGCGCGCTGATCAACGCGCTGCGCGTCGAGCCCGCGCTCGGTTCGCCGTCGCGCGGCGGGCTGCCGGACACTATCGCACGCCGCGATGGCGACGGCTGGCGGCTGTCGGGCCACAAGCTCTACAGCACCGGCATCCCGGCGCTGCGCTGGCTGGCCGTGTGGGCGCGTACCGACGAGCCGACGCCGCGCGTCGGCGTGTTTCTCGTGCCGCGCGACCCGGAGACCGACGGCGACCGCATCCGCGTGATCGAAAGCTGGAATCACGTTGGCCTGCGCGCGTCGGGCAGCCACGAGGTCGTGTTCGACGACGTGCCGCTGCCGGCCGATCACGCAGTCGACGTGCGCGCGCCGGACGCATGGGCCGTGTCGGCTGCCGCGCACGCGGATGCCGACGCGCAGGCCGATCAGCAGGCGTGGATGGTCGCGCTGCTCGGCAGCCTGTACGACGCGGTGGCGCGCGCGTCACGCGACTGGCTGGTCGAGTTCGCGACGACGCGTGCGCCGAGCGGGCTCGGCGCGCCGCTCGCGACGCTGCCGCGCGTGCAGGAGGCGGTCGGCGAAATCGAGGGCTGGCTGCATACGAATCGCGTGTTGCTCGACGAACACATCGCGCGCACCGACGCAGGCAACGCGCCGTCGCTGACGACCAGCGGCCTCGTCAAGCGCACCGTGACCGAGCACGCGATCCGGACGGTCGAGCAGGCGCTGAAGCTGTCCGGCAATCACGGGTTGAGCCGCGCGAATCCGCTCGAACGCCATTATCGCGACGTGCTGTGCAGCCGCGTGCATACGCCGCAGGACGACGCGATCGCGGTGGCGGCGGGGCGGGCGGTGCTCGATGCGACGACGCGCGGGCGGACGAACGCGGCGGCGGACGCAACGTCACGCAACGGGATCGAAACCGGTCGACGCGATGCGTGAGCCGGGCCGGGTTGCCTTGCCCGGAAATGGCGAGGCGGGAGGCAGGCGCTGTGCGGTGGCCGCAGCCACCGCCAGCACGTTAGGCGGCCTTGTCGTGCGATCGTTCGGGCAGCGCGAATGCCGTGCGCGCATGCGCGGCGACGGCCGCCAGCGGCGCGTCGAGGCGCGCCGCATCGTGCCGGCGCAGCAGCCACAGGTCGATCTGCGGCTTGAAATCGGCGAGCGGCACGATGTCGAGCGCATCGCGCAGCGGGCTGCCTTCGACGAGCGGCAGCGGCATCAGCCCGAGGCCGAAGCCGTTCGCGACGCTCTGCAGTTGCAGGTCGCGGCCGTACGCATCGAGCGTGACCGGCATCGGCAGGCCCTGCGCGTCGAGCGCGCGCCGCAGGCCCGCACGAAAGCCGCAGCCGTCCGGATTGAGCACCCAGCCGCGCGCGTGGCAATCGGCAAGCCGGTAGCTGCGTCGCGGCCAGTCGCCCTTGCGGCCGACCGCGACGAGCCGCGTGGCCAGCAACCGTTCACCCTCGACCTGCGCCGGCAGCACCATTTCGCGGGCGAGGAAGACCAGCGCCGCATCGAGTTCGCGGCGGGCGACGCGTTCGACGAGCAGGCCGCCCCATGCGGTCGTGACCTGGGTCGCGAGCGCGGGCCACTGCGCGGCGAGTTCCGCGATGAGCGCCGGCAGCATCAGCTCGCCGAGCCCTTGCGTGAGCCCGATCCGGAATTCGCCGGCCGGGGGTTGCTCGCCGGCCGTCAGTTCGCGCAGCGCGTCAACCTCGCGCAGGATCGCGCGACACTGCTCGAACACCTGCCGGCCGATGTCGGTCGGGCGCGGCGGCTTCGTGTTGCGGTCGAGCAGCGTCACGCCGAGCGCTTCCTCGAGATTCTGGACGCGCCGCGTGATCGCAGGCTGCGTCATCCCGAGCTCGGCCGCGGCCTGGCTCAGGGTCTGGCAGCGGACGACCGCTGCAAAAGCGTCGATATCGCTAATTTTCATGTTTGTTCTGCATGGTCTTTCGGGTGCATCATGACGATCCATCATATTCCGCATCATATTCGAGGAGCCGGCCGATGAGTACGCTTTCGTTGCAGCAGACGCCGCTGCGTCCGTTCGTCGAGGGGCTGGATGCGCTGCTCGCGTCCGGCGCGAACGAGGCGCGCATTCTCGACGAGGGCGGCGCGCTGCTTGCCGCGCTCGTCGAACACGACGACTGGTTGCCCGACGCGTTCGCGCAGCCCGATCCCGAGCGTTACCGGCAGTACCTGCTGCATCTCGACCCGGACGAGCGCTTTTCGGTCGTCAGCTTCGTGTGGGGGCCCGGCCAGGCCACGCCGATCCACGACCACACGGTGTGGGGGTTGATCGGGATGCTGCGCGGCGGCGAGTTCTCGCAGCCGTACCGGTTCGACGCGGCCGGCAAGCCGGTGCCCGCGGGCGACGCCGTGCGGCTGCAGCCGGGCGAGGTCGAGGCCGTGTCGCCGCGCATCGGCGACGTGCACCGCGTGACCAACGCGTTCGCCGACCAGGTATCGATCAGCATCCACGTGTACGGCGCGAACATCGGCAAGGTCGAGCGCGCGGTGTACCTGGACGACGGTACCGTGAAGCCGTTCGTGTCCGGCTATTCGAATGCCTGACGCGAACGCGCGACGCCCGGCCCGTTGCGGGTGCGCGCGGGCAGGGTCACGCTTGATTTGTTCCGCTTTCTTCACCGACTTCAACGCATTCAACATAGAGACATCGTGACGCAATCCGCCGATTCCACTTCCCGTTTTCCCGCCGCGTCGTACCAGGACGTACGCGCACGCCTGCTGGCCCGCGACGAGATCGCGCTGATCGACGTACGCGAGGAAGATCCGTACGCACAGGGCCATCCGCTGTGGGCCGCCAACTTTCCGTTGTCGAAGCTCGAACTCGACGCGTGGACGCGGATTCCGCGCCGTGACACACCGGTCGTCGTGTTCGGCGAAGCGGGTGGCGAGGATCTCGCGCCGCGCGCGGCCGCGACGCTCGCGCGGCTCGGCTACACCGACGTGCGGCTGCTCGACGGCGGCCTCGCGGGCTGGGTCGCGGCGGGCGGCGAGCTCTTCATCGACGTGAACGTGCCGAGCAAGTCGTTCGGCGAATGGGTCGAGGCGGAGCGCCATACGCCGTCGCTGTCCGCACAGGAGGTGCAGGCGCTGATCGATGCGAAAGCCGATGTCGTGATCGTCGACGCGCGCCGCTTCGACGAGTACCAGACGATGAACATCCCGACGTCGACCAGCGTACCGGGCGCGGAGCTCGTGCTGCGCGTGCGCGCGCTCGCGCCGGATCCGCGGACGCAGGTGATCGTCAACTGCGCGGGCCGCACGCGCAGCATCATCGGCACGCAATCGCTCGTCAACGCGGGACTGCCGAACCCGGTCGCCGCGCTGCGCAACGGCACGATCGGCTGGACGCTGGCCGGCCAGACGCTCGAGCGCGGCGCGGCGCGCCGCTTTCCGGACGAGATCGACGCGACGCAGCGCGCCGACGCGCGTCGGGCCGCCCGCGCGGTGGCCGAGCGCGCGGGCGTGCCGCGCATCGCGCTGGCCGACGTCGCGGCGCTCGACGAGCCGGGCCGCACGCTGTACCGCTTCGACGTGCGTACGCCCGAGGAATACGAAGCCGGCCACCTGCCGGGCTTCCTGAGCACGCCGGGCGGCCAACTCGTGCAGGAGACCGACCATCACGCGGCCGTGCGCGGCGCGCGGATCGTGCTGGCCGACGACGACGGCGTGCGCGCGGACATGACCGCATCGTGGCTCGCGCAGATGGGCTGGGACGTGCGCGTCGTCGAACCGGCCGGTGCCGCGGCATTCGCCGAGCGCGGCCAGCCGCCGCGCGACGTGCCGGCGACGCCGCCCGCAGCCGACGTGTCGCCCGCGACGCTCGCCGGCTGGCTGAAGGAAGCCGCGCCGGGCGAACTCGCGATCGTCGACGTGACGGCCAGCGCGAACTACGTGAAGCGTCATATCCCGGGCGCATGGTTTGCCGTGCGTGCGCAGTTGCGCGACGCGCTGGCGGCGATTCCGCCCGCGAAGCGCTACGTGTTCACGTGCGGATCGAGCCTGCTCGCGCGGTTCGCGGCGGACGACGCGCGCGCGCTGCTGCCGGCCTCGGCCGAGATCCGGGTGCTGACCGGCGGCACGGCCGCGTGGATCGACGCCGGGCTGCCGCTGGAGAGCGGCGAGACGCATCTCGCGTCGCCGCGCGTCGACCGCTACCGGCGCCCGTACGAAGGCACCGACAATGCGGCCGCCGCGATGCAGGCATATCTCGACTGGGAGTACGGACTGGTCGACCAGTTGAAGCGGGACGGCACGCACCACTTCAACGTGATCTGACCGACGCGGGGCAACCGGGCGCGGCACGTCGTGCGCGGCGCCCGGTCGCGATGCGGGTCGGCGCCGGGTATCAGCGCTTGAACGTATCGACGGCCGTGCGACCGACGGCCGGATCGTCGGTGAAGAAGCCGTCGATGCCCGCGCGCAGGTATGCCTGGATCTCGCGCACCGAGCCGGCCGTATTGCGCGTGGCCGGCGTGCCGCCGTCCTTCAGCGACGCGGGCAGGAAATTGTTCTCCGGGCGGAACGTGTACGGATGCACGACGAGGCCGGCCTCGTGCGCATGGCGCACGTACGGCGTCGGCTGCTGCAGCGTGCCGTCCGCGGCGACCGCGATGATCGACGTCTTGTACGGCCCGACGCCGTTCGCATAGGTCGCGATCTCGCGCATCCCGTCGCGCGTCGACAGGTCGCCGTAGGTGCGCGTGTCGTTCGCCTTCACGAAGTCGTACGGGCGCTGGCCCGCTTCGTCCATCAACTGCACGAGCTTCCAGTTCGGCTGGCTCGACTTGATCCGGTTGCGGATCGTCTTCAGGTTCGCGACCTCGAACGACTGGATGTAGATGGTTGCCGTGCGCGACGTGTACGCATCCTTCAGCAGCGCGTCGACGAGTCGATCCTCGAGCGGCAGGCCGATCGACTGGAAGTAGGTCGGATGCTTGGTTTCCGGATACAGGTGGATCGTGCGGCCGGTCTGCGCGGACATCTGTTTCGCGAGCGCGACGATCTCGTCGAACGTCGGAATCTCGAACTGGTCGTTGTACGCGGTGTTGGCCGGGCGCACCTGCGGGATGCGCTCGCGCGCCCGCAGCGTCTTCAGCTCGGCGAGCGTGAAATCCTCGGTGAACCAGCCGGTCAACTGCGTGCCGTCGATCGTCTTGGTCGCCTTGCGGCTCGCGAACTGCGGCAGCGTCGACACGTTCGTCGTGCCCGAGATCTCGTTCTCGTGGCGCGCGACGAGTACGCCGTCGCGGGTCGACACGAGGTCGGGCTCGATCACGTCGGCGCCGTCCTCGATCGCCTTGCGGTACGACGCGAGCGTGTGTTCGGGGCGCAGCGCGCTTGCGCCGCGATGGCCGACCACCTGGACCTTCGCGGAAATCGGCTGCGTGGGATCGCGCGTCAGATCGTCGTCGCCGCCGCACGCGGCGAGCAGGAACGCGGCGGCACAGGCGAACGGGACGTAGCGCAGGGAGGTCGGGCGCTTGAGGGGCATGTCGATGAACCTTCGAAACGGAGTCGGGAAAGGGCGCTCGCGCCGGCGGCCGGGCAGGGCGCCGGGCTGCGGAGTCGAACGGTGCGCGATCGTCGCATCGAATCATTACATATGTATTACTTCGACCTTTCCGTTTCGTTTTGGGGCGGCAGTGCGCACGGTAGCGCGCGTGACGGCAGGCGGGCGCGCACCGCATTCCGGCCGTCACAGCGAACCCGCGCGCCGGATGCACTAAACTTGCGGGAATTTTGCATCGCCGCACCGGGGCCGACGCCCGCCTGGCGCGACGATGCGGCGACTCGCGGGCCGGCGCGGGCGCCCGGCGCCCGTGTGCGTCCGGGGCCCGCGCCGGCCGATTTTTCCCGACCCATGACGACCCATACCGATCCCGCCTATCTGCTCGGCGAGCTGCTGAAGAACGTTTCCCGCTCCTTCTACCTGACGCTGCGCGTGCTGCCCGACGGCATGCGCGACCCGGTCGGCCTTGCGTATTTGCTGGCGCGCGCGGCCGACACGATCGCCGACACGGCCCTTGTCGCGCCCGACCGGCGCGCGGCGCTGCTGACCGACCTGCGCGACGACGTCGAGCGGCTTGGCGACGGCGCGGCGCTGTCGCGTTCGCTCGACGACGTGACGCGGATGCAGACCGATTCGCACGAACACCTGCTGCTCGGCTCGATGGAGCCGATGCTCGCGCTGCTGCGCGCGCAGCCGGAGGCCGATCGCGCGTCGATCCGCAAGGTCGTCGCGACGCTGACGGCGGGGATGGAATTCGACCTGCGCACGTTTCCGGACGAGCAGTCGGGGCAGGTCGCTTCGCTGCCGACGCGCGACATGCTCGACCGCTACACGTATCTCGTCGCCGGCTGCGTCGGCGAATTCTGGACCGACATGACGGGGATGCACACGCGCGCCGCGCGCGACTGGGATCTGGCGGACATGCGCGAGAAGGGCATCCGTTTCGGCAAGGCGCTGCAGATGACCAACATCCTGCGCGACTGCGCGAAGGACCTGCGCATCGGCCGCTGCTACCTGCCCGACGACGTGCTGCGCGCGCACGGGCTCGTGGTGGCCGACCTGATGCGGCCCGAGGATTCGGCACGCGCGCGCGGCGTGCTGGTCGACCTGCTGCGCGCCGCGCTCGACCAGTATCGCGACGCCTGCCTGTATACGCTCGCGATCCCGCGCCGTTTCGTGCGGCTGCGGCTCGCGTGCCTGTGGCCGATCATGATCGGGCTCGAAACGCTCGAGCTGCTGGCCGGCCACGCGGCGTGGCTCGATCCGGCGAAGCCGGCCAAGGTGCCGAGAAAGCGTATCTACCGGATCATGGCGGCGTCGCTCGCGCTGGTCGGTTCGAACACGGCGATTCGCGCGCGCCTGACCGCGCTCGCCGATGCGGTGTCCGCGCGGCTCGCTTCTGCGCCACGGCATTGAAGATCGCCGGCATCGCCTCCCGGTCCGCGTTCGCCGGACCGTACCCGTCCGGTTTCCGGCACGCGGACTAAAAACGTTTTCATGATTTCGTGTCTCGAAATGTGGGTGTCACGAATGTCGGCGATCCTGCGCGGCGGCGTGAATCGCGGCGTCAGCTTCGAACGCGCATTTGTAAGACGTTTGTCGCCGAAGGCGTCTGACGACATCAGGCGGTCGTGTTGCACCCGTAAAAATGTAAAGCTAGGGTTTTCACCGGCAAATGCCGGAAACACCCGCTGCACAAGCGTTTCGGGCTGTCTTGTAACCGTTTGGTGAACCGCTGCGTTGCGTCGATCATACGATGACCGACCGCACATGTTGGGAAACAATCGGTAATCCGTCAGAATCGCGTCGGCATGTACTCGCACATGTGTCGGTCATAAAACCACACCAGAAAAGAAACATTCTTTGAGGACGGAGAATCAATGAAAAAGCGCGTCGCTTTTGCCATGACGGCAGCGGGTCTCGCAGCCGCTACCGCCGCCCACGCCCAGAGCAGCGTGACCCTGTACGGTATCGTCGACAACGGTATCGCCTGGCAGAACAACTCGTCGGCAGTCGGTGCGACCACGGGCGGTCACTCGAAGGTGCAAATGTCCACCGGCGTGTGGGCAGGCAGCCGCTTCGGCCTGAAGGGCAGCGAAGATCTCGGCGGCGGCACGAAGGCGATTTTCCAGTTGGAAGCCGGCGTCAACACGGCTAACGGCTCGTCGCAGTGGACGGGCGGCATCTTCACGCGTCAGGCATGGGTTGGCCTGACCAACTCCACGTACGGTACGCTGACGGCCGGCCGCCAGTACACCGCGTACTACACGCTGCTGTCGCCGTACAGCCCGACGACCTGGCTGACCGGCTACTACGGCGCGCACCCGGGCGATATCGATTCGCTGGATACCAGCTACCGCGCGAACAACTCGCTCGTCTACATGTCGCCGAAGTTCTACGGCTTCACGGTCGGCGGTTCGTACTCGTTCGGCGGCGTCGCAGGCGCGACGAACCGCGGCTCGACGTGGAGCGCGGCGATCCAGTACCTGAACGGCCCGGCAGGCATCGCGGTCGGCTACCAGAAGATCAACAACTCGACGCTCGGCGGCGGTGTGTGGGGCGCGAACTCGACCGCCCAGAACGGTCTGGACACGAGCGGCAACGGTGCGGAACAGGCCGTGTCGTCGATCAACAACGGCTACAAGACGGCACAGTCGCAACAGCGCGTCGCCGTGACGGCCGGTTACCAGTTCACGCCGTCGTGGGATATTTCGGCGTCGTACTCGAACGTCCAGTACATCCCGGGCGTCGGCTCGTCGTTCCGCAACACGGCGATCTTCAACACGGCAGGCGCCGTGCTGCACTGGAAGGCATCGCCGCAGTGGGACTTCGCCGCAGGCTACTCGTACACGCGTGCGACCGAGTCGAACGGCATCTCGAGCTCGGCCAAGTACCACCAGGTCACGCTGTCGCAGTACTACAGCCTGTCGAAGCGCACGGGCCTGTACGCGGTTGAGGCGTATCAGCACGCGAGCGGCAACACGCTCAACGGCGCGGCGGTCATCGCGGCAACGACGTCGATCGGCGACGGCGTGGGCGCGGGTTCGAAGCAGAACCAGATCGGCGTCGGCGTTGGCCTGATCCACCGCTTCTGATGTCGCGCGGCGCGCGAGCGCCGCTCACGGCATGCGGTATGAAAAAACCGGCCTTCGGGCCGGTTTTTTCATGGGGCGGCCGTTTGCTCCGCCCAGTCTCCCGCCAGCGCCTGAAACAGCGCGGCCGTATCGGTGAGCCGGTCGGCCTGCGCGCGCGTGCGCTCGAGCGTCGTCTGCAGCGCCTGCCGCTGCGCGTCGAGCAGCTCGAACGCGTTGATCCCGCCCGCCGCGTAGCGCACGCCGGCAATCGCCCAGCTGGCTTCCGCCTCCCGCGCGGCCGTGTCCCGCGCCTGCCATTCGGCGGCATCGTGCTCGACGGCGCGCATCGCGTCGGCGACCTGCTGCAGCGCCTGCAACACGATCGACCGATAGCTCGCAAACGCCGCGTCGTAGGCGGCCTGCGCCGCGCGTCGCTTCGCCCGCAGCTCGCCGCCGCGAAAGAGCGGCTGGGCGAGACCGAGGCCGATGTTCCAGATATTCAGGCCGTTCACGATGTCGGCCACGCTCGTGCGTTCGGAGCCGACGCCGGCCGAGATCGAGAAGCGCGGATACAGGTTCGCGGTCGCGACGCCGATGTTCGCGCTCGCCTGATGCAGCATCGCCTCCGCCGCACGGATGTCGGGCCGCTCGCGTGCGAGCGTCGACGGCAGCGTAATCGGCAACGCACGCGGCAGCGCGAGCGCATCGAGCGTCAGGTCGGGGAGGTCGGCATCGGCCGGCGGCGCGCCGAGCAGGATCGCGAGGCGATGGTCGGCCTGCGCGAGTCGTGCCGCGAGCGGCGGCAGCGACGCCTGCGTCTGCGCGAGCAGCGTGCGCTGCGCGTGGACGTCGGCCTGCGACACGCCGCCCGCCGCCGCGCGCGCCTCGACGATGCGCAACTGCCGCGCCTGCGCGTCGGCGAGCTGCCGCGTGAGCGCGATCTGCTGCACGAGCGACGCGCGCAGGATCGCGGTGGCGACGACGTTGCCCGCGAGCGTCAGGCGCGCCGCGTCGAGCGTGTACGACTGGTAGTCGATCCGTGCGCGCAGCGCTTCGAGCGCGCGCCGGTTGCCGCCGAACACGTCGAGCGTGTACGACACGCTCGCCGATGCGTCGTACAACGTGAACGGCCCCGGGTTCGGCACATTGGCCGGCAGGCCGAACGCGGCGATGTCGACCTTCTCGCGCGTCGCGGACAGGTTCGCGTCGACGCGCGGCAGCATCGTCGCGCCGGCTTGCGCCACATGGTTCTGTCGCGCCTCGTCGAGCCGCGCGCGCGCTTCGGCGAGCGTCGGGCTGTTGCGCCACGCGGTATCGACGAGCCGGTTCAGCGGTTCGGAGCCGAATCGCGTCCACCAGCGCACCGGCGCATGCGCGGCCGGCGCGAATGTTTGCACGGCGTCGGCCGTCGTCGCCGGCGGTGCGCCGCGTGTGTAGCGTTGCGTCGTCGGCGCGTCCGGCGTGCGGAAATCCGGCCCGGCCGCGCAGCCGGCGACGAACGAGGCGACCGCCAGCGAAACGGCGATGGCCGGGCGGGGGGCGCGCGCGCGACGCGAAGCCGGTTTCATCGCGCGCCGCCTAGTCCAGCGTGCGCCGGTAGAAACGCAGCGCGACGCCCATCACGACGACCGTGAACAGCGCGACCGGCCACACCGATGGCCACAGGTCGGCCCAGCCGTCGCCTTTCAGCAGGATGCCGCGCACGAGCCGGTTGAAGTAGGTGAGCGGCAGCAGGTTGCCGATCGCCCGCGCCCACGCCGGCATTCCCGCGAACGGGAACATGAAGCCCGACAGCAGGATGTTCGGCAGGAAGTAGAACACCGCGAGCTGCATCGCCTGCAACTGGTTCTGCGCGAGCGACGACAGCGTGATGCCGACCGTCAGGTTCGCGGCGATGAACAGCAGCGCGGCGAGGTAGATCGCGGGCAGGCTGCCGATGAACGGCACCGCGAACACGAAGCGTGCGGCCGCGAGGATGATCGACACCTGGATCAGGCCGATGAACACGTACGGCACGATCTTGCCCGTCATCACCTCGAGCGGCCGCACCGGTGTCGCAAGCAGGTTCTCCATCGTGCCGCGCTCGCGTTCGCGCGTGATCGCGAGCCCCGTCATCATCACCATCGTCATCGTCAGGATCACGCCGATCAGGCCCGGCACGACGTTGTATTGCGTGATCCCCTCGGGGTTGTACAGCCGGTGCAGCACGACGCCGAACGCGGCCGGGCGGCCGTTCAGGTGCGCGAGCGGCCCGCTCAGGTCCTTCGCCGCGACCGCTTGCGCAAGGCCCGACAGCGCGCCGAGCGCGGACGCGGTCGCGACGGGGTCGGTCGCGTCGGCCTCGACGAGCAGCGACGGCCGTTCGCCGCGCAGCAGCCGGCGCGAGAAATCGGCCGGCACGCTCAGCACGAACAGCACGTCGCCGCGCGCGAGCGCGCGCCGGCCGGCCGCTTCGTCGGGCAGGGTCTCGACGATGTCGAAATACGCGGAGTTGCGCATGGCGGCAATGAAGCTGCGCGTGAACGGGCTCGGATCGGCGGCGATCACCGCCGTCGGCAGGTGCTTCGGATCGGTGTTGATCGCGAAGCCGAACAGCGCGAGCTGGATGATCGGCACGCCGACGATCATCGCGAACGTCACGCGGTCGCGGCGCAACTGCAGGAATTCCTTCAGCACGATGCTCCACCAGCGCGCGGCCGAGAACGATTCGTGCAGGCGCGCCCACGGTCTCATCGCGTCGCTCCGCCGGCCGGGCCGGACGCGCGGCTCATCATGTAGATGAAGACGTCCTCGAGCCCCGTCTCGATCGGCGCGATGCGCAGCGCCGCATCGTCGCGCGCGACCTGCGCGAGCGTCGCGTCGAGCGCGACGCGGTCGTGGCCGCTCACGTGCAGCGCGGAGCCGAACACGACGGTCTGGTCGATGCCCGGCATCGCATGCAGTCGCGCGGACAGTTCGGCCAGGTGCTCGCCGGTGACCGCGCGGGTCGACAATCCCTGCGATGCGACGATCTCGGCCGACGTGCCTTGCGCGAGCAATTCGCCGTACGCGATATACGCGAGCTTGTGGCAGCGCTCGGCTTCGTCCATGTAGTGCGTGCTGACGAGCACCGAGATTCCTTGCGCGGCGAGCCGGTGCAATTCTTCCCAGAAATCGCGGCGCGCGGCCGGGTCGACGCCCGCGGTCGGTTCGTCGAGCAGCAGCAGTTCGGGCTCGTGCAGCATGCACGCGGCAAGCGCGAGGCGCTGTTTCCAGCCGCCCGACAGCGCACCGGTGAGCTGGTCCGCGCGGCTCGCGAGGCCGAGCCCGTCGAGCGCGCGCGAGACGGCGGCCTTGCGGTCGGCCATCCCGTACACGCGCGCGACGAAGTCGAGATTCTCGCGGATCGACAGGTCCTCCCAGTACGAGAAGCGCTGCGTCATGTAGCCGACGCGGCGCTTGATCTGCGTGCTGTCGCGCACGATGTCGTAGCCGAGGCAGGTGCCGCTGCCCGAATCGGGTGTCAGCAGGCCGCACATCATCCGGATCGACGTGGTCTTGCCGCTGCCGTTCGGCCCGAGAAAGCCGAAGATCTCGCCGCGCGCGACGCGCAGCGATACGTCCTTCACGACGTGCTTGTCGCCGAAACGCTTGTTCAGGCGCTCGACGTCGATCGCATACGGGGCCGGCGACGCGTTCACGGCACCCTCACGGCGACGGGCTGGCCCGGGCGCAGCTTCGATGCGTCGGCCGCGGCGGGGCGTGCCTCGATCATGAACACGAGCTTGCTCCGGCTCTCGTTGCTGTAGATCACGGGCGGCGTGTATTCGGCTTCGCTCGACACGTAGGTGATGCGTGCGGGCACGTCGGCCGCGCAGCCGTCGCAATGGATCGCGACCGCGCGGCCCGGCGCGAGCGAACCGACTGCGGCCTCCGGCACGAAGAGGCGCACCTTCAGGTTCTGCGGCGGCAGCATCTGCACGACCGGATTGCCGGCCTGCACCCATTCGCCGACGCGGTACAGCGTGTCGTACACGCGCCCGGCCGCCGGCACGGCGACGCGCTTCTGGTCGAGCTTCCATTGCGCCTCGGCCACGGCCGCCTGCGCGGCGTCGACCTGCGCGGCCTGCGCGGCAACCTGTTGCGCGCGGCCCGGCAGGCGCGCGACGTCGACCTGGCTTCGCAGCTCGCGCATCTGCGCGGCGGTGGTCTGCGCGGCCGTGCGCGCATCGTCGAGCTGCTGCTTCGAGATGCCGCCTGCTGCGTACTGGCGTTCGTCGCGGGCGAGCTGCGCGGCGGCGCGCGCGGCCTGGGCGGCCGCCTGCGCGAGCTGGGCCTTCGTCACGTTCACTTCGGGCGGGCGCTTGCCGGTCTGCAGATCGGCGAGCTGCGCACGCGCCGCGTCGAACTGATGCCGCGCCTGCTGCAGCGCGGCCGTTTCGTTGACGGCCTCGAGCGAGAACGCGGGCGCGCCGGCGGCGACTGCCTGGCCGCGCTCGACCGACAGCTGCGTCAGCGTGCCCGATTGCGACGACGACAGGTACACGAATTCGCCTTCGACGTAGCCTTGATACGTCGGCGTGCGATCGGTCTGGCGGCCGCAGCCGGCGAGCAGCGCGACGGCCGCGCCCAGCGCGAGCGGCCAGGTGCGCGCCGCGTTCACGACGGCCTCCGCGGCGCGCGCGTGCGTGCGCGAGGGGCGGCAGCGGGCGGCCGCATGCCCGAATCCAGCAGCGCGCGGACATGCCGGTGCAGCACGTCGCGGTCGATCGGCGGCAGGCCGCGCGCGCTTTGCCACAGCTTCGCGGTCGCGAGCGGCAGCATCACGAGCGCGACGATCGAATGGAACAGGAACGCGGGTTCGAGCGCGGGATTCAGCGTGCCGGCCCGCTGGGCGGCGCGAATGCGTTCGGCGAGGTGTCCGACGTGCTCGAGCGGAATGCGGCGGATCATCCGTTCGCGCAGCAATCCGCCTTCGTGGACGATCTCGCGTAGCCAGATCGACGGCAGCCACGGCATCCGGCCCGTCACGTCGAAGAAGCGGTCGACGAGTTCGGCGGCGAGCGCGAACGGGTCGTCGGCGGGCGGGTCGGTCGGCCGCCACACGAACGCGATGGCGTGCGCGATCCGCTCGTCGACGATCGCGTCGAGCAGCTGCTCGCGATTCGTGAAGTAGTAGTGGACCATCGCGGACGTGACGCCGGCAGCGGCGGCGATCTGCGCGACGGTCGTCGCGGCGATGCCGCGTTCGGCGAACAGTTGCGTCGCGACGTCGAGCATGTGGTCGCGCAGGTCGAAATCGTCCACCGACGGGCGGCGCCCGCGCGGCCGGGCGACGGCGGATTTCGCGTTCATGCAGATGACGCTAATTGATGGGTTAGTTAATTTCAAGGAAGGATCCGCGCGTGCGTTGATCGCGATCAGGGGAACGGCGAGCAGCGGCGTGGACGAGCGGGGGGGCGACGCGACGGCGGGCAGGGCACCCGCGCCGGAATGTAGGAAGCGGCTAACGAGAAAGGGCGGGAAAACAGGCGGAAAACAGCCGGACAGCGAACGCAGGCGGAAAACCGGCGGGCGAGCGCGCGGCACACGGGCGCGGGCCCTGTCGCGCCCGCGCCCGTTCCGGCATCACTGATCGATCGGCGACTTCAGCGGCTGATGCTCGCCCGTCAGCCCGAACACGACGAGTTGCGCGGGCTCGGTCGCGCTCGCGTTGCGCGACACCTGATGGCGCGAGCCGGGCGGTTCGTACCAGCCTTCGCCGGCGCGATAGCGGCGCAGCGGGCCGTCGTTCACCTGCGACAGCACTTCGCCTTTCGACACGACGGCGAACACCGAGCCGAGATGCCGGTGCGGTTCGGACACCTGACCGGGCGCATAGTCGACCGTCGCGACGACAGCGAGCTTGCCGGGCGCTTCGGGCACGGCCTGCTGCATGATCGCGTGCACGGTGTCGTCGGCGTCGTGCGCGTGAGCGGCGGCCGGCAGCGCCGCGGCGAGCACGAGCCCGGCGCATAGCGCGACGCGATGGAGCGGGGAACGGATCATCGTCGGCGCCTTACTCGGGCATCTTGCGGAACGCGATCGCGAAGCGGTTCCACGTGTTGATCGTCGCGATCAGCATCGACAGGTCGAACAGCTCCTCGTCGGTGAAGTGCGGCTTCACGGCTTCCCAGACGGCGTCGGGCACGTGGTTGCTGGCCACCAGCGTCAACGCCTCGGTCCATTCCAGTGCAGCGCGTTCGCGCTCGGTGAAGAACGGCGTTTCGCGCCACGTGACGACGGTCGCGAGACGGCGGTCGGTTTCGCCGCCCTTGCGCGCGTCGGTCGTGTGCATGTCGACGCAGAACGCGCAGCCGTTGATCTGCGACGCGCGCAGGCGGACGAGTTCGGCGAGCGGCTTCTCGATCGAGCTCTTCGCGAGGAATTCCTCGGCGTTGCGCATCACCTTGATCGCATTCGGGCTGGCGGCATAGAAGTTCAGGCGCGGTTGCATGGCAGGTCCTTTTCGGTTGGGTGCGCCGGGGTGGCGCGACAGGACCCACTTTAAGCGCCGTACTGGCCTGCTTGAATAGCCAATTCCACGGAAATTCAGGTAACCAGTGGCGGGCCGCCCGCGATGCCGGCATCGAGCAAGCCGGCCAGCTTCGCGAGCGCCGTGTCGATGCGCAGCGCGTCGATCCCGCCATAGCCGAACAGCAGCCCCGGGCGTACCGGCCCGCCCACGTGAAACGCCGAGATCCCGTACAGGCCGATGTCCTGCGCGCGCGCCGCGCGGACCAGCGCCGCTTCGTCGAGCCCCGGTTTCAGGTGCGCGGCGAGATGGATGCCGGCGGTCGGCACGATCGCGTCGAACCACGGCGCGAGTTCGCCGCGCAGGTGCGCGATCAGCATCTTGCGACGCGCGTCGTAGTGCTTCTGCACGCGCTTCAGGTGCCGCGCGAAATCGCCTTCGAGCATGAAGCGCGCGAGCGCCGCCTGTGTCAGCGTGCACGTGTGCCAGTCGACGATCTGCTTCGCCTTGGCCAGCGCGCCGCGCAGCGCGCGCGGCGGAATCGCGTAGCCGATCCGCAGCTCGGGAAAGATGGTCTTCGAGAACGTGCCGACGTACGCGACGAGGCCCGTGCGGTCGAGGCTCTTCAGCGATTCGACCGGCCGGCCTTCGAAGCGGAATTCGCCGTCGTAGTCGTCCTCGATGATCACCGCGCGGCGGCGCTGCGCCCATTCGAGCAGCGCGACGCGGCGATCGAGCGTCATCGGCATGCCGAGCGGGAACTGATGCGACGGCGTCACGTAGACGAGCCGTGCGTCGTCGGGCAGCCGTTCCGTGACGAGGCCCTGCGCGTCGACCGGCACGCCGATCACCGTCGCGCCGAGCGACGCGAACGCGGCGCGCGCGGGCGGATAGCCGGGATCCTCGACCGCGACGACGTCGCCCGGCCGCACGACGACGCGCGCGAGCAGGTCGAGCGCCTGTTGCGCGCCTTGCGTGACGAGCACGTCGTCCCAGCTGCAGGCGACCGCGCGGCTGAATCCGACGTAGCGCGCGATCGCGCCGCGCAACTGCGGATCGCCGGCCGGGTCGTGATACTGGCCGGGCCCGCGCGCCTGCTGGCGCAGCGCGTGATGCAGGCAGCGCCGCCAGGCGTCGAACGGGAACAGCGTCTTGTCGGTCACGCCGCCGCGAAAGTCGAAGCCGGGCGCGTCCTGCGGCGCGGGCATCGCGAGCGCGTCGGGCAGGTCGTTCCACAGCGCGCGTGCATCGACCGCGTCGATGCGCGGCATCTCGTCGACGATCGACGGCGCCGACGTCGCCGCGGCATGCGGCACGCGCGCCAAGCCGCGGGCGACGAACGTGCCGTCGCCCGCGCGCGTCGTCAGGTAGCCCTCGGCGACGAGGCGCTCGAACGCGTCGAGCGTCGTCTTGCGCGACACGCCGAGCTGTTTCGCGAGGTCGCGCGTCGACGGCAGCCGCGCGCCGCCTTCGAGCCGCCCGTCGACGATCGCCGTGCGCAGTTGCCGGAAGATTTGCCCCGTCAGGTCGTGACGGCCTTCGATGCGGATCGCGATGTCCATCGCAGTGGTTACCTTGATTTCCGGGATTTTGCGCGGATCAGCATACCGGAAGTCGACCGCGCGGCGGCTGTTCGCGGCTAGCGACCGCAGCCGCGTCCGGCATTCAAAGCGACGTCGCCTTCGTCTCCGGCAGCAGCAGGACGGCGAGCAGCACCACGCCATAGGCTGCGCCGGAAAAGATCGCGATGGCCAGCGCGAGGCCGAGCGAATGGCTCAGCATCCCGACGAGACTCGGGAACAGCGCGCCGATGCCGCGTCCGAAGTTGTAGGTGAAGCTTTGCGCATTGGCGCGGAAAGTCGACGGATACAGTTCCGTCAGGTACGCGCCGACGCCGCTGAAGATGCCGCATGACGAAAAGCCGAGCGGAAAGCCGAGCCACAGCATCTGTGCATTCGACAGCGGGACGGTCAGGTACGCGCACACCGACACGAGGGAGAGCGCGGAGAACAGCATGAAGTTGCGTCGGCGTCCCCACCAGTCGGAAAGATACGCGCCGACGACATAGCCGCAAAACGACCCGACGATGATCACGAACAGATAGGCGCCCGTATCGAGCACCGACAGGTGTCGCTCGATCTTGAGAAAGGCCGGCAGCCACGTCGACATCGCATAGAAGCCGCCCTGGATGCCGGTGCAGAGCAGCGCGGCCAGCACCGTGCGCCGTGCGTGCGCGCGCGAGAAGATCGCCCACACCGACGGCTGGCCTGCGCCTTGTTTGCGGGCGGCGTCTGCCTGCACGAACACTTCCGGTTCGGGCACGTGCTTGCGTACGTACAGGACGAGCAGGGCGGGCACGATACCCACCCAGAACAGGCTGCGCCAGGCCAGCGACTCGGGAAGGACCGAAAACGCGATGCTGTAGAGAATCGCCGCGCCGCCCCAGCCGATGGCCCAGCCGCTCTGCACGAGGCCGACCGCTTTGCCGCGATGGGCGGGTGCGACGATCTCGCCGATCAGCACGGCGCCGACGGCCCATTCGCCGCCGAAGCCGAGCCCTTGCAGCGCGCGCAGCACGAAGATCTGCTCGAAGTTCTGCGCGAAACCGATTGCCAGCGTGCAGACGGAGAACCACAGGATCGTCCCCTGCAATACCTTGACCCGTCCGTATCGATCCGCGAGGATGCCCGCGATCCAGCCGCCCACGGACGAGAAAATCAGCGTCACGGTGCTCAACAGGCCGGCCTTGCCGCGATCGAGGCCCCACAGGTCGATCAGCGAAGCCAGCACGAAGCTGAACACCATGAAGTCGAACGCATCGGTCGCCCAGCCGGCGAACGCCGCCTTGAACGCGCGCTTGCCCGCGGAATCGAGTTCGGCGTACCACGACGCGCGCGGCACGATTCGCAGCGCGGCTTCGTCGGCATCTCTCGTTGTCGTCATTGTTGTTGTTCGTGAAGTAGGGGATGGCGTTATCGAAGCGCGCAAGGCCGTTTGCCGGTCGCGAGTGCGCGCCGCACGACGTCCGGCGTGGCCGGCGCTTCGCGGATGCGTACGCCGGTCGCGTGATGGATCGCGTTCAGGATGGCCGCGGCCGTCGGCACGAGCGCCGGCTCGCCGATGCCTTTCGCGCCGTACGGGCCGACGGCCGTCGGCGCTTCGACGAAGATCGACTGCACGTCGGGCATGTCGTGCACGGTCGGAATCACGTAGTCGTGCAGATTGTTGTATCGGCCGGGGTGGTACTTCTCCATCAGCGCCATGCCGATGCCTTGCGCGACCGCGCCTTCGACCTGTCCTTCGAGCAGCGTCGGATTGACCATCCTGCCGACGTCGTGCGCGGCCACGACCTTGAGTACGCGCACGCGCCCGCTTTCGCAGTCCACCGCGACCTCCGCCATCTGCGCGCCGAACGCGTAGGTTGCATAAGGCGTGCCTTGCCCCGACGCATCGAGCGACGTGGTCGGCGGATCGAAGCGCTCCTCGGCCGCGATCACGTAGCCGTGCGCATCGACGGGCAGCGTCCGCAGATCCAGCGGATGGCCGTCGACGGCGATGCCGCGCGCATCGGACGAAATCCGCGCATCGGACGCCGCGCCGGCGAACGCGAGCAACCGGTGGCGCAGCGCGGAGCCGGCAAGGAAGGCCGCGCGACCGGTGATGAAGGTCTGCCGCGACGCCGACGTGCGGCCGCAATCCGGCGACAGCGCGGTATCCGGGCCGACGAATCGCAGCCGGTCGACCGGTACGCCCAGCGCGTCGGCCGCGATTTGCGGAATGACCGTGTTCGCGCCCTGGCCGGCATCCACCGCACCCTGGTGCAGGACGATCGTACCGTCGCGCCGGATGCCGAAGCGGACCGTCGACGGATTCGGCAATGCGGTGTTGCCGCAGCCGTAAAAGAACGCCGCGACGCCGACGCCATGGCGAATGTGGCCGGGCGCCGCCGCGTTCAGCGTCGCGATCCGCGCATGCGCGTCGCGCCACGCCGGACGCAGCGCATCGAGGCATGCGACGAGGCCGACGCTGTCGTCAAGCACTTGCCCGGTCGGCAGCGTATCGCCGGGGCGCAACGCATTCAGCGCGCGGAACTCGAGTGGATCGATGCCCGCCGCGAACGCCAGCTCGTCGATCAGCTGTTCCTGCGACATCGTCGTCTGCGGTACGCCGAAGCCGCGGAAAGCGCCGGCCGGCGTCACGTGCGTATGAATCGCGCGCGTGTGCGCCGCGTAGTGCGGAATCACATACGGGCCGCCCGCATGCACCGGTACGCGATTCGCGACGGCCGTCCCCCAGGACGCGAACGCGCCGGTGTTGTAGTCGCCTTCGAACGTCACCGCGCGCAGCCGCCCATCGGCATCGGCGGCGATGCTGGACGTCATGCGGCCGGGATGGCGCTTGGTCGACGTGGCCATCGATTCCTCGCGCGAGAACGCCATCGCGACGGGCCGGTCGAGATGCCAGGCCGCGATCGCGAGCAGCGGCTGGACCGTCATGTCGAGCTTGCCGCCGAAGCCGCCGCCGACCGCGGTCGCCACGACGCGCACCTGTTCCTGCGCCATGCCGAGAATGCGCGCGAGGTCGGCGCGATGCGGATGCGGCGCCTGCGTCGACGAATGGATTTCGATCACGTTGCCCACGCGTCGCGCCCAGCCGGCTTCCGGCTCGAGGTACGCATGCTCGACGAAACTGGACTGGAACGTTGCGCTGACGACGTGACGGGCATCCTGTATCGCGCGCTCCGGGTCGCCGCGGCGCACCACGCCCTCGATCAGCACGTTGCCGGGGCGATCGGCGTGCAGCTGCGGACTGTCGTCCAGCACGGCGTCGGCGATCGCGAGAACCGGCGTCAGCGGCGCCCACCGCACCGGAAAGCGGTCGAGGTCGAGCGCCGCGAGCGCGGCGCGCTCGCCGACCACCAGCGCGACCGCCTCGAGATGGTGGCGTGTCTCGGTATCCGGAAGGACCGGCTGGTCCGCGTACGGCGTCGCGACGCCGTGCAGATTCATGCCCGGCACGTCGGCGTGGGTGAGGACGCGATGCACGCCCGGATGCGCGTCGACGAATGCGGCGAGGTCGCCGAACGCGAAACGTGCGCGGTGATGCGGGCAGCGCACCGCGCGTACGAACAGGCTGTCGGCCGGGTAGTCGTCGGCACCGAATCGCTGGCTGCCGTCGACTTTTTCGGGGCCGTCGAGACGCGTGAGCGGGACGCCGACGGACGGCCCTTCGGACGGCGCGGGCGTGCGGCACCGTGCGGCGGCGCCGCATCCGACTTCGGTCACCGCGTCGACGATCTTCTGATAGCCGGTGCAGCGACACAGCACGCCGTCGATCGCGGCCCGCGCACCGGCGCGGTCGCTGACTTCGCCGGCGTCGATGGCCGCCGCCGCCGCGGTGAGCATGCCGGGCGTGCAGAAACCGCATTGCACCGCCTGATGGGCGAGAAACGCCTGCTGCAGGCGGCTGCCGCATCGCGTGCCGTCGGCAAGACCTTCGACGGTGACGACACGGCGCCCCGCGATCTGCCCGACCGGGATCAGGCATGCATAGCGTGCGTCGCCGTCGACGATCACCGTGCAACTGCCGCAATCGCCCTGGCGGCAGCCTTCCTTGGTGCCGAACTGGCGCAGGTCCGCACGCAGATGGTCGACGAGGCGCTGCGAGCGGTCCGCCGGCAGGGGGCGCCGCGTGCCGTTGAGGTCGAACCAGTCCGGTTCCGGCGAAATCGCCGGGCCGCCGCCCGCGATCGTTTCGCGAACGTCGGCAAGCGGGTCAGGCTGCGGATGCGCCACGTGCGTTCTCCTCGATGCAGCATGTGAAAGCGCGCGAGATGGCCAGCCGCGCGAGATGAAGGCGATGCAGGGCGGTCGCCCGGCAGTCGTCGGCCGGGGACAGCTCGTCCAGCGGCGACGTTGCGAGCACGTCGGCCAGTTCGTCGCGCCGCCGGCCCGTCAGTGCATTTTCGAGCACCTGCATCCGGCGCGCAACGTCGGAGGCGCCGCCGACGGCAACGGCGGCCGCCTCGATCGTCCCCGCGGCGCACACGCGCAACTGCGCGGCGGCCGACACCACGGCGATCGCCGCGCCGTCGCGATTCGTGCACTTGATGAACGACGTACGCGCGTGCGCGCGGGGTTGCGCAAACCGCAGCGCCACCAGCAATTCGTCGGCGTCCAGCGCGGTCCGGCGGTTGCCCAGCAGGAATTCGGCCAACGGCAAGCGGCGCATGCCGCGCACGCTGGCCAGTTCGACGCTCGCATCGAGCGCCAGCAGCGCGGGGATGCCGTCCGCGACGGCGGACGCATGGCACACGTTCCCGCCGATCGTGCCCTGCACGCGAATCTGCCGGGGGCCGATCGACGCGGCTGCGTCCGTGAGCGCCACGGGCAGCCATGCCGTGCGCGCGATGGCGTCCCACGTGGCGGCCGCACCGATACGGGCGACGCCGTCGTTCAGCTCGATGCCGCGCAGCGCGTCGACGCGGCTGATATCCAGCCATGCCGAGCGCGCCGGCACGAGCCCGATATCGGCAAATGCGTCGGTGGCCCCGCACACGATGCGCGGCCGCGGCTGCGCCGCGAGCGTACCGAGCGCTTCGTCGAGGGTAGTGGCGCGAACGTAGTTCATTTCAAGGTGTCTGCATCGTCATGGTCACGCGGGGCGACATCGGCGCCGGCACACGCTCAATCGCCGATCGGCGGATCCTTGCGAACGACCCGCAGCACGCTGTCGATGACGAACGCTTCCCATCGGCGCACGGCCTCCGGCGCATTCAGTTCCTCGCCGAGGAACGCGGACAACGTGTGGCGGTTCGACGTATAAAAATACGCTGCCGAAATGATCAGCAGGAAAACGTCGCGCGCGTTCAGTTCCGTGCGGAACAATCCTTGTTCGGCGCCGTTTTCGAGAATCCTGGCCACGATCTGCACCGCATGCGACGAATATTCGCCCCGGCGTTCGAGCCTGGCCAAATGCTTGCCCTGGTGCAGGTTCTCGGTGTTGAGCAGCGTGATGAAATCGGGATTGCGCCAATAGTAGTCCAGCTTGAAGCGAATCACGGTCTTGAGCGCTTCCACGGGATTCGACGGATCCGGCGCCATCTTGAGCTCCGCCTCGTCCATGCGCCGATAGATGCCTTCCAGCACCGCGACGAACAGGCCCTCCTTGCTCCCGTAGTAGTAATAGATCATCCGGTCATAGGATTTCGCCAGCCTGGAGATCCGCTCCACGCTGCCGCCTTCGTAGCCGTAGCGCGCGAAGACCTTGGTCGCCGCGCGCAGGATCTTGTCGCGGGTTTCCTGTGCCGCTGCCTCCCGGACACCGGTTCCGCGCACCGTCTTGGCTTTTGTTGCTTGAGTCATACCGCTCCTATGGCGGCCGGCAACCTCGTCCTGCCGCCTGAAAGAAACCTGGAACAGCGGCATTCCTCGAACTTTCGTACAGGGAACGCTACATGAATTCGGGATTCTACGGAACTCTCGACGGGTTCGCAACAAATCATAAATAGGTAATTGATTCAATGGGTTGTGGGAGTCGTGTCCGACGTATCGGCACGCATGGAGGAGGCGTGAACGCTATCTTCACATTTTTATTTTGAGAAACTGCTGCTACCATTCGTTTGTGGAGTACTCACTACATGAAATGTTGATTTCAGGTTGCCGGAGGCCGATGCCGGCAAGCAGGAGATAGACCCATGAACAACGAACTCGACGATGTCTGCAGCGCGCTCGCTGCGCGGACGCCATGGAAATCGCGCGTCGATCCGGGCGGCGCCGAAGCGGGCCCGGCCTTCGACGAACTCATGCCTCGATCGCTGCTGTCGATCGACGTGCACGTGTTGCACGACGTCTCGCGCGCAATGGCGCACGAGGCTTCGCCCGCGACGCGCGTCGCGACACTGCTCGAGTCGGCGCTGCGGGGGGCGGGGGCAACGTGGGGCGTGATCGCGGTGCTGCGCGACGGCGGCTGGGAGGCAGCCGCCGTCGCGACGGCCGCGAACGGACCGCACACCGAGCGGCGGTCGGTCGACCGGCTGCCCGTGCCGATCATTGCCGCCGCCGTGCACCTGCGCAACGGCCTGGTGCTGCGCGATGCGTGCGCCGCCGACCATTGGCGAACGGACGACTATGTGCGCCGCCGCAAGCCGCGCTCGGTGATCTGCGTGCCGATACGGTGCAATGGTGAACTGATCGGTGCGCTGTATCTCGAGCATGGCGACCTGCCGGGCATGTTTACGCCGGCGAAGGCCGCACTGGTCGAGATCATTGCGCCGCATGCCGGATGCGTGCTGGAGAATCTTCGGCTGCGCGACGAGCTGGACGCGCAGCGCGCACGCGTGGGCAGCGTCGAAGCCGCGATGCGCGAAACCCAGTCCGAAATGGACCGCACCAGTCGGCTGACCGCGTACGGAGAGCTTGCGGCGTCGATCGTGCACGAGGTCGCCCAGCCCGTCACGGCGATCGACACGTCCGCGCGTGCCGGGCTGAAATGGCTCGACCGCGGCGCGCCGAACATCGAAGCCGCCCGCGAGATGCTTGCGCACATCTGTGCGTGCACGGTGCGGGCGCGGACCATCATCGGTGCGCTGCGCGCCAGGGCACGGCGCACGGCGCCCGTGTTCGCCGTGTTCGACCTCGCCGATGCGCTGCGCGAGGCGGCGGAGATACTCGAAAGCACGCTGGACGCGATGAAGGTGAACCTGCGCGTCGACGGATGTGCGTCGGCGATACCGATGCGCGGCGAACGCGTGCCGCTGCAGCAGGCCATCATCAGCCTGCTGATGAACGGCGCGGAATCGATGATTGGTACACCTGAAGGAAAGCGTGTCATCGTGCTGACATGCGAATTGGAGCGGAACCTCGTGCGCATCCGGATCGACGACAACGGCGACGGCTTCGATCCGCAGGTGGCCGCGCGCCTGTTCGAACCGCTGTTCACCACCAAGCCGCACGGAATGGGCATGGGGCTGTCCATCTGCAAGTCCATCGTTGAAGCGCACAACGGGCAGCTGGAACTTGCGCCGCGCGAGCACGGCGGCACGCGGGCCACGGTGACACTGCCGGTTTCTTCGATGTGAGCGGGCACGGGCGCGATGTGTCGGGGCGTGAATCGGTGCGCGACCGGTGCACGTCGCGGGAAGGGGCAGGGGGGAAACGGACCGGCTGCCTATACGAACGTATGCGGCGACTCATGCCGACGCGTCAGGCGGCTAGCTGCAGATGCTATGGAGCACGCCGACGCGTCACCTTATGCTCGCTTCACCGGTACACGATTCACGTTGACGACGGCTCGACCGACCCGTCAGCGAGTCGGAATCGCGACGCGGCGCGGACGTGATGCGTGCGCATCGTGACGACGCAGGTCGCCGGAACACACGTGCTTGTCGATCCGATACCAGACATCCAAGGAACCCATCATGAAACTCCGACACATCGTCGTCACCGGCGGCCTCGCCGTCGCCCTGATCGCCGGCATGAACCTGCGCGCGTTCGCGGACGAACGACCCGATACGGCCGGCGCGGATGCCGCGCTCACGACGACGCCGGCGGCCGGCACGTCGAAGAAGGCGGTCCGTGCGGCCAATCGCACGTTCTCGCGGTCGGTGCAGAAGGCACTGTCCCATACGAAGGGGCTTGAAGGGAAGCCGATCGTCGTGTTCGGCAACGCGTCGACCGGACGCGTGACGCTGACCGGCCAGGTCGAAAGCGAAGACCTCGATCATCTGGCGGTCGAGGCGGCGCGGAAGGTACGCGGCGTCACGGCGGTGAACAGCCGGATCACGCTGCGCTCGGAAGGCGGCGCCTGAGCGACGGCCGGACGCACCGCCGTGGCCGCTTGCGTGCGTCCGCTTTCACACGACCGATACGACCGACACGACCGGATGGGAGAAACGATGATGGCGACCCTGCCTGAAGCGGACATCATGATTCGCACGTTGATCAATGTCCTCGATCCTTCGCTGGAGCAACGCGATGTTTGCCGGCAAGCGCAGCGCACGCGATACAAGTCGCGCCGCTTCGGCCGGCGCCGGTGCGACGACGACGACACGCGCGCACGTGAAGCCCCGCTTGACGCGATCGAGGTGATCGAGTGCCTGTCGTCGTCCATGATCACCGTTTCATGGAGCGACTCGCGTTCGGGACGGTATACCGAGCAGATCTGGTGCCGCAGCCGCGCACGCGAGCCGGCGGTCTGCGCGTTGACGGGAAGCGCGATCGCGCGCGGCGATCGCGTGTTCCGTCCGCGCTCGAGCGACGTTTGCCTGCCCGCCAACCGGCAACGCATGATTCTCGCGGCGACCATTCAGTCATGCACCGGCGTATCGGTGCCCGACGCGACCGAGCCGGACGCGTGATGCGCGCGGCGCGAGCGGCGGCCCTACGCGGACGGCACCGTCACGACGATCAGCGCCGCGCCGCGAAGGCGCTCGGCAAGATCGAAGTGAACCGGGCGCTCGCGCCACCAGCGCGCGAACCCGCTGCTCGCGCGATGGCCGACGACGATCATGTCCGGACGGGTGGTCAGCGCGTGGGCGGCGACGGCGTCGGCCGCGCGTCCGAATCGCACGAAGCCGCGCGCGTCGATGCCGTCGTCCGCGAGTTTGACGATCGCGCGCTGAAGTGCGTCGCGCGCGAATTCCTCGAGGCGATGGTGGGCGAGACCGGTGAGCAGTCCGGCCGTCTGCGCGTTCGCGGTCACGGGATCCACGACGGTGACGACGTCGACCGCCGCGGACAGCGCGTGCGACAGCGCCGCACATCGCGCGAGCGCGGCCTGTGCCTCGTCGGTTCCGTCATAGACGAGTAGCATTCTGGAAAGTGCTGACATATTTCGTGTCGAGTAGTAGGTGCCTGGTCGCATCCCCCGCGGCGGATGCGATTGCCTACACTGAACACGCCACGCACGGCGTTTATTCCGTCGCCGTTCGTGCATGGCCGCGACGCGCCGCGAGCGAGGCGGACCCGCGGCGATCGACTTGCCCGCGGCAACGTGCATCAGCCGCCGGCCGCCGAACCCGTGAAGTTGTCCCGCGACGTGCGCGCTGCGCCGCCGCCGAGCGCGATGCGGATTGCCTTGCGCGCACGCGATATCCGGCTCATGACGGTGCCGATCGGGATGTCGAGTGTGTACGCGGCTTCCCTGTAGCTCAGCCCGTCGACGCTGACGAGCAGCAACGCGATGCGCTGCGGTTCGGGCAACCGTTCGACGGCGTCGACGATCTGGCGGACGGCCACGGCGGTCTCCGACGCTGCGCGCGGATCGGCGACCGTTTCCAGCAGCGCGTCGCTGCACTCGAGCAGCAGGCGGTCGCGCCGATTGCGTCGCCGCAACTCGTTGAGCCAGATCGAATGGACGATCGAGAAGACCCAACTGACCGGCGCCGTATCGGACCGCAGTTGATGAACCCGCTCGAGCGCGCGAACGCATGCGCGCTGCACGAGCTCGTCCGCGTCGTGTCGATTCCCGCTCAGACGCAGCGCGAACGACCGCAGACGCGGCAGCATGTCGGGAAGCATCGCTGAAAATTCGGTTGGCTTCATGGGCTGACGGGCGTGCCCCCTACCTGGGGCGAAATGCAGTGACGGCCCGGGCGCTGGCGAGGACGCCGGCGGTGTCCCGCCCGTGCCGGGCCCGACACGAGGGCTGCCGTTCAATGCCCGGAATAGAGTTTCCTCAGCGCGTCGAGCTCGCCGTTCTGTCGCGCCGCCACGAGCTCCTGGCGGACTTCCGAGCGGGTCTTCGCCATCGGTGCGAGCGGCGCCGACTGGGTGGCGGCCTGCACGTCGGAATGTCCGGCGACCGTTTCCGCCGGGGACGCCGCGTAGGCCGATGCAGTCAGCGCGAGCGCGGCGAATGCGAGCGTGATTTTCGAAGTGTTCATGCGGGGCTCCTGAAGAAGGATGGATCGGAACGTATTCGCGTCACCTGATGGCGTCGGGAGCCTGCATGGGCCCGCGGCGTCGTGTTCGTATCAGGTTCCGCCGTGTGTGTATTGAGCCTCCGGGAGGTATCGCGCATGTGTCCGGCGTGCAGCGTTTTGCAATGTCATGTATCCGCCCCGAAGCCCGATACATTCGGATACCCATGGGTGCGTCGGCGCGTAGCGGCAACCGACGGACGCGGTCGGCGCGGTCGATATGCAGCGTCGTTTCCGCGCGGACGCCGACGCACGACCGGCGGTCATGCGCTGTGACGAGGCCGCGCAAGCCGATGAACTGCCGAGCGCGATGCGCACGCAGTTGCATCGGTGAATTGCGACTGGAATAATTGGCGCGTTCGCGTGTTTTCATTGATGCCGGCAGAGTGGGCGATCGTTGGGGCATCGTCCGCATGCGTCGCGGCAACGTGCCCGGCCGCACCATGCGAACGGGGCATCCCGCTTCGAGCGACGGCCGCACCGCGTGCATCGAGATGCCTTCGCGCCGCCACGCGGCCATCCCAGCAAATTCACCAGCGAATATTTCAATGCCCGAGATCAGAATGCCGAACGTGGCGACTTCATCCGACGATCGGAGCGGCCGTGTCGTCTACGTCGTCGACGACGACGAATTCGTGCGTGCCGCGCTCGTCAGCCTGTTGCGCTCGATCGATCTGGCGGTATGCGCGTTTGCGTCGACCGAAGCGTTTCTCGCGGCGCCGAAGGGGACGGGGCCGTCTTGCCTCGTGCTCGACGTGCGATTGCGCGGGCAGAGCGGGATCGCGTTCCAGAAGTCGCTGGTCGAGAATGGCGGCCCGCAGATGCCGATCATCTTCATGACCGGGCACGGCGACATCGCGATGACGGTGAAGGCGATGAAGGCCGGCGCGATGGATTTCCTGACGAAGCCGTTTCATGACCAGGAAATGATCGATGCGGTCGTCGCGGCGCTCGACCGCGACGCGCAGCGGCTGGAGGCCAGCCAGTCGCTGCTCGATCTGCGCGAATGCTGGGAATCGCTGACGCCGCGGGAGCGGGAGGTGCTGCAACACGTCGCGACGGGCCTGATGAACAAGCAGGTCGCCGGCAACATGGGCATCGCCGAGATCACGGCCAAGATCCATCGCGGCCAGGCGATGCGAAAGATGAAGTGTCGTTCCGTCGCGGAACTGGTGCGCAAGATGACCGCGCTCGGCATCGAATTGCCGTCGCGGTAGCGATGGCGCCGTCGGGAGCAAGCCGACCCATACGTAGATATGGTGGCGGTTCGGCGGCGTGACGGTATGCTGGCGACTTGTGTAGCAGTATGGGGCGAGCGTGCTCGTTCCCCAGGCCATAAGCGCGGATGTCTCTTTCACTCTCAGTCACCGATCTCGTAGCGATTGTCGACGACGATCCGTTCGTGCGCGCCGCCGTGAGAAGCTTCGTGCGCGCGCTGGGCGGCGACGCGTGCGAGTTCGCGTCGGCGCCGGCATTCCTCGTGTCCGACCGGGTGGCGCGCACGCGCTGCCTGATCTGCGACATCCAGATGCCCGGGATGGACGGCATCGACGTGCTGTCGCGGATCGAAGCCGCCGGCGCGCGCATTCCGACCATATTCGTCACGGCGTTCGCCACCGTCCGCCAGCGCGAGCGCGTGCGCGCGAGCGCCGCGCTGTGTCTCCTCGAAAAACCGATCGACGCGCGGGAACTCGAAGGGTGGCTCGCCCGCGCGCTCCGGCGCGGCTGACCGTCTGGCGGTTTAGGTTGCCGCGGCGGCAACCTAAACCTTCGTAGGGGGTGAATGGCCGCTCGTTTGATGGTGCACGCCCCCGTGCGCGTGTTTTCATCTGTCCTGTACCGTCCGCCGCGACGGCGACAGGAGAACGAAGATGGCGCACATTCCTACCTTATCGTCAGCGACTGTGTTTGAATCGCGGGCCACGCGCAGCCTGCGTGGCGTCGCCCGCGCAGTGTTCCCGCATCCGCGCGAACTCGTCGTGTGGTCGGTGCGCCTCCTGCTCGTCGCCGGCGTGCCACTGGTCGCGGCCGGCATATACGACGCACGCGCGACGTTCGCGAACGCATTGCGCCCGGTGGCAAGCGAGGGTCTGCTGATCGCCGCCGTCGTGGCGATCCTGTTCGCGCTGGTCGCGACCGTGCTGTGGTCGTGGCTGCGGATGTTCAGGCTGGATGCGACCGTGCGCGAGCTTGCCGATGCCATCGACAAGCAAGGTATCGAGGCGCTCCCCGATACGTGGGCCGAACGCGGCGCGCCATCGATCTCGACGCTCGCACGCGCGATCAACGGCGCGCACCGCCAGCACGCGGAGCGCATGACGGAATTGCTGCACGTGCTGGCCGCCTATGCGCACGACCTGCGCACGCCGCTTACGCGAATGATGCTGCGCAGCGGGATGCTGGATGACGGTGCGCTGCGCGATGCGATCGAGCGCGATCTTGCCGAGATGAGCGAACTGGTCGACGCGAGCCTGGCGTGCGCCCGACTTCAATGCAGCGTGCCGGAGCCGCCGCGCCGTGTCGACGCGGACGAGATGCTTGGTGTGCTGGTCGACAGCTATCGCGACGCGGGCCTCACCGTCGATCTCGACGGACGGGTCGGGCATCCTCTCGTGACGTTCCCGCACGCGCTGCGCCGCGTGCTCGTCAACCTGATCGACAATGCGTTGCGTTACGGGGGCGACGTCCGCCTGTGTGTATGCGTCGACGCGCGGCACGTGATGCTGACCGTGCTGGATTCGGGGCCGGGTATCGTGCCGACGGAGCTCGAGGCGGTGTTCAAGCCCTGGTACCGCGCGCCGCAGACGGCGGCGCGCGCGCCGGGGTCGGGGCTGGGGCTCGCGATCGCCCGCCGGCTCACGCGGGCGATGCAGGGGGACCTGCAACTGAACAATCGCAGCACCGGCGGCCTCGAGGCGACGGTGATACTGCCGCTCGCGCCTGCATGAACGCATCGCCGCGGGCCGTTCATTTCCTCCGATACATTTCGATACGCGAGCGACATACGCCGGATACATGGCGGGCGTCCAATCGGGAAATCGGGCGCGGCATTCCGCTGGATGGCGCGGTCAACTGAAGGACCGGCAGGCCGGCCGGAATTTCGAGACGACAGGAGGCACGATGGCCGATCCCCACACGATGTCCGCGCGCGGCGCATCGTTCGTGCTGCTGGGCGCGCTGTTGACGGCATGCGGATACGGCGCGACGTTCCTGTTGTCGATGCATTTTCGTTCGGCGGGCGGAGGCGACGTCGATACCGGCGTCGCGCTGGTCGAAGCGATGGTCGGCGCGTTGATCGGCCTGCCGCTGGTCGCATGGCTGGCCCATTCGATCGGCACAGCCCGTACCGCTGCGCTGGCCGCACTCGTCGTCGGCGCGGGCGTCGTCGGGTTTGCGCTGATCGACCGCACCGGCTCACTGAGCGTCGTGCCCGGACTGCTGGTCGGCGTCGGCTGGGGCGCGTTCTACCTCGCGGCGCCGATGATGCTAGCCGAGCGCACCGCGGATACCGAACGCGAGCGCTGGTTCCTGCGGTTCGGGTCGTTTCAGATGGCGGGCGTCGGCGGCGGCCCGGCCGTCGCGTCGCTCGCGATACGCAACTGGCACTGGACGACGGGGACGGTGTTCTGCACCGTCGGCGGATTGTGCGCGATGGCCGCCGTCATGCTGGAATGCTTCGGCCGGCTGTCGCCGGCGTCGCTGCCCGCCGCGCGGCCGGTGCGGCCACGATGGGGCTGCGAGATGGCGGCGATCGCCCGCACGCACGCGATCTATCCGATCGCCATCATCGCGCTCGGCTCGAGCGTCTTCTCGGGGCTGATGACGTTCCAGATGTCGATGGCGCAGGAAACCGGCGTGAAGGCCGGAACGTTCTTCGGGCTGTATTCGGCCACGGTGGTCGTCATCCGCTGGCTGCTCGGCGCGCTCGTGATCCGGATGCGCGTCGACGCGACCACGCAGATCCTGCTCGGCTTCATGATCCTGAGCGTCGCGGTGACGTTCGCCGTGCCGCACCATGCGCTCCTTCATTCGGCCAGCGCCGTGCTGCTCGGCACGGGCTACGGCCTCATCTATCCGATCGTCCAGGCGCAGGCCGTCAACAGCGCCGATGCGCGGCATCGGCACGCGGTGCTCACGTGGTTCGTCGCATCGTACTTCGTCGGCGCGTTCGGATTCCCGGCGCTCGGCAGCCTGGTGCTGGTCACCCTGGGCAGGACGATGCTGCTGACGCTCATCGCCGCATGCGGGCTGGCGGCGCTGCTGCTGTCGGTCGTCGAGCACCGCAAGCGAGTGTCGCTCGCGGCGTTCTGAAATCGGCGCAACCGGCGCGGCGCCGGGCCGCCGTTCAGCCGGCGGCGTGCTCGAGAATCGTGCGGACTTCGCCGAGCAGTCCCGGGATGGCGCGATGGCTCGTATGCGCGAGCCGCAGGACGCCGTCGATCGTGCAGGCACCGATGACCTGATCGTCCGCGAATCCGGATGTCACGAACGGACCCCACAGCGCGTCGAGCGATACGCCGTCGTACGTGGCGGCGATGGGTTGATTGCCGAGATTCGACAGCAGGACGTCGAAGGCCAGCACGTTCGACAGGAAGCCGGCCGCGTGTTCGACGCTCGGTCGCGCCGCCATCGCGGTATCCAGCGCCTTCAGCTCCGCCGCGACGCTCGCGCGCGTTTGCGACGGCGCGAGGTCCTGCTTGATCTTGCGGGCCGCTGCCCACAAGTCGACCCCGCGCGGGTAATCGTCGATCGTGACGGTCTGCGTGATGTACACGCCGTTGGCGACACCGGCTTCGCTGGCGAAAGCGCGTACGTCGATCGGCGTGACGGTCCTCAACGCGCGCGCGGCCCAGTCGCTCGACAGGCGCCGGCCCGCTTCATGAACGGCTGCGGCAATCGCGCCATGCACGGTCGTGCACGCTTGCCGGGCGCGCGCGGCGAGGCGACGCGTGGCTTCGGCTGAAAGCGCGACGGCGTCGATGTGCGGCAGCGCCGTCGTATTCGCACGGAACGGCTTCGGCTCCGACGCCGGAACGGGCGCGGGCAGGGTGGCCGCGTCGTTCAGGTCGGCCGCGAGCAGCGTCTCGAGCGACTGCACGAGCGGCAGCGGCGCCGCGGGCTTGCCCGTCAGCGTGCGCAGCAGTTCGTCGATCAGATACGCGGCGCCCATGCCGTCGAGTACGGAGTGATGCGCGACCAGGATCAGCGTCGACGTCGATTCGCGCTGCAACAGTGTCGCGCGCACCAGCGGCGCGGTCGCCCAGTCGAAGCGCGTCGCGATTTCGCGGGCCGTTTCGGTTTGCCACGACGTCGCGTGGTGCTCGATCACGCGCAACGGCACCACGGCGCCGGGTACCGAATGGAACGCCGAATTGTGCTGCGCGTCGGTGGCGATACAGGTGGACAGCAGCGGATGTCTGCGCTGCAGCGCCTGAAAGGCAGCGTGCCATGCGCTGGGCGCAAAGCGCCGGTCGATCTCCGCGACCATCGCGAAATGCGTCGGCCGATTCTGGTCCAGCAACCAGAACAGATGTTCCGTGCTGCCGAGTGCCCGCACGCGCGTGTGCGCGGGCGCCGGACGATCGTCGATTTCCTGCTGCGGGTTCTGCACCGTTTCACTCCCGAAGGGTTGTCTGCCTCAACAGAACACCGCAGGGCGAAGCGTTATTCCCGCTTCGTTTCGGCAATGGCTTTGCCCGGAGCGGCGGATGTGTTTCTCAATGTGTACGCGTCGCGAATGGATACATGACGTTGCAATAGCCCGGCGTCGGGACACATGACCGATACGTGGGCGCGCTCTAATGCATCCCGGCGACGCAATACGTTCTCCGTTCATTCACCCCCATCCAGCACGGTACCGATCATGAGCCAGCAAACCAAAGTCCTGTACACCGGCAAGACTCGCACCACCGGCGGGCGCGACGGCGCGGCCCGCAGTGCCGACGGCCGCCTCGACGTGAAGCTTGCCGGGCCCGGCTCGGCCGCGCCCGGTACGAATCCCGAGCAACTGCTGGCGGCGGGCTGGTCGGCATGCTTCATCGGTGCGATGGGGCTGGCCGCGCAACGGCTGAAGGTTGTGCTGCCGCGCGATACGCACGTCGATGCGGAAATCGATCTGGCCATGGCCGACGGCGCGTACTTCCTGCAGGCCCGGCTGAACGTCAGCGTGCCGGGCGTCGACGCGGACGTCGCGCAGGCGCTGGTCGATGCCGCGCACCAGACGTGCCCGTATTCGAAGGCGACGCGCGGCAACGTCGACGTGGTCGTCACGGTGATCTGACGCGCATCGCGCGCCACGCCGCCGACGCACGGCCGGCGCCCCGTGATCCGGCCTGTCGGGCGACACGCGAGCGCGGATGGAATATCTGCGCCGTCCAGCTGTTTACGTGGGCTGTAGGGGTGTTGCCCGTTCAATTTCGCCTAAACCCATGGATACACATCAGATACGGCCGTTCGTCCGCGTCGGCCGGCTTGCACGTTGCGGAGATCGACGTCGATGACCGCGGCCGAACTGTCCGCCATGCTGCCCGCGATGCTTCCGCGCCTGTGGACGTTCGCGCTGCGCCTCTCCGGCGATCGGCACGACGCGGAGGATCTCGTGCAGTGCGCGTGCGTGCGTGCACTCGAACGCGCGCATCAGTTGCGGCCCGGAACGGCACCGCTCAGCTGGATGTTCTCGATCGTGCAGTCCACCTGGCTCAACGAGCTTCGCGCGCGCAGCGTGCGCCGGCGCTCGGGCATGGACTGGGACGACGACCTGCTCGAAACCATCTCCGATCCCGCCGCGCCGACACTGGAGCAGCAGGCGCTGGATGCGCAGATCGTCAGGGCCGTGCAGCAACTGCCCGAAGCGCAGCGCGCGGTGATGTTGCTGGTGAGCGTGGAAGGACTCAGTTATAGCGAAGCGGCCGACGTGCTCGACGTGCCCATCGGTACGATCATGAGCCGGCTGTCGCGTGCTCGCCAGGCGATCGGTGCGCTGTTCGCCGATCGACACGAACGACCCGTGAAAAGCGCGGCGAACAGTGAGGATCAGGGGGCTTGAAAATGGACGACGTCCTGCTCATGGCATACGTGGACGGAGCGCTCACGTCGCACCAGCGCGCGGAAGTCGACCGGGCGATCCGAACGTCGGTCGAGATCGCGACGCGGGTGGCCTTGCTCGAAGCATCGGTGTTGCCCTATCAGCGCGCGTTTCAGCGTCACCCATGGCTGCCGGTGCCGCAGAGTCTGATCCGGACGGTCGCCGACATCGCGCACGCGCATGCGCCGCCGTCGACGCGGCCGGTCGGCGGCGGCGATCATCGGCAAATCTCGGGTCCAGCGCAGCCCGGCGTACGTGGGCGGCCGTCCACGCCGGTTCGCTCGCGCGTTCGCATGATGGCGCCGTGGCTCGCGGTCGCATTCGTCGCGGGCGCGTTCTGCAGCGCCGCCGTACTGCGCTTCGCGCCGCCACCCGCATCGGTGGTCGCGCGGGCGCGGATGTCGCCGTGGATCATGGCGGCCGTCAATTATCAGCGGCTCTATACGCGCGACACCGTTGCATTCGATTCGGCGAACTTCGCGGCCGCCGCGCAGACGATCGACACGATTCGCCGGGACGACGGACTGGGGATACGGATTCCGGACCTGCGCTCGGCCGGGCTGACGTTCAAGCGCATCCAGCGCCTGAATTTCAATCGCAAACCGCTGGTGCAGATCGTCTATCTGCCCGACCAAGGCGCGCCCGTCGCGCTATGCGTGATGAAGGACGAGCGGCCGGACACCGTGCCCGACCGTCAGCAGGTCGGCAACATGGACGTCGTGACGTGGCGGCGCTCGGGAGTCGCGTATGCGCTGATCGCCGCCCCCGGCGATGCGGACCTCGGCGCGCTCGGCGACCGGATCGCCGACAGCGAACGATCGTGACGGCCGGCGCGACGCGCGTGGTGCAACCGGCTGCCGACGGAGCCCGGTACAAACCGATACAAACCGGACAAACGCCGGATACGTCGTCCATTTCCAATCTATCCGCGGACGGCCTGACGGATGGCCGTCTGCACGACGCGCGATGCCCGCACCGACGGCGGATCGCGCGACCCATGAACTGAAATCACATACCGTTGGGGGAACCAGGACATGTCAGAGGATTCGATTCCGCGCGAAATTGCCCATGCGAACGGCGCGCCGGTCAGCAACAACGTCAACATCCAGACGGCCGGCGCGCGCGGTCCCGCGCTGCTGCAGGACGTCTGGCTGATCGAAAAGCTCGCGCATTTCGATCGCGAGGTGATCCCGGAGCGCCGCATGCATGCGAAGGGCGCCGGCGCATACGGGACCTTCACCGTGACGCACGACATTTCGCGGTACACGAAGGCGAAGCTCTTCTCCGAAATCGGCAAGCAGACGCCGATGTTCGTGCGCTTCTCGACGGTGGCCGGCGAGCGCGGCGCGGCCGATGCGGAACGCGACATCCGCGGCTTCGCGCTGAAGTTCTATACCGAGGAAGGGAACTGGGATCTGGTCGGCAACAATACGCCGGTGTTCTTCTTTCGCGATCCATTGCGCTTTCCCGACCTCAATCATGCGGTCAAGCGCGACCCGCGCACCGGCATGCGCAGCGCGGAAAACAACTGGGATTTCTGGTCGCTGCTGCCCGAGGCGCTGCACCAGGTGACGATCGTCATGAGCGAGCGCGGCATTCCGCGATCGTACCGGCACATGCACGGGTTCGGCAGCCATACGTACAGCATGATCAATGCGCAGAACGAGCGGACCTGGGTGAAGTTCCATTACCGCTCGCAACAGGGCATCGAGAACCTGACCGACGCGCAGGCGCAAGCGCTGATCGCCCGGGACCGCGAAACCCATCAGCGTGACCTGTTCGACAGCATCGAGGCCGGCAATTTTCCGCGCTGGACGCTGTACATTCAGGTGATGACCGACGCGCAGGCGAAAGCGTTTCGGTTCAACCCGTTCGATCTCACGAAGGTCTGGCCGAAGGCTGAATTTCCGCTGATCGAAGTCGGCGAATTCGAGCTCAACCGCAATCCCGACAATTTCTTCGCCGAGACGGAGCAGGCCGCGTTTTCGCCGGCGAACGTCGTGCCGGGCATCGGCTACTCGCCGGACCGGATGTTGCAGGCGCGCCTGTTTTCGTACGGCGATGCGCAGCGATATCGGCTGGGCGTCAACTTCGCCCAGATCCCGGTGAACGCGCCGCAGTGCCCGTTCCACAGTTATCACCGCGATGGTGCGATGCGCACCGACGGCAATCTCGGCGCGGCGCCGTCGTACTGGCCCAACAGCAAGGGCGCGTGGTCGGACCGGCCGCAGCTCGACGAACCGCCGCTCGAGCTGAACGGCGCGGCCGCGCATTGGGATCATCGCGTCGACGATGATCACTATCAGCAGCCGGGCGACCTGTTCCGGCTGATGGATGCGCGGCAACGCCAGTGCCTGTTCGATACCACCGCACGGCAGCTTGCCGGCGTGTCGGCGGGCATCCGGCAGCGCCACATCGACAACTGCTCGCGGGCCGACCCGGCCTATGGCGCGGGGATCGCCGCGGCGCTCGCGAGACTGGCGGGCGAGCGCGAATAGCGGCTGGTATTGGCGACGCGCGTTCGGCCGCGGCCGGCGCGCGGCAGCGCGGCTGGCGGGCCGGTTCGACGTCCGACGTCACGTCGCCGGCCGCGCGGCGCCGCTCGACCCGCCGCGGCGGTCGGCGACGCACGCGCGAGCGCCGCCCGTCACGAACGCGCGGCCGTCTTTGCTTCCAGCATCTTCACGAGCAGATGGAGCGTCCGATTGACCGGCGTGTCGATGCCTGCCGCGCGCCCGCGCCGCACGACCGCGCCGTTCAGGTGATCGATCTCGCCGGGTCTGCCGCGCGCCAGATCCTGCGCCGTCGACGAATACTGGCCGGGCGGAATCGTCGCTTCGATGCGCTCGACGATCGCGGCCGGCCCGTCGGCGAAATGGATGCCTTCGGCCGCCGCGACCGCGATGCACTCGGCGACGGCCGCACGCATCGTTTCGCGCAACGCATCGCGATGCGACATCTCGCCCAAGGGCAACTGCACGATCGCGGAAATCGCGTTGTACGCGCAATTGAGGATGAACTTGTGCCAGAGCGCCGCGCGCACGTCGTCGGCGATCCGGGTCGGAATGGCCGCTGTCCGCAGCACCTGCGCCAGCCGTTCGCTCGACGGCGACGCTTCGATCGCGAGATCGCCGCGGCCATGGTGCAGCAGATGCCCCGGGCCCGCCATCTCGCTGGCGACATAGACCGCCGCGCCAATGACCGGGCCGGCGATCTCCGCGCGCAGCACGGCCGCGTTGTCGACGCCGTTCTGCAGACTGACCACGAGCGCTTGCGGCGCCAGCACGCGGCTCAACGTGCGCGCGGCTTGCGCGGTATCGCCGGACTTCACGCACACGAACACCACGTCGGCCGATGCCGCGGCGTCGATATCGGTCGACGCGTCGGCCGGCACGCGACGGTCGAACGTGCGCGTCTGGACGCGCAGACCCCGGTCGCGAATCGCGTCGACGTGCAACGGACGGCCAATGAAAACCACCTCGTGGCCGTGCAGCGCCAGCATGCCGCCGAAGTAGCAGCCGACCGCGCCGGCGCCCAGAACCGCAAAACGCATGATTGCTCCAGGAGAAGGCGTGAACGTGTCACGCACGGGCGAGGCGCGCGCAAGCGGCAGGCTCGTGCGCCCTCCATCCTCATGGAACACGCGACGGCGGCCGTTTATTCCCGGCGTCGCACCGGATTCGCGACACGGCGTGCCGACATTGCTCCGCCTGCAGTCCAAATGGAGGTTGCCGAGCGCGGCCTTGAACAGTCGCCGCGGAAAATCGACGCGCAATGGAATGACATGGGGTGCCCGGGTGTTGTCCATCCGTAGCGCGTCATCGGGTTGGCGCGCGGTTCCCGATTCCTGACTTTTTCGAGATGAACTTTCCAGACTCGCTTCAGATTCCGGCTGTATCCCATCGCCCGCTGACCGGCCGCGATCACCGGACGCTCGCGCTCGCCGCGCTCGGTGGCGCGCTCGAATTTTACGATTTCGTGATTTACGTGTTTTTCGCGACGGTCATCGGTCAATTGTTCTTTCCGCCATCGATTCCCGACTGGCTGCGGCAGTTGCAGACGTTCGGCATTTTCGCGGCGGGTTATCTCGCGCGCCCGCTCGGCGGCGTGGTGCTCGCGCATTTCGGCGATCTCGTCGGCCGCAAACGCATGTTCACGTTGAGCGTGATGATGATGGCGCTGCCGACGTTGACGATGGGGCTGCTGCCGACCTATGCGTCCATCGGCATTGCCGCGCCCGTGCTGCTGCTCCTGTGCCGGTTGTTGCAAGGGGCGGCGGTAGGCGGCGAGGTGCCGGGCGCGTGGGTGTTCGTGGCCGAACACGTGCCGCCGCGCCATGTCGGCTATGCGTGCGGCCTGCTGACCGGCGGCCTGACGCTCGGCATCCTGCTTGGCTCGCTGATCGCGTCGACGATCAATCGTCATTATTCGCCGGCGGAGATCGGCGCGTATGCGTGGCGACTGCCTTTCGTCGTCGGCGGCCTGTTCGGGATTGTGTCGGCGTTGCTGCGACGCTGGCTCGACGAGACGCCCGTATTCGTCGAAATGAAGCGGAGCCGGTCGCTGACCCGCGAAGTGCCGCTGAAAGCCGTGCTGCGCGATCACGGGCGGGCCGTGCTGGTATCGATGATCCTCACGTGGACGCTCACCGCCGCGATCGTCGTCGTGATCCTGATGACGCCGACCCTCGTCGCCAGGCAATTTCACATCGCGCCCGCGCTTGCGCTGCAGGCCAATTCGGCCGCGACGTTCTGCCTGACGATCGGATGCATCGTCGCCGGTTCGATCGCGGGACGGTTCGGCACCGGCCGCACGATCTTCGTCGGCTGCCTGATGCTCGGTGGGTCGTACTGGCTGATGGCGTCGCGACTCGCCGTCGATCCGTCGCTGCTGTTGCCGCTTTACGCGCTATGCGGCTTCTGCGTCGGGGCGGTCGCGGCGATTCCGGTCGCGATGGTCCACGCGTTTCCGGCGGCCGTGCGCTTTTCCGGGATCTCGTTCTCGTACAACGTCGCCTATGCGGTGTTCGGCGGTCTCACGCCGGTGTTCGTCTCGGTACTGCTGAAGTCGCATCCGCACGCGCCGGAACTGTATGTGGGCGCGCTGTGCGTGGCGGGTGCGCTGACGGGCATCATGCTGCGGCCTGCACGGTAAGCGGTGCGCTGAAGCCATAGGGACAGGGAGATCCGGCGGTGACGACCGTTCGCGGCAAGCGGGCGGCGCAGCCGCGATCGCCCGATTGGACCGCGGCGCGCCAGTACCTTACGATCCACGACATCCTCACCGTGGAGCGACCTCATGCTGTCCGAAGACGAACTGGCGCTGCTCGACGCGATCCGCGCCACCGGCAGCCTGTCGCGGGCCGCCGCGCAGCTCGGCAAGGCGCCGTCGACGGTGTCGCACGCGGCGCGCCAGCTCGAAACGCGCTTCGACGCGCTGCTGTTCGACCGCCGCGGCTACCGGCTGCAGCTCACGCCGGCCGGACAATTGCTGGCCGACGAGGCGGCGCGGCTGGCGCTCGACGTCGCCCGGCTGACGCAGCGCGTGCGGCAGGTCGCGAGCGGCTGGGAGGACCGGCTGTGGATCGTCAGCGACGAGGTGCTGGAGTTCGATACGCTGCTGCCGGTCGTCCGCGCGTTCGATGCGCTCGATTCGGGCGTGTCGCTGCGCTTCACGCACGAGGTGCTCGGCGGCACCTGGGAAGCGTTGCGCGACGGCCGCGCGGATCTGGTCGTCGGCGCGACGAACGAGCCGCCGGCGATTCCGGGCCTCAAGTGGTTCGAACTCGGCGCGATGGAGTGGGTGTTCGCGGTGTCGCCGCGCCATCCGCTGGCGTCCGTGGGCGGGGTGCTGACGCGCGACGCGATCGGTGCGCACCGATCGGTCGTCGTCGCCGATTCGTCGCGGCGCGCGGCCGGCCGCGCGTACGGGCTGCTCGGCGGGCAGGCGGTGCTCGCGGTGCCGTCGATGCGCGCGAAGATCCTCGCGCAGCGCGATGCGCTCGGCGTCGGCTGGGTGCCGCGCCGGCGCGTCGCGTCGCTGCTCGCGCGCGGCGAACTGGTCGAGAAGCAGACAGCCGACCCGCGGGAGCCGAACCTGCTGTATGTCGCATGGCACGACGACCGCGACGGCCGCGCGCTGCAATGGTGGCTGGAGCAATTGCGCGAGCCGCGGCTCGCGCAGCGGCTGCTCGACGGGATCGACGTCGTCGGCTGAACCTGCTCGCGCCAACATGTTCGACGTTTTCGAACATGTTCGTCGCGCCGGTCGTACGGCAAGGCCCGGCGCCGCGCGCATCCTGTGTTCACGGTCAACTCACCGGTTCACAGGAGAACATCATGCAACGCTTCGAAGGAAAGACGGTCCTCGTCACGGGCGGCAACAGCGGCATCGGCCTGGCGGCCGCCCGCGCATTCGCGGCCGAAGGCGCGCGGGTCATCATCACCGGGCGCGACGCCGACACGCTGGAAGCGGCCCGCCAAACGCTCGGCGAAGGCGCGCTCGCGATTCGCAACGAAGCCGGCAGCGTCGCGTCGGCCCGCGCGCTGGCCGCCGCGCTCGCCGCCGCCGGCGTGCGGCTCGACGCCGTGTTCGTCAACGCGGGCGTCGCGAAACTCGCGCCGTTCGCCGACAGCGACGAAGCGATGTGGGATCTCGTGTTCGACACCAACGTGAAGGGCGCGTATTTCCAGATCCAGTCGCTGGTGCCGCTGCTGAACCGCGGTGCATCGATCGTGATCAACGGCTCGATCAACGCGCACATCGGGATGCCCGGCTCGTCGGTGTACGCGGCCAGCAAGGCGGCCGTCAATTCGTTCGCGAAGACGCTGTCGACGGAACTGCTGCCGCACGGCGTGCGCGTGAACGTGGTGAGCCCCGGGCCGGTGCAGACGCCGCTGTACGGCAAGCTCGGGCTCGATGCGGCGACGCTCGACGCGACGGCCGACAAGATCAAGGGCCTCGTGCCGATCGGCCGGTTCGGCACGCCGGACGAAATCGCGTCGACGGTGCTGCACCTGAGCGCGCCGGAATCCGCGTTCATCGTCGGCGCGGAAATCATCGCGTCGGGCGGGATGGGGTTGCTCTGAGCGGCGAGGCGGGCGGGGACCGTAACCGGCCCCCGTCACCTGCACCTATCGGGACGCACAGGCGCCGCGTGTATCGTCGCCGGTTCCCAGTTGCGTCACCGTCAACCCCGAAAACGTCGCGCGGCCCTGTTCGGCAAACACGGCCACGCGATCCGCGTCGAGCGGCGGAAAGAGCAGGTCCGTCAGCGCGACGCGGCCGCCGTTCGCGAACACTTCGACCGAGCCGCGATCGACGACGATTTCGAGTCGCAGTTGCCCGCGTTCGAGCGGCAGATCGACGATATGCTCGCGGCTGAACGTGCCGGCGAAATTCGCTTCGCCGGATCGCGAGCGGTCGAGCGTCAGCGTGCGCTTCGCGGTGTCGTACACGATCCGGGTGCCGATCGACCCGTCGGCCGAACGCCGCACGATCAGCCCCGCGCGCGCGGCACGCTGCGGCGAGAGCGTCACCGTGATGCGCTGGACGACGCCACGTGTGGCGGCCGACAGTGGGCGGGTAGCGGAGTCGACCGTGACGTCGCCTTCATGCACGGCCGGCCGGCCGTCGGCCCATGCGTCGAAGGCGGCGGCCGGCGCGACGATCAGGGTCGGCTCGCCGTCGATCGCCTTCAGCGACAGTTCGCGCGGCAGCGTGGTCGCGCCACGCCACGGGGTGGTCGGCACTTTTGCCGCGTAATCCCAGTTGCTCATCCAGGCGATCGCGACCGGCCGGGCGCCGGGTGCGCCGGAGAACGTGCCGGCCGCGTAGAAGTCGGCGCCGTGATCGACCCAGCGGAAGTGCGCGGGATCGGAGCCGGCGGGCGCGACGCGGTCCGGCGTGAACGTGCGGCCGTCGAAATCGCCGACGAAATACATGGCCCCGGAGCCGCCCGCGATCGACCACGGATTCACGTTGACGATCATTACCCATTTGATTCGCTTCGGATCGCCGTCGAGCGGTAGCGGTATGAGGTCCGGCATTTCCCACAGCGCGCCCGCATGCGGCACGTCCGGCAGCGTGAAGTCGCTGAGGAACGACCAGTGGATCAGGTCGTCGGAACGATAGAGCTTCACGACGTGCGCATCGGCGACGACCGTCGTCATCAACCAGTAGCCGCCCGCCGCATACCACGACACTTTCGGGTCGCGAAATTGCTTCGATTCCGGATCGAGCGTCAGCACCGGGTTGTGCGCATACGGCTGCCAGGTCGTGCCCTGGTCGAGGCTGTACGCGAGCGACTGCGCCTGTATGCCCGGTGCGTGACCCGAGCCGGGCTTGTAGACGCTCGTATAGAGCGCGACGAGCGGCGTGTGGCCCGGTGTGCCGAGACCGGACGTGTTCAGCGTATCGGCGACGATCGAGCCGGAGAAGATTTCCTCGGCGGCGTTCGCGCGCATCGCGACCGGCTGCTCGCGCCAGTGGACGAGGTCGGTGCTGGTTGCGTGGCCCCACGACATGTTGCCCCAGTCGTTGCCGAGCGGGTTGTACTGATAGAACAGGTGATAGCGGCCGTTCGCGTAGACGAGCCCGTTCGGGTCGTTCATCCAGTTGCGCTGCGGCGTGTAGTGGAGGGCGGGCCGCCACTGCGGCGTGCCGTTGTCGGCCGGCGTATGGCAGGGCGTGGCGACGGCCTGCGTGGACGCCATGCAGACGAGCAGCAGCCGGATGAGGCGGACGGAAAAGCGGAAAGACGTCGATTTCATGCGGTGCCGGAGGCGCTTCGTCGGACGAAGCGGGAAAGGAGGGCGCAGGCCGCCTGCAACGGCGGCATGCGCAACGGTCAAAAGAAAGTCGAAAAAAAGCGGAGGCGCGCACGCGGCACGCGCGATACGCGACTCCCGAACCTCGTGCCTTTATCGACGACGGTTATTGTTGGTTAATTGGCCTGGCCGTTGCCGTCGTTGTGGCCGGCCCCCGTCGCCGGCAGGTTCGACGGGATGTCGCCGTAGCCGCCGAGGCCGCCGCGTCCATACGTGCGGTCGACCGCCGTCGACGTGCCGTTGATGTTCACCTTCACCGTCGGCGCGAGCGTGCCGCCGCGGCGCGGGCCGATCGCGTCGATGAACGACTCGACGAGCCCGCCCGGCATCACGTAGTGCGAATACGACTGGAATTCGCGCGGGTTCTGGTTCGGGTCCTGCGCATACGGTGCGCCGGCCGGTGCGGAGAAGTCGGTCGGGTTGCCGAGCACGAGGCCGCTGCCGCCGTTCAGCGGCAGGTAATCGCTGCGGATGCCGTTGCCGACGAAGCCGTACACGCCGTCCGGGCCGTCGACGCCGGCTGCCATCGTCGTGCGGTGGCTGATCGTGAACAGGTAGTACTTGCCGTCCTTCAGGTAGATCTGCGGGCGCTCGGTCTGGTCGTCGACGCAGTTCGCCGACAGGATCGGCGGCAGGAACTTCCACTCGGTCAGTTGCGGGTTCGTCGCGACCGCGAGGCCGACGTTGGCCTTTTGATACACTGCGCCCGAATTCATCACCGCGTTGAGATCTTCGCGGTTCGGATCGTTGGGTGCATAGCCGAGATCGGCCTCGGTGCAGGTGCGTGCGCCGCGCGGGCCGCCGGTGTTGCCTTCGAACACCATGTAGGTCTTGCCCGGATGCGCGGGGTCGGTGAACACGAACGGATCGCGGAACGAGAAGTAGGTGTTCTGCTGGCCGGTCTGGTAGTAGTTGCCGTCCGGCTGCAGCAGCGCCTTGTGATCGCCGAAGCCGGTGAACCACACATGCTTGTCGTCGGCGTGGATGTTGCCGTCGGCGCGCGTGATGATCGCCTGCGGCGGCGTGATGTCGGCGCCGCCGGGGGCCGAGCGGTTGAACGACGTCGCGGTGTAGTACAGGCTGACGTTGCTGCCGTTCGTGAGGCGCGCGGAGCCCGACCATTCGGCGTTGTTGGTCATCGGCGCGGTGCCGAACACCCGGGCGCTCGCGCCGTCGGGGAACAGGTGGCCGCCCCAGGTCCAGCCGCCGTTCGCGGGGCGCTGCGACGCGGGGATGCCGGCGCGGCGATAGAAGAAGCCGATGCGGGCGTGGACGTGACGGTCGTCGAACGTGTAGCCCGCGTGCGGATCGGCGGTGAGCGAGAAGATCACCTCCCAGCCCTTGTAGCTGAGCTGGTTCGCGCGCAGGTCGGCCAGCGGCCACGTGTCCCACACCCACACGTTCGAGTTGATCAGCGGGAAGTCCTGCGGGATGTCCGGCATCGTCAGCGCTTGCGGCAGCGAGTTCTTGTCGGCGCCGGCGGTGTGCGACTGGGCGACGATCTGGCGGATGTCCGCGCGCGTCCAGCGCATCGTGAAGTTGCCTTCGGGATCGTAGGCTTGCTGCGTATGGGGCGTGGGCACGGGCGCGCCCGTGCCGCCGGACTGCGCATGCGCGACGGACGCGAAGGCGGCGAGTGCGCCGCCAGCGAGCAGCAAACGTTTGGCCGCGATCGGGCGGAAAAGGGGAAAGTATGTCATCTCGTCGTTGTTTCCTTGGCAGGTGAAAATGAACGGCTGAGTGGGCATCGATGTCCAAACCGGTTTGGATGCTATTTCAAACCGGTTTGGAACGCAAAAGATATTTATTTGACGGTAATGATTACTCAATGGAAATAATTACCCGGTCGGCGCATCCCGGACCTCGGGCGGCCGGGCGGATCGGCGAATGCGAGGAATGACGGTGAAGGTGAATCTGAAGGCGCTGTCGGACGCGCTCGGTCTGTCGCGGACGACGGTCAGCCGCGCGTTGAACGGTTACGACGACGTCAGCGAGGCGACGCGCGAGCGCGTGGCGAAGGCCGCGCGCGAAATGGGCTACGTGGCCGATCCGACCGCGCGCCGGCTGGCGACCGGCCGGGCCGACATGATCGGCATCGTCTATCCGTTCGGCGCCGGCGATCTCGGCGATCCACGGTTCGGCGAGGTCGTCGCGGGCATCACCGAGCGGCTCGCCGAGCGCAATCTCGATTTCATCATCGCGTCGGCGCGACCGAACGCGGAACTGGACACCTATCGGCGCATCGTCGACGGCAAGCTCGTCGACGGGCTGATCGTCGCGCGCACGCAGGTGGACGATCCGCGTCTCGCGTACCTGCAAGCGAGCGCGTTTCCGTATGTCGCGTACGGCCGCACGCAGGCGGCCGGCCCGTATGCGTGGTTCGACTTCGACAACGAGGCGGGCGCGCGCGACGCGGCGCGCCGGCTGATCGGCTTCGGGCATCGGCGCATCGCGATGATCAGCGCGCCGCTGACGCTGAATTTCGCCGCGCAGCGGCGCGCCGGTTATCTGTCGGCATTGCGCGAAGCCGGTATCCAGGCCGATCCGGCGCTGCTCGTCGAGTGCGCGTTTACGCACGACGGCGGCCAGCAGGCGGCGCGGGCGCTGCTCGAGCGCGCCGAGCCGCCGACCGCGCTGCTGGTCGACAACAACATCGCGGGCGGCGGCGCGTTTCGCGCGCTGGTCGACAGCGGGCTGCGCCTGGGCGCCGATATGTCGCTGATCGTCTACGACGGCGTGCCGCCCGATATCGGGCACCCGTATCGTGTCACGGCGGTCGTGCAGCCGACCGGGCACGCCTCGGGCCGCGCGCTGGCGGAGCTGATGCTGCGGCTGCTGGACGACGGCGTGCGCGATCACCGGCTCGAAGCGCCAGTCATCGAAGCGGGGGACACGGACGGGCCTGTGCGCGGGTAGCCGTCGGGAGCCGGCGCGGCTGCAGCGGCCGGCTGCTGCGGGCAAACGGAGAAGGGCGGCGACGGCGATGCCGGACTCCGCCCCCGTCGAAAAGGCCATGACGACGGCAGGGGCGAATACGCGTTCTTCTAGACGACCGGTCTAATTCGCGGCTATCATCCGTCCTTGTGAATGCGGCGACGTCCCCGGCAGTTTCATGCCGCGAGACGCCGTCGTTTTATTTCGGCTACTTCTAGACGACTGGTCTAATAGGTTTATATCGCATGCGGATGAATGAATCGCACGTTGCCGCGCGCGGGCGGACTAACCATCAGGCGCGCCGCGCCGACGTGCGGCTCCGTTCCCCCGTTCATTTTCGAAGGAGTGTCCGATCATGAAGATTCTGGTTGTCCTGACCTCGCACGACACGCTCGGCGACACCGGCAAGAAAACCGGCTTCTGGCTCGAGGAACTGGCCGCGCCGTACTACACGTTCAAGGATGCGGGCGTCGAGCTGACGCTCGCGTCGCCGAAGGGCGGCCAGCCGCCGCTCGACCCGAAGAGCAGCGACCCGACGGCCCAGACCGACGCGACGCGCCGCTTCGACGCCGATGCGGCGGCCCAGGCCGAACTCGCGTCGACGCGCAAGCTGGCCGACGTGTCGGCGGACGACTACGACGCGGTGTTCTACCCGGGCGGCCATGGCCCGCTGTGGGATCTCGCCGAGGATCTGCATTCGATCGGCCTGATCGAGCGCACGCTCGCGGCCGGCAAGCCGGTCGCGGCGGTCTGCCACGCGCCGGGCGTGCTGCGCCACGTGAAGAACCCGCAGACCGGCGAGTCGGTCGTGCGCGGCAAGCGCGCGACGGGTTTCACCAATAGCGAGGAAGCGGCGGTCGAGCTGACCGAAGTCGTGCCGTTCCTCGTCGAGGACATGCTGAAGACCAACGGCGCTGAATTCGAGCGCAGCGCCGACTGGGCGCCGCATGTCGTCACCGACGGGCTGCTGATCACCGGGCAGAACCCGGCGTCGTCGGCGCCCGCGGCCGAGGCGCTGCTCGCGAAGCTCGGCCACCGCTGAACACATGGCGCCGGCCCGGCCGGCGCCGCGTCCTTGCCGTCGCCGGGCGCAGCCGGCCCGCCGACGGCCCGCATCGTTGCGCCGTGCGCCCCGCACGACGCATTCCCCGTTTTGCAGGACCCAATCAAGGAGTCGTGGATGTCTGCCCTGTTCGAACCGTTCAAACTCAAGGATGTCACGCTGCGCAACCGCATCGCGGTGCCGCCGATGTGCCAGTACGTCGCCGAAGACGGCGTCGTCAACGACTGGCATCACGTGCATCTGGCCGGCATCGCGCGCGGCGGCGCGGGCCTCGTGATCGCGGAGGCGACGGCCGTGTCGCCGGAAGGCCGCATCACGCCGGGCTGCGCGGGGTTGTGGAACGACGCGCAGGCCGAAGCCTTCGCGCCGTCGGTCGCGGCGATCAAGGCGGCCGGCGCGGTGCCCGGCATCCAGATCGCGCACGCGGGCCGCAAGGCCAGCGCGAACCGCCCGTGGGAAGGCGACGACCATATCGCCGACGGCGATCCGCGCGGCTGGCAGACCATCGCCCCGTCGGCCGTGCCGTTCGGCGCGCACCTGCCGAAGGTGCCGCGCGAAATGACGCACGACGACATCGCCCGCGTGCAGGCCGATTTCGTCGCGGCGGCGCGGCGTGCGCGCGACCTCGGTTTCGAATGGCTGGAACTGCACTTCGCGCACGGCTATCTCGGCCAGAGCTTCTTCTCGGTGCACTCGAACCGGCGCACCGACGAATACGGCGGTTCGGCCGACAACCGCGGCCGCTTCCTCGTCGACACGCTCGCGGCCGTTCGCAAGGTCTGGCCCGAGCATTTGCCGCTGACCGCGCGCCTCGGCGTGATCGAATACGACGGCCGCGACGAAGAGACGCTCGCCGAGTCGATCGCGCTCACGCAGCGGATGAAGCTCGAAGGGCTCGACATGCTGAGCGTGTCGGTCGGCTTCTCGACGCCCGACGCGCAGATTCCGTGGGGGCCGGCGTTCCTGGCGCCGGTCGCCGAACGCGTGCGCCGCGAGGCCGGCTTGCCGGTGTCGTCCGCATGGGGAATCGATACGCCGCAACTGGCGAACCGCGTGGTGGCGCAGGAACAGCTCGATCTCGTGATGGTCGGCCGAGCGCACCTGGCCGACCCGCACTGGCCGTACTACGCGGCCAAGCAGCTCGGCGTCGAGCGTCCGTCGTGGACGCTGCCCGCGCCGTACGCGCACTGGCTCGAGCGCTACCGGATCGCCGACAAGGTGGCCTGAGCGGCGCGCGTCGACGCGGCGTCGGGTGGTCTGCGCATCGAGCGCGCGTGCCGCCGATCCGGCGCCGATGGATAGAATGGCGGTTCGTCCGGGCGATTGCCTGGGCGAACCGCCATTTTTTCATTTCGACAGAGGTGCCATGGGCGCACATGTCCCGTCGTCTTCCGATTCCGCCGCGCGGCCGCGCGCCCAGCAGGTCGCCCGCATCGCGCTGTATGCGGCGCTGCTCGTGCTCGCGCTGTGGGTGATCCGCGACTTCCTTCCCGCCATCGCATGGGCGTGCGTGATCGCCATCGCGATGTGGCCGCTGCTGAAGTGCTTCGAATCGCACCGGCTGTTCCGCAATCGGCCGACGCTGATCGCGACCGTCATCACGGCAGCGATCTCGCTGCTCGTGGTGCTGCCGGTGGCGGTCGCGACGACCCAGGCGATCGCGCAGGCGCACGACCTGCGCGAGTGGCTGCACACGATCCAGGACAACGGCATCCCGCTGCCGGACGTGATCGGCCGGTTGCCGTACGGCGCCGCGCAGATCACCGAATGGTGGCAGGCCAATCTCGGCCATCCGCTGCATGCGGCCACCGCGATGCACGGCGTCAATAGCGAGAAATTCATCGCGTTCGGCCGGCAATTCGGCACGAAGCTCGCGCACGTGCTGCTCGAATTCGGTTTCATGCTCGTCACGCTGTTCGTGATCCTGCGCGCCGGCCACAAGCTGTCGGGCGCGTTGCTGCAGGGCGCGCGGCGTGCGTTCGGGCGTAACGGCGCGGAACTGATCGAGCGCATGGTCGCGGCCGTGTACGGCACGGTGACGGGGCTCGTCGTCGTCGGGCTCGGCGAGGGCGCGCTGCTCGGCATCGCCTACGCGCTCGCGGGCGTGCCGCACGCGGCGCTGCTCGGGCTCGTCACGGCCGTCGCCGCGATGCTGCCGTTCTGCGCGCCGGTCGTGTTCTGCGGTGCGGCGCTCTGGCTGTTCGTGCAGGGGGCGACCATGTGGGCCGTCGCGATCGCGGCGCTCGGGTTCGTCGTCGTGTTCGTCGCCGAGCATTTCGTGCGGCCGGTGCTGATCGGCGGTTCGACGCGGCTGCCGTTCCTGCTCGTGCTGTTCGGCATCCTCGGCGGCGCCGAGACGTTCGGCTTGATCGGGCTGTTCGTCGGCCCCGCGCTGATGACGGTGCTGACGATGCTGTGGGCCGAATGGATCGCCTGATCGCGCATGCCGTTGCACTGGTTCGATACGACGGTGCGGCGGTGCGGATGCGCATGCGCGCGCGCCGGCTGCAACGATTGATGACGATTCGGCCGGCGCGAAGGCCTGCAAACGCAGGGATTCGGATAAAGATCTCTACATTTCTTTTCGATCCGGACCCAAAGGTCGAGTAGCATGGGGTTTTCGATCACGCCGGTATGGCGCAGCAGATTTCCCGAGCATGCGATTGATTCCGATGGCCCGTCCCGCAGCGACGCTGTCCCTGGCCGCCAGTTGCCTGATGTTGCATGGCTGTGCGTGGTTCGACTCGTGGCTGCCGTTCTCGTATTCGCGCACGCCGCTTGCACGGGCCGCGTCGCGGCACGGCGCGACGCGCGCCGACGTCGTCCGCGTCGCCGGCAACCCGCGCAGCGTCTGGATGGTCCGTAACGGCGGCGGCGTCTGCTACAACTACTTTATCGAGCACGGCAACGATCACCGCGCGTACTTCGTCGTGTTCGACAAGGCCGGCGTCGTCACGCAGTCCGGCTTCGATACCTGCATGGACGCCGATCGCAAGGGCACGCTCCAGTCCGGCAAGCGCGCGTCGCGCTAGGGCGGCGGCCACGCGCGGCGCGAGCGCGTCATCCGGCCGTCACGCTATCGTGTCGACCACGCCGCCGTCGACGCGCAATGCCGCGCCGGTCGTGGCCGACGCCTGCGGCGAGCATACGTACACGACCAGGTTCGCGACTTCCTCCGTCGTCGCCGGCCGCTGGATGATCGAGCTCGCGCGTTCGCTGCGCACGAACTCCACGGCAATGTCGTCGATGCTGCGGCCCGTTTCGTCGGCCTGCGCCTTCAGCATCTCGCGCACGCCTTCCGACATCGTCGGCCCCGGCAGCACCGAATTGACGGTCACGCGGGTGCCGGCCGCGAGCTTCGCGAGGCCGCGCGCGATCGACAACTGCGCGGTTTTCGTGAACCCATAATGAATCATGTCGACGGGGATGTTCAGGCCCGATTCCGACGAAATGAACACGATGCGCCCGGCATTGCGTTCGATCATCCCTTTGAGGTAATGCCGCGCGAGCCGCACGCCGGACATCACGTTGATCTGGAAAAAATGTTCCCATTCGGCGTCGTCGATGTCGAAGAACGCCTTCAGGCCGTAGATGCCCGCGTTGTTGACGAGAATGTCGGCGTTCGGCGTGTGCTGCGTGACGCGCGCGACGCCGGCCGCGTCGGACAGGTCGGCGGCGACGCCGTCGAAGCTTGCGCCGGGCACGGCGTCGCGCAGTTTCCCGAGCGCAGACTGCACCGACGTGTCGCTGCGGCCGTTGACGACGACGTGCGCGCCGGCGCGCGCGAGCCCTTCGGCGATCGCGAAGCCGATGCCGGCGGTGGAAGCGGTGACGACCGCGGTCTTGCCTTTCAGATCGATCTGCATGTGTGTACCGGTGGGAAGAGGACGCGGAACCCGCCGCGTCTGCCGCGGCGGCCGAATTCAAAGCTTAGGCGATCCAGCCGCGAAGCGTCGGCTCGCTGTTGCGCGGCGCCGCACAGTCTTGTACGGTGAGCGTTCGCCGTTCGAACCGGGAGCCCGCCGCGTGAGCCGTACCGCCAACCGATCCGCCGTACCGTCGCCGTTCTGGCGCGATACCGCGCTGCCGTTCATCGAGGCGCGCACCGTCGACGACGGGCGCGCGATCTGCTACGCGAAGCACACGCACGACACGTTTTCGGTGGGCGCGATCGTCGGCGGCACGAGCACGTACGTGAACGGCGCGACGCACGCACACGTCGGGCGCGGCGTGCTCGTGATCATCGATCCGGAGCAGGTGCACGCATGCAATCCGTACGGTGCCGATGCGTGGGCGTACCGGATGGTCTATGTCGACGTGCCGTGGCTCGCGCGGCTGCAACATTCGCTAGGCCGCGATCCGAACCGCGATTTTCACGGGTTTTCGCCGAAGTTGACCGAGCGCGGCGATCTGTTCGCGCAATTTGGCGGCTTCTACCGCACGCTGGTGTCGCCCGCCATCGATGCGCTCGGCAAGGAGAGCGCGGCGGTCGAATTCTTCACGGCGCTGCACGGCGCGCTCGACCGCGAACTGCCCGACCCACGGCCCGGAGACGACAACGCCAAGCTCGCGCGCGCGGCCGACTACATCGCCGCCCATTGCCGCGAGGCCATCACGCTCGATGCGATCTGCGCGGCGGCCGACCTGTCGCCGTCGTACCTGATCCGCGCGTTCAATGCGCGTTACGGGATGACGCCGCATGCGTTCCTGATCGATCGGCGCGTGCAGTACGGCCGCACCGAGTTGCGCCGCGGCCGGCCGATCGCCGAAGTCGCGCTCGACGCCGGCTTCGCGGACCAGGCGCATTTCCAGCGTGCATTCCGGCGAATCGCGGCCGCGACGCCGGGGCAGTACCGCAGCGCGAGGCGCTGAACGCAACGGTGTCTACACGTCGAGCAGAAACAGCGCGCTGCCCGCGAGCAGCAGCGCCATCAGCCGGTTGAACACGCGCATGCGCCGCGCGTTCGCGAGCCGGTGCCGCAGCGACGCGCCCGCATAACCCCAGCATGCGATCGACGCGAAGCAGATCACCAGATACAGCGCGGCGAACTGCCAGACCTGCGCGCGGTCGCCGTCGGCCGCATACGCGCCCATCGCGGCCACGCACGCGAGCCACGCCTTCGGATTGAGCCACTGCATCGCCGCGCCGGCCGCCGCCGACGGGCCGGCCACGTCCGGATCGGCCGCGAGCCGGCCGTCGTCGAGCGCGAGCCGCAGCGCCAGGTAAAGCAGGAACGCGATCCCCGACCACTGCGTGGCCGTCGTCAGTGCGGGCCAGCGCGCGAGCGCCGCGTGCAGGCCGAGGCCGATCAGCAGGAACAGCGCGACGAAGCCTAGCGTGGCGCCGGCCGCGTAGCGCAGGCTCGCGCCGAGGCCATGGCGCGCGCCCGCGCTGAGCGCGACGATGTTGACGGGACCGGGGGTGATCGACGAGGCGAGCGCGAACGCGGCCATCGAAACCAGCATGCTCATCAGGTGTCTCCATGCGACATGTTGAAAGTCGCATCGAGACTACGGGCGCGGCGTCGGCCCGTATTGAAGAAAACTGCCCTCGGCGGTGCGCGCCGCCGTCAGTGCAACGCGCGCGGCACGTGCGCCGGTCGCACGCCGTGCGGATCGGTGGAATCGGTGGAATCGGTGGAACCGGCCGGGCCAGCGGCGTCGGCCGCGCGCAGCGGCCCGCCCGGCCACGGTTGCGTCGACACCGAAAAACCGAACGTATTGACGCCGCCCGAGCACGCGACGAACACGCCGCCGCCGTGCATCTCGGCCACGGCCTTGACGATCGACAGCCCGAGCCCGTGGTTTTCCTTGCTGTTCGCGCGCGCTTCCTCGAGCCGGTAGAAACGCTCGAACACGTGCGCGCGCTGCACCGGATCGATCGGCTCGCCGGGGTTCGACACGGTCATCTCGACGAGCGCGTCGCGGCGCGCGATCGTCACGTTCAGCGTCGCGCCCGGCGCCGAATGCTGGATCGCGTTGATCAGCAGGTTCGTCATCGCGCGGCGGAACAGCGACGGATCGACGGCCGCGCGCGCATCGCCGTGCAGTTCGGCGCGCAACTGCGCCTCGTCGAGCGGGATTTCGAGGAAGTCGAGCATGCGCCGCACCTCGTCGGCGAGCGACACGTCCTTCAGGTCGGTCGCGCGTTCGCCGCGGTCGCTGCGCGACAGGAACAGCATGTCGTTGATGATCACGCGCAGCCGCTCGAATTCCTCGAGGTTCGACTGCAGCGTCTGGCGCATCCGGTCGACCGAGCGGTCGCGGCTCGTCAGCGCGACCTGGGTCTGGCCGATCAGGATGCTGATCGGCGTGCGCAGCTCGTGCGCGACGTCCGCGTTGAACGCTTCGAGCCGCGCGTAGGTTTGCTGGATGCGTTCGAGCGCGCCGTTGAACGACGTCGCGAGATCGCGCAGCTCGGTCGGCAGCGCGTCGGTGTGCAACCGCTGGCGACGGTTGGTCGCGCTCACGCTCGCCGCGTCCTGCGACAGCCGGTCGAGCGGCGCGAGCCCGAAGCGCGCGACCGCGCGGCTCAGCAGCAGCGTGATGACGGTGGCCGTCGCGATCAGCGCGGCCAGCGTCCACACGAAACGGCGCAGCATCCGCTGCGTGCGCTCGCACGACGACGCGACGATCAGCTTCACGTCCGGGCGCTCGCCGCTGCCCGCGATCGCGACGGTCTTCGTCATCACGTTGTAGCTGCTGTTGTTGAGCGCGTACTGCTGGAACGCACCGAATGGCTTGCCGTCGGGCACACCGTCGACGGGATGGCCGAAGCGGAAAGCGGCGTCGGGGCTGTCGACCTGATAGCGCGTCGACCCGTCGGGCGGTTCGAGGTCGGCGAGCTTTTCCTGCATCACGCGGCCGCGCGCGGCCGTGGTCGCATGCGACACGATCATCTGCGCGACCTTCGCGCGCGTGTCGATCGTCGCGCGCAGCTCGGCGAGCAACTGGCGCTCCATCATCACGAACAGCCCGCAGCCGACCAGCGTGAACACGAGCAGCGACACGATGCCGAACATCGCCGACAGGCGCAGGGCGATCGAGCGTTTCATGCGTGTCGCTCCACGTCGCCGTCCTCGCGCGCCTCGAGCACGTAGCCCATCCCGCGGATCGTGTGCAGCAGCTTGTCCGCGAACGGGCCGTCGAGCTTCGCGCGCAGGCGCTTGATCGCCGTCTCGACGACGTTCGCGTTGCTGTCGAAGTTCACGTCCCACACGAGTTCGGCGATGGTCGTTTTCGACAGCACCTCGCCACTGCGCCGCGCGAGCACGCCGAGCAGCTGGAATTCCTGCGCGGTCAGGTCGAGGCGCGTGCCGTCGCGGGTCGCGCGGCGGCCGATCAGGTCGACGCGCAGGTCGCCGATCGAGATCAGCGTCGATTCCTGCACGCGCGCGCGGCGCGTGAGCGCGCGCAGCCGTTCGATCAGTTCGAGGAACGAGAAGGGTTTGGTCAGGTAGTCGTCGGCGCCGCCGCGCAAGCCCCGCACGCGGTCGTCGACGCGGTCGCGCGCGGTCAGCATGATCACCGGCGTCTGCTTCTGCGCGCGCAACGCGCGCAGCACGCCGAAGCCGTCGAGCTTCGGCAGCATCACGTCGAGCACGACCACGTCGTAGTCGAATTCGACGGCTTTCCACGCGCCGTCCTCGCCGTCGAGCGCGGTGTCGACGACCCAGCCTTCCTCGGTCAGGCCGCTCTTCAGGTATTCGACGACTTTCGGTTCGTCTTCGACGATCAGCACTTTCATGTTCGTTGTCCGCGTAACCGGGTTAAGGGCGGGTCAAGGGCCGACGCCCGCGTCGCGCGGCGGGGCCGCCGACGCGACGTCGGACGGCGCGGGGCCGTTAGACGCATCGCCGTCCCAGCCGCCGCCGAGCGCCTTCGCGAGAAACACGACGAGCGCCGCGCGCTGGCCCTGGATCTGCACGGCCTGGCGCTCGCTCGTCAGCAGTTGCTGCTGGGCCGTCAGCACGTCGATGAACGGCGTCAGGCCGCCCGCGTAGCGGTCCTGTGCGAGCGACACGAGCTTGCGCGCGTCGTCGACGGCCGCCGACGCCTGCTGCGCCGCTTGCGCGAGCACCGACAGGCCGGTCACCGCATTTTGCACCTCCTGGAACGCGGTGAGCACGGTCTGCCGGTAGCTGGCCTGCGCGGCGACGTAGCCGGCCTGCGCGAAATCGACGCCGGCCTTCAGCTTGCCGCCCTCGAACAGCGGCTGGCTGAGCGACCCGCCGACCGACCACAGCAGCGCCGGCACGGTGAACAGGCCCGCGAAGCGCGTCGCGTCCCAGCCGATGTCCGGCGACAGCGTGATGCGCGGGAAATACGCGGCGCGCGCGACGCCGATCTGCGCGTTCGCGGCGGCCATCGCGCGCTCGGCCGACGCGACGTCGGGGCGCCGCTGCAGCAGGTCGCTCGGCATGCCGGTCGGCAGCGCGGGCGCGTTGATCGGCACCACGCGCGGCGGCAGCGAGAACGCGGGGGCCGGCGTGCCGACCAGCGTCGCGATCGCGGTTTCGACCTGCGCGCGCTGCTGAATCAGCAACTGCGCCTGCGTGCGCGTCGCGTCGAGCTGCGCGCGCTGCTGCAACAGGTCGAGACCCGACACCGCGCCGAGGTCGTGGCGCGCGCTCACGTAGTCGAGCGCCTTTTGTTGCAGTTCGATCGAACGCCTGACGACGTCGATCTCGGTGTCGAGCTCGCGCAGCGCGAAATAGCTCGACGCCAGATCGGCGCCGAGTACGAGGCGCGCGTTCGCGAAATCGTCGCGCGCCTGCTCGGAGCTGGCCTGCGCGGCTTCGACGTTGCGCCGCACGCGGCCGAACAGGTCGAGTTCGTAGCTGACCGCCGCGCCGACCTGGATCTCGTTCTGCACGGTCGACATGCTCTTCGTCGCGTAGTTGGTCTGCGGCCGGTCGGCGGAAATCTTGAAGCGCTGGCCGCTCGCGTTCAGCCCGACGGCCGGATACTGCGCGGATGCGACCGACGCGAGCGTCGCCTTCGCCTGGTCGTAGCGCGCGGCGACCGCCTTCAGGTTCTGGTTGTTGCGCAGCGCATCGGCTTCCAGCGCGTCGAGCTGGGTGTCGCCGAACGCGGTCCACGAGGCCGGATCGAGCGGCGCGCGGGCCGGCGCGGCCGGCTGCCAGTATGCGTCGGCCGGATCGAGCCGCCACGCGGCCGGCGTGTCGACGGCCGGGCGCCGGTAATCCGGGCCGACCGTGCAGCCGGCGAGCACCGCCGCCGCGACGATCGCGACGGCGCCGATCGCGGCCGGGTGCACGCGCGTGCGTATCGCACTCACGACTTCGCTCCCGCGACGGCCGAGGCCGGCTGCGCCGCCGGCGCCTGCACGACGACCGCGTCGCCGGTCGCGAGCGCGTCGCTCGGGTTCGCGACGAGGCGATCGTTCGGCGTGATCGGCCCGTCGACTTCGAGCGTCTGCCCGATCGTGCGCACGACCGTCACCTGTTTCAGCCGGACCTTGCCGTTCGCATCGACGGTCGCGACCGTCGGGCCTTCGGCGCGGAACAGCAGCGTATTGGCCGGCACCTGCAGGCGGCCGACCGGCGTCATCGGCAGCGTCGCCTGCACGTACGCGCCGGGCAGCAGCCGCCCGTCCGGGTTCGGCAGCGTGATCTCGATCTGCAGCGAACGCGTGGCGACGTCGATCGCCTGCGACGTGCGCGTGATCGTGCCGTCGAAGGTCCGCCCCGGCAGCTCGGCCTGCGCGACGCTCACGTGCTGGCCGACCTTGATCTGCTGTGCATACGCCTGCGGCACCTGCACGTACAGGCGCAGCCGGTCGGCCTGCACGACCGTGAACAGCGAGCGGCCGGCGTTGCCGGAATTGACGAGATCGCCGACGTCGACGTTGCGCTGCGTGACGATCCCGTCGATCGGCGCGACGATCCGCTGGAAGCCCTTCAACTCGGTGAGGCGGCGCATGTTCGCGTCGGCCGCGGCGAGATTCGCGGTGCCCTGGTTGAACGCGCCTTGCCGGTCGTCGAGTTCCTGCTGAGACACGGCATCGCGCTGGCGCAACTGCTGCGCGCGGTCGAACGACGTCTTCGCGAGCGCCAGCGACGCTTGCGCCTGCTGGCGTTGCGCGGTGGCCTGCGCGAGTTCCTGGTTCAGCTCCGGCGTGTCGAGTTCGGCGAGCGTTTGCCCCTGCTTCACGTGCGCGCCGATGTCGGCCTGCCAGCGCAGCACGTAGCCGCTGGCGCGCGCATAGATCGGCGCCTCGACGAAGCCGCGCAGCGTGCCGGGCAGCGTCAGCTTGCCGCCGGTGGCCGCGTCTACCGGGTGCACGACGCTCACGTACTGGCGCGTGTTCTGCTCGGCGACCGCGTCGAGGCGATGCCGGTTCAGCACGTTGACGACGAGGGTGCGCGCGGCGCCGGCGGCCAGCAGCACGCCGATCACGATCACGACGATCCGGCCGCGTCGCGACACCGACGCGCGCGCCGGCAGGTGCATGCCGTGTTCGTCCACCTGGATGCCGACGGCGCTGTGATGTTTCTCTTCCATGAATTCAACCAGTTCAACCGGGTAGTGGGGCGAAAGTCAGTGACCGGCCTGGCGCGCGCGTCGCCGGGCCAGTCGCGCATGCACGCCGCCGAACACGAGCGGCACGAACAGCAACGTCGAAACGGTCGCGAACAGCAGCCCGCCGATCACCGCGCGGCCGAGCGGCGCGTTCTGCTCGGCGCCTTCGCCGAGACCGAGCGCCATCGGCACCATCCCGATGATCATCGCGAGCGCCGTCATCAGCACCGGACGGATCCGTGTCGCGCCGGCTTCGAGCGCGGCCGTGAGCGGCGGCGCGCCGGCCGCGAGGCGCTGGCGCGCGAACGACACGACGAGAATGCTGTTCGCGGTCGCGACGCCGACCGTCATGATCGCGCCCGTCAGCGCGGGCACGCTCAGGTGCGTGCCGGTGACGAACAGCATCCAAGCGATGCCGGCGAGCGCGGCCGGCATCGCGCTGATGATGATCAGCGGGTCGAGCCACGACTGGAAATTGACGACGATCAACAGGTAGACGAGCACGATCGCCATCGCGACGCCCGCGCCGAGGCCGACATACGACGTGCGCATCGTCTCGATCTGGCCGCGCATCGTGAGGTCGGTGCCGCGCGGCAGCGTCGCGCGCGCGTCGGCCACGATGCGGTCGATCTCGCCCGCGACCGCGCCGAGATCGCGGCCCTCGACGCTCACGTACACGTCGATCGCCGGGCGAATGTTGTAGTGCGTGATCACGGCCGGGTTCACGGTGCTGCGCACCTGCACCAGGTTGCCGAGCAGTTGCAGCGGCATGCCCGTGCGGCCGCTGGCGGAGATCGGCGTGCCGAGCAGGTCGTCGACCGACGACAGGTTGTATTGCGGGGTCTGGATCTGCAGCGGATACTGGACGCCGGTGCGCGGGTTGATCCAGAACGACGGCGTCGTCTGCGAACTCCCCGACAGCGAGATCAGCATGTTCTGCGCGACGTTCTGCGCGGAGAGATTGAGCTGCTGCATGCGCGTACGGTCCATGTCGGCCAGCAGGGTCGGTTCGTCGTTGCGTTGCAGCACGTGTACGTCGACGGCGCCGGGGATTTGCCTGATCTTTTTCATCAGGCTGCTCGCAATGGTCATGTTACTCGCGAGATCGTTGCCGAGCACCTGCACGTCGATCGCGGCCGGCTGCCCGAAGTTGAGGATCTGCGTGATGATGTCCGACGGCTGGAAGAAGAACTCGACGCCCGGGAAGCGTTGCGGCAGCAGCGTGCGCAGCGTCTCGACGTAGTGCGCGGTCGCGCGGTGGCCGGGCTTCAGCGCGATCAGCAGCTCGCCGTCGAGCGTGCCGATCGTGCCGGCGTTGCTGTACGACAGGTTGATGCCGCTCACCGGCAGCCCGAGGTTGTCGACGATCGCGCCGAGCTCGTCGGGCGGCACGGTTTCGCGGATCACGCGCTCGACCTGGTCGGCGAGCCGCGCGGTTTCCTCGATCCGGTAACCGGTCGGCGCACGCACGTGCAGCCGGAGGTTGCCGGAATCGGCGTTCGGGAAGAAGTCGCGGCCGAGCACGAACACGAGGCCCGTCGACAGCACGCAGAAGGCGAGGAAGCACAGCGCGTAGAAGCGGCGGCGCACGAGCAGGATGCTGAGCAGCACGATGTACCACGCGCGCAGCCGTTCGAACGCATGGTTGAACGCGTGATGGATGCGCGCGAAGCGCGACGTCGAAGCGGCGGGGCCGGTGCTCGCCTGCTGCGGGCGGAACAGCAGCATCGCGAGCGTCGGCACCAGCGTGCGCGACAGCACGTACGACGCGAGCATCGCGAACACGACGGCTTCCGCGAGCGGCACGAACAGGAAGCGCGCGACGCCGGTCAGGAAGAACATCGGCACGAACACGATGCAGATGCACAGCGTCGACACGAGCGCGGGCACCGCGATTTCGCCGGCGCCTTCGAGGATCGCTTCGTGCAGGTTGGTACCGAGGTGTAAGTGCCGCTCGATGTTCTCGATCGTGACGGTCGCATCGTCGACGAGAATGCCGACCGCGAGCGCGAGCCCGCCCAGCGTCATGATGTTGATGGTCTCGCCGAGCGCGGACAGCGCGATCAGCGACGTGAAGATCGACAGCGGGATCGAGATCGCGATGATCAGCGTGCTGCGCCAGTTGCCGAGGAACAGCAGGATCATCATCGCGGTCAGCACGGCGGCGATCAGCGCCTCGTGGATCACGCCCTGGACGGCCGCGTTGACGAACACCGACTGGTCGAACAGCGGCGTGATCGTGAGCCCTTCGGGCAGCGTCGGGATCACCTTCGGCAGCAGCGCCTTCAGGTCCGACACGACCTTGAGCGTCGACGCGTCGCCGCTTTTCAGGATCGAGATCAGCACGCCGCGCTGGCCGTTCTGGCGCACGACGTTGGTCTGCGGCGCGAAGCCGTCGCGCACCGCCGCGACCTCGCGCAGGTAGGTCGTCGCGCCGTTGATCGTCTGGACCGGCAGGTTGCTGATGTCGGCGACCGTATCGGCCGACGCGTTCGTGTCGATCCGGTATTCGGTCTGCCCCATCTTCGCTGTGCCGGTCGGCAGCACGAGGTTCTGCGCATTGACCGCGTTGACGATGTCGGCCGGCGTGAGGCCCTTCGCTTGCAGCGCCTGCGGATCGAGGTCGATCGCGACCACGCGCGTGCGGCCACCGTACGGAAACGGAATCTGCACGCCCGGCACCGTGATCAGCTGCGGGCGCAGGAAGTTGAGCGCGATGTCGGCGAGCGACTGTTCGCTGAGCGTCTTGCTCGACAGCCCGAGCTGGATCACCGGAATGCTCGACGCGGAATAGGTGATCACGAGCGGCGGCGTCGCGCCCTGCGGCATCTGCCGCACGATCGCCTGCGCGGACGACACCGTCTGCGCGATCGCCGTCTGCACGTTCGCGCCCGGTTGCAGGAACACCTTCACGACCGCGATGCCGGGCAGCGACGTCGATTCGACGTGCTGGATGTTGTTGACGGTCGTCGTCAGGATCCGTTCATGGACGGACGTGATGCGATTCGTCATCTCCGTCGCGGAGAAGCCGCTGTAATTCCAGATCACGCTGATCACGGGGATGTTGATCGCGGGCAGCACGTCGACCGGTGTGCGCATCAGCGCAAGCGGGGTGGCCAGCACGATCATGATGGCCATCACGATGAACGTGTAGGGGCGCCTGAGCGCGAGATTGACGATCCACATGGAGGCAGCGGGGCAGGCGGTGATCGGGCGTCGGTGAAGGGAACCCGAATGATAGGCGTCGGCCCGCAACGGGTTACTGTCGCGAAACTGGCGGAATGGTCAGGTTGGGGCACGCCGGCCTTCGGCCGATTCCGCAGAAGGAATGCGCGGCCGCGATGGCGACGGTTTCGTGCAGCGGGCGGCGCTCACAGCTGCTCCATGCCGAAGCGCGCGAGCGCGTCGAGATCGACGACCTCGATCTGGTTGTACGCGAGCCGCAGCGCGCCGAGCTTCTCGAGCTGCTGCAGCGCCTGGTTGATCCGCTGGCGCGACACGCCGACGAGCATCCCCAGTTCCTCCTGCGAGATCGACAGCGACGGGCCGGTATCCGGATACAGCGCGGGGTTGAAGAGCTGCGCGAGCGCCTGCGCGACGCGCGCATCGACGTCGAGCAGCCGGCTGTTCTGGATCGACGCGATGAATTCGCCCATCCGGTTGTTCAGCTGATGAATCACGAAGCGCGTGAACGGCAGGCTCGTGTCGAGCAGCGCATGGAACGTGTCGACCGGCACGAACAGCACGGTCGAGCGCTGGATCGCGACGACCTCGTACTTGCGCAGCTCGCGCTTGATCACGCTGCCTTCGCCGAACCAGCCGCCCGACGGCACGCCGGAAAACGTGCAGCCGCGCCCCGACACGTTGAAGATCGCGAGCTTCAGCAGCCCTTGATGGACGCCGATCCAGTATGCGGACGGCGCGAGCCGGCGCGCGATCACGTCGCCGGCGTCGCACTGCACGACGTGCGACTGGGCGAGCACGAGCGCCTGGTGTTCGGGCGCCAGCGTGCGGAACCACGCGCACTGGCCGAACAGCGTCGCGAGCGGCGGCAGCGGGCCCGGTTCGGGGAGCGTATCGGCTGGCCGGGCGGCCGCGTCGGGATGGTCGTGCATGGGTGCGGGTTTGCGAGGATAGGGATAACGCGCAGCGCCTGAGCGGCACTCTGTCGTTTCGACGACAGACGGCTCACAATAGCGCCCGTTAGGCTGTCGGCCATTGAACCACATCAAGACGATCCGGGGTGCACGCATCCCGGTCGACAGAACACGGGAGACAGGATCATGACGCAGATGTTCGAGGCCGGGCTCGGCCGCCGCGATGCCAACTACGTACCGCTCACGCCGATCGATTTCCTGATCCGCGCGGCCGAAGTCTACGGCGAGCGCCTCGCGATCGTGCACGGCGACGTGCGGCGCACGTGGGGCGAGACCTGCACGCGCGCGAAGCAGCTGGCGAGCGCGCTCGCGCAGGCCGGTGTCGGTCGCGGCGACACGGTCGCGGCGCTGCTGCCGAACATCCCGGCGATGGTCGAGGCGCACTTCGGCGTGCCGATGGCCGGCGCCGTGCTGAACACGATCAACACGCGGCTCGACGTGTCGTCGGTGCTGTTCATGCTGCGTCACGGCGAGGCGAAGGTGCTGATCGTCGACACCGAATACGCGGAGCTCGCGCATCGCGCGGCGCTCGAGGTGCCGGGCCTGAAGATCGTCAGCGTGGCCGACGCGATGCCGGCCGACCCCGACCGTTTCGCGGGCGCGACCGACTACGAGGCATTCGTGGCGGGCGGCGACGCCGGCTACGCGTGGACGCCGCCCGCCGACGAATGGGAGGCGATCGCGCTGAACTACACGTCGGGCACGACCGGCGATCCGAAGGGCGTCGTCTACCACCATCGCGGCGCGTATCTCGCGGCGATCAGTAACATCCTCGAATGGGACATGCCGAAGCACGCGGTGTATCTGTGGACGCTGCCGATGTTTCACTGCAACGGCTGGTGTTTCCCGTGGGCCGTCGCGGCGCGCGGGGGCGTGAACGTGTGCCTGCGCAAGTTCGACGCGAAGACCGTGTTCGACCTGATCCGCCGCGAGCGCGTCACGCATTACTGCGGCGCGCCGATCGTGCAGAGCGCGATCGCGAACGCGCCGGCCGAGTTGCGCGCGGGGATCGACCATACGGTGCACGCGATGGTCGCCGGCGCGGCGCCCGCGCCGGCCGTGATCGCGAAAATGAAGGAAATCGGCTTCGACCTGCTGCACGTGTACGGGCTGACCGAGGTCTACGGCCCGGCGACCGTCTGCGCGAAGCAGGCGCACTGGGACGCCGTCTCCGACGAGGAACGCGCGCGGCTCAATGCGCGCCAGGGCGTGCGCTACCACCTCGAAGCGGGCGCGACGGTGCTCGATCCCGACACGATGACGCCGGTGCCGGCCGACGGCGAGACGCTCGGCGAGATCATGTTCCGCGGCAACATCTGCATGAAGGGCTACCTGAAGAACCCGAAGGCGACCGACGAGGCGTTCCACGGCGGCTGGTTCCATACCGGCGATCTCGCGGTGCTGATGCCGGACGGCTATATCCGGATCAAGGATCGCAAGAAGGACATCATCATCTCCGGCGGCGAGAACATCTCGAGTATCGAGGTCGAGGACGCGCTGTACCGGCATCCGGCGGTAGCCGTGGCGGCTGTCGTCGCGATGCCCGACCCGAAGTGGGGCGAGGTGCCGTGCGCGTTCGTCGAGCTGCGCGAAGGCGCGAGCGCGACCGAGGCGGAGATCGTCGCGCACTGCCGGCAACTGCTCGCGGGCTTCAAGGTGCCGAAGGTCGTGCGCTTCGGCGAGCTGCCGAAGACATCGACCGGCAAGATCCAGAAGTTCCAGTTGCGCCATGCGGTCGGCTCGGACAAGGCGATCGACCTGGCGGGCGACAAGAAGTAAGCGAGCCGCCCGGCCCAGGTCGATCATCGGTCGCCCGTCACGCGTTGCGTTCGAGCCGGAACACGCTGACCGCGTCCGACAACTGCGCGGCCTGGTCCCGCAACGCGACGGCCGCGCGCTCGGCATCGGAGATCAGCGTCGCATTCTGCTGTGTCGCTTCGCCGATCTGCGTGACGGCCAGGTTCACCTGCTCGATCCCGGTCGATTGTTCGCGCGACGCCGCGCTGATCTCGCCGATCAGCGTGCGGACCTGGTCGACCCGCGCGACGATGTCGCGCATCGTGCCGCGCGCGGCGTCCGCGATCCGGTAACCCTGTTCGACGGTCGTCGACGATTCGGCGCTCAGCGCGTCGATCTCCTTGACCGCGGCCGCGCTGCGCTGCGCCAACGCGCGCACCTCGGCCGCGACCACCGCGAAGCCCTTGCCGTGTTCGCCCGCGCGGGCGGCCTCGACGGCCGCGTTCAGCGCGAGGATGTTGGTCTGGAACGCGATGCCTTCGATCGCGCCGGTGATCTCCGCGATCCGGCGCGTCGCGCGGCCGATGTCGTCCATCGTCGCGACCACGCGCTGCACTGCGGCGTCGCCGTTCGTCGCGGCGGCCGATGCGTCCGCGACCAGCGCGTTGGCTTGCGCCGCGTGCTCGGCGCTTTGCTGCACGGCGGCGGTGATCTGCTCCATGCTCGCGGCCGTCTGCTCGACGCTGCTCGCCTGCGTCGCGATCCGCGCGGCGATGTCGCCGCTGCCGGCCGCGATGCCGACCGTACCGTGCGCGATGTCGGCCGCGCTGTTGCGCACCTGCGCGACGATCCGCGCGAGGCCGTCGCCGATCCCGTCGACCGCCTGCACGAGCCGGCCGATCTCGTCGTTGCCCGCGCTGCCTTGCTCGACCGCGCCCGCGCCCGCGCTGTCGCGAATGCGCACGCTGAGATCGCCTGCCGCATAGCGCTCGGACGCGCGGGCGGCGGCTTCCAGCGGCCGGCTCACGACGCGACGCACGACGATCACGAACAGCGTCGCGAACGCCGCGACCAGCACGGCGCCGATCATCAGGAAGCGGTTGCGGGTGGCGCGCATCGTGGCGAGCAGTTCGTCGTCGAGCGCGATGCCGCCGACGAGCCATTGCCACTGCGGAATCGTCGTGAAGGACACGACTTTCGCGGTCGGGCCAGCGTCGTGCGCGGCCGGGTCGGTCGACGTGTATGCGAGCCGGCCTTGGGCCGTCGCGAGCATCTGCGCGTAGGGCGCGCGCGTGTTGTCGGCCGGTTGGCCCGCCGCGTCGGGATGCACGACGAAGGCGCCGCGCGACGGGCCCTGCGATGCATCGAGCACGAAGTAGTAGCCGTTGTCGCCGATCTTCAGCGAGCGGATGCCGTCCTCGACCAGCTTGAGCTCGGCGCCGATGTCGAGGCCGACGAACAGCGCGCCGATCACGCGGCCGGTCGCGTCGGTCACCGGCTTGTACTGCGTGATGTACGACCGGCCGAACAGCTTCGCGAGGCCCGTATAGCTGCGCCCCGCGACCAGCGGCGCATACGCGGGGCCCGCGCGGTCGAGCTTGGTGCCGACGGCGCGCGCGCCGTCCTGCTTCTTCAGCGACGTCGTGATGCGCACGAAGTCGTCGCCGTCGCGCGCGAAGATCGTCGCGATCGCGCCGCTTTTCTTCAGGAACTGATCGGGAATCGAGTAATCGAGGTCGAGCGGCTGGCCGCCCGCGAGGAGCGTCGGCGCGGCGACGCCGCCGATATCGACGGTGCGTGCCGCGTCGAGCGAGAAATCGGCCGGCAGGAAGCTCGCGAACAGCGACATCGAACGGCTGGCTTCGGCGGTCAGCGCCTTGTCGAACAGGTCGACCATCGCGCGGATCGACTGCTCCCTGTCGTCGATCCGCAGGTGCGCTTCTTCGGCGAGCTGCTGGCCGGCGAAATGGGCGAGCGTCCACGCGAACACGGTAAACAGCAGGGCGACGAGCGTGCACGCGAGCGCGGCCAGACGCGCGCCGACGCTCACCCGGCCCAATTGGGTCAGTCTCATGGAACATCCTGAGTGGAGTGAGAGGGGGCGGAACGCACGCGTCACCGCTCGTGGACCCGTTAATACGGCAACTTTCGCGAAATCTTTAGCGGCTGTCGCGCATCGCGGACCGGCAGGCGGGCGAAGGGAGGGCGGAGGTCAGTGCGTGACGAGCCACGCGACGGCCAGATAGCGGCCGACCTTTGCGATCGTCACGATGACGAGAAAGGTCGGCAGCGGCTCGCGCAGCACGCCGGCGATCATCGTCAGCGGATCGCCGATCACCGGCGCCCAGCTCAGCAGCAGCGACCAGCGGCCGTAGCGCGCATACCAGCCCTCGGCGCGCGCGAGCGCGGACGGCTTGACCGGAAACCAGCGGCGCTCGCGAAAGTGCTCGATGCCGCGCCCGAGCGCCCAGTTGATCGCCGAGCCGGCGACATTGCCGACGCTCGCGACGAGCACCAGCGCCCACACGGGTTCGCGGCCGGCGAGCAGCAGGCCGGCGAGCACGGCTTCGGACTGGAGCGGAAACAGGGTCGCGGCGACCATCGACACGGCGAACAGGCCGCCGTAAGTGAGCAATTCGGACATCGCGCGATTGTACTGGCGGCGTCGCCGCCGGTGCGGGGCGTGCGGTCGTGCGGTCGTGCGGTCGCGTGAAAAGAAACGCGTCGGCGGTGCTCAGTTCCAGCCGACCATGATCGCGCCCATTCCGACGAGCAGCCCGCCCGTCACGCGGTTCATCGCACGCATCCGCGCCGGCCGCTGCAACGCGCGGCTCAGCCGGTGCGAGAACAGCGCCATCGACGCGACGCCGCCCGCGAACAGCAGCGCGAACGTCGCGGCGAGCAGCAGATATTGAAGGTTCAGGTTCCAGTCGGCAGTCGGGCTGATGAACTGCGGAAAGAACGACGGAAAGAACAGCAGCGTCTTCGGATTCAGACCGGAAGTCGCGACGCCGCGCCAGAATAGCGTGCGTCCGGTGTCGGCGTCCGGCGCGGCGATTGCCGTTCCGGTGCCGGTGATGCCGGCCTCGGCCGGCGCCGCGGCTGCGCCGGCCGGCGCGCGGCTCAGCCATTGCTTGGCGCCGAGCCAGACGAGATACGCGGCGCCGGCCCAGCGCAGCACGGTGAGCGCGTGTTCGTCGAGGTGGACCAGCGAATTCAGGCACAGCGCGGTCAGCGCGAGTTGCAGCAGCACGGCGAGCGTGCCGCCCCAGACGCACGGCAGCGCGCGGCGCCAGCCGGTGCGCAGCGCCTGGTTCATCGTGAGCAGGTTGACGGGGCCGGGTGCGTAGATGAGGACGACGGAAGCAGCGAGGAACGACAGATAAAGCTTGAACGACATGACGGACGGGCAGGAACGGGGAAGCAGGCACCGGCCCCGCACGCGGTCGGATAGGCGTGCGGGCGGCGGGGAATCGCATGCCTGCCGGCCGGCACCGCAACTCGTGATTGCGGCCGTGCGTCCCGTTGCGAGGGGGTGATCGCGGGGAGCGTGCCGGGCAGCAGGCATGGAGAAAATGTATCAAGCGGGCCGGTTAAAAGGCTTCCTGTTTTCCAGCAAAACAGGCCTGAAACCGGAATGTCGTTCAGATAGAATGCCCATTTTTAGTAGAAGATTCTTCTCATCATGGCTACCCGCGAACGCACGCCGAAAACGCTCGACAATCAGGACCGCAAGATCCTCGGTGCATTGCAGAAAAATGCGCGTCTGTCGAACGCCGAACTGGCCGAACAGATCGGCATGTCGACCACCGCCTGCTGGAACCGCACGCGGCAACTCGAACTCGACGGCTACATCGACGGCTATGTCGCGCTGGTCAACCAGCGCAAGCTCGGCTACGCGGACATCGTGATCCTCGAAGTCACGCTCGATCGCCATGAAGACGACGCGCTGGCGCGCTTCGGCGCCGAACTGGCGGCGCTGCCCGAGGTGCTCGAGGCGTATCTGGTGTCGGGCGAGTACGACTACTGGATCAAGGTCGCGGTGGACGGCACGGCCGGCTACGAGCGCTTCCTGCGCGAAAAGCTGTACCGGATTTCGAGCATCCGTCACAGCCGTTCGATGTTCGCGCTGCGGTGCATGAAGGACGTGCCTTCGATTCAGGTGTGACGGGGAGAGACAGGAGCGCGGCCGTCGCTGTAACGACGGCGGGTGCGATCGGACCCGGGCGCGGAGAAAAACCGGCGAACGGCTTACAGGAAAGGCTCGCCGGGCAGACGGCCCGCGGGAGCACAAAAACGGATGAATCTTCCGTCCGGCATGGCCCGGCGCCAGCGCGCGCAGGAAGGGAAGAATGGCTTCCCGCCCGGACAACCGCCTGACGACGATCCGCGCCGATGCGAATCGGCGCCGGCTTCGGCCTGAAACACGGCCTCGAGACGACGTTGAAACGCTTCCGATGCGGTGAGCGCATCCGGCCGGGAAGGACGACCCCGGCCTCTTTCTACATGACCGGCGCGCCCGTCCAATACGCCGCGCAACAGCCGCGGTCGGCGCGCGTCAGCGCAAGCGAATCAGGCGACCGGCGCTCCGCTCAGCGCGGCAGGCGCGCGTGTGCTTCAGCGATGACTTCGCAGTTCTCGAGGTGCAGTGCCCAGGCTTCCGCCAGCAGCTCGCCAACGCGTGCGAGCCAGCCAGTGGATTGGGTGGAACGATCGGAGACATTAGACGTTTGCATGACGAAGCCCCATATAGGTGGCGAGTTAGGGATAACCCTAATCATAACGAAGCGGCCCCGTCTTGTGAAATGCGATTTCGTTATATGAGAATTACTGACAATTCATGTTGCTGCTGCGCAACATGAATATTGGCGGCCCGCGGTTGTCGGGCAGGCGTGACGACGCCGTGCCGGCGCGGCCTCGCGGGCAGAAAGAAGCGGAGTCGAACGTACGTACGTCGGGGAAAAGGGCGCGGCTACCGGCCGATCCACCCGAAGCGCCAGGACAGCCGTCGCGTCGCGGCGCGCAGCGTCTGCGCCAGCGCGCTGTCCGGCCCGCGCGGGAAGCCGCGCGACGAGCCGATGATCGCGATCACGAGCCGGATGCTGCCGGTGTGATCGAACACGGGCGCGGCAATCGTGCCGATGCCCGGCACCGGCGCGTCGAACGCGAAATCGAGTTCGTCCGCGCGGATCGCCGCGAGCCGTGAGCGGAAGGCCGCGTCGTCCGGCGCGGTGCGCGCGCCGGCGAGCCGCACGGGCTCGTCGGCGAGCAGGTCGGCCAGCACGTCGTCGGACATGCCGGACGCGAAAACCCGACCGATCGCCGTATTGACGAGGGACATCACGGTGCCGACCTGCAGGCTCACGTGCTGCGGCCGCGCCGATTCTTCCAGCCGGATCACGGTCGGCCCGAGCGGCCCGAGCGTCGCGGCGGCCACGCTCATGTCGGTCGCGCCGGCGAGCGCGACGATCTCGGCTTCCGCGTCGCGCGTCGGCGACACGCGCTGCATCGCGATCAGGCCGAGCGCCTGCGCGAGCGGGCCGCCGTCGAAACAGCCGGCGTCGTCGCGGCTCAGCAGGCCGATCTTCTGCAGGCTGACCAGATGCGGAAACGCCTTCGCCGCAGGCATACCCGCCGCCGTCGCGAGATCGCGCAGCGGCAGCGCGCGGCCCGCCGACACCAGCGCGAGCAGCAGGTCGCCGGTGCTGTCGAGCGCATTGATCCCGCGCTGCGCCTTCGCGTCGTCGGCGAGCGCGGGCGGTACGCGCGCGGTGCCCGGCGCCGGTGCGGGCGCCGGCTCCGCACGCACCGCACCGAGCGACGCGGTGGCCTGCCGCGCCGCGTCGCGCAACGCCGCGGCGATCGGGCCGTTCCAGTCGACATCGATCGAACCCGTCGAACCGATGACCGTCAACGCGAGCTGCAGGCGCCCGTGCGCATCGAAGACGGGCACGCACATTCCGCTGACGCCCGGGCTCGGCCGGTCGATGCTGCGTTCGATGCCGCGCGCGCGGATCGCGTCGAGTTCGACGTGTTGCGCAACGGCATCCGGCACGACCGGCTCGCGTTCGGCGCCCGCCAGCGTACCGCCCGCGCCGGCCTGGCTGGCCGCCATCGCGTTGATGTGCGCGGCGTCGCCGAACGCGCGGAACACCCGGCCGGTCGCCGTGGTGTCGAGCGACATCACCGAACCGACGTGCAGGTTCATGTGCAGCGGATAGCCGCCGTGCTCGATGCGCACGATCGTCGGGCCGAGCACGCCCGGCACCGACAGCGCGACGCTCAGGCCGACCGTTTCCGCGAGCCGCGCCGCATGCGGCAGCGTCGCGCGGTAGGCCGGCTGGCGCTCGATCGACATCAGCCCGAGCCGCAGCGACAGCGGGCCGGGCTCGTAGTTGCCGGTGATCGCATCGCGCTTCACCAGCGCGAGCCGCGTCAGGCTCACGAGATAGGTGTGCGCCTGCGCGGTGGAGAGCTCGGCCGCCGCGGCCAGTTCCGACAGCCCGAGCGGCTTGCGCCGGCGCGCGAACGCGTCGAGCAGCCGGCCGCCGACCTCGACGCTCTGGATGCCGCGCTGCGCCTTGGGCGGCGCGTCGTCCGCGCTGACTTCGTGGTTCTGCACGCGATGATTCTTCCGTTGACGAAACCCCGCATGGTATCCGACGCCGTTTTCAGCGCCAGCCCGCAGGTTTACCCGTATTAGACAATAGCAAGCGCTTTTGCCATTGACAAATATTCGACGCAAGCCGATGATCCGCTCATTCCCCTCAACACATGGCTCGCAGCCACGGAACGCACAATGGCCAAAGCATTCGCCTCCCAAGCCGATCTGGAAGAGAAGAAAGTCACCTGGACGAAGCTGTCCGAGAACGCGTACGCGTACACCGCCGAAGGCGACCCGAACTCGGGCGTGATCATCGGCGACGACAGCGTGCTGATCGTCGACACGACCGCGACGCCCGCAATGGCGCAGGACCTGATCGCGAAGATCCGCAGCGTGACCGACAAGCCGATCAAGCACGTGGTGCTGTCGCACTACCACGCGGTGCGCGTGCTCGGCGCGTCCGCGTACTTCGACGAAGGCGCGCAGCACGTGATCGCGAGCCGCGGCACGTACGAGATGATCGTCGAGCGCGGCGAGGCGGACATGAAGTCGGAGATCGAGCGCTTCCCGCGCCTGTTCGCCGGCGTCGAGACGGTGCCGGGGCTGACCTGGCCGACGCTCGTGTTCGAGCGGGAGATCACGCTGTTCCTCGGCAAGCTCGAAGTGAAGATCATGCACGTCGGCTCGGGCCACACGAAGGGCGACACGATCGTGTGGCTGCCGTCGCAGAAGGTGCTGTTCTCGGGCGACCTCGTCGAATACGACGCGGCCTGCTATTGCGGCGACGCGCAGCTCGAACAGTGGCCGGCCACGCTCGAGGCGCTGCGCGCGCTCGGCGCCGAGAAGCTCGTGCCCGGCCGCGGCCCCGCGCTGCTGAATCCGGCCGAAGTGAACAAGGGCCTCGACTACACGAAGGATTTCGTCACGACGCTGCTCGCGCAGGGCCGCAAGGCCGTCGAGCGCAATCTCGACCTGAAGGCGGCGATGGCGCTCACGCGCGAGGCGATGGACCCGAAGTTCGGCCACGTGTTCATCTACGAGCACTGTTTGCCGTTCGACGTGTCGCGCGCGTTCGACGAAGCGAGCGGCATCGCGCATCCGCGCATCTGGACCGCGCAGCGCGACAAGGACATGTGGGCCGCGCTGCAGGAGTGAATCGCACGCGGCGGGGCGGCATTCGCACGATCGCCTCGCCGTTTCACTGAGGGTTGCGGCATTCGCGGCGGTATCGTGCCGCGGCGCCGGCAGCCGTATCCGGTCTCACAAGAAAGCAGGGCGCATGCACGCCCTCGGAGACTGCCGCGCGCTCGACATCGCGCGGCCCGTTTGGAGAGAGACATGCCCCAATCGCTTCCCGCCGAAGCGACGCTCGCGCACGCGAGCGCTTCGGCGCCGACTTCCGCATCCGCATTCGGCGATGCGCTGCTGTTCCGCAAGATCGCGTGGCGGATCGTCCCGTTCCTGTTCCTCTGCTACGTCGTGTCGTTTCTCGACCGCATCAACATCGGCTTCGCGCAGTTGCAGATGAAGCACGATCTCGGCTTCAGCGATGCGATGTACGGCCTCGGCGCCGCGGTGTTCTACGTCGGCTACGTGTTTTGCGAAGTGCCGAGCAACATGCTGCTCGCGCGGTTCGGCGCACGCCGCACGTTCACGCGAATCATGCTGCTGTGGGGCCTCGCGTCGACCGGGATGATGTTCGTGTCGCAGCCGTCGCATTTCTACGTGCTGCGCTTCCTGCTCGGCGTGTTCGAGGCCGGCTTCTTCCCCGGCATCGTGCTGTACCTGACCTACTGGTTCCCCGCGAACCGGCGTGCGGCGGCGATCTCCGTGTTCTTCGCGGGCGTCGCGGTGGCCGGCGTGCTCGGCGGGCTGCTGTCCGGCTGGATCATGCGCGACATGAGCGGCGTGCTCGGCCTGCACGGCTGGCAGTGGATGTTCGCGATCGAAGGTGCGCCGGCGATCCTGCTCGCGTTCGCCGCGTTCACGTTGCTGGTCGACCGGCCGCAGGACGCGACCTGGCTCACGGCCGACGAAAAGGCGCGCGTCGCCGCGCTGTGCGCCGAAGGCCGCGCACACGGCGGCGCGCACGACGGGCGCAGCGTGCTGGCCGCGCTCGCGAACCCGCGCGTGTACCTGTTCGCGTTCATCTATTTCTCGCTGACCTGTGCGTCGCTGACGCTCAACTTCTGGATGCCGCTGATGATCCGCGACTTCGGCGTGACCGACGTCGTGGCCGTGAGTCTCTACACGGTCGTGCCGAATGCGGTGGGCGCGGTGGGGCTGGTGCTGATCGCGCGCCGCTCGGACCGCACCGGCGAGCGGCGCAAGCACTTCGCATGCTGCACGATCGGCGGCGGCCTCGCGCTTGCGGCGCTGACGCTGCACCTGCACAGCTTCGCGGCGATGCTCGCGTGCCTGTCGGTCGCGGCGACGCTGATCTTTGCCGCGCTGCCGATCTTCTGGGCCGTGCCGACCCGCTACCTGTCCGGCAACGCGGCCGCGGCCGGAATCGCGCTGATCAGCAGCATCGGGATCACGAGCGGCATCGTCAGCCCGTGGGTGATCGGGATGATCCGCACGCGCACGGGCAGCATGGATCTCGCCGTGTACCTGCTCGCCGCGCTGCTGGTCGCGAGCGGCGTGGCGCTGATGGTGGGCGTGAAGGGAGAATCCGTGCGGCGCGGCTGAACGTCGGCTTTGGCCGGTCGCCGTCGGTGGGCGGCGGCGACTGGCGTCGCGGTTCCCGCCCGGCCCGTATTCGCATCCATCGAGGAGACGATCGATGTCCATCCCCTTGCAAGCGGACGCCGCGCACGCGGCTGCGTCCGGTTCCGCCGCGCCCGGCAACGACGCGCTGTACCGCCGCATCGGCATCCGGATCGTGCCGTTCCTGTTCGTCTGTTACATCGTGTCGATTCTCGATCGCAGCAACATCGGCTTCGCGCAGTTGCAGATGCGGCAGGATCTCGGCCTGACCGATGCGATGTACAGCCTCGGCGCGGTACTGTTCTTTGTCGGCTACGTGCTGTTCGAGGTGCCGAGCAACGCGCTGCTGCGCCGCTTCGGCGCAAGACGCACGTTCGCGCGGATCATGGTCCTGTGGGGTGCAGTGTCGGTCGCGATGATCACCGTCGACAGCGCGAAGCAGTTCTACGTGCTGCGGTTCCTGCTCGGGCTGTTCGAAGCCGGTTTCTTCCCCGGGGTGGTGTTCTATCTGACGTACTGGTATCCGGCGCGCCGGCGCGCGTCGGTGCTGTCGATCTTCTATGCGGGCGTCGCGGTGGCCGGCATGATCGGCGGGCTGCTGTCGGGCTGGCTGATGCGCGCGATGTCTGGCGTGCTCGGGCTGCATGGCTGGCAATGGATGTTCGCGATCGAGGGCGCGCCCGCGATCCTGCTCGGCGCGATCGCATGGTTCTGGCTGTGCGACCGCCCCGAACACGCGCGCTGGCTGTCCGACGACGACCGGCAACGGCTCGCGGCCGACCTGGCCGCCGATCGTGCCGGTGCGCCCGCGCACGCGGCTGCTTCGCTGCGGCGGGTATTGGCCGAGCCGCGTACCTACCTGTTCGCGTTCATCTATTTCTCGCTGACGACCGCGTTGCTGATGCTGCTGTTCTGGATGCCGCTGATGATTCGCGAATTCGGCATTCACGACGTCGTGCACGTCAGCCTGCTGTCGATCGTGCCGAACGCGATAGGCGCGGCAGGCCTGATCGCGATCGCGCGGCGCTCGGACCGCAAGCGCGAACGCCGCCGGCATTTCGCCGCGTGCGCGTTCGGCGGCGCGGTGGCGCTCGCGTTGCTGACGCTGCACCTGCCGAGCATCGTCGCGATGATGGCGTTGCTGTCGATCGCGGCGATGCTGATCTTCGCCGCGCATCCGGTGTTCTGGGCCGTGCCGTCCGCGTATTTCGCGGGGGCCGGCGCAGCGGGCGGGATCGCGCTGATCAGCAGCATCGGCGTATCGAGCGGGATGATCACGCCGTGGATCGTCGGCGTGATCCGCACGCGCACCGGCAGCATGGATGCGGCGATGCTGATGATCGCCGGATTGCTGGCCGCGTGCGCGGTCGCGATGCTGCTTGGCGTGCGCGCCACGCCGCGCGGCGCAGGCCCGGCCGACACCTAGCGAGCCGCAGTGTAGCGCGGGGCCGGCGTATCGGCCGACAAATGCGGCGCCATCGTGCGGCGCGCGGCCTCGTACGCGTCCCATTCGTCACCCGCATGCAGCGAAGGGATCGTCACGAGCTCGCCGCGATCGAATCCGACCAGCGCCGCATCGACCATGTCCGGCGCCGTCATCACGATTTCCTTCGGCAGGTGCTCCAGCGGCAGGCCGCCCGTCTGCCAGAAATCGGTGGCCGTCGCGCCGGGCAGCACGGCCTGCACCTGCACGCCCTTGTCGGCGAGCTCGTGATGCAGCGACTGGCTGAACGCGAGCACGAAGGCCTTGCTGCCGCCGTACACGCCGTTCAGCGTTTCCGGCGAGATCGCGACGATCGACGAAATGTTGATCACCGCGCCGCGGCCGCGCGCGACGAAGCCGGGCACGGCCGCATAGGTCAGCCGCGTGAGCGCGGTCACGTTCAGGTCGATCATCCGCGTCATCGCGTCGACGTCGCTGTCGAGCAGCGGCGCATGCGTGCCGATGCCCGCGTTGTTCACGAGCAGCGTGATGCTCGCGTCCTGTTTCAGCTTCGCTTCGACGGCGGCGAGCGCCGCGCGGTCGTTGAGGTCCGCGTCGACGATCTCGACGCTGCGCTGCGTGTCGTTCGTGATGCGCTCGGCGAGGGCGCTCAGCCGGTCGCGGTTGCGCGCGACCAGGATCAGGTCGTAGCCGCGGCGCGCGAGGCGGTCCGCGTAGACGGCGCCGATGCCCGACGACGCGCCGGTAATGACAGCGGTACCGCGATGTGCTTGCGTCATGATGTACTCCGTTTTGATGAGAATGGCCGGATGGCGTGAAGGCATTCTGGCCTCGAAGCGCGGCGACACAAATGACGTAGATGGGTATGATTTCGGACATCGGGGCCAATCGGCACGAAACCGGAGAACGCGGATGCACCGAATCGGCTTTCTGATCAGCGACGGCTTCCAGATCATGGCGCTCGCCGCGCAGTCGGTGTTCGAGTACGCGAACATGGGGATGGACGCGCCGTTCTACGCGATGGACAGCTATTCGGTCGACGGCGGCGACGTGCGCTCGTCGCTCGGGCTGCCGGTCGCCACGCGCGCGCTGCGCGGGCGGCTCGGCGTCGACACGTGGATCGTCGCGGGCGTCAACGATCCGCTCGCCTCGCCGGCGCCGGCCGGCGTCGTTGCCTACCTGCGCCGCGCGAACGGGCAGGCGCGGCGGATCGCCGGCATCTGCACGGGCGCGTTCGTGCTGGCCGAGGCCGGGCTGCTCGCGCAGCGCCGCGCGACCACGCACTGGGCGTTCGGCCGCGACATGCAGCGGCACTACCCGGAGATTCGCGTCGAGGACGACCGGATCTTCATCGTCGACGGCCCGATCTGGACGTCGGCCGGGATGACGGCCGGCCTCGATCTCGCGCTCGCGATGGTGGAAAAGGACCTCGGCGCCGACGCCGCGCGCTCGGTCGCGCACAAGCTGGTGATGCATCAGCGCCGGGCCGGGGGCCAGTCGCAGCATTCGGAAATGCTCGAGCTGGCGCCGAAATCCGACCGGATCCAGAACGCGCTCAACTACGCGCGGCAGAATCTCGGCCGCGCACTGACCGTCGAGGAGCTGGCCGAGGCCGTGCACCTGAGCCCGCGCCAGTTCAGCCGCGTGTTCACGCTCGAAACCGGGCAGTCGCCGGCGAAGGCGATCGAGCGGCTGCGGCTCGAATCGGCGCGGCTGATGATCGAACAGAGCCGCCATCCGCTGGACGTGATCGCGAAGGAGAACGGTTTTCGCGACCGCCGGCACATGCGCGACGCGTTCGTGCGCGGGTTCGGCGTGCCGCCGCAGGCGCTGCGGCGCGATGCGCGGGCGGGCGAGCGGGAAGCGGGCTGACGGGCGCAGCCGTACGCCGCCAGCGCCGGTCGGGAAAATCGCGCAGAATCCCGTCGACATGTTTCGCGAGGAGACACGATGCACGCCGAGCCGTTCGACATTGCGATACCCGATCAAGCACTTGACGACCTGCGTCGACGTCTGCACGACACCCGCCCGCCGAACCTGGCGCCTGCCGAGCCGTGGCAGCAGGGTGTAGACGGCGCGTGGCTGCATGAGCTGGCCGCGTACTGGGCCGACGGCTTCGATTGGCGCGCGGCGGAACGCGCGCTGAATCGGCTGCCGCAGTTCGTCGCGGACGTCGGCGGCCGGCGCGTGCACTTCGTGCATCGGCGCGGCACAGGCCCGAAACCCTATCCGCTCGTCGTCACGCACGGCTGGCCCGGTTCCGTATTCGAATTCCATGCGTTGATCGATCGCCTGTGCGATCCGGCCGCGTTCGGCGGCGATCCGGACGACGCATTCGACATCGTCGCGCCGTCGCTACCAGGCTTCCTGTTTTCTCCGGCGCCTGCGGTGCCCGGTACATCGGCGCTCCAGGTCGCCGACTGCTGGGCGGAATTGATGGCCGGCCTCGGCTACCGACGCTTCGGCGCGCAGGGCGGCGACCTGGGCGCGGGCGTGTCGGTCGCGCTCGGCGCGCGGCACGAGGGCGTGGTCGACGGCATCCATCTGAACTATCTGCCCGGCAGCTACGAACCGCCGATCGACGCGGCGCGGCCGCTGACCGACGACGAACAGGCGTTCCTGAAGCAGCGCGGCGACTGGGCGGCGCTGGAAGGCGGGTACGCGCACGTCCACATGACGAAGCCGCGGACGCTGGCCGTCGCGCTCAACGATTCGCCGCTCGGGCTGGCCGCGTGGATCGCCGAGAAATTCCGTGCGTGGAGCGATTGCGACGGCGACGTCGCGCGGCGGTTTTCGTACGACACGCTGTTGACCGGCATCTCGCTCTACTGGTTCACCGGCTGCATTGGCTCGTCGATGCAGATGTATTGGGAGAACCGGCTGCAGCCGATGCGGTTTGCCCCCGGGCAACGCCTGGCGGTGCCCGTCGGTTTCGCGCGCTTCCCGAGGGAAATCAGCCGCCCGCCGCGCAGTTGGCTCGAACGCGTATTCGACGTGGTGCAGTGGACCGACATGCCGAGGGGCGGCCATTTCGCGGCGATGGAGGAGCCGGATTTGCTGGCCGACGATATTCGGCGGTTTTTCAGGCGTTTTCGATAACGAGCGGGGCGGTCGGCGACGCGTGCGAAGTACGCCGGTGGCCATCCTGGCAACCGGGTGCGACCGCATCGCGCGGATCGCGCCGACGCCTATCTCGAGTCTTACCGCGTAACGAACGCCGTGGCCGCATCCGGCGCCGTACGCGCATGCTTGCGCTGGCGCAGCAGCGCGACGCGGCAGTTCTCGCGCGCCGTTTCGCGGCCGTCGTCGTCGAGCAGCACGAGGTCGCCGCGCATCACGTTCAGCGTGATCACATCCTCGCCCGGCGCGCCGAGCGTTTCCGGCGTATGTACCGAGCCGGCCGGTTCGAGCACCGTCGAACCGGCGTGCGCGACCCAGTCGTATTCGCGGTAGCGCCACGCACCCTGCAGCGTATGGACGAATACCTCGCCGTCGTGCCGATGGCGCGGAAGCGTGCCGCCGGCCGGCATCTTCAGCAGCGCGGTGAGCGTGTCCTCGGCCGCGTTGATGTGCAGGTACTTGATCGCGAGCCCCGGCAGGTCGGCGCTCATCGGCAGCCACGGCAGCGCGTCGCCGGGCAGGCACGAGATCGGCGGCAGGTCGGTGGAGAGCGGGGCGGACGGCTGCGTCATGGCGGAAGGCGGGGTGGAAACGGGAAGCCCGCATTATCGCAGAGGCGGATCGCGCGGCCGAACGGGACACGACCGCGTGCCGAAAACGGGGGCGACAGCCGGCTCCTTACACGATGAAATATACAGTCAAACTGTACAGTTTGACTGTCGATGTGTTATCTTGAATTGATGAACTCGCCATCGTCTCTCCCCGACACGCTCCCCCTGGCCGGTCTCGCCGGCGACCTCCGCATCTCGGTCGGCAAGCTGATGCGGCGGATGCGGGAGCAGACCCATCCGAACGACCTCACGTCGTCGCAGAAATCGGTATTGCTGCGGCTCGATCGCGACGGCCCGGCGACCGTATCGGCGCTTGCACGCGCCGAAAGCGTGCGCCCGCAGTCGATGCGCGTGACGGTCGCGACGCTGGAGGCGCTCGGCGCGGTCGCCGGCGCGCCCGATCCGACCGACGGCCGGCAGACGCTGATCGCGCTCACGCCCGGTTTCCGCAAGGTGCTGCAAGCGAACCGCGCGGCCAAGGACGACTGGCTGTTCCGCGCGCTGCACGCGCAACTGTCGGCGGCGGAACAGGCCGAGCTCGCGGCGGCCGTGAAGCTGCTGCAGCGGCTCGCCGAATTCCAGGACCCGGCGCGTTCGTAAACCGTATCGACCCGCTCGCTGAAAGGATGGCTCGCCCATGAACTTCCTGCATCTCGTGTCGTACTTCTTCGGCGGCGCGTTTCTCGCGAATGCCGCGCCGCATCTCGTCAGCGGGCTGCGCGGCGAGCCGTTCCAGACACCGTTCGCACATCCGCCCGGGCGCGGACTGTCGTCGTCGACCGTGAACGTGGTGTGGGGCGTCGTGAACCTCGTCATGGCTTATGCGCTCGTGCGCCGGGCCGGCGATTTCGACCTGAAGATCACGGCCGACGCGGCGGCGTTCGGCCTCGGCATCCTCGTGCTGGGGCTGTTCCTTGCGCGCCATTTCGGCGAACTGCACGGCGGCAACGCGTCCGACCGGGAGCGGCGATGAGCGTGCCGGCCGCGGGCGTGTTCCGCTCGCTTCGCAGCTTCAACTATCGCGTGTGGGCGATCGGCTCGCTGGTGTCGAACATCGGCACGTGGATCCAGCGCACCGCGCAGGACTGGCTCGTCCTCACGCAGCTCACGCATCACGACGCATCGGCGGTCGGCACGGTGATGGCGCTGCAGTTCGGCCCGCAACTGCTGCTGTTGCCGTGGACCGGCTACGCGGCCGACCGCTTCGACCAGCGCAAGCTGCTGATGGCGACGCAGGCGCTGATGGGCGCGCTGGCGCTCGTGCTCGGCGTGCTGACGGTCACCGGCGCCGTGCGGCTCGAGCACGTTTACGTGTTCGCGTTCCTGTTCGGCTGCGCGTCGGCGTTCGACGCGCCGGTGCGGCAGACCTTCGTTGCGGAACTGGTCGGCGACCGCGAACTCGCGAACGCGGTCGCGCTCAATTCGACGTCGTTCAACGCCGCGCGGATGGTCGGCCCGGCGGCGGCCGGCTTCCTGATCGCATCGGTCGGCACCGGCTGGGCGTTTCTCGCGAACGGGCTCAGCTTCTTTGCGGTGCTGGCGTCGCTGTCGCGGCTTCGGGAAGACGAATTGCGCGCGAACGTGCGGGCAGGCCGCTCGCGCGGCAGTCTGCTCGACGGGTTCCGCTACGTATGGCATCGCCCGGACCTGACGGCGATCCTCGTGATGCTGTTCCTGATCGGCACGTTCGGGCTCAATTTCCCGCTGTTCATTTCGACGATGGCCGCCAGCGTGTTTCACGTCGATGCGCGCGGGTTCGGCTTCCTGTCGTCGATGATGGCGGTCGGCACGATCTCGGGCGCGCTGCTCGCCGCGCGCCGCGAGCAGCCGCGGTTTCGTCATCTGTGGATCGGCGCGGCGCTGTTCGGGCTCGGCTGCACGTTCGCCGCGCTGGCGCCCGGCTACTGGTCGTTCGCGGCCGCACTGGTGCTGACCGGCATCGCCGCGATCACCTTCATGAATTCCACGAACAGCCTGATGCAGCTCTCCACCGAGCCGGCGATGCGCGGCCGCGTGATGGCGCTGCGCCTCGCGGTCGCATTGGGCGGCACGCCGATCGGCGCGCCGGTGGCCGGCTGGGTCGCGAACCATCTCGGCCCGCGTTGGGCGCTCGGCCTCGGTGCGGCGTCGGGCTTTGCCGCGGCGCTCGTCGCGACCCATTTCGTCACGCGCGAGCGCGCGCAGCCGCGCGCGGCCGACGATGGGGCCTGAACGAAGCCGAAGCCGCCGCTACGCCGCCGGCAACACCGCCGCATGCGCGGCTTCGAGGCACGTCTGGAACAGCAGCGCCGCCCGCGACGGCCGCGGCGAGCGCCGCAGCAGGCTCACGAACCGGCACCGGTAATTGAACCGGTGCGGCGCGATCGGCTGCATCAGCCCCTTGTTGTCGAAACTTTCCGCGTAGTGATCGGGCAGGAAGCCCAGATAGCGGCCCGACAGGATCAGCGTTGCAATCGATTCCTGGTCCGACGCGGTCGCGCTGCGCGTGAGCTTCGCGCGATGGCTCAGCTCCATGTTCGGCGAATGGAAACCGAGCCCCGCGAACGCGTGGTGGCGGATCGTCGTCCACGTGAGCTTGCCGTGCGGCGCGTCGAACAGCGGATGCTGGCGGCCGCAGTACAGCAGCATCCGTTCGTCGAACAGCGCCGAATACACGAGGCTGCCGGAGTTGCGGTGCGCGGGAATGATCCCGACGTGGTAGCTGCCGTCGATCACCCCGCGTTCGACCTCGTTGATCGACGCGACGTGCAGGTTCAGCGCGACGTCGGGCGCCTCGTCCGCGAACTGGCGGATCGCGTCGCCCAGGCGCGCATGCGGGTTGGTCGCCGTCTTGTCGAACACCGCGATGTGCAGTTCTCCGCCCATCTTGTCGTGAATCCCGTCGATTCTGCTGCGAAATGCCTCCATCGACGCGAGCAGCCGCAGCGTTTCCTCGTACACCGTCTGCCCCTCGGGCGTCAGCGTGAAGCCCGCGCGGCCGCGCCGGCACAGCACGAGGCCGAGCCGCGTTTCGAGATCCTTCACGTGCCGGCTGATCGTCGAGATGCCGATATTCAGTTCCAGTTCGGCCGCCGCCATCCCGCCGCACTGCACGACGCCCTTGAAGACCCGCAGCAGGCGGAGATCCATGTCGCTGAGCTGCCCGAGCAACGCGCGGCTCTTCGGTTTCTTTGCTTGCATAGTTGCGCAAGTGAACATTGATATTGCGATATTCAAAAGACTAATTGGCGTCCCGACAATGCGCAATATCAATACGAGAAGGAGGGGCGCGCCGCGCCGACCGACATGACCGACATCACCACCGCGCAGCACGACGACACGAACCTCCGCACCGACGCCGCCTGGCTCGACGCGCACTGGATGCCGTTCACCGCCAACCGCCAGTTCAAGGCCGATCCGCGGCTGATCGTATCGGGCAAGGGTGCGTATTACACCGACGGCGAAGGCCGCAAGATCTTCGACGGCCTGTCGGGCCTCTGGTGCACGGGCCTCGGTCACGGCCGCACGGAAATCGTCGAAGCGGTGAGCCGCCAGGTCGCGCAGCTCGACTACGCGCCGGCCTTCCAGTTCGGCCATCCGAAATCGTTCGAGCTCGCCAACAAGATCAAGGAACTGACGCCGGCCGGCCTCGACTACGTGTTCTTCACGGGGTCGGGCTCGGAAGCGGCCGACACGTCGCTGAAGCTGGCCCGTGCGTACTGGCGCGCGAAGGGCAAGGGCACGAAGACGCGCCTGATCGGCCGCGAGAAGGGTTATCACGGCGTGAACTTCGGCGGTATCTCGGTCGGCGGGATCGGGCCGAACCGCAAGCTGTTCGGCCAGGGCCTCGACGCCGATTTCCTGCCGCATACGCAACTGGCCGAGAACAAGTTCTCGCGCGGGATGCCCGAACACGGCGCCGAGTTGGCCGACCGCCTGCTCGAGTTGATCGCGCTGCACGACGCGTCGAACATCGCGGCCGTGATCGTCGAACCGTTCTCCGGTTCGGCGGGCGTGGTCGTGCCGCCGAAGGGCTATCTGAAGCGCCTGCGCGACATCTGTACCGCGCACGACATCCTGCTGATCTTCGACGAGGTCATCACGGGCTTCGGCCGGGCAGGCGCGATGACGGGCGCCGATGCCTTCGGCGTGGTGCCGGACATCATGAACTTCGCGAAGCAGGTGACGAACGGCGTGCAGCCGCTCGGCGGCGTGATCGCGACGAAGGAAATCTACGACACGTTCATGGCCGCGGGCGGTCCCGAGTACATGCTCGAATTCCCGCACGGCTACACGTATTCGGCGCACCCGGTCGCGTGCGCGGCCGGCGTCGCGGCGCTCGACCTGCTGGTGAAGGAAGACGCGGTGGCCCGCGTGCGCGATCTCGCGCCGCATTTCGAGGCGGCCGTGCACGGGCTGAAGGGCCAGCGTCATATCACGGACATCCGCAACTACGGGCTGGCCGCCGGCCTGACGATCGCCGCGCTGCCCGGCGAACCGGCACGGCGCCCGTACGAGATCGCGATGCGCTGCTGGGCGAAGGGCTTCTACGTGCGCTACGGCGGCGACACGATCCAGCTCGCGCCGCCGTTCATCGCCGAGAAGCGCGAGATCGACAATCTCGTGAACGCGCTGTCCGACGCACTGAACGAAGTGGACTGAGCCACGGCTCGCTCGTAGCGACAACCGAATCCACCAAAGAGCCAGACACATGAAACACGACAGCAATGTGACCTCCACCGTCGGCCACCTGATCGACGGCAAGCGCGTCGACGGCGGCAGCCGGGTCCAGCCGGTGTTCGACCCGGCCACCGGCGAATCGCACAAGAGCGTCGCGCTCGCCGACAAGCTGACCGTCGAAGCCGCGATCGCGTCCGCGCAGGCCGCGTTCCCGGCATGGCGCAACACGCCGCCGCTGAAGCGCGCCCGCGTGATGAGCCGCTTCAAGACGCTGCTCGAGGAGCACGCGGAAGAGCTGTGCGCGCTGATCACGGCCGAGCACGGCAAGGTGCTCGCCGACGCGATGGGCGAACTGCAGCGCGGGATCGAGAACGTCGAATACGCGTCCTATGTGCCCGAACTGCTGAAGGGCGAGCACAGCAAGAACGTCGGCCCCGCGATCGATTCGTGGAGCGAGTTCCAGGCGCTCGGCGTGGCCGCCGGCATCACGCCGTTCAACTTCCCCGTGATGGTGCCGCTGTGGATGTGGCCGATGGCCGTCGCGTGCGGCAACACGTTCGTGCTGAAGCCGTCCGAGCGTACGCCGTCGTCGACGCTGCGCATGGCCGAGCTCGCACTCGAAGCCGGCCTGCCGCCGGGCGTGCTGAACGTCGTGAACGGCGACAAGGAAGCGGTCGACACGATCCTGACCGATCCGCGCGTGAAGGCCGTGAGCTTCGTCGGCTCGACGCCGATCGCCGAAACCATCTATTCGACCGGCTGCGCGCACGGCAAGCGCGTGCAGGCGCTCGGCGGCGCGAAGAACTTCGCGGTCGTGATGCCGGATGCCGATATCCCCAACGCGGTGAACGCGCTGATGGGCGCCGCGTACGGCTCGTGCGGCGAGCGCTGCATGGCGATTCCGCTCGTCGTCGCGATCGGCGACGAAACGGGCGACCAGGTCGTCGCGGGGCTGAAGGCCGAGATCGAGAAGATGAAGGTCGGCCCGGGCAACGGCGCAGGCGTCGACATGGGCCCGCTCGTCACGCAGCAGCATTTCGAGAAGGTGACGGGTTTCGTCGAAGCGGGCGTGGCAGCGGGCGCGACGCTCGTCGTCGACGGCCGCGGCGTGAAGGTCGACGGCCACGACGGCGGCTACTACCTCGGCCCGTGCCTGTTCGACAACGTGAAACCCGGCATGCCGATCTATCAGCACGAGATCTTCGGGCCGGTGCTCGGCGTGATCCGCGCGAAGTCGCTCGACGACGCGATGGCGCTGATCGACGCGCACGAATATGGCAACGGCACGTGCCTGTTCACGCGCGACGGCGAGGCCGCGCGCTACTTCAGCGACAACATCCAGATCGGCATGGTCGGCATCAACGTGCCGCTGCCGGTGCCGGTCGCGTATCACTCGTTCGGCGGCTGGAAGCGTTCGCTGTTCGGCGATCTGCACGCGTACGGTCCGGATGCGGTGCGGTTCTACACGAAGCGCAAGACGATCACGCAGCGCTGGCCGTCGGCCGGCGTGCGCGAAGGGACCGTGTTCAGCTTCCCGTCGAACCGCTGAGTTGACGCGCGCGCCGGCCGCATGCAGCCGGCGCGACGTGCAAAGCCGCAAAAGCCCGCCCCGATCGACGATCGGCGGCGGGCTTTTTCACGTCCCGGCGAAACGCGCGGAACGCGGCGCAAGCCGGCTCAAGGCGCGACCACGTGCCACACGTTCTTGAAGTTGTCGCCGTTGCGTTCGCCCTGTTTCATGTCCTTCGAGTAGAAGTACAGCGGCTTGCCCTTGTATGCCCATTGCGGGCTGCCGTCGTCGCGCTTGACGATCGTGTAGGGGCCGACCGGTACGTCGGTCGCGCTGGCCTTGTATGGCGGCCAGAGGGTTTCGCATGGGCCCGAACAGGCGCTGGTGCCGGCGTTGGGCTTGTCCTTGTCGAACGAGTAGACGGTCATCCCGTTCGCGGCGACGAGTGCGCCGTTTTCTTCCTTCGTGATGGAACCCTGGGCCGTGGCCGAAGCTGACGCAATGGCGAGCAGGGCGGAGCTGACGAGCAGCGCGGCTTTCATGAGTGCCTCCTGATAATCCGGTGGGCGGCCGCGATTGCGTGCACGGGCGAGCGTGCGCCGGAATCGCGATGAATGGTGCCGGAGCACGGCGCCGTCGCTGCCGGCCCGCGCGAGCCGCGGCGGGGCGAATGGCGGCGAACGGAGCGCCTTATTCACGATAGGCGGTTTTTGGCGGTGCTGCGAGAAGATCGGGGGGCATATCGGCGGCACGCACGCGGCGCGCAACGGCGCGACGATCGTCGTCGTGCCCGGGTATTCGGCATCCGTCCCCGAGCCCGCGCCGGGGGTGCGTTGCGGCGGCAACGACCCCGATACGGGTTTGCTTGGATGACATCGCGCGCATTCCGCCGGAATATCTTCGTCAGCGCGAGCCGGGCTCGCGCCGATCCTTCCGGGAGGGACGACGATGCTTCAGGATCCAGGCGATGTTGCGCGCGCCAGCTATCGCGCGTATGTCGACAAGGACCGCGACGCGATCGAAGCGCTGATCGCGCCGGATTTCCATTTCACGAGCCCGCTCGACAACCGGCTCGATCGCGATGCGTATCTCGCACGTTGCTGGCCGAACAGCGCGATACTCGCCGCTTTCGAGTTCGTCGACGTCGCTGTGCACGGCGAATACGTGTACGTCGTGTACGAAGCCGTGACGACCGCCGACAGGCGGTTCCGCAATGCCGAACGGTTGCGCGTGCGCGATGGCCGGCTTGTCGAGGCCGAGGTGTATTTCGGCTGGTATGTGCCGCACCCGGCGCCCGATGGCGGGTTCGTCGAATCGGGCAGGTGAATGCAATCGCGCGGCGCGAAGCTGACGTTTCGCCGTCGCGAGGCGCCCGCGCAGGGCGGCCCGCCGGGGCGTCGCCGGTTGACGGCGTGCGCGCCGCTCAACCGGCTGCATCGTCTTCCCCCAGCGCCCGAATGAACCGCGAAAACAGCTCAGGCTGCGACGAGATTCCAAGCTTCGCGTAAAGGTGCCGCCGATGCACCTTCACCGTCTCCGGTGAAATCGCGAGCCGCTCCGCGATCGCCTTCGACGAATTGCCGCGCAGCACCATTCTTGCGATCGCCATCTCGCGATCGGTCAGCACGCCCGCGCCGAAGCGCGCGAGCGCCTGCTCGACGCGCGCACCGAGGTCCGCGTCGGGCGTGGCGCGCGCGGCATCGCCCACCAGCCGCCAATGCTGCCGGATGACCGCGAGCACCCACGGCATCGCGGCCGTCAGCTTGCCGAGCGGCTCGACGTCGAAGCGCGTCGACGCACCAAGCGACAGCGACAGCAGCGTGTCGGCGTTCGGTCGCACGAGAATCTGGATCTCGTCGTCGCCGACCGCGTCGCGGAAATAGCTCAGGAAATATTCGCTCTGCCGGAACAGGTCGGGTGCGACTTCCTCGAGCCGGTAGCAGCCGTCGGCGAGCCCGTCGTGCGCGGCCTGCAGGAACGGATCGAGCAGATATAACCCGTTCAGGTAAAGCGGCACCGGCGACGCGGTGTCGGCGCCGCCCGTGTCGTATTCGTCGAGCACGAGCGGCACGCCGTCGCGGCCGATCGCGGTCGCGAGCGCGTTGTCGAACGGCGCCATTTCGTTGAGCAGCAGCACGAGGAACCGCCAGAAGCGCGGCTGGCCGAGATGATCGATTGCGCGGCCGAGCGCCTGGTGCATCGCGATTTCGGAAAAGAGACGATCCATACCACCACCGGAAGGGCGTAACACGAAGGGGGAATAGCGGTCCTGAAATTGGCTTCCTAGACTGCCACGCAATCAATCGGGCCCGAGTATGGGTGTTCAAAAAAAGGCGGCAAAGGAACAAAGGAGCACGAAATGGCGATGATGTCGGAATCGACGGGTACGCTGCAAGCGGCCTCTGCAACGGAAGACGCGCCGCGCGCGCTGTCGCAGACGCTCAGCGTGCGCGACGCTGTGATGATCACCGTATCGGGCGTGACCCCGGCCAGCTCGATCTTCGTGATCGCGCCGTTCGCGATCCAGCAGGCCGGCAGCGGCGCGGTGCTGTCGTTCGTGCTCGGCGGCGTGCTCGCGCTGGCATTCGCGCTCTGCTATGCGGAACTCAGCGCCGCGCACCGCAGCGCGGGCGGCGAATACGTGATGGCCAAGCGCGTGTTCGGCACGCTGCCCGGCTACCTGACCTTCATCACGGTGCTGTCCGTCAGCGTGTTCATCCCGGCCGTGCTCGCGAGCGGCGCCGCGCCGTACCTGAACAGCGCGCTCGGCACGCACTTCGGCAATCAGTCGGTCGCGCTGACGATCGTGCTGCTCAGCTATCTGCTCGGCATGCTGAACATCCAGACGAATGCATGGATCACCGGCGCGTTCCTGGTCGTCGAAATCGGCGTGCTGATGCTGATCGCCGGGCTCGGCTTCGGGTCGCCGCATCGCGGCGCCGACGTCCTGATCGCACCGGTCGTCGCGAGCGGCAATGCGCTCGTGCCGGCCACGCTCGCGGCCATCGTGCCCGCGATCGGCACCGCGATCTTCTGCTACAACGGTTTCGGCTCGGCCGCCTATCTCGCGGAGGACTTGCGCGGCGGCAACCGCAACGTCGCGAAGGCGGTGATCTATTCGCTGCTCGTGATCCTCGTCGTCGAACTGGTGCCGCTCACCGCGATCGTGCTCGGCGCGCCTTCGCTGACGGAACTGACGAAGAGCGCCGATCCGATCGGCTATGTCGTGCGCTCGCTGAGCAATCCGGCCGTGTCGCGCGTGGTCAGCGGCGGGATCTTCCTGTCGGTGTTCAACGCGATCATCGCGATCGTGATCGCGATGGGCCGCCTGCTGTACAGCAGCGGCCGGCATGCGCTGTGGTCGCGCACCTGCAACCGCGCGTTCTCGACGATCCATCCGCGCCTCGAATCGCCGTGGCTCGCGACGATCGCGCTCGCGATACCGTCGGCCGGGCTCGTGTTCGTGTCGAGCCTCGATGAACTGACCGCATTCACGGTCGACCTGTTGCTGCTGATCTACCTCGTCGTGGGGCTGGCCGCGCTCGCGAGCCGGTTCGTGCGCCGCGACGTCGAGCATCATTACCGGATGCCGCTGTGGCCCGTGACGCCGCTCGTCGCGGTGGCGGGCGCCGCGTATACGCTTTACACGACGCTGGCGACGGCGACGAAGCCGACCGACCTGATCATCATCGCGGGGCTGCTGGTCGCGGCGCTCGTGATGTACGTCGTATGGGCGCGCCACAGCACGGCATTCCGCGCGCTCTGAGCATCGGCTCGACTCCGTGCATCACCGCTACACCGAATCATCGAAAGACAGGAGGAATTGCATCATGCGCACGAGGGATCTCGGCATCCGCATCGGACTCGGCACGCCGGGCCGCTTCAACGCGATCACGGACGTGCCGGGCGTGCGGGTCGGACATTGCACGCTGAACGTCGAGAACGGCGACGCATCGATCCGCACCGGCGTCACCGTCATCGAGCCGCGCGCGGGTGCCGCGCACGATTCGCCGTGCTTCGCGGGCGTGCACGTGCTGAACGGCAACGGCGACGCGACCGGGCTCGAATGGATTCGCGAAGCCGGCCTGCTGACCACGCCGATCGCCTATACGAACACGCACAGCGTCGGCGCGGTGCGCGACGCGCTGGTCGCGAACGAACGCGAAGCGGCGGCCGGCCGCGTGTACTGGTGCATGCCGGTCGTGATGGAGACCTACGACGGACTGCTGAACGACATCTGGGGGCAGCACGTGAACGCCGCGCACGTGCAGCGCGCGCTGGCAGCCGCGCAGTCGGGGCCGGTCGCCGAAGGCGGCGTGGGCGGCGGCACGGGCATGATCTGCCACGAGTTCAAGGGCGGCATCGGCACCGCGTCCCGCGTGCTGGCGAGCGATGCGGGCGGCTGGACCGTCGGCGCGCTCGTGCAGGCGAACTACGGCGTGCGCGAGATGCTGCGCGTGGCCGGCTACCCGGTCGGCGAAGTGCTGCGGCACGTGCATTCGCCGTTTCGCGAAGCCGACGCGAAAGGCGAGGCCGGCATGGGTTCGATCGTCGTCACGATCGCGACCGACGCACCGTTGCTGCCGCATCAATGCACGCGTCTCGCGCAGCGCGCGAGTGTCGGGCTCGCCCGCGTCGGCGGCGGCACCGAGGATTCGAGCGGCGACATCTTCCTCGCGTTCGCGACCGGCAACGCCGGCTTGCCGGCGGTGAACTACGGCAGCAAGGGCACGCCGACCACCGACGTGCGGATGGTCAACAACGACCATATCTCCGCGCTGTTCGTCGCGGCGGCGGAAGCGGTGGAGGAAGCGATCGTGAATGCGCTGGTTGCGGGCGGCGACGTCGCGTCGCGCGGGGTGCGGGTCGAAGGGCTCGGGCCGGCGCGCTTGCTGGATGCGTTACGCGAAGTAGGCTGGCGGCTGGGGCGCGGCGCCTGAAACGGCACGCGCCGCTTCAATCGAAGCGGCGTGGTGTAGGACGGCGATGCGGCGATCGGCCGGGCCGCGATCGGCCGGGCCGCGATCGGCCGGACCGCCGTCCGTCCGCGCACGTCATGCATGCGGTGCGGGCGATGCGGGCCTGGCCGTGACGACGCGGCGTCATGCTCAGCTGCCGAAGTAGATGTTGCAGAAGCTGACGGGGCCGACGCACGCGTTCGGGTCTTCCTGCTTCGATTGCGCACGATCGACGCGGCCGGCGGCCTGGATCGCCTCGGCGCGGTTCGCCTGTTGCGGTGCGGCGTCTGCCGGCGCCGGCTGCGCGTGAGCGACGGCAGCGGTGAGCGACAGGGCAACGAGGGCGAGGTGCAGCGGCTTCATTTTGTTTCTCCTGGGTGAGTGCCAGTCTCGCTGGCAGTGAGGAAACTATAGGCTCGCACTGCTTAAAGATTAATCACCGCGCCTGTAGAGCTTATTTCCATCCGGAACAAGGATCCCGTTGCGCCCGCATCGATCTTCAATGGCGGTGCCGGTTGAACGGCGCGTCCTTGTCGAGCAGCGCGCTGCGCATGAAGTGCAGGCAGCCGACGATCCGCTGCATGTTGCGACGCGCGTCGGGCACCGCGTACCACGCCTGCAGCGCGTGCTGCGCCGCGCGGATCGCGAGATTCACGGATTTCAGCGTGCGCGCATGGCGGGCGGGCGTCGGATCGTCGAAGAAGCGTGGCAGTTCGAGCAGCACCGCCTCGATCGAACCGGTCCAGCGCAGCGTCTGCGGCGGTCTCGCCGCGCAGAACATGTGCAGCTCGTCGCGCAGGTCGATGACCGCGTGGCCGATCTCGAGCGTCGACAGCATCCAGCGCAGTGCATCGCGATGCTGCCGCGTGCGGCGCACCAGCAGCGTACGCAGTTGCGCCATCAGGTCGTGCGTGCTCGACTGGAAGCGCTGCGCGAGGCCGTCCGGCGCGCCTTCGCACGCAAGCGTCACCTGGCGGCGCAAGTCGTGCGCGATCCGGCCGGTGAGCCAGGGCATGTGCGTCGGGAACACGACGGCGAACACGAGCGAGCACGCCAGCATCGCGACGACGACCGCCAGCCCGTTGTTGATCAGCACTTCGGGCGTATACGCGATGGTGTTGTCGGGGCCCGCGAGCAGGCAGAAGAACACCGCGAAGCCGATCCCGTAGCCGGACAGGCCCGGCCGCATCGCGAGAAACGCGCCGAGGCCGAGCACCGGCGCGAGCGCCGCGCACAGCAGCGGAAAGCCGTCGATGTTCGGATAGACGTAGCAGAGGAACAGGTAGCCGACGGCGGTCGCGAACGCCGCGCCGACGCCCATCTGCGCGACGAACTTCGGCGCGCGCGGCGACGTCGAGCTGAGCGCGCACGCGATCGCGGTGGCGATCACCGCGAGCGAGCCGCTCGGCCATTCGGACGCGATCCAGAACGCGCTCATCGCGCCGACGGCAACCACCGTGCGCAGGAACGCGAAACCGACGAAGAACGCATTGGTTTTCACCGCGTAATGCGTGACCGAGCGCTCGAACGCGTGATCGTCCTGGTCGAGCGACGCATAGGTGTCGACGTAGCCGAGATATTCGCCGATGAACCGGTACAGCAGTTCGATCGCGGTATCGAAGTCGAGCAGGCCGCCGGCCGCATGGTCCTCGATGGCTCGCCGCGATGCGCGCGCGGCCTTCGGCAATGCACCGTGGAAGCGGCGCAGTTCGAGCAGCGCGCCGGTGGCCGGCGCGATGCCGCGCTGGCGTTCGTCGCGCAATGCGGCGAAGCGCAGTGCGAGCGCGTCGACGTGCGGCGCCAGCGCGTCGAGCACCGCGTCCGACCGATTCGCACGCAGCCGCTTGACGAGTTGGTGCAGCGCATGCAGCCGCGTACATGCGTTCATGAACTCGCTGTTCAGCCGCGCGAGCCGGCGGCTGCGCGCGCGAATGTGCGGATCCTCGAACGACGCGAATGCACGGTTCGCTTCGAAGCCGACGATGTCGTCGACGAAATCGGCGAAGCGCCGCTCGAAATCGCCGCGCGCGACGTCGCCCGACAGCGCGCCGGCCGTGAACGCCGCGAACGTCGCGTGGCGCGCGCTCAACGAGCGCATCAGCGCCTTCGCGGAACTCAACGGCAGGATCAGCGCGCTGACCGCGCCCGAGCACGCGATGCCGAGCGCGACTTCCGCGGCGCGCGTGAGCGCGGACTGGAACAGCGTCTGCGGCGTCATCACGGCCGGCAGGCCGATCAGCGCGGCCGTGTAGCCGGCGAGCACGAAGCCGTACCAGCGAAAGTGGCGGTTGCGCACCGCGAGCGCGATGCAGCCGCCGATCCACAGCGTGATGCCGGCCATGTACAGCTCGGGCTGCTGCGCGAACAGCCCGCCGAGCGCGAGCGCGCCGACGAGGCCTGCCGCCGTGCCGAGCACGCGGTAGAAGCTCTTCGCGAACACCATCCCGGACAGCGGCTGCATCAGCACGAACACGGTGGTCATCGCGGTGCGCGGCTGCGACATCTCGAGACGCATCGCGATGCCCATCGCCAGCAGCGCCGCGAGCACGGTTTTCGCGAGGTGCAGCCAGATCAGCCCGTCGGTCACGGCCCAGTCGCGCGCCGCGTTGCCGAGCGGATCGAGCCATCGCCTCCATCGTGCCGGTTCGATGGAAGGTCGCGCGATCGCAGGTGGTGGCTTCATGAAAAGGGGCCCAAGGCCGCCCGCGCGAGGTGCCGCGGCGCGTCCGAACGGGTCCGTTCGACTGGTGAGGCGCCGATTGTAGGAGCGCGGCGCCTGTGCATTAACGCAGTTGCCGGGAAACGATAGTTGCAGCGGGAGTAACAATCTGTCGCATCCAGTGGAGGAAAATGGCGGCTCCGCTACAGGTCGCTCACAGGAATGGATACCCTACAAAACATGCGGGTGTTTACGCGCGTCGTCGAGACGGGCAGCTTCACCGCCGCCGCGCAATCGCTGAATTCGACGACGGGCGCGATGTCGCGTGCGGTGTCGGAGCTCGAGGCGCGTTTGCGCACCCGTCTGATGAATCGCTCGACGCGCCGTCTCGCGCTCACGTCGGCCGGCGAAAGCTATCTGCGGCGCTGCCGCCAGATCCTCGCCGACGTCGACCGCGCGGAAGAAGAGGCGAGCTGCGCGCACGAGCGCCCGGCCGGCGTGCTGCGCATGCACAGCTTCGCGAGCGTCGGTCATCACTATGTATTGCCCACGCTGACGCGCTATCACGCGCAATTCCCGGACGTGTCGATCGAACTGTCGCTGTCGCAGCGCATGCCCGACCTGTTCGACGGCACGAGCGACACGGCCGTCGTCACCGCGTCGTCGCTGCCCGATTCGGAACTCGTGTCGCACCTGCTCGGCTCGACGTTCAGCATTCTGTGCGCATCGCCCGACTACGTGAAACGGCACGGCGTGCCGGCCCGCCCGCAGGATCTCGCCGCGCATGCGTGCCTGACGCTGTGTACGCCGGCGTTTCCGACGCACGAATGGGTGCTCGAAGGACCCGAAGGCGTCGAGCAGATTCATGTCGCCGGGCCCGTGCAGACCAATACCGCCGAATCGCTCGCGCTTGCGATCCGCGACGGCATCGGGATCGGCATGCTGCCGCTGTATTCGGCGATCGACGCGCTGCGCGACGGCTCGCTCGTCCGCGTGCTGCCCGCGCATATCCTGCAGAAGATGAACGTGTATGCGCTGTACCCGTCACGCCGCTTCGTCGATGCGAAGGTGCGGACCTGGGTCGAGATGCTGCGTGCACAGGTGCCGACGATGATCGCGCGCGACGTCGAGATGCTGAACGCGATCGATCGCGAACCGCAGGCCGCCTGAGCGCAAGCCGCCTGGACCCCGCGCGCGCATCGGCGCGCGGCGGGTTGCTTCATGCCCATGCCGGAACCGCGTCGCTCGCCATCCATGCTGGATGCGAGCGACGCGCGCCGTCACAGCGCGGGCTTGGCCGCCGCGCCCGATTCGGTTGCCGGCTCGCCGGTCGGGCCGTAGGCGGCCCGCGCCGCTTTCCGTTCGGCGAGACGCTTCGCCTGCAGTCGTTCCTGCGCCGCGAGAATGTCGTCCGGATAGTTGCCGATTTCCCCGCGCGCCGGGTTGTAGCCGACCGATTCGAGGTCGATCAGCTCCTGCAGCACCTGCGCGCGCGTGACGGGTGACTTCGCCTGCTGGGCGAACGACAGGGCCGGTGCGACAAGCAGGACGGCAGCGGCGGCGGTAACGACGAGCGATTTCACGAGGTTCTCCTGAATAAGGGGTGGGTGGCCGGATCGACACGCTGCGCGCGGCGCCGACCTTGGACGTCAGTCTACGGAGCGAGTCCGCGTGCAAACACCCCGATTCCAGGAGGGCTGCGTTCCAGAAGGAACAACATTGGCGGCGTCGCCCGCGGCTACTGAACCCGTGTGTGCACACGGCTCCTGCAGGCGGACGACGTCGCGCGATGCCGGTCAGAACCGCGTGCGCATGCCGATCGTGCCGACCACCTGGTTCGCCGTGCTCGATGCGCCGCCCGACGTGTTGATGAACGCCTGGTAGCCGCGGCCCGACGCATGCTGGAACATCGCTTCCGCGTACAGGTCGGTACGGCGCGACAGCTTGTACACGGCCTGCAGGTTGGCCTGATGCCACTTCGGATCGCTGCCGTGCTTGCTGTCGGGATTCGACACGCTGGCGTCCGTGTACACATAGGCCGCGCCGACGCTGATGGCCGGCGTCACCGCATAGCGCACGTTCACGTCGTAGTTGTTGAACGCGATCTGGCCGCTGGAGCCGAACGCGCCCGTGTTGTCGTACTGCGAGCGCGTGTAGACGAAGCCGACGGTCGCCGGGCCGAACACGTAGCTGACGCCGCCGCCGTAGCTGCGCATGCGGTCCGAGCCGATCGACCAGCCGCCCTGGTTCAGGCTTTTCGCTTCGGCCGAATCGGTCGCGCCTGGGCTCGCGCTCGTCGAGCCCTTCGTGCCGTTCATCTGCAGGTACGCGCCGGCCAGCTTCAGCGGGCCGTTCGTGTAGCTCGCGGCCACGCTGTACGCGCGGTTCGCGCTGAAGTTCGCCGAGTTGGAGAACGCGTACAGCGCGCCGACCTTGAAGCCCGCGATCGTATCGCTCGTGTACTTGACCGCGTTGTTGATACGCAGCGAGTGGTTCAGGTTGTCGTTGTCGAACGGATGCGCGAAGCCCGTATCGCCGAAATCGCCGGACGTCGCGGACAGCGGCGCGACGAAGTCGACCATCGTGTCGTACTGGCGGCCGAGCGTCAGCGTGCCGTAGCCGGCCTGGCTGAGGCCGACATATGCGTGCCGGCCGAACAGCTTGCCGTCCTGGCCGAGCCCGCCGTTGTTCGCGTTGAAGCCGTTCTCGAGCACGAACAGCGCCTTCAGGCCGCCGCCGAGATCCTCGGTGCCGCGCAGGCCGAAGCGGCTGCCGTTGATCGTGCCGGTCGCCATGCGCCACTGCGACGCACCGTTCACGTTGTTGGTATAGGCGATGCCGGCGTCGATCAGGCCGTACAGCGTGACCGAGCTTTGCGCGTGGGCGAGCGGCGCGAACAGGGCGGCGGCGCACGCGCCGGCGATCAGGGTTTTTTTCAAGGTGAAGCTCCTGCGTGTGGGACGGGAAACCAAAGTTCGGCGCAAGTATAGGAATGCGCGGCGCGCGCAAGGGCCGGGCGGCCGCGAGCGCACTGTTCCGGATCCTGCAAGAGTCGTTCACAAAACCGACACGACGCGATGCGCCCGCGCCGGCCGGCGGTTCTTGCGCGACGGCAGGCCCGCGGCTGCTGTCCGGCCCGGCCCGGCTGTCGTGTCGATGCAACATGCACGGTACGTGCGCGCATCGCTGCTTTTCCTCCATACTGGTTGCCCGGACCACACGGCCGCCGACTCGGATCGCGCGGCCGTGTCAATGCATACGACAAGAGGCCCCCATGAACCTGTTCAACGTACGCCTGCGCGGCCGCGACGGCCTGTTCACGATCGGCGTCGATGCCGGCAAGATCGCGCGGATCGATGCGCAAACCGCACCGATCGCGTCGACGAACCCCGACCATATCGATGGCGGCGGCCGGCTCGCGATTGCGCCGCTCGTCGAACCGCATATCCACCTCGATGCGGTGCTGACGGCCGGCGAACCCGCGTGGAACATGAGCGGCACGCTGTTCGAGGGCATCGAGCGCTGGGCCGAGCGCAAGGCGACGATCACGCACGAGGACACGAAAGCACGCGCGCATGCGGCGATCGGCATGCTGCGCGACCACGGGATCCAGCACGTGCGCACGCACGTCGACGTGACCGATCCGACGTTGGCCGCGCTGAAGGCGATGCTCGAAGTGAAGGACGAGGCGCGCGGGCTGATCGACCTGCAGATCGTCGCGTTCCCGCAGGAGGGCATCGAATCGTTCGACGGCGGCCGCGCGTTGATGGAGCAGGCGATCGAACTCGGCGCGGACGTCGTCGGCGGGATTCCGCATTTCGAGAACACACGGGAGCAGGGCGTCAGCTCGATCCGCTTCCTGATGGATCTCGCGGAACGCACGGGCTGCCTCGTCGACGTGCACTGCGACGAGACCGACGATCCGCATTCGCGCTTTCTCGAAGTGCTCGCGGAAGAGGCGCGCGTGCGCGGCATGGGGGCGCGCGTCACCGCGAGCCACACGACCGCGATGGGTTCGTACGACAACGCGTACTGCTCGAAGCTGTTCCGGCTGCTGAAGCGGGCGGGACTGAACTTCATCTCGTGCCCGACCGAGAGCATCCATCTGCAAGGGCGCTTCGACACGTTTCCGAAGCGGCGCGGCGTCACGCGCGTCGCGGAACTCGACCGCGCCGGGATCAACGTGTGCTTCGGGCAGGATTCGATCAAGGACCCGTGGTATCCGCTCGGCAACGGCAACATCCTGCGCGTGCTCGACGCGGGCCTTCATATCTGCCACATGATGGGTTACCAGGACCTGCAGCGCTGCCTGGACTTCGTGACCGACCACAGCGCGACGACGATGCATCTCGGCGATGGCTACGGCATCGCGGTCGGGCGGCCGGCCAATCTCGTCGTCCTCGACGCGGACAGCGACTACGAAGCCGTACGCCGGCAGGCGAAGGCCACGCTGTCGATGCGCCACGGGAAGGTCATCATGCGGCGCGAACCGGAGCGCGTGACGTATCCGGATTGACGGGAAGGCGGGCGAGCGCGGCTCGCCGGCTTTGAGTATTCATGGAATGCATCAGTCGATTCGAAAAATACGTTTGTCTCATGAGAGGCGCGGGCCTACGATTCGGTCCTGACGACGGCGTGCCACGTGCGCGCCGTCCTTTTTCCTCTTCGTTCGCCGATCCCATGCGCCTCGATCTTCCGTCCGCTCCCGCTGCTGCTTCGCCGACCGCCAGCCCGTTCGCGCGCATGGCCGTCGTCACGGTCCTGACCGGCATCGGCGCAGGCCTCGGCGGCATGCTGCTCGCGCTGCTGCTGCATGCGATCCAGCACGTCGCGTACGGCTACAGCATTGCGCACGTGATCGGGTCCGAGAGCTTCCTCGCTGGCGTGACCGCGGCCGAGCCGCTGCGCCGGGTCGCGGTGCTGGCCGTCTGCGGGATCGTCGCCGGCGGCGGCTGGTGGGCGCTTTACCGGTATGGCCGGCCGCTCGTCAGCATCCGTCGGGCGGTGCGTGCGGCCGATCCGCGGATGCCGTTCGTCAGCACGACGGTTCACGCGCTGTTGCAGATCGTGACCGTCGCGCTCGGCTCGCCGCTCGGCCGCGAAGTCGCGCCGCGCGAGATCGGTTCGCTGCTCGCCGGGCGGTTTGCCCATGCGGCGCGGCTCACGCCCGACGACTGCCGGCTGATGGTCGCGTGCGGCGCCGGCGCGGGGCTCGCGGCCGTCTACAACGTGCCGCTCGGCGGCGCGATCTTCGTGCTCGAGGTGCTGCTCGGCACGTTCGACATGCGCGCGCTGATCGTGGCGGTCGTGACGTCCGCGATCGCGGCGATCGTCGCGTGGCTCGGTCTCGGCAACGAACACCAGTACACCGTGCCGGCGTTCGTGCTGAGCACGCCGCTCGTCGCATGGTCGATCGTCTGCGGGCCGCTGTTCGGTTTCGCCGCGTACGGTTTCGTGCGGCTCACGAGCCGCGCGCGCGCGAACGCGCCGAAGGACTGGCGGCTGCCGGTGTTCGCGCTGCTCAATTTCGCGGTGATCGGCGTGCTCGCGATGGGGTTTCCGCAACTGCTCGGCAACGGCAAGGGCCCGGCGGCGCTGGGTTTCGACGGCACGCTGACGATCGGCTTCGCCGCGACGCTGCTCGTGCTGAAGGTACTGATCGAGGCCGGCAGCCTGCGGGCCGGCGCGGAAGGCGGGCTGCTGACGCCGGGTCTCGCGAACGGCGCGTTGCTCGGCGTCGTGCTCGGCGGATTGTGGAGCGCCGTGTGGCCGGGCGCATCGCTCGGCGGATGCGCGCTGATCGGTGCGACCGCGTTTCTCGCCGCGTCGATGCAGATGCCGATCACGGCCGTCGTGTTGATGCTCGAATTCACGCGTGCGAATCACGACAGCCTCGTGCCGATGTTGCTGGCCGTGGCGGGTTCGCTTGTCGCGTATCGGCTTGCGCAGAAGCTGGCGGAGCGGCGAGCGACCGCGATCGCGGCCGTCGGCACGCCGGAGGCGGTTGCTCGCTAGCGGGCTCACGCCAGGGCTCGTGTACGCATCGATGAGCGCGGCGATCCATCCACGACGTGGCGTATCTGGAGGGCGACGGGTGGGTACGGGAAGCGCATGCATCGCTGACGCATCACCTCCGTTTCGGAGGGGCTTATCCGGGAAATTCTCCCCATAAGATACAACATCAGGGAATTATATTTTCCGAGTGCATCCCTTCTGTAACTCTGTGATATTGTGAGTTACGAGAGATATCACGCCGGAAGCCCCACTATGTTGGAATTAAGTTTTCGCAAGCCCGATGAAATCGTCACGCTGCTTTGCGCCAGGCTTCGCACGGAGCGGCTGGCGTTGCAACTGACGCAGAGCGACGTAGCCGCGCGTGCCGGCGTGGGTTCCAATACCGTGTCCAATCTGGAAGCCGGACGCAATGTGAGCCTCGAGACGGTAGTTCGTGTAGCCATGGTCCTGGGACGAAGCAAGGAACTCGAAGGACTGTTTCTGCCGAAGCTCGATAGCCTGGAAGACGTTCATCGGTATGAAAAAAGTGCCAAACGTCAGCGCGTCAAGAGGGGCAACCAGAAATGATCGAGCGGATCGATGTCTACTATGACGGCTGGGGGGAGCACTGGCTGTGGGGATCGATGGTTTCTACGACGGCGATCACGGGGCGCCCGTTGATCGTATTCGAATATAGCGATGACGCGCGCAAGAGGGGGCTGGAACTGTCGTCTTATGCGCTCCCATTGCATGGGGCGAGGCTGCGCAAGGACTTTCCGTCCCACCAGTTGGGATTGCCCGGCCCAGTCTATGACGCGCTGCCCGACGGATGGGGCATGTTGCTCATGGACCGCTGGTTCAAACGCCGCGGTCTCAACGCGGCACGCATCGGGCCGCTGGAGCGGTTGGCTTACATCGGCAACCACGCAATGGGCGCCCTGTCGTTCGAGCCGGTCGCGCTCGAGATCCGGGCACCGCAGCCGGATATTCCTCTCGACCGGCTCGCGGCCGAGGTACAGGAAGTCCTCAATGGTGAGGGCGGCGAATTCCTTCATCAACTGCTGCAGGTGGGCGGCTCTCCGCAAGGTGCCAGGCCGAAGGCCCTGGTCTATCGTGATCCGCAGTCCGGCGTTTTTACCACGGCCGCGGTGGCGGGTTTTGAAGCATGGTTGGTCAAGTTCCCGGCCCGGCAAGAGCATCCCGAGGTGTGCGCGATCGAAATGGTCTACGCCGAGTGCTTGCGCATGTGCGGCATCGAGACCCCGGACACGCTGCATTTCGATTTGCCTGACGGGATGGCGGCATTTGCGTCCAGGCGTTTCGATCGACGGGACGGTCTGCGCGTGCCCATGCAAAGCGTTGCCGCCTTTACCGGTGCCGATTACACAACGCCGGGTGCGCTGGACTACGTGAACTTCTTGCGCGCGACTCACATGTGCACCAACGACGTACGCGAGAAGGCGCGGGCGTTGGAACGGGCTGTCTTCAATGTCGCGTTCAACAATCGCGACGATCATCCGAAAAACTTCGCATACGTCATGTCGCGATCCGGCCAGTGGACACTCGCGCCGGCCTACGACGTGACATTCTGCGAGGGACCGGGCGGTTACCACCAAATGGACGTCATGGGCGAGGCGCTGCGGGTCGACCGGGCGGCATTGGTCGGACTGGCAAAGGAAGCGGAGCTTTCCGCAGCGGCTGCCGGCGACATGATCGACGCAATGTGCGGAGTGGCCAGCCAGTTCTCGGCCATTGCGAAGCGCCGCTACGAGGGGATCATCACAGAAGACACGCTGACGGACATTCAGCGTCGAATCGACGAGAACGTTGCGCTGCTGCGCTAGGGCGTGAACATGCCCTCGAGGGGCAGGGGTTGCCGAAAGAGAAGCGGCGAGACGGGCGTTCGTCGGCTCACGGTCTCGCACATGCATGATGGGGATCGGCTCTTGGCAGCGGGGCGCCATCGCGGGGCTCGCCGTGCGCGACATCATAGGATATTGCGTGACGACGCTGCTGTTCGCGGGCGTTGTGTTCGTCGCGCGAATGTACCTGTTCCGACGGCGTGAGGCGCGAGGGGCGGGGGGAACCCGCCTCCCGCCAGCTTGATTCCAGCCGCGCCTTCAGCCGCGCGACCGCACGTCGGCGCGCTCGTGCCCGTGACGCAACGCGAGGCTCGCGAACGCCGCGACGACGAGCGCGGCCGCGAGCAGCGTCAGCCCGTTCTTCGCATTGCCGGTCGTCTGTTCGATCGCGCCGACGACGGTCGGCCCGACGAAGCCGCCGAGCAAACCGCAGGTATTCACGAGCCCGAGCCCGCCGGCCAGCGCACTGCCCGCGAGCCGCGACGCCGGAAACGTGAACACGATCGACTGCACGACGAAGAACATCGACGCGGCCACGCACACGCAGAGCAGCCCCGCCAACGGCGATGCATGCGCGGCGCCGACCATCCCGGCCGCCATGATCACCAGCCCCGCACACAGCATCCGCCGCGAATGACGCGATTCGCGGGCGAAGCGCGGCAACGTGCCTGCGCCGAGCGCGGCGGCGAGCCAGGGCAGCGACGTCAGCAACCCGACCGCGACCGGCGACAGGCGCCCCGACGCGCCGATGATCCCCGGCAGGAAGAAGATCACCGTGTAGATGGTCAACTGATGGCAGAAGTACACGAAGATCGCGAGCCAGATCTGCGGATCGCGCAGTGCGGCGCCGAACGCATGGCCGCCGTGCGCGGCGACGCCTGCGTCCTGCTCGGCGGCCAGCTTGCGCTCGAGCGCGCGGCTGGTTTCCGCGGAGAGCCACGGCGCGGCGCTCGGCCGATCCGGCAATCGCGTCCACACGACGAACGCGAGCAGGATCGCCGGAATGCCTTCGACGACGAACAGCCATTGCCAGCCGTGGAAGCCGAGCGTGCCGTCGAGCTCGATCAGCGCGCCGGCCAGCGGCCCGCCGACGATATTCGCGATGCACACGCCGAGCAGGAAATAGCCGGTCGCACGCGCACGCTCCTCGCGGCCGAACCAGTACGTCAGATACAGCATCACGCCGGGAAACAGGCCGGCTTCGGCCACGCCGAGCAGCAGCCGCATCACGTAGAACGACGTCTCGCCGCTCACGAACGCCATCGCGACCGACAGCGCGCCCCACGTGATCATGATCCGCGTGATCCAGAAGCGCGCGCCGACGCGATGCATGATCAGGTTGCTCGGAATCTCGAAGAGCGCGTAGGTGAGAAAGAACAGCCCCGCGCCGAGCCCGTACGCGGCCGATGAAATGCCGAGATCGACGCCCATCGAATGTTTGGCGAACGCGATGTTGGTGCGGTCGAGAAAACTGATCACATACGCGGCGATCAGCAGCGGCATGAGTTTGCGGAACAGCAGCCGGTTCAGCGACGCGTTCGCATCGGTCGCGGCGGACGACAAGGCCTGAGCGTGATGAGTGGACATGCGGACGACTCCGGTAAGGGCGAACCGGCGCGCACGGCAAGCACGGCGCGGCGCGTTCGGCAAATGCCGCTGCGGCAAGGCAGCGGATGGGCAGTCGACGGAGCCGCGCCGGCGGCGCTCGAACGGAGCGGGGCGATCAAGGGCGTCCTGGCGCCGGCCGGCTCGGGCCGGCGCCTTGTCACTGCGCTTGCGGATGCTCGTGTTGAGGGCGGGACCCGGCGATCAGAAATTCACCGCGTCGCCGCCCTTGAGCGCGAGCATCGCGCGCGCCTCGGCCGGCGTCGCGATCTCGAGCGACAGGCCTTCGAGCACCTGACGCATTTTCAGGACTTGCGCGGCGCTCGATTCCGCGAGCTTGCCGGGCGCGATCCACAACGAATCCTCGAGCCCGACGCGCACGTTCGCGCCTTGCGCGGCGCCGATCGTCGCGAGCGGAATCTGGTTGCGCCCGGCGCCGAGGATCGACCACACGTAATCGCCGCCGAACAGGCGGTCGGCCGTGCGGCGCATGTGCATCAGGTCCTCCGGATGCGCGCCGATCCCGCCGAGCAGGCCGAACACGCTTTGCACGAAAAACGGCGGCTTCGCGAGCCCGCGGTCGACGAAGTGCGCGAGGTTGTACAGGTGCGAGATGTCGTAACACTCGAATTCGAACCGCGTGCCGTTCGCGCCGCAGCGCGTGAGGATCGTCTCGATATCCGCGAACGTGTTCTTGAACACGAGATCGCGGCTTTTCTCGAGATGTTCGCGCTCCCACGGATGCTTCAACTCGGTAAAGCGCTCGAGCATCGGATACAGCCCGAAGTTCATCGAGCCCATGTTCAGCGACGCGACCTCGGGCTGGAAATGCAGCGCCGGCTGCAGCCGTTCGTCGACCGTCATGTGCGGGCTGCCGCCCGACGTGAGGTTGATCACCGCGTCGGTCTGCGCCTTGATGCGCGGCAGGAACTCGGCGAACACGGCCGGATCCTGCGTCGGTTTGCCGTCGGACGGGTTGCGTGCGTGCAGATGCAGGATCGCCGCGCCGGCCTTCGCGGCCGCGACCGCGGCCGTTTCGATTTCGTGCGGCGTCACGGGCAGGTACGGCGACATCGACGGCGTATGGATCGCGCCGGTCGGCGCACAGGTGATGATGACTTTGCGAGCGTTGGCCACGGATGGATTCCTTTCGATGAACGATGCAGGACGCGTCAGAGCACTTCGACGTTGCCGCAGACGGAGATCGCCTGTCCGGTGATCCCGTGCCCGCCCGGCGAGCACAGGAACAGCGCGGTCGCGGCGATTTCGGACGGATCGGTCATGCGCCGCAGCGAGATCTTCTCGAGATAGCGCTTTTCCATTTCGTCGTAGCCGATGCCGAGCTGCTGCGCGCGCGCGTCGATCACGCGGCGCATCCGCGGACCGCGCACGATGCCGGGCTGGATCGCGTTCACGCGGATGCCGAGCGGCCCCAGTTCGATCGCGAGGCTTTTCACGAGGCCGACCACCGCCCATTTGGTCGCCGCATACGGCGTGCGGAACGCGTAGCCGAGCCGGCCGGCGACCGACGACAGCGCGATGATCGCGCCACCGTGTTTCGATTCGCGCAGCAGCGGCACCGCGCGGCGCGCGAACTGGAATTGCGCGTTCAGGTTGATCGCGACGGTCTGCTCCCACTGCACGGGGTCGATTTCGTCGATGCCGCCGGTCGGGCCGGCGATGCCCGCGTTGTTGACCAGCACGTCGAGGCCGCCGAGCCGCGTCGACACGTCGGCGAACACGCGCTCGACGGCGGCCGGGTCGGATACGTCGGCCAGCGTCGCGCTGATCGCGCCGGCCGCGGCGTGCGGCGGCCGGTCGGCGAGCGCCGCGATCGCGGCTTGCGACGCGTCGCACACGTGCACGCGCGCGCCGCATTCGGCGAACGCGTCGGCGATTTCGAGACCGATGCCCGACGCGCCGCCCGTCACGAGGACGCGCAGGCCGTCATAGGGTTTCAGCAGGTCGGAAGCTGTCATGCCGGGTTGTCTCCATCGTTGATGTCGTGGGATGGCGGCCGCTCGCGTGTCGGGCGGCCGTCGCAAGCGGCCGCTACGGCTTCGCGTTCACGGTCCGCGGCGTCTGTTCGGCCCGCAGCGTCTCGGCGAGATCGTGCGCGGCGCCGCCGATGTCGAGCGCGATGCCGGCCCGCACGCCCGCGCCGTCGCGACGTTCAAGCGCATCGACGATCGCGCGGTGCGCATCCATCGAGCGCCGCATGTGCGGGATGTCGAGCGCGACCATGTTGAGGAACGGGCCGACGCGCATCCACAGGTTCTCGACGATCGCGAGCGTGTTTTCGCTGGCGCCATGCGCGTAGATCGCGCTGTGGAACGCGAAATTGCTTTGCAGGTAGGCGCGCGAGCGGCCGGCCTCGACGTGTGCCTGCATCGTCTCGCAGGTCTTGCGCACGGCCGCGATCTGCGCGTCGGTCATCCGCTCGCACGCACGCTCGGCGATGCAGCCTTCGAGCGCGATCCGCACGTCGCGCAGTTCGTCGAGCATGTCGAGCGTCATCGGCGGGACGACGAGCGCGCGATTCGGGCCGTCTACCAGCGCGCGTTCGGCGCGCAGCCGCGTGAGCGCGGCGCGCACGGGCATCGTCGACGAGCCGACCGCCTCGGCCACGCTGCGCAGGCTCAGCGCCTGGCCGGGCGCGAAGCGGCCGCTCATCAGTGCTTCGCGCAGTTGCTGGTAGACCTTGTCGGCCATCGTTTCCTGTTCGATGGCTTTCAGTGCGGGCGGGACGATACGGGGCGGCAAGGCGTGGCTCCTGGGTTTGATCTGCGATCTGTGATCACACTGGCGATGTGCGAAGTTTTGTCGATCGGCGGAGCCGAGTCAAGGCGAACAGGATCGGGGAAAACCAGGGGATGGACGAAGAGGCTGTCGGCGACAGTCGGCAATACTTTTCCGCGTCGGGGTTGGATCCGATCATCGCGGCACGACTGCGGATGGCGATGGAGGCGACTTATCCAGGGGCGCGGCCAAGTTACTTCAACGAACCGGGTGCGCGGTATCGTACCGATCGCGCAAATTTTGGAGCCTGTCATGAGGCGAATCTGGATCGCTGCCGCGTTGGCGTGCATCGCGTTTCAACCGGCGATGGTCGTGGCGAAGGACGTCGCACAGCAGTCGCCTGAAGCAGGCTCACGGACTTACCTCCAGAACTTCAAGGACATGGTGCTTGCGGAGTGCCTGGCTACCGCTTATAAGCACGAGCCCGGCGCGAGCACGGACATCGGCAGCAGCGCCAGCGCGTTGCGCGACTGGACCTACTACGACATGGAGCATGCGCCGGACGTGATTCACGCGCTGGTCGCGAAGTATCTGGCGCGCGACTATCGGAATCCGATTGTCGAATCCGAAGTCCGGGATGTGAAGTTCGACTTCCTGAAGTGCATCGATCTGTATCACGGCAAGGCACTGGACGCTGCGGCGAAGCAATTCGTATCGCGCCCGAACCGTACCTACCGGGTCGAGCATCCGCCGAAGCCGCAGTAGCGATCGAACGTCGTTGCGCGATGCAACGGCGCGCCGTATGCCATTTCGCCGCCGCTATTCAAGCGTCCGAATCGAATTGCTGATCCCGCGCGCACAGTCGATCACCGCCGGCGCGAGCTTGCGACGCGCGTCGTCGAACGTCCAGCGGCTTGTCGGCGCGACCACGTGCACGGCCGCGACCGGCTGCCCCTGGCTGCCGAGCACAGGCGCCGCGATCGACATGTCGCCGATGAACAGTTCTTCCTGGTTGGTCGCATAACCTTCGCGCCGTGCGCTGTCGAGCAGCGCGACGAGATCGTCGAGCGCCGTGACCGTGCGCGGCGTATGCGGCGTGCGCGCCATGCCGTCGAGCCGCACACGCGCATCGTCCGGCGGCAACGCGCTCAGGAACGCGCGCCCGGAGCCGGTGCAGTACATCGGGATACGGCTGCCGATCGGCATGTGGATCGGCACGAACTTCGTCGACACGAAGCGCGCGACGTACACCATTTCATCCTCGTCCGGCTCGGTGAGGTTGGTGGTTTCGCCGGTCAGGTTCGTGAGCTCGGACAGGAACGGATTCGCGACGTCGATCAACGTATCGGCCGCCAGATAGTTGAAGCCGATCCGCATCACGTGCGGCGTGAGCTGGTAGCGCCGCGTGACCGGATGCTTGCGGATGTAGCCGAGCTTCTCGAGCGTATAGACCATCCGCTGCGCGGAGCTTTTCGTCATCCCCGCCGCGTCGGCCACTTCCGCCAGCGTCATCGTGCGCCGCTTCGCGCTGAACGCACGCAGCACGTTCAGCCCTTTTTCCAGCGACTGGTTGAACAGCAGATCGTTTGCTTGGTCGGGTGACGTATCCATGGCGAGGGGCGGGATCGATTCGATATCGCATCATATCGTATCGAATATCGATACGCAAAAATCTGTTTGCGATGTTTTTGATTCGTTTTAAGATCAAGTCATCGTCGCAGTGTCGATCAGCGACCGGCCGGCGCCCGGATTATTCGAGAAGGAGTCACCATGGTTCCGTTCATCAAGCGGTTCGGCGCACTGGCCGCCGGTTTCGCCATCTGTATCGCACTCTCCACGGCATCGGCGGGCGCCGTTGCGGCCGAGCCCACGCTGAAGGTCGGCGCGACGGCCACCGGCGTGCCGTTCACGTTTCTCGACGTCAAGAGCAATTCGATCCAGGGGATGATGGTCGATGCGATCACGGCAGCCGGGAAGTCGGCCGGGTTTCGCGTCGACGTGCAGCAGACCGTGTTTTCCGCGCTGATCCCGTCGCTCACCACGCAGAAGATCGACATCATTTCGGCCGCGATGCTGAAGACGCCCGCGCGCCAGCAGGTCGTCGATTTCTCCGACACCGTCTACTCGTTCGGCGAAGGCCTGATCGTGAAGGCCGACGATCCGGGCCGCTATACGTCGATGGACGATTTCAAGGACCAGGTGGTCGGCGCGCAGGTCGGCACGGCGTTCGTCGATGCGCTCAACAAGAAGGGCATCTTCAAGGAAGTCCGGACCTACGATTCGATCGCCGACATCATGCGCGACGTCGCGCTCGGGCGCATCAAGGCCGGTTTCGCCGACCAGCCGATCGTCGCGTACCAGATCGAGCACGGCGTCAATCGCCAGGTGCGGCTCGTGCCCGAATACCAGAGCGTCGTGAAGGGGCAGGTGTGCTTCATCGTGCGCAAGGGCGACACCGCGACGCTCGAACAGCTCAACGGCGCGATCCGCAAGATGAAGACCGACGGCACGCTGCAGCAGATCCTGCAGAAGTGGCACATGAGCTGAGCGTCGGCATTCGCTTCCCGACCGGTATCGCCCGCGCGTCGCGGGCATCCATCGCGGCGCGCCGTCCGGACGTCGCATAGGAGATCTCATGTTTTTTCAGAACGCGATCGATTTCCTGCCGATCCTGCTGAAGGGCGCGGTGGTCACGATCGAGATCACCGCTTGCGCGTTCGTGCTCAGCTCGGTGCTCGGGCTGATCCTCGCGCTGCTGAAGGTGTCGCGCAATCGTGCCGTGTCGACCGCCGGCAGCACGATCGTCAACGTGATCCGCGGGCTGCCGATCATCGTGCAGCTGTTCTACATGTACTTCGTGCTGCCTGATCTCGGCATACAACTATCGGCGTTCCAGGCCGGCGTGCTCGGCCTCGGCATCGCGTATTCGGCATATCAGGCCGAGAACTTCCGCGCGGGCATCGAGGCGATCGACCGCGGCCAGATCGAAGCCGCGCACGCGATCGGCATGCGCGGCCCGATGATCATGCGGCGCGTGGTGCTGCCGCAGGCGTTCCGCATCGCGCTGCCGCCGTACGGCAACACGCTGGTGATGCTGCTGAAGGATTCGTCGGTCGCGTCGACGATCACGGTCGCGGAAATCACGCGCGCGGGCCAGTTGATCGCGTCGTCGACGTTCCAGAACATGAGCGTCTACACGCTCGTCGCGCTGCTGTATCTCGCGCTCGGCCTGCCGCTGATGTTCGGCGTGAACCGGCTCGGCAAGCGGCTCGCACTGAGGAGGGGCGCATGATCCGGATCGATTCGATACACAAGCGGTTTCAGCAGCACGCGGTGCTGAAGGGCGTGAGCCTCGACGTGCAGGCGGGCGAAGTCGTGTGCCTGATCGGGCCGTCCGGTTCCGGCAAGTCGACCGTGCTGCGCTGTATCAACGGCTTCGAGACGTACGACGAAGGGTCGATCACGATCGACGGCGTGAAGGTCGACGCGCATTCGAAACGGATCCACGAACTGCGGATGCGGGTCGGCATGGTGTTCCAGCGTTTCAACCTGTTCGCGCACCGCACGGCGCTCGAGAACGTGATGGAAGGGCCTGTGCACGTGCGGCGCATGCCGGCCGCGCAAGCGCGCGAGCAGGCCCGCGCGCTGCTCGACAAGGTCGGGCTCTCGCACCGGATGAATGCGTATCCGTCGGAACTGTCGGGCGGCCAGCAGCAGCGCGTCGCGATCGCACGCGCGCTCGCGATGGCGCCGCAGGCGATCCTGTTCGACGAGCCGACGTCGGCGCTCGACCCCGAGCTCGTCGGCGAAGTGCTCGGCGTGATGCGCGGGCTCGCGCGCGACGGGATGACCATGGTGGTCGTCACGCACGAAATGGCATTCGCCCGCGAGGTGGCCGATCGCGTGTGCTTCCTGCACGACGGCACCATCTGCGAAAGCGGGCCGGCGCGCGACGTGCTCACGCAGCCGGCCCATCCCCGCACGCAGGAATTCCTGCGCCGCCTGCTGGCGTCGGACGGCGCCGACCACCCGGATCGAACATGAGCGCAACGCACGCGGCACCCGGATGGCCCGACTCGCCGTGGCCCGATTCGCTGTGGGCAGCGACCGCCGCGCCGGCGACCGATACGCCCGCGCTCGACACGTCCGTGTCGTGCGACGTGGCGATCGTCGGCGCCGGCTTCACGGGCCTGTCGACCGCACTTCACCTGGCCGAACGCGGTGTGAACGTCCGCGTGATCGACGGCGCGCAGCCGGGCTGGGGCGCATCGGGCCGTAACGGCGGGCAGGTGATTCCCGGGCTGAAATACGACCCGGACGAACTGGTCCGCCGATTCGGCGACGAGGCCGGCGAGCAGCTTGCCGGCATCGTCGGCGGTGCGGCCGATACCGTGTTCGACCTGATCGCGCGGCACGGAATCGACTGCGATGCGCGTCGGGCCGGCTGGATCCAGCCGGCGCCGACCGCCGCGATGCTCGACACGGTCGCACGCCGTGCGCAGCAATGGGCGGCGCGCGGCGCGCCGGTCGACGTGCTCAGCCGCGACGACGTCGCGCGGCGGCTCGGCACGCCGGCGTATGCGGGCGGCTGGATCGATCGCCGCGCCGGCAGCGTGCAGCCGCTCAGCTATACGCGCGGCCTCGTGCGCGCCGTGCAGGCGAGCGGGGCGGTCGTGCACGGCTTGACCCGCGCCGTCGGACTGACGCGCGCCGACGGCCGCTGGCGGATCGCGACGTCCGGCGGCGCGACGCTGTCGGCCGAGCGCGTCGTGATCGCGACCAACGGCTACACGGACGGGCTGTGGCCCGGCTTGCGTCAGTCGGTGATCGCCGCGAACAGCTTCATCGTCGCGACGGAACCGCTCGCGCCGGCGCTCGGTCGCGACATCCTCGCCGGCGGCGAGGTCGCATCGGATGCGCGGCGTCTGCTGCTGTACTTCCGCCGCGACGCGGCCGGGCGCCTGTTGATGGGCGGCCGAGGCCCGTTCGCCGACCCGCGCGCGCCGAGCGACTGGCGACATCTCGAACGCGCGACGACGCTGTTGTATCCGCAACTGAAGGGCATCCGGTTCGACTACCGCTGGGCGGGGCGCGTCGCGATCACCGCGGATTTCCTGCCGCACGTGCACGAGCCCGCGCCGGGCGTGACGATCGCGCTCGGCTACAACGGCCGCGGCATCGCGATGGCGACGACGCTCGGCAAGCATCTGGCCGCGCATCTGTCGGGCGATGCGCAACTGCCGCTGCCGTTGCGCGTCACGCCGATCCGGCCCATTCCGTTGCACGGGCTGCAGCGCTTCTATATCGCGGCCGGTGTCGCCTGGTATCGCTTGCTCGACAGCCTGTCCTGACGCAAGCGTGACGGCAGTCGCCATTCGTCGTCCGATCGGGCAGAATCGGCCTGCCCAGTGTCGACCGACGGATGCCGCATGACCGAACCGAACGAACCGCCCGGCCGCCGCGCGTACGCGAGCTTTGCGCAACGCTATGCGGATCTCGCGCCGACGAAGGCGCACAACGCGCTTTACGAGCGTCCGGCAACGATGGCGCTGCTCGGCGACGTCGACGGCCTCACGATGCTCGACGCCGGCTGCGGGCCCGGCATCTGCAGCGCGCATCTCGCCGGTCGCGGCGCGACCGTGCATGCGTTCGACGTGACGCCGGAGATGGTTGCGCTCGCGCGAACGCGCTGCGCGGGCCTGCCGGTCGACGTCAGGGAAGGCGATCTCGAAGCGCCGCTCGCGTGGCTGCCCGATGCGTCGGTCGACAAGGTGCTGTGCTCGCTCGCGCTCGACTACGTGCGCGATCTCGCGCCGACGCTGCGCGAATTCCGGCGCGTCGCGCGTCCGGGAGGAACGCTCGTGTTCTCGATGGCGCATCCGATGCGCGACTGGATGGACGAACGCACGCGCGGCGACGGCACGTACTTCGACACGTCGCGCTTCGGTTTTCACTGGTCGGGGTTCGGCGAACCGAGGCCGTACGTCGAAGCGTGGCGGCGGCCGCTCGCCGACATCCTGAACGCGGTCGCCGACGGCGGCTGGCGGCTCGACCGCTTCGTCGAACCGAGGCCGCTGCCGGAGATGAAAGCCGTATCCGAACGGCTTCATGCGGAGCTGTCGCTGGCGCCGGCATTCCTGTGCATCCGCGCGCGCTGCTGATGCGGCGCGGCGCGCGGCCGGCGCTCAGTGCTGCGCGGGCGCGTCCGTCAGCGTGCCGAGAAACGCTTCGATATCCTTGATGTCCTGCGCCGTCATCGCAGGCTTGTCGCCCGGCTTGCGATCGAACGGCGCGTCCGTCACGTCGACGTTCGCGCGATATTTCGGCGGGATGTCGTCGTATTCGTCGACCTTGCCGTCCGCACCACGCGAATAGAACTTCTGCGGCGAAATGCTGCGCTCGTTGTAGAACGCCATCACCTGATCGAGCGTGTGGAACACGCCGTTGTGGAAGAACACGTGGCGCGTCGCCGAATTGCGCAGCGTCGGCGTCAGGAACATCCCGCAATACTGCGTCTGGTCCTTCAGGTCGTCGCGGAACGGCCCGCACACGCCGAGATCGTAGAACGCCGGGTTGCGGTTCTGCGCGAGCGCCCGGTTGCGCGGCGCGCCGAGCGCCTCGTACTGGTAATCGGTAAACATCGGCGGCAGCCCGTCCTTGCCGGGTTTCGACAGGTGGCAGCCCGCGCAATTCGCCTTGTCCGGATCGTTGAACAGGCGCAGCCCGCGCAGTTCGGCCTGCGTGAGGCGCGCGCGGCCTTCGAGCCAGCGGTCGTACTTGCTGTCGTACGGATGGAACGACGGATCCTCGACCTGATAGCGCGCGATCGCGAACATCGCCTCCGACACCGCGAGCTGCGGGGCGGAGAACACGCGCGGCCCGAACAACTGCTCGAACTGCGCGCGATGCGACGACTGCGCGAGCTTGCGGGCGACATCGTCGACGCTCGCGTTCGCCATCTCGACCGGATTCAACAGCGGGCCGAACGCCTGCTGCTGCAATGTATCGGCGCGGCCGTCCCAGAACATCCCGCCCTGCGGCACGAGTTGCGGCGCGGCCGACGTACCGGCCACCTTCTGCGCCTTGACGACGCCGGCCGCCGCCGTCGCCTGCTGCGCGACGCTGGGCGCCGCGTCGTTCTCGCCGGCATCGGGGCCGATGCTGAAGTTCGGCTGGCGGTACAGGTACATCAGCGACGGCGGCGGACGATAGCCCTGCTGCGTCATCGCGAGGCCGCCCGGCTGCACGTCGAGCGCATTCGGCGGGCCGTACGCATGATCGGGGCTGTGGCACGACGCGCACGACTGCTTGCCCGACGCCGACAGCGACGGATCGTTGAACAGCGCGCGCCCGAGCTGCGCGACCGCCGACAGCGGCTGCGCGGCGGGCCGCTGCAGCACGACCGGATGCGGGTTCGCGCCGGTCCAGTCGGCGACCACGGTGCCGATCGCCGTCGGCACCCGCGCGGGAAACGCGACGGCGAACGCGCCATAGCCGAGCACGGCCGCGCCGAGCGCGAACGCCGCGCGGCGCAGCAGGCGGGAAGGGGCGCGCGGCGCGGGCGTGCCGGCGGCATCGGGAGACGGAAACGCGGGGCGAGCTGTCATGCTGTCGGTCGAAAAAACGGGCGTCGCACGAAGCGACGCGTTGAAATGGAAACGGCCGACGCGTGATGCGCCGGCCATGCGGTCAGGCCGTGACGGTCAGATCGCCGGGGCCGCGCTCAATGCGGTGCCGAGCGTCGGGTCGAGATACAGCGGCGTCGTGTTCGGCTTCGACGTGAAGTCGAACAGGTTGCGCAGGTCGCCGGCCGTCGCATCGAACGAACCGCCGCCGATACGCTGGCCGCCGAGCCAGTTGTCCTCGATGAAGCGCACGACGGACGCCTGGTCGAGCATCGTGTGATCGACGTAGTTCTGCTTCGCGTACGGCGAGATCACGACGAGCGGAATGCGCACGCCCGGGCCGCAGCGGCCGTTCACGGTCGCGCCGTTCACGCCGGTGGTGCCGCCCGTGCCGCACTTGCCGGCGCCGTTGAGCTGGTCGACCGGGTCCGACGACGCGTGCGTCGGCGGCGTGTACACGTGGTCGTACCAGCCGTCCGAGTCGTCATAGGTGACGATCACGGCCGTGTTCTGCCAGTCCGGCTGCTGCTGCAGGAAGTTGACGACCTTCGTCACGAACGCCTGCTCGTCGAGCGGATCCGAGTAGCCCGCGTGCCCGTCCTGCGCGGCCGGCGCCTTCAGGTAGCTGACCGACGGGAAGTTGCCGGCCTTCACGGCGGCGAAGAAGTCGTCCGTGTCGTACTGGTGGTTCGCCGGTTCGGCCGTCTTGCCGTCGGTCTCGACGCTCGAGCCGATCGCCGCGATCGAACTCGGGCGCGTGTGTTGCGGGTTCGCGGTCGACGCGTAGTACTGGAACCAGTTGTGGTGCGGGATGTAGTCGGCCGTCGCGGCATTCACGGCGGTCGCGACCGTGCTGCGCGCGCAGCCCGTCGTGCCGTTGCCGTTCGTCGTCGACAGGTTGAAGCCGCCCATGAAGCCGCCCCACGTGATCTTCGCGGCGTTCAGCAGGTCGCCGATGTTCTTGCCGGTCATCATCGCCTGGTCGGTCGTGCTCGAACACACGTCGAAGCCCGGGTCGACGTCGTTGATCATCGTGAGGCCGCCCTGGCCGTCATTGATGTAGTACGAAGTCGCGGCGAGCGTCGACGGCTGCTTCGACGTCTTGACGATCTGCATGCCGTTGGTCTGCCCCGCGACGACGTTCAGCGCGCCCGGCGTCGACGGGCCGTAGACCGTCGTGAACGTGTTGTCGCTCATCGCGAAGCGCTGTGCGTAGTTCCACAGCGCGGTCACCGTGTTGCCGTCGAAGTAGCCCATCACCTGGCCCTTCGTGCCGAATGCGCCGGCGCCGCCGGACGAGCCCTTGCCGGTGTATTTCGGGAATAGATCCGCAAGACCGTTGTCCTCGGCCTGCTGTTCGGCCGTGTACGCGTGGTTCTGGTCGGCGGTCGCGGCCTGCGTGCGGTCGAGACGGAACGGGTTCGCCGCGTCGGTGCCGTTGGCCGTGTTCGTGAAGTTCGGGTTCGCGGTGAGCAGCGTGCCCGTCAGGCCGTTGGACGTCGGCGTGCCGGACTTCGCGGTGAACGCCGGTTCGCCCGACGGGTTCGTCGCGTTCGGATAGGTGCCGAAGTAGTGGTCGAACGAGATGTTTTCGCCGTAGATCACGACGACGTGCTTGATCGGCGTGGCGGTCTGCAGCGCATCCTGCGACGATACGGCGGGCGTCGGCGTGGAATCGTCGCTGCCGCCACAGGCGAACAGCGCCAGCGCTGCGGCTGCGCACGCGGTGACAAGCAAGGCTTGACGGAACATCGGGAAACTCCAGGGTAAGGTCTTCGATGGTGGAGAACGGCCCCGTCGCCGTGTCGGTTCGGCGCGAAGCTCGTGAGGGAGCACGCGCATTGGAACAGCCGCGTATGAAAATATGGGGACGGAGTGTTTTCGCGACGGTTGCGCTCCGGTATCGGTTTCATTACGGTGCGGCGCGAGGCGAAAGAGAACGGAAAGGGGCGGACCGCCCGCAATCTCCGCGTCACATGTCGCGGCTTGGCGGCTGCTTGCGGCGCAAGCGATGCGGGGCGGGCGATGGAGAGCCGGCGGCCGGATCGTTGACGGCGCGCCGTGCGTCGCTTTTTTGACAATCCGGTGACGCATTCATACGATGGACGCCTGCCGCGCACCGCGCGGCCTCCGACCCGTCAGCGAGGTTTCAGCGTGCCGATCCCCGTTCTGTTTGCCGTTCTGTGCGCGGCATTCCTGCATGCGTCATGGAATGCGCTGGTGCGCAGCAGCGGCGACCGGCTGCGCTCGGCCACGGTGCTGCAGATCGCGATCGGGCTGTTCGCGCTGCTGTTCCTGCCGACTGCCGCGCCGATCGCGCCGGCGAGCTGGCTCTGCGTCGTCGCGTCGGCCGTGATCCACGTCGTCTATACGCTGCTGCTCGTCCGTGCGTACAAGCACGGCGACCTGAGCGTCGCGTACCCGGTCGCGCGCGGCACGGCGCCGCTGCTCGTCACGCTCGGCGCGGCGGCGTTCGCGGGCGAGCACCTGAACGTCGGTGCGCAAGGCGGGCTGGTGCTGATCTGCGCGGGCATCCTGGCGATCGGGCTGGATCGCGGGCGCGGCGCGAAACACCGGATGATGCAGGTGCTGCCGACCGCGTTTGCGACTGGCGTGTCGATCGCCGCGTACAGCGTGGTCGACGGGATCGGTGTGCGCGAGAGCGGCAGCACGGTCGGCTATACCGCGTGGATGTTCGTGCTGACGGGCGCGCTGATGGCCGTGTACTACCGGCTGCGGGCGGGGCCGCTGCGGTTGACGCAGGCGGTCGGCGAAACCGCGAAGGCTGCCTGCGGCGGCGTGTTCGCGGCGCTCGCGTACGGCATCGTGATCTGGGCGATGGACCGTGCGCCGATGGGGCCCGTGTCGGCGCTGCGGGAGACGAGCGTGGTGTTCGCGGCGCTGATCGCGCGCGTGTATCTCGGTGAGCGGCTGACGCCGCGCCGGGCGGCAGGGTGTCTGGTGATCGCTTGCGGGGCGTTGTTGATCAGTGCGTTCGAGGCGGTGCGGTGAGCGCGTCAGCCTGATGCGCGTCGGGCGGATCAGCTCTCCACCGGCATCGCACTCGTGCACTTGATCTCGTCGAGGCACACGCTCGAATGCACGCCGCTCACGCCGGGAATGCGCATCAGCGTCTCGAGCAGGAACCGCGACAAGCCCTTCAGATCGTGCGCGACGACCTTCAACACGTAGTCGATGTCGCCCGTCACCGAGAAGCACTCCTGGATCTGCGCAAGATCCGACACGAGCTTCTGGAACTTCGACAGGTCGCGGATATGCCCGCGCTCCATCGTCACGTGCACGAACGCGGTGACGCCGAAGCCGAGCGTGTCGGGGCAGAGCCGGGTTTCGTAACGCCGGATCGCGCCGATTTCCTCCAGCCGGCGGTGACGTCGCAGCGTCTGCGCGGGCGATAGCCCCACGGCCTTCGCCAGATCGAGGTTCGACGCGCGGCCGTTCTCCTGCAGCACCGACAGCAACTGACGATCGATACGATCGAGAACCGGGTCAGGCATTTTTGTTTCCTCATTCGTCTCCCGGATGCAATCTTATCTCATAATGTAGGGTTTGCATGAGCGGGTTACGCAACCCGATTTCGCGGTCGCGACGCTAAACTGACGCCGGATTTTCGTGTGCGGCCGCAGCAGTGCGGCGTGAGCGGGCGAGTCGGCGGCCAGTCTGACCGGCGCGCTGACGCGAATCGGTTGCCGCCGCACGCGAAAATTGCAGTCCCCAACCCGGCGCCCCCACGAACGGCCGCCGGCACAGCAAAACAGCGCCCGGCACACCGAGGCGCGCCGCACCCCGCTGCAGGCGGGGGCGGACAAAGTGGAGAAGACATGGTTTCTGGAAACGAGAGCGACGGCCTGAAGCGCGGGCTGAAGAACCGGCACATCCAGCTGATTGCGCTCGGCGGCGCGCTCGGCACGGGGCTGTTCCTCGGCATCGCGCAGACGATCAAGATGGCCGGCCCGTCCGTGCTGCTCGGCTATGCGGTGGCCGGCATCGTCGCGTTCTTCATCATGCGCCAGCTCGGCGAGATGGTCGTCGACGAGCCCGTCGCCGGCTCGTTCAGCTACTTCGCGAACAAATACGTCGGCCACTTCACCGGCTTCCTGTCCGGCTGGAATTACTGGGTGCTGTACATCCTCGTCAGCATGGCCGAGCTGTCGGCCGTAGGGATCTACGTGCAGTACTGGTGGCCCGGCGTGCCGACCTGGGTGTCGGCGCTGGTGTTCTTCGTCGCGATCAACCTGCTGAACCTGGCCAGCGTGAAGTCGTACGGCGAGACGGAATTCTGGTTCTCGATCATCAAGGTCGCCGCGATCGTCGGGATGATCGGCTTCGGCGGTTGGCTGCTCGTGAGCGGCCATGCCGGGCCCGAAGCGAGTGTCGCGAACCTGTGGCAGCACGGCGGCTTCTTTCCGAACGGCGTGTCCGGCCTTGTGATGTCGATGGCCGCGATCATGTTCTCGTTCGGTGGGCTGGAGTTGATCGGCATCACCGCGGCCGAAGCCGACGATCCGAAGCGCAGCATTCCGCGCGCGACCAACCAGGTCATCTACCGCATCCTGATTTTCTACATCGGCGCGCTGGCCGTGCTGCTGTCGCTGTATCCGTGGCAGAAGGTCGTCACCGGCGGCAGCCCGTTCGTGCTGATCTTCCACGCGCTGAGCAGCAACCTGGTCGCGAACGTGCTGAACGTCGTCGTGCTGACGGCCGCGCTGTCGGTCTACAACAGCGGCGTGTACAGCAACAGCCGGATGCTGTTCGGCCTCGCGCAACAGGGCAACGCGCCGAAGGTGCTGTGCTCGGTCAACAAGCGCGGCATCCCGCTCGCCGCGCTCGGCGCATCGGCGCTCGCGACCGGCGTGTGCGTGCTGGTCAACTACTTCATGCCGGGCAAGGCGTTCGAGGTGCTGATGGGCCTCGTCGTGTCGGCGCTGATCATCAACTGGGCGATGATCACGGTGATCCACCTGAAGTTCCGCCAGGCCAAGCGTGCTGCCGGGGAGCAGACTTCCTTCCGCAGTCTGGGCTATCCTTTCACGAATTACCTGTGCCTGGCGTTCATGGCCGGCATTCTCGTCGTGATGTACCTGACGCCGGATCTCCGTCTGTCGGTGTACCTGATCCCGGTATGGCTCGCGGTGCTCGCGATCGGGTATCGCTTCCGTCAGAAGAATGCCGGCTTTGCGGTGCACGACGGTGCGTCCGCACGCTGACGCAGGCCACGACCGACCATTCTTCCAAACGAGACCGATTCAAGCCATGTTCGAACACATCGACGCGTACCCGGGCGACCCGATCCTGACGCTCAACGAGAACTTCCAGAAAGATCCGCGCGACCAGAAGGTCAACCTGAGCATCGGGATCTATTTCGACGCCGAAGGCCGGATTCCGGTGCTGGGCGCCGTGCGCGAAGCCGAAACCGCGCTGCAGCGCGACAGCGGCCCGAAGCCGTACCTGCCGATGGTCGGCTTGGCCGCGTACCGCGACGCCGTGCAAGCGCTGGTGTTCGGTGCGGATCACCCGGCTCGCGCGGCCGGCCGCATCGCGACGCTGCAGACGCTCGGCGGCTCGGGCGCGCTGAAGGTCGGCGCCGATTTCCTGAAGCGCTATTTCCCGGATTCGCAGGTGTGGCTCAGCGATCCGAGCTGGGAAAACCATCGCTTCATCTTCGAGCGCGCCGGCTTCACGGTGAACACGTATCCGTACTACGACGAGGCCACGGGCGGCCTGAAGTTCGACGCGATGCTCGCGGCGATCGACGCGCTGCCGGCGCGCAGCATCGTGCTGCTGCACGCGTGCTGCCATAACCCGACCGGTGTCGATCTCGACGAAGGCCAGTGGGAGAAGCTGATCGACGTGATCGAGGCGCGCGGGCTGCTGCCGTTCGTCGACATGGCGTACCAGGGCTTCGGCGCGGGCCTCGACGCGGACGCGTTCGCGGTGCGCGAACTGGCCCGCCGCGGCGTGCCGACGCTCGTCGCGAACTCGTTCTCGAAGAACTTCTCGCTGTACGGCGAACGCGTGGGCGGCCTGAGCGTCGTCTGCGAGGACGCGGCCGCGGCCGAGCGCGTGCTCGGCCAGCTGGCCGGCGCCGTGCGCTCGAACTACAGCAACCCGCAGACCTACGGCGCGAAGGTCGTCGCGGCCGTGCTCGGCACGCCGGCGCTGCGCAAGCAGTGGGAAGAGGAGCTGTCGGCGATGTGCCGCCGCATCGCGCGGATGCGCCAGTCGATCCACGACGGCCTGCGCGACCACGTGAGCGGCGAAGCGCTCACGCGCTACGTGAAGCAGCGCGGGATGTTCACGTACACGGGCCTGACCGAAACGCAGGTCGACGCGCTGCGCGAGGTGCACGGCGTATACATCCTGCGCTCGGGCCGGATGTGCGTGGCGGGCCTGAACGACTCGAACGTCGGCATCGTCGCGGACGCGATCGGCAAGGTACTGAAGAGCGGCGTCTGAACGCGGCGCGCCCCGGCGCGCAACGCTGAAGAACCGGCTGTTTCCCGTCGCGGGAACAGCCGGTTTTTTGTTGGGCGGCCGTCATGTGCGAGGCGCGGATGACGCACGGGCGGGCGCGGCGGTACGATCACGGGATCGTACGCAATGCAGGGGAGCAGAGGAGCGACATGGGCATCCGGATCATCCAGCTCGGCACGCCGCGCGCGGCCGGCGAGGGCCTGCGGATCGGCACGGTGCGGCGGCCGCCGCGCGGCGTACCGAAGGCGGAATTCGCGTCGCGCAACTACTATGATGTATGGTTGCCGACGTTGTCGCCGAGCCCCGAGCTCGTCGCGCAAGCGCAGGCCGCTGAAACCGACGCCGAATGGAACGCGTTCAAGCGCCACTTCCGCGCGGAGATGGCGCATGGCGATCCGGCCAAGGTGCTGGACCTGCTGGCCGCGCTGTCGGCGACGACTGCGTTCTCGATCGGCTGCTACTGCGACGACGAAAACCATTGCCACCGCAGCGTGCTGCGCGAGCTGCTCGCGCAGCGCGGCGCGGCGATCGAGCCCGACGCCGGCTGAAGCAGAGGAAGCGGCGGCGCGCGGCTACACCGCGATCGTGCGGTGCAGCGAGCCTGTTGACGTGGGTCAAGCGCGCGGCCGCGCGCGCCACTATGCTCTCGTCATGGAGCCATCACGACGATGACAGACCGACAGATGCACATCGTTTTCCCGTCCGAGCCGCCGGAATATTGCGCGCGCGATCTGGTCGTCGCGTTTTCGGCGCTGGTCGACGGGCGTTGCGTTCAGTGCGCGGTCACGGCCGAGGCGCTGGAAGACCATTTCGGCGCGCGGTCGCTGCTCGAACGCGATCTGCTGGGCGCATTCGACGCGCACCGGTCGGCCATCGAGGCGATGGCACGACGAATGCTCGAGGAAATCGGCGGCCGGCCGGTGCTGCTGCACAGCGGGCACTTCCGGCTCGAAGGCTGATACCGCAGGAGGGCGCATGACACTGCAGGGCAACATTCACGAACGCGACTGGTCGGTCGAAGTGGAGACGCGCCCGTGCGAATCGGGCGAATTCCGCTGCCGCGTGTCGGTCGAGCACGGCGCCGGCGCCGCGCGGTTTCATCATACGTTCGAGCACAGCCACGCGTATCCGACGGAGCGCGAGGCGATGATCGAAGGGTTGCGGGCCGGCATGACGTGGATCGAGATGAAGGCGTCGCAGACCTTCAACGTCTGAACGGTCCCGCGCCTGTCGGGCGCGGGCAGACCACGGGAAACACGGGCCGCCCCATCGTGAGGCGGCCGGCACTTGCAAGGCGGTCGACGAGCGGGCGGCCCCGTCAGGAGAGACGACATGGGCGTGGGCATGCAGATCGCCTGCCTCGGATTCACCGGTTCGGCTGCGGTCGAGGCCGAAGCCGGCGCGCAACTGGTGCGACTTGAACGGTTTCGCGCGTGGATCGAAGGCTGCCATCTCGCGATCGAATCGCGCACGGCGGCCGATGGCGCGCGCCGGTACGACGTGCGGCTGGAGCTGGTGATGCGCGACGCGACGCTCCGGTCGCTGCCGCCGTGCGTCGGGGCCGACGTGGACGACGCATTGCGTCGCGCGTTCGCGCAGGCCGAACGGGCGCTGCTCGCGTGGCAGGCAGGCGCCGCAACGGTTGCGCTGCGCGACGCGGCGACCGGCGACGCGATGCGGTGACGCCGCGCCTGTCAGCGCGGCGCCGCGTGTCAGACTCGCGCGAGCGCTTGCGGGTCGATGATGCGCACGCGCTTGCCGCGCGTTTCGACGAGCGCGTCGCGATGGAACCGCGAGAACATCCGGCTGACCGTTTCGAGCTTCATCCCGAGATAGCAGCCGATTTCCTCGCGCGTCATCCGCAGGTTGAATTCGGTCGCCGAATAGCCGCGCGCCTCGAACCGCGACGACAGGTTCAGCAGGAAATGCGCGACGCGCTGCTCGGCCGACATCGTGCCGAGCAACAGCATCTGGCTCGATTCGCGGACGATCTCGCTGCTCAGCATCTGGTAGAGGAAGTGCTGCATCGGCTTGATCTCGCGGCACGCGGCTTCGAGCGCGCCGAACGGGATGATGCACACCACGCTGTCCTCCAGCGCGATCGCGTCGCAACAGTGCTGGCCGCTGCCGATGCCGTCCATCCCGAGCGTTTCGCCGGCGATCTGGAAGCCCGTCACGTGCTCGCGGCCGTCGCGATGCATCATCACCGTCTTGAACGAACCCGCGCGCACCGCGTAGATGCTCTGGAACGGATCGTCGGTGCGGAACAGCGCGTCGCCCTGGCGAACCTGTCGCGTCGTGCAGATGATCGCGTCGAGGCGGCCGTATTCGGCGGGCGTCAGGTGCGGCGGCAGGCACATCGAGCGCATCGCGCAGGCCGAGCAGCGTGCGGCCGGGTGTTTGGCGGCGTCGGCGCGCGCGGCCGGGCGCGGCGGAATCGTCGGCCGGGGTACGACGGATACGTCGGCGAAGGCGGTGGCGGTGGACATGAGGCGCTCCGGCTCGTCAGGGGCGGCGCACGCGAGCGTGCACCAGGGATTCGATGACACGGCATGCGGTGTCGAATTCGACGGTCTTGTCGAAGAAGTAGTCGGCTCCCGCCGTCGCGCATGCCTCTCTGAATGCCGGCGCCGAGTGGTTCGTCAGCACGATCGTGACGATGCGCGGCGCGGCCTTCGACAGCATCCCGATCAGGTCGAGACCGCTGCCGTCCGCGAGCCGCACGTCGACGATCACCACGTCCGCGCGACTGCTGCGGATATGCGTCCACGCGTCCTGGCCGTCTTCCGCTTCGCCCACGACGGCGACGCCGCGAATCGCGCCGACGAGCAGCGCGATCCGCTGGCGGACGGCAACCGCGTGATCGACGAGAAACACCCTGAGTGCGGCGGGTGACAGGCTGGCATTCATGCCGGCAGTATCGTGTTGCGCCGCCGAAATTGAAATCGGCCGAATTGGAACTTCGTGTAGGCCGCTTCGACGCGGTGTAGGGCGTTTCCTACACCGCGTACGGGAAATCGCCGGTGTGAATCCGACGATGCGATGCCGCGCGAGCGGCGCGCACGGTGGCGCGAACGGTTGCGCGGCCGGGTCAGCCGGCGCGGCGCGCGGCCAGTGCGTCGCGCGCGGTGCGGCACGCGGCCAGATCCCACGCGGCGCAGCCGACGCTCTTGAACAGCAGCGGGCCGCCGCGGGCGAAGGTGCCGTTCAGCACGTCGGCGAGCGACGCGACGTACTGCCAGTCGACTTGCGCGACGATCAGGTCGCCGGCTTCGTGGCGCGCGCCGGCCGGATCGTCGACCACGAGCCGGCTGCCCCGCACCGTGTTCGCGTCGATCTCCGCGGCATCCGCGGTGAACGCGCCGACGCCGACCACGAGCCGGCCTTCGCGCGCGGCGTCGCGATAGACGGGCGTGCGGCTCGTCGTCAGCGTGACGACCACGTCGATCGCATCGGGAATCGCGTCGCCGTCGAGCGGCGCGAGCTGCGGCGCATGCGCGCGGTGGGCGGCGCAGAAGGCGGCCGCGCCGTCCGCGCTCGTGCCGCGCACGTGAAGGCGCGCGTCCGGAAAGATCGCGGCGAGCGCTTCCGCGTGATTGGCCGCCTGCTTGCCGGTGCCGATCAGCAGGATGTCGCGCGGCGCGGCGCCATGCAGCGCCTGGATGCCGAGCGCGGTGATCGCCGCCGTGCGGCGGCCGGTGACGGTCGGGCCGTCGAGCGCGAAGCGCATTTCGCCGGTCGTCGCGTCGTACGCGGTGACCTGGCCGAGAATCGTCGGCAGCCCGCGTGCGCCGTTGCCGGGGCACACGTTCACGAGCTTGTGGCTCGCCAGATCGTGTGCGCTCGACGGCATCGACAGCATCACGCCGCCGCGTTGCAGCGGCACGACCAGGCGTTCGGGGCTGACGATGTCGCCTGCCGCGTACTCGACGACCGCTTGCCTGAGCGTGGCGAGCAGCGCCGGGTAGTCGAGCAGCGCGGCCGTGTCGGCCGCATCGAAAACGGGAATCGGGGAGAAGGCGGTCATCGTGTACGTCTTGGCGGTCAGTGAGCGTGGACGGCGGACGCATGCCGCGCCCGCCGCAGGTCTGCCGGTACCGTGACACAGGGCAGTGTGGATCGAATCTATACCACTTGCTGGCGCGTCGGCAACCCAGAAAATAAAGCGTGCCGGTGATTTTGGTTCTAATATCTGGCCAGAAGGCTCGCCGCTGCCGCGCTGCCCGCGCCGCTCCGGTATAGTGCGAACCCATTCCAGATCCACGCCCGCGAACGGGCAGGAGCCACACGATGATGTCCGCGCGTCCCGACTCACTCGAAGGCGGTTTCAGGCCGCTGCAGATCTACGAGCAGGTAGCCGAAAAGATCCGCGACGAGATCCGCGCGGGGCGCTACGCGGCCGAATCGCGGCTGCCGTCCGAGCGCGAGCTCGCGTCGCTGTTCCAGGTCGGCCGGCCGGCCGTGCGCGAGGCGCTCGGCGCGCTGCAGAACGAAGGGCTCGTGTTCACGAAGCGCAACTCGGGCACCTACGTCGTCGCGGCCCCGCTCGACGTGCTCGCACAGCGCGGCGACGCGCACGCGGCGTCCGAGGCCGACTTCAGTCCGACGTCGACGCTCGACGTGCGGCTGATCCTCGAGCCCGCGATCGCGCGCCTCGCGGCCGCTCATGGCCGCGCCGACCCCGGTGCCGAGCGCTATCTCGCGCAAATGGAGACCATCACCGACGTCGACGATCCGCACCAGCGCGCGTTGTGGAACGAGAGCGACCGGCTGTTCCACCGGCAGCTCGCGCTGATGACCGGCGACGCGCTGATCGTGAAGATCGCGGACGAAGTCGCGAAGACGATGGACCAGCCGCTGTGGAAGCGGCTGAAGGACGATGGCATCTACGACGCGGGCCGGATCCGGCTGTACGTGTCCGAGCACCGGTTGATCTACGAGGCGATCGTGTCCGGGGATGCCGATGCGGCCGCGTTCTATGTCGAACAGCACATTCGCCGCGTGCGGCGCGACATTGCGCCGAAGTAACGGGAACGGTTTGGTCTTTAATGTGACCAAAATCCCGATAATTATTTTGAAATTGCTTGCGATGTGACCACGCGTGTCCTACATTGGTTTCACACAAAACCAATCAGGAGACACCATGCGACACCTCATGACCGCGCTCTCGGTGGCCGTGGCCGCCGGCGCGCTGACTTCCGCGCATGCGCAGGAAGTCGTGATGATCGGCCATTCGGCGCCGCTCACGGGCCCGCAGGCCGCCAACGGCAAGGACAACGAAAACGGCGCGCGGCTCGCGGTCGACGAGCTCAACAAGGCCGGCGTGAAGGTCGGCGGGAAGACCGTGACCTTCAAACTGGTTTCCGAAGACGACCAGGCCGACCCGAAGGCCGGCGTGCAGGTCGCGCAGAACCTCGTCGACAAGGGCGTCGTCGCCGTGCTCGGCCCGTACAACTCGGGCGTCGCGATTCCGGCGTCGCGCGTGTATTCGACGGCCGGCGTGCCGATCCTGCCGGTCGCGTCGAATCCGGCGCTGACGAAGCAGGGCTTCAAGAACATCTTCCGGATCGGCGCGAGCGACGAGCAGCTCGGCGGCACGATGGCCACGTTCGCCGCGAAGACGCTGAACGCGAAAACCGCCGCCGTGATCGACGATCGCACCGCGTACGGGCAGGGCGTCGCCGAGCAGTTCATGAACGTCGCGAAGGCGAACGGGATCAAGATCGTCGACCAGGAATACACGAATTCGTCGGCCACCGACTTCCTCGGCATTCTCACCAAGATCAAGGCCGCCAACCCCGACGTGATCTTCCTCGGCGGCTATGCGGCGCAGGGTGCGCCGATGGCCAAGCAGATGAAGCAGCGCGGCCTGCGCGCGAAGCTGCTCGGCGGCGACGGCATCTGTTCGGCCGACATGGGCAAGGTCGCGGGCGAGGCCGCGTCGATCGTCTATTGCGCGCAGGGCGGCGTCGCGCTCGAGAAGACGCCGGCCGGGCGCGAATTCCTGAAGAAGTACCACGACGCCTATCGCACCGATACGCAGGTCTACGGCGTCAACTACTACGACGGCATGAAGCTGCTTGCCGATGCGATGGTCAAGGCCGGCACGACCACCGACAAGGCGAAGCTGATCGCGCAGCTCGCGAAGACGAACTACGCGGGCGTCGCGGGCACCTATTCGTTCGACGCGAACGGCGACCTGAAAGGCGCGCCGACCACCGTCTACGTGATCCGCAACGGCCTGCCGGAACCGTACGCGAAGTAATTGCCGCACGGCCCGTCACCGGACGGCGGCCCGGCCGCCGTCCTTCGTTTCAACGCACCCGATCCCCCATGAAAATTTCCCGATCCCTGTCCACCGTCGAAGTGCACACCGGCGGCGAGGCGTTCCGCATCGTCACGAGCGGGCTGCCGCGCCTGCCCGGCGACACGATCGTCCAGCGCCGCGCGTGGCTCAAGGAACACGCCGACGAAATCCGCCGCGCGCTGATGTTCGAACCGCGCGGCCACGCCGACATGTACGGCGGCTATCTGACCGAGCCCGTGTCGCCGAACGCCGATTTCGGCGTGATCTTCGTGCACAACGAAGGCTACAGCGACCATTGCGGACATGGCGTGATCGCGCTGTCGACCGCGGCCGTCGAACTCGGCTGGGTGCAGCGCACGGTGCCCGAGACGCGAGTCGGCATCGACGCGCCGTGCGGCTTCATCGAGGCGTTCGTCCGGTGGGACGGCGAGCATGCGGGGCCCGTGCGCTTTGTCAACGTGCCGTCGTTCATCTGGGAGCGCGACGTGTCGGTCGACACGCCGTCGTTCGGCACCGTGACCGGCGACATCGCGTATGGCGGCGCGTTCTATTTCTATGTCGACGGCGCGCCGTTCGACCTGCCGGTGCGCGAATCGGCAGTCGAGAAACTGATTCGCTTCGGCGCCGAGGTGAAGGCGGCCGCGAACGCGAAATATCCGGTCGCGCATCCGGAGATCCCGGAAATCAACCATATCTACGGCACGATCATCGCGAACGCGCCGCGCCACGCGGGCTCGACGCAGGCGAACTGCTGCGTGTTCGCGGATCGCGAGGTCGACCGCTCGCCGACCGGCTCCGGCACCGGCGGGCGCGTCGCGCAGCTCTACCAGCGCGGGCTGCTCGCGGCAGGCGACACGCTCGTCAACGAATCGATCGTCGGCACGGTCTTCAAGGGCCGCGTGCTGCGCGAAACGACGGTCGGCGACATCCCGGCCGTGATCCCGGAAGTGGAAGGCAGCGCGCATATCTGCGGGTTCGCGAACTGGATCGTCGACGAGCGCGATCCGCTCACGTACGGATTTCTCGTGCGCTGAGCCGCGGCGCGGGGCACGCCGCCGTCGCGCGGCGTTCCGGTTGTGGTACCAGGTTTGGCGCGTCGCTCCGATTGCCGGACACGCGCCTTTTTTTGCGTGAGCGCCGGCGTAACACCGCACCGCGTGTGCCAGCCCAAGGCCGCCGCGGGTCGGACGGCCGCGCGAGTTTGGTACGATGCAGCCTTTTCAGCCGAGCCCCACCCGCGTGAATCGCCGAAACGTGCCGTCAGTGCGTGCCTTCTGTGCCAGATGGGTCGCGCGCGCCCAACCCGTCGCGGCGGCCGCCGTCGCGCGGGTCAAGCCTCTCGCCGCCGCCGCGTGGCGCCATGTCCGCCACCCGACGCGCCGTGGCGCGCTGCTCGCCGCCGCCGCCGTGCCGGCGCTGTTCGCCGTGTACGTGGTCGCGCTGATCCCGTTCACGCCGGGCATCGGCGACATCCGCAAGGCGCGCGTCGACCAGCCCGCGCAGGTGCTGTCCGCCGACGGCAAGCTGCTGGCCGAATTCAAGCCGTCGAACCGCGAATGGGTGTCGCTCAAGCAGATCTCGCCGCACATGGTCGACGCGCTGATCGCGACCGAGGATCATCGCTTCTACGAACACCACGGCCTCGACTGGAAGCGCACGGCGTCGGCCGCGCTCCATACGTTCTCGGGCAGCCGCCAGGGCGGCTCGACGATCACGCAGCAGCTCGCGCGCAACCTGTACCCGGACGAGATCGGCCGCGCGCCGACGCTCACGCGCAAGGTGAAGGAGGCGATCACCGCGCTGAAGATCGAGGCCGTCTACAGCAAGGACCAGATCCTCGAGACCTACCTGAACACGGTGCCGTTCCTGTACAACGCGTACGGCGTCGAGATGGCCGCGCGCACCTATTTCGACAAGTCGGCCGACGAACTCGACGTGCTCGACAGCGCGACGCTCGTCGGGATGCTGAAGGGCAACAGCTACTACAACCCGGTGCTGAACCCCGAGCGCGCGCTGCAACGGCGCAACACGGTGCTCGGCCAGATGGTGAAGTACGGCAAGCTGTCGCCGGCGCAATTCGCGCAGTTGCAGCGCCGGCCGCTGCGCATCGACTTCGAGCGCCAGAAGGAGCCGCCCGGGCCGGCGCCGCATTTCGCGCAGCAGTTGCGCAAGTGGCTGATCGCGTGGGCCGACCGCAACGACTACAACATCTACTCGGACGGGCTGATCGTGCGCACGACGATCGACTCGCGGCTCCAGCAGATGGCGACGCAGGCGCTCACGCTGCAGGGCAATCAGTTGCAGGGCATCGCGAACAACGCGTGGAGCGGCCGCGACGGCTGCGGCACCGACAACGAGGTGTTCCGCACCTTCATGCGCGAATCGCCCGAGTACAAGGCCGCGCAGGACGCCGGCAAGGACGACGCGGCGGCGATGAAGCTGCTCGCGGCCGACCGCGGCTTCCTGCATGCGCTGTGCAAGGCGAAGACCGACGTGCAGGCCGGCTTCCTCGCGATCGATCCGCGCGACGGGCAGATCCGCGCGTGGGTCGGCAGCCGCGACTTCACGCGCGAGCCGTTCGACCACGTCGCGCAGGCGCGGCGCCAGCCGGGCTCGACGTTCAAGCCGTTCGTCTATGGCGCCGCGTTCGCGAGCGGGATGAAGCCGGAGGACACGTTCATCGACCAGCCGGTCGAGATTCCGCTGAAGGGCGGCGAGATCTGGCGACCGAACGATGACGCGCCGCCGACGGGCAAGCCGATGACGCTGCGCGACGCCGTCGCGCTGTCGCGCAACCGGATCACCGCGCAAGTGATGGAGAAGGTCGGGCCGGGCGCCGTCGCGCGGCTCGCGCGCGACATGGGCGTGCGCGAAAGCCCGCTCGAACGCGTGCCGTCGCTCGCGCTTGGCACGAGCCCGGTCACGCTGAAGGAAATGGTCGCGTCGTACGCGACGATCGCGAACGGCGGGCTGTACGTCGAGCCGCAGATGGTCACGCGCATCGAGAACCGCCAGGGCGAGGTGCTCGCCGAATACGCACCGGCGCCGCCCGAGCGTGCGCTCGATGCCGAAACCGACAAGACGCTGCTCGACGTGATGCGCGACGTCGTGACGCGCGGCACGGGCGGCAGCATCCGCACCCGCTTCGGGATCCGCGGCGACGTGGCCGGCAAGACCGGCACGACGCAGGACAACGCGGATGGCTGGTTCATCCTGATGCAGCCGGGCCTCGTCGCCGGCGCGTGGGTCGGGTTCGACGACGGCCGCGTGACGCTGCGCAGCGATTACTGGGGGCAGGGCGCGCACAGCGCGCTGCCGATCGTCGGCGATTTCTTCCAGCGCGCTCAGCGCGCCCGGATCGTCGATACGAAGGCGAAATTCGATACCGAGCCGTCGCCGGGCTGGTTCGGATCGCTGCGCGAGCGCGTGACCGACCTGTTCGACACGTGGTTCCCGCCCGAGGCGAAGAAGGCGCCCACGCCGGTCAGGACACAGCGTATCGAGCGTCCGGCCGAGACCGACGAAGAGGCGGCGTCGGCGGCTTCGGCGGCTTCGGCGCCGGATGCCGCGTCCGGCGGCATCGTCGAGGAATGGGTGCCGGCGTCCGAAGTGGCCGCGTCGGCTGCGGCGCTGTCGGCGAGCGCATCGCAGCCTGCGCAGCCGCCAGCAGGCGCCAGTATCACGAGCGGAAGCAGCACCGGCGTCGGCGCCGCCCCGTCGGCCGTGCCGGCTCCGCCACCGCCAGTGCCGGTGCCGGTCCCGGCGTCGCCCGATGCCACGGGTGCGTCGCAGTAACGAAGCCGTTCAGATTCCGCGCGATGCTGCCGTAATCAAGTTGTCACGATAGCTCGCGCGGTCGCTCCGCGCTTCTCCGATGCGGCTTTCCACCGACTACGTCGCGCTCACGCGCGACGATCTTTCCGCCGGCGTCCCGCTCGGCTTCGACCTCTACGACGCCGACGGTGCCGCGCTGCTGCCGGCCGGCACGACGCTGCAGGATGCCGCGCAGCATGCGTTCCTGTTCGACCATTTCCACCCCGTACGCCGACGCGAGGGCAGCGGCATCGAGCCGAGCGTGCCCGGGGCGGCGGGCGCGCCCGCCACGCGCATGGGCTTGTCGGCGGGCGCCGCGATCGGCATTCGCCGCCGGGTCGGCACGACGCGTGCGCTGCAACGCTGCCGGCTGATCGGTGTCGGTGCGTCGGGCGCGCTGTTCGTCGAACCGCTACCCGCCGCCGTGCTCGAGTTCGCACGCGGCGACGACGTTGAAGCGGTGGCGATCGGCGCTGCCGCGGTGTTCCGTTTCGGCGCGACGGTCGAATCGGTGCAGGCGTCAGGCGCCGCGCCGTTCATGATCCTGTCGCCGCCCGGCTTCGTCGACCGGCTGCGTGCGCGCGCGGAGCCGCGCGTGCCGGTGCGCATCGCCGCCCGCTGCAGCGGCGCGGCGCAGGGGGCGGAAGGCATCGGAATGGTGCACGACATCAGCCTGAGCGGCTTGTCGATCGCCGTCGACCGGCCGCTCGCGGCCACCGGTGAGCCGTTGCGCGTGCTGCTTCCGTACGAAACCGGCGGCCGCGTCGAGCAACTGGCGCTCGACGGCACGGTGCGGGCCGTGCATGCCGACCCGGCGGCCCCAGCGCTGACGTTGCATCATGCGGCGTTCGGCGACATCGATGCCGACGATCGCGTGCGCCTCAAGGCGTTGCTGTTCGACAGGCAGATGGCGTCGGTGGATACCGATCGCCCGCGCTGACGCGCTGCCGAGCGTGCCGGATGCCGAAGAGCGGCATTCGGTGTGCGAGCGTCGATAATCGTCTGATGAATCGCGTTATTCCCGCGCGATTGTACGGTTTCGGTCAACAGTGAATTTGCGATTTAAGTATTTACCCTGATAGCCGCGACTCCTAGACTTCTACTCATGCGCAACGACCCCGAGTCCGAAGCGCCTGACAAAACAATCCTGGAGGTAACGCATCATGAAATCGCTGATCAAGGCAGTTGCACTGGCCGCCCTCGTGGCTGCACCGGTCGTCTCGTTCGCCCAATCGAACCAACAGCCGCTGACGCGCGCGCAAGTGCGCGCCGAGCTGGTCCAGCTCGAAAAGGCCGGCTACAACCCGAACGACTGGATCAACTATCCGGAAAACATCCAGGCCGCCCAGGCCAAGATCGCCGCCGCGCAGAACACGGGCGCGCAAGCCGACGCAACCGGTTACGGTTCGAACCCGGTCGCGACGTCCCAGTCGGGCCAGCGCGCGGTCGTGCCGGCCGTCAGCGACCGCTCGTCGGTGTATTTCGGCCACTAAGTCGGCCGTTGTGTCGCGGCCCTGGGGACCGTGGCTGAAGGTTTGTCGAGAAAGCCCGCACTCGGTTCAGTTCCGAGTGCGGGCTTTTTCAATGATGCGCAGCGATCGGATGCTTTCGCCGTCGGGAAAACACGACAACCGGCGAAATCGCGTCTCGGGCGTCACCCCGGCACCCGCTGACAATCCGCCGCGCGTGCGCTAGCATCGCGGTCGATGTCGACGCGGTGGCGCGGCCCATGCACACGGGGCGCAACAAGGCACCGGGTTCCACACTTCAACGAACAACAAAGGAGCATCCATGCGTGTCTTGACCGGTCTGCTGGGCTCGCTGGCGCTGGTGGCGAGCGTCGCCCATGCGCAGGCGAATTGTGCGGACGCGACGGATCAGGCGACGATGACGGCGTGTGCCGATCGCGCGTACAAGAAATCCGACGGGGAACTGAACCGGATCTACCAGGCCGTCACCGCGCGCCTGCGCGGCGCGCGGCCGCTCGCCGACAAGCTCGTGGACGCGCAGCGCGCGTGGATCGCGTACCGCGACGCCGAATGCCATTTCTCGAGTGCGAATGCCGAGGGCGGCAGTGCATACCCGATGGTCGTATCGACCTGCCTCGACGATCTGACCAAAGTGCGCACCGAAACGCTGAAAGGCTATCTGTCCTGCGAGGAAGGCGACCTCGCGTGCCCGGTGCCCGCGAAGTAACGCGTCATGCGCGGGCCTGCCGAGGCCCGCACCACGCCGGCCAGACGTCGTCCGCTACACGTCGTCCGTTACACGTCGTCCGTTTCGTCGAGCAGCTTGTGCCGCATCGCGTAACGCACGAGCGCCGCTTCGTGCGGCATCTGCATCTTTTCCAGGATCCGGGTCTTGTAGGTGCTGACCGTCTTCGCGCTCACGCACAACGCGTTCGCGATCTCGGTCAGCGTCTGGCCGGCGGCGATCCGCCGGAACACGTCGAATTCGCGGTCGGACAGCCGCTGGTGCGGCAGCGTTTCGGCCGGCTCGTTCAGGCTCTGCGCGAACTGCTCGGCCATCGCGAGGCTCACGTAGACGCCCCCCGACGCCACTTTCGTGACCGCGCCGACCAGCTCCGCGCTCGCGCTTTCCTTCGTCAGATAGCCGGACGCGCCCGCGCGGAACGCACGCACCGCGTATTGCTGCTCCGCGTGCATCGTCAGCACGAGCACGCGCAGCGCGGGCTTCTCGTCCTTGATCTGCTTGATCAGTTCGACGCCGTTGCGGCCCGGCATCGACAGGTCGAGCACGAGTACCTGCGCAGGCGTCGCCCGCACCAGCGCGATCGTCGACGGGCCGTCGAAGGCTTCGCCGGCCACCTCGAATCCGGTGGCGTTCTGGAGGATGTGCCGCAGACCGTCGCGTACGAGCGTATGGTCGTCGGCGATGAGCACCTTGATCATGTGATGAGCGTGTCCTGTTGAACGGTGCCGAGCGGAAACGAGACGGTAATCGAGAAACCGCGCGCGAGCGCGGTATCGATGGTCACGGTGCCGCCCAGCATGTGTGCGCGTTCGCGAATGCCGATCAGGCCGAACGATTTGTCCTCGTGGGCCGGCCCGCCGGGCGCCGCGCCGCGGCCGTTGTCCGCGACGCGCAGCACGCAAAAGCCTTCCTCGATGTCGAGCCGCAACGCCACGCGCGTCGCATCCGCATGGCGCGCGACGTTCGTCAGCGCTTCCTGGACGATCCGGAACAGCGTGGTCGCGCCCGTGCTGGTGAACGTGAGGCCGCCCGTTTCGATGTGGCGCTCGACATCGATCCCGTAGCGGTTCGTGAAATCGTTCGCGAGCCATTCGATCGCGGGCACGAGGCCGAGGTCGTCGAGCATTACCGGCCGCAGGTCGGCCGCGATGCGCCGCACTGACGCGACCGTCGCGTCGATCAGCCGCCGCATGCCTTGCAGATGCGTCTGCAGGCCTGCGTCGGGCTGCGCGCGACCGGGCATGCGCAGTTGCTGTTCGACGACCGACAGATCCATCTTCAGCGCGGTGAGCTGCTGCCCGAGGTCGTCGTGCAGCTCGCGCGCGATGCGGGTCTTTTCCTCTTCGCGCACGTTCTGCAGGTTCGCCGACAGTTCGCGCAATTCCTCGCGCGATTGCTTCAGCGCGTTCTCGGCCCGCAGCCGCTCGGTGATGTCGCGCAGCATCACCGTATACAGCTTGCCCGACGCGTCGCGGATCTGCGAGATCGATGCTTCGATCGGGAATTCCTCGCCGTTGGCGCGCAGCCCGAACAGCACGCGCTGGCGGCCCATCTGCCGCTCGGACACGCCCGTCACGCCGAACTGGTCGACGTGTTTCGCGTGCGCCGCGCGGAACCGTTCGGGAATGAAGCGCGACAGCGGCGCGCCGATCGCCTCCATCGCGGACACGCCGAACACCTGCTCGGCCATCGGATTGAAGATCACGACCGTCTGCTTCTCGTCGATCGTGATGATCGCTTCCATCGACGACCGGATGATACCCATCATCCGCGCTTCGTTGAGGCTGCCGCGACTGCTCGCGCCCGCATCGGCGCGGCCGCGCAGCAGCGCATGGACGAGCACCGCGAACCCGAACGACGCGATCAGCCCGGCGGCGAGCACGGTGCCGGCCGCACGCTGCGCGCCGGTCGCGCTCGGCCGGCCGTCCGCGGAATAGGCGAGCGTCAGCGCGGTGCCGCCGAAATTCAGCACATCGGTGCGCCGCATCAGGTCGGGCGACGCCGATGCTTCGTCGGTCGTCGTCTCGACGCTGACGATCGCGCGCGAATCGCCGCTGGCGGTCATCCACAGATCGATCCCGCGTTCCGCGTCGAGCGCACGCTCGACCAGGCGCCGCGGGCTCAGCGCCGCGAACAGCATCCCGTCGACGCCGGCTTCCCGCGTGCCGGACGGCGTGGCGGCGGCCAACGGCGAGCTCGTCACGGGCAGGAACAGCGTCAGGGTGCGGGCGTCGCGGGACGCGTCGTCGTCGGCCGGGTGGACGCCGAGCGCGATATCGCCGGTCCGCAGCGCGCGCGTGAGCGGCGCCGCGTCGGACGCACCGAAGCGCACGACCGGCGAGTTCGACACGGGCGCGCTGAGCGTCGCTGCCGCGAGCGGATCGGCCGGCAGCGGCTTCGCGCCGGCCAGCGCGCCGCGCGCCGCGCGCGTCAGCGGCGCATAGCCGATCTGCCGGACCGGCGAGCGGCCGCTGTCGAGATCGAGCGTCTCCGCATACCGGCGCCATTGGCCGGGCGTCATGTCCGGGACGAGGCCGAACGCGCCGCGCGCACCTTCGAGCACGGCGACACCGGCCTGCAGTTCATGCCGCAGCATCGCGGTCACGTGCGTGGTCCGGCGTTCGAAACGCGTATGAACGGCGGTTTGCCACTGCTCGCGCACGAGCAGCGCGACGCCGAGCGACAGCACGGCGCCCGCGCACAGCGCAACGACGCCGGCCGCGAGCGGCTGGCGTAACATGATCTCGAGGCGCGTCGGCTCTCGGGCGTCCCGCGTCGGGGTTCCACTGACGGTCATTCGATGGCCATTCTGTTGTTCGGGCTGCCCGGGGCACGCGGGCAGCGCGGCAAAACCGGGGGGAAACTCGCACCGGCTGCGTGCAACGACGATTTTCAGGACGAAATTGTGCGCGTTTTACACATTTTTTGTAATGGGGGCAGTTGAAATTGCGGCAAACGGCGTGCAGCAGCGGGCGCGCCGGCCACGCTTGACGCGCGTCAACGCACGCGTCGGCACGTGGGGCAGACTGTTCGGCAGGCAAGCCGGCGCCGGGCCGGCTCGCGGTAACGGGCCGTGGTTGCGCAACGCGCGACGCACGCCCGGTCGGAGGGACGGACCATGTACAAGCGGATTTTCGTTGGGCTCGATGGCAGCCCGAGCGCACGTCTCGCGCTGAACGAGGCGATCCGGATCGCGGCCGCGTCCGGCGGCGAAGTGACGTGTGCGTACGTCGTCGAACATCGGCCGCAGCTCGTCGACGTCGACGCCGGCTTCGCAGCCGAGCGCGACGGCGACGTCGCCGCGACCGATGCCGCGACGCCGGTGCTCGACGACGCGAAAGCCGCGCTCGCGCAGCAGCATGTGCGGGGCACGGTGCGCGCGCTCGACGCGTACGGCGAGGACATCGCGACGGTGCTGATGCGCACGGCGGCCGAAGCCGACGCCGATCTGGTCGTGATGGGCACCAGCGGGCGGCACGGCCTGCGCAGGCTGTTGCTCGGCAGCGTAGCGGAATCGTTGCTGCGCGCGGCCGACCGGCCCGTGCTGCTGGTGCGGCACGCCGAGGGCGGGACGCCGGCGGTCGCATAAGCGACGCGGTGCGGCGGTCGACGCTGCCTGCCCCGCGCATTGGCGCGCCGCAGGGCGCCGCGTGCTTGACCGCACATGGGCGTGATCGGCGTACTGCGCCGTGCCACCGGTACGTTCGACGGTGCGTGATTGCACGTCGGCGGTTGCCTCCCGGCACGCAGTTCTGGCAGCATCGGCCGGTGTCCGCTTGTTCGCCGCGCGCATGGCCGCGGCGATCGACGCAGGGACATCCGGCGGCACGCGATCGCAAGAATGAGGGTCGTGCAACCCCGCCGGATGCCGGTTTTCACCCTTACCGACGTCATCCGCCATGCCGATTTCCGCGACCGACCTGATTCGCCAGTTCGACCTGCAGCCGCATCCCGAAGGCGGCTATTTCCGTGAAACCTACCGCGCGACCGATTCGGTCGTGCGTCCGGCCGACGGCGCGCCACGTGCCGCGTCGACCGCGATCTACTACCTGCTGTGCGACGGCACGTATTCGTCGTGGCATCGCATCCGCTCCGACGAGGTCTGGCATTTCTACGCAGGCGATCCGATCGAAGTGTGGGTGCTCGACGCGCGCGACGGGCTGACGATCCACCGGCTCGGCAACCCGCTCACGCATCCGGGCACCGTGTTCCAGGCGGTCGTGCCGGCCGGCAGCTGGTTCGGCGCGCGCTGCGCGTCGCCGGAGCACGTCGCGCTCGTTGGCTGCACGGTGGCGCCGGGGTTCGAATTCTCGGAATTCGAGCTGGCGGACGCGGCCGCGCTCGCGGCCGAGTTTCCCGACTACGCGGAACATGTCGCGCAACTCGCGCAGCGCCCGGACGTGTGACCGTCACGGTCGCGTCACGCCGGGCGCAAAGCCCGTGCGGACGGCCCGTGTTCCGCGCGGTCGAGGCCAAACCCGTTTAGAATGCGCAGGATGCACCGGTTGGTCGCGGACATGCCGCGGTGGCCGTTGCGCCGCCGTACCGACGGCCCTGTCGCGCGGCCCGCATGTCTTCCAGGAGCGCCGCCGTGTGGCACTTTCCCATCGCAATTCCATCGTCGCTCGGCCCGTGGGCCGTGTTCGCGAGCGTGTTGATCACGCAGCTCGGCGTGCCGGTGCCGGCCGTGCCGATGCTGATTCTCGGCGGCACGATGGCGGCGATGGGGCAGGCGTCCTGGGTCAGCATGTTCGCGGCGGCGATCGGCGCGACGATGCTGGCCGATTCGCTGTGGTTCTTCATGGGCCGCACGCGTGGCCGGCGCCTGCTGAACGGCCTCGTGCGCTTCTCGCTGTCGCTCGACACGACGCTGCGTTTCGCGCGTAACGTATTCGAAAGGTATGGTGCGCCGCTGCTCGTGCTGTCGAAATTCCTGCCGGGCCTTGGCCTCGTATCGGCGCCGCTGCTCGGCACGACCGCGATCGGCATCGGTGTGTTCCTGTTCTGGGATCTGGCCGGCGCGTCGCTGTGGGCGGCGTTCTGGCTGATCGGCGGCGCGGCCATTCACGACCAGATCGTCCAGTTCGTGCTGTGGGTGCGCGCGAGCGGCGGCACGATCCTCGACGCGTTCCTCGCGATCTTCATCACGTTCCTGCTGTACCGCTGGGTGCGCCGCGTGCAGTTCCGCCGCTATCTCGCGCAGGTGCGCATCTCGCCGCCGCAGCTCGTCGAAATGATGACGTCCGACGAGCCGCCGCTGATCTTCGACGCGCGGCCGAAGGCGATTCGCGAACGCGAGCCGTACCGGATTGCCGGCGCGGTGCCGGTCGATCTCGATTCGCCGGACCTGCTCGACCCCGAAGTGTTGAAGCGGCCGATCGTCGTCTATTGCGTGTGCCCGAACGAAGCGACCGCGAAGCGCCTGATCGCGAAGATGCAGCGCAAGAAGATGATCCACAACGTCCGCGCGCTGAAGGGCGGGCTCGATGCGTGGGAAAAGCACGGTTATCCGGTCGAGCCGCTGCCGGCCGATCTGGATTCGTCGCGGTATTTCGTGCGGCCCGAGCAGGGCGGGCTGGAAGGCGAATATACGGTGCGGGCGACGTTGTCGAAATAAATCCGCAGGCCGTAAATACGTACGCCGCGTCCCTCGCATTCAAATTCAACCGCCGCTTCCCCCACCGCGATTTTCCCCAAAATCGCCTGGCGTGAAGCCGCCGATCCTCCCTATAATCCCGCCTGCATATTGCGTGCGCTTGATTGCGCACATTCGACGCGCGTTCGTTCGCGCCGAAAGCGATGGATCCCGTTACCGCTCGTCACGCGCACAGCCGCGTCGCGCGGGGCGCTCGGGTGTATTCCGTGAAAAGACCCTATCCGTATTTCCGGCTTGTTCGGTGAAATGCGGATAATCCGCGCCAATTCCAACCGAATTGACGCGGCATCCGTGTCGTTTCTCATTCGGGAATCGACAGCGGGGATTATTTCGTTTTCGGCCGCCAAAATCGGCATGAACGGTCGCGCATGGTCATCGACACAATGACGGCGGCCCGCTCGCGGCTGCCAGGAGACGAATTTGAAACAACCTGAAGACCAGTTGCACCGCGGGCTGGAAGAACGCCACATCAACCTGATGGCGCTCGGCGCGACGATCGGCGTCGGCCTGTTCCTCGGCTCGGCCACCGCGATCCGCACGGCCGGCCCAGCCATCCTGCTGACCTACCTGCTCGGCGGCCTCGCGATCTTCCTGATCATGCGCGCGCTCGGCGAGATGGCGATCACCAATCCGGTCGCCGGCGCATTCAGCCGCTACGCGCGCGACTACCTCGGCCCGCTCGCCGGTTATCTGACCGGCTGGACCTACTGGTTCGTGTGGATCGTCACCTGCATGGCGGAAATCACCGCGGTCGGCGTCTACATGCACATGTGGTTTCCCGGCGTGCCGAACTGGATCTGGGCGCTCGCGGCGTTGCTGGCGATGGGCTCGGTGAACTTCATCGCGGTCAAACTGTATGGCGAATTCGAATTCTGGTTCGCGCTGATCAAGATCGTCACGATCGTGCTGATGATCGTCGGCGGCGGGTTGATGATCGCGTTCGGCATCGGCAACGGCGGCATCGCGACCGGCATCTCGAACCTGTGGTCGCACGGCGGCTTCATGCCGAACGGAATCAACGGCGTGATCGCCGCGCTGCCGATCGTGATGTTCGCGTATCTCGGCGTCGAGATGCTCGGCCTCACGGCTGGCGAGGCGCGCAATCCGGAGAAGTCGCTGACGAAGGCCGTGAATTCGGTGTTCTGGCGCGTGCTGATTTTCTACATCGGCGCGCTGTTCGTGATCATGTCGCTCTATCCGTGGGACCAGATCGGCACGCAGGGCAGCCCGTTCGTGATGACGTTCTCGCGGCTCGGCATTCCGGCCGCCGCCGGCATCATCAACTTCGTCGTGCTGACCGCGGCGCTGTCGTCGTGCAACAGCGGCCTGTTCAGCACCGCGCGGATGCTCTACAACCTCGCGCAGCAGGGCCAGGCGCCGGCCGCGCTCGGTCGCGTGAACCGCAGCGGCGTGCCCGTGTATGGCGTGGCCGTGTCGGTCGCGCTACTGCTGATCGGCGTGTTACTCAACTATCTCGCGCCGCAGCACGTGTTTACGTGGCTCACGTCGGTGTCGACGTTCGGCGCGATCTGGACGTGGTGCGTCATCCTGATCGCGCAGATGCGTTTTCGTCGCACGCTGTCGGCCGACCAGATCGCGCGCCTGCCGATCCGCGTGCCGCTCTTTCCGCTCGGTTCGTTCGTCGCGCTTGGCTTTCTCATGCTGGTCGTCGTGCTGATGGCGTTCACGCCCGATACGCGCGTCGCGCTCGTGATCGGGCCGGTGTGGATCGTGCTGCTCGGCATCGCGTACATGCTGTTCTACGCGAACCGTCCGGCTGCGTCGGTGCCGACGAAGTCGTAAGCCGCGCGGGCAGGGTGCCGCGCGACCGTTCGCGATCGTTGATCGCGATCATGCACGCGCGGGCCGGACGGCCTATGCTGAACGAACGCATTGCTTGTCCGCGCTTCGCGTGGCATCCCGCCGATCCCTGACCGTAGCGGCTGTCCGGCCGCCGCGCGAAACGCCCCGTCGTCGCCCGGCGACGACGTGCACGCACGGAGACCTTCGCCATGCAGCCTGCCCAGCCCATCCCGACGCTCGCGCGAATCGCGCTGGCCGTCGATCCGACGCCCGAATCGCTGACCGCCGCCCGTTACGTGCGCACGCTGCTGCGTCCCGGCATGCGATTGCGCATCATTTGCGCGATCGACAATCCGCGTCTCGTATTGCCCGACATTCCGCGCATCGACGCGCTGCTGACGTCGGCGCGCGAGGACATGATGCGCGACGCGCAGGCCACCTGCGAGCGGATCGCGGCGCTGTTCGCCGACAGCGGGATCGAAGTCGAACAAGTGGTCGTCGACACGTCGGTCACGGGCGGCTCGGTCGCCGACGCACTGGTCAACGATACGTCGACGTGGCACGCGGACGTGCTGGCGATCGGCGCGAATCCGCATCACGGGCTGTTGCGGCTGGTCGAAGGCGCGATGTCGGACACGCTGACGAAACGCGCGCGCTGCGCGCTGCTGATCGTGCCGTCGGCCTATGCACGGACGTCGGACGGCACGCTGCAGCGGCTGATGTTCGCGGTCGATGGCAGCGAGCCGTCGCTGCACGCGGTGCGCGTGGGGCTCGGCTTCGCGGCGCCGACGACGTTGCTGTATGCGGCGTACGTGATCGATCGCGCGGTTCGTCTGACCGATGTCGTGCCGGTGCGCGCCCTCGAGGATGCGTACCGCGCAGAGGGCGAGGATGCGCTCGCTAAGATCGGCCCGCTGTTTCATGCGACAGGCAACCCGACCAAGCGCGGCATCGTCGAAACGCATCCGACCAGCGACGACGTGGCCCATGCACTGATGCGCGATGCGGTGCACTGGCGGGCGGAGCTGCTGGTGGTCGGCACGCATGGCCGTCGCGGCATCGCCGCCTGGCTGATCGGCAGCGTCGCGCGGCGGGTCGCGCATCTCGCGCAGGTGCCGGTGCTGCTGGTGCGCGGTGCGGAATGAATCGCGTGTCGTCGCGATCGAAGCGGTATGGATTGACCTGCATCAGAAACGCGGCGCATGTCGCGTGAGACAGTGGGGGAGCGTCCCCGCGACGCGGCTGGCCTTCGCATGCATGCGGGACCAAGGCCGCGCCGGCGTGCGAAAGGCGATGAAAGGCGATCGCTGTCGCACTCGCCGCCACATCATGTTCGGGCGCCGCGCCGCGTGTGTGTCCGGCGCGCCATCCGACCGGAAACTCTCTGGCACGAGGGTAGGCAACCGACGGTTGCCTTGGAGGACGGGCGGGGTGGAAGTCACCCCGTCCGCTTTCCGCCTGGCCCCGCCGAATTCATTTCCCCGTACGAATCGTCTGGAATGCGGCCGCGTCGAGCCGCGCGTCATCGCGCGCGGTCGCTTCGATACGGATCGCGGCGGACAGCGCGCATGCACGGCGCGGTGCCGTGCGCCGGTGACGTGCGCAGATCAGAGGGAGCGAAGAATCGATCGCAGGTCGTGCCGGCGGCCCGTGCAGCGACGGACCCGCGCATGCGGACGCACGACATGGAGCGGCGCACATACGCTGCACGTGCGACTGCGCAAACGATTCGCATGGGGCCACCCGGGGCGCGCCTTGCGACGCGGCTCCGATGCGGCCGGCGCGTCGGCCGCGTTGCGCGCGGACAGCGCCGCGGCGAATCGCTGCAACGCGAGGACGGACCCCGCGACGCTCTGATACTTTTCGCGGCCGATCTGCCCGTCGAGCGTGACGAGCAATCCGGCCTCGCGTGCGAGCGCGAGCAAGGTGTCGAGGTCGTCGGACGGACGGTTGCCGGCCGACGCGGGCCGGGCGGGCAGGGCGCGCGCGTTGCCCGACGCGCGCCGCTGGCCGTCCCGGCCCGGTAAGGTGCGATGTGCCATGGTTGGTCTCCTGCGCCGGCCCCCGCGTGCCGGCTCGATGGCCGACTGAGCGATGTTCCGGTATGAACGCCTGGTTCATGTGATCAGTATCGTGTGGCGACGGCGCGCTGCCAAGCGGCGCGCGCTGAAGTCGCTGTCAGGAAATTGCGCGGCGCTATCGGAATCCGCTGACACGCGCGGCGGATGATCGGCCGCAGCGCCGCGTTCGTCCGACGAATGCATCGCAAGGCGGGCGCTTGACGCATGATTTCGGACGGTCTAAGTTTCCCCACTGCATCGGCGTCGCGCGGCGGTCCACCCGCCGCCCGTCGCCCATGCCGCGCCCCGGGGTGGCGTGGCAAGGCTTCCATCCAGTCTCGTTCGCGGGCCATGTGCACCGTGAACCTGCGCGAACGGTTCGGAAACGGATCGACGCGGCGGCACGCAACGTGCCGTTGATCGCGCGCAAACCCGCGCCGGCGCATCGTACGCCGCGTGTCTGTCCAGTCTTTAAGCTTCCAGTACCGTCATCTTTTCGTTCCTCGACCGTCAGGAGTCTGTCGATGTCCAAGGACAATTTGCTCGATTCACTGAAGGAAGCCGCCGAACGGCGCGCGATCGGCGCGGATCAGCTGCGTGCGATGCTCGACGACGAAGTGCGTGCGCTGTCGTCCGGCGCGCGCGTGCACGACTACATCCACGTATTCGCGATCCGGCACCTGCGCGAGCGGATGCGCCAGAAGGACGTCTTCGACCGCGACACCCGGGCCGATGCGGCGCCCGCGGACGCCGATCCACGTCCGCGCCACCGGCTGTAGGGAGTAGCCGGCGGGCAGCACGCAGGTCGAACCCGGCCATCCTGACGATTTATTGGCAGTCGCAGACACCTGTCGTCATACGTTTCATCGAATCGTCACAACGACCTCAAGTAAGTGGCCCGATTTGCCGTTTACACGGTGAATTCGTCCAATCGGGCGTTCCTGCTCTCTTACCGAGTCGTTGCCATGTTCTCGTCCATTCGCGCCCGCATCCTTGCCGCGTGCGTCGCCATCGTCGTATTCGCGCTCGTCGCCACGACCCTGATCAACTATTTCATCGCACGCGCGTACAACGACGACGCGATCGACCGCAACCTGACCTCCGTCGCCAGCGGCCACGTGGTCGGGATCGCCGATTGGGTCGCGACCCGCAGCCGGATGATCGCGTCGCTGCAGGATGCCGCGCTGACGCCCGACCCGCTGCCTGTGTTCAAGCAGATGGCGGCGGCCGGCGGCTTCACGAACGTCTATGCCGGCTATGCCGACAAGGCGTTCCACTTCTCCGACCCGACCGGCATCCCGCCCGACTACGACCCGACGGGCCGCCCGTGGTACAAGCAGGCCGCGCAGGCCGGCAAGCCGGTCGTCACGCCGCCGTACGTCGATGCCGGCACGGGCAATCTCGTCGTCACGTTCGCGGTGCCGATCCTGCGCGACGGCGCGCTGAAGGGCGTGGTCGCCGCAGACCTGTCGATGGACAGCGTGATCGCCAACGTCAAGTCGATCCGCCCGACGCCGGCGAGCTTCGGGATGCTGGTCGACAGCAGCGGCCACGTCGTCGCCCACCCGGACGCCAAGCTCACGCTGAAGCCGGTCGCCGACGTGTCGCCCGAACTCGGCTCGCTGGGCGTGGCGTCGATCGCGGCGGCGAACGCGCCGGTCGAGGTCGGCGTCGGCGGCGACGCGAAGCTGGTGCGCGCGAAGCCGGTGCCGGGCACCGACTGGTACGCGCTGGTGCTGCTCGACAAGACCGAGGCGACGGCCGGGATGCGCTCGCTGCTGACCGCGTCGCTGATCACGCTGATCGTGATCGTCGGCGTGGCGTCGCTGATCATCGGCGCGATCACCGCGACCGCGTTCCGCCGCCTGTCCCAGGTGCGCCAGGCGATGGCCGCGATCGGCTCGGGCGCCGGCGACCTGACGAAGCGGCTGCCGGCCGACGGCCGCGACGAAGTCGCCGACATCGCGCGCTCGTTCAACAGCTTCGTCGACAAGCTGAACGACGTGATGCGCCAGATCCGCGACGCGAGCGAATCGGTGCGCACGGCCGCGAACGAGATCGCGGCGGGCAACCAGGACCTGTCGTCGCGTACCGAATCGGCGGCGGCGAGCCTCGAGGAAACCGCGGCGTCGATGGAAGAGATCACCGCGACCGTCGGTCAGTCGGCGGCGGCCGCCGGCCAGGCCGACGAGCGCGCGGCGGCCGCGTCGCGGATCGCGTCGCACGGCGGCGTGGTCGTGTCGGACGTCGTCGCGACGATGGGGAAGATCGAGGAAGCATCGGGCCGGATCGGCGACATCATCGGCGTGATCGACGGGATCGCGTTCCAGACCAACATCCTTGCGCTGAACGCGGCCGTCGAGGCGGCGCGGGCAGGCGAACAGGGCCGCGGCTTCGCGGTCGTCGCGCAGGAAGTGCGCAGCCTCGCGCAACGCAGCGCCCAGGCCGCGCGCGAAGTGAAGGTGCTGGTCGAGTCGACGGTCGCGAGCGTGTCGGCCGGGTCCGGGCAGGTGCGCCAGGCCGGCGATACGATGCGCGAGATCGTGGCCAACGTGGCGAACGTGACGACCATCATCTCCGAGATCACGCATGCGGCGAACGAGCAGACGCGCGGGATCCAGGAAGTGAACCGCGCGGTCAGCCAGCTCGATGAGATGGTGCAGCAGAACGCGGCGCTCGTCGAACAGTCGACCGCGGCCGCCACCGCGCTGCAGTCGCAGGCGAACGCGCTCGCGACGACGGTCGGGCAGTTCAAGGTCGCCTGACGCGGCGGCCGACCGCGCCGCTTACGAACCGTCCTGGTCGCGCATCAGCGCGAGCCGGTTGTAGAGCGTCTTCAGACTGATGCCGAGCGCCTTGGCCGCGCGCGGCTTGTTGCCGTCGAAGTGCCGCAGCGTCGCCGCGATGAAGTGCTGCTGCGCGTGGTGCAGCGTCGCGCCGACCGGCAGCGCCATCGCGCCTTCCGACGTGCTGTCGGCCACCGGCATCGGCTGCTTCGGCAGGGCGACGTCGATGCCTTCGTCCGCCAGGATGTACGCGCGCTCGATCGTGTTGTGCAGTTCGCGCACGTTGCCGGGCCACGAATACGCGCGCAATGCTGCGATCGCCGCGTCGGTCAGCCGCTTGTGCGCGCGATGCCGCGCGTTCAGCGTGTCGACGAATTCCTGCGCGATCGTCTCGACGTCGCCGTCGCGCTGGCGCAGCGGCGGCACGTAGATCGCGAACGCGGCGAGCCGGTAGAACAGGTCCTCGCGCAGCCGGCCGTCGCGCACCGCGTCGGCCGGATTGTGGCGGGTGGCCGACACGAACCGCAAGTCGAGCGGAATCGATTCGGTGCCGCCCACGCGTACGATCGTGTTCGACTCGATCGCCCGCAGCAGTTTCACCTGCAGCGCGGCGGGCATTTCCGCGACCTCGTCGAGCAACAGCGTGCCGCCGCGCGCGGCTTCGAAGAAACCCTCGCGCTGCGTGATCGCGCCGGTAAAACTGCCTTTCTCGTGCCCGAACAGTTGCGCCTCGGCAAGATCGGCCGGAATCGCGCCGCAGTTCATCGGCACGAACGGGCCGTCGCGCCGCGTGCTCAGATCGTGCAGCCGGCGCGCGACGATATCCTTGCCGACCCCACTTTCGCCGGCAATCATCACGCTCGCGCGGGTGGGCGCGATTTTGTCGATACGGGCGAGCAGCGCGCGCATCGCGGCGGACCGGCCGGACAGCCGGCGACCGTCTGCGCGCTGCTTCGTCCGGTTGGCGGATTCACCCATAGGCGTTCGCGGGCCGTTTTGAAAAACGGCATCACGCGTCCCGTTGATTGCAATATTTATCATCGACAGCGAAACGACCGCGAAGGTGCCGCGGAATAGAAAATTCCAATGTGCGCGGCGCGAGCGAAAGAAATCGTCCATCGTTTTTCGCGCACCCTTGCACGACGCGTCGGTCAGGTGATAACCGGCGCTTTTTTACAGAAACTCGATGAAAAAAGCGGCCGGCGACCCATTGCGACGGTGCGCGTGGCAACACCGGCAGCCACCCATCCGGGCCGCAGCCGACGCGGGCGGGGGGGCCGGCCATCCGTTCCCCGGAACGCCGCGCGCGGCCACCATCGGGTACGTCGTTTGCTGGCGTTTTCCTGCTCGCCCGGCGCGCTCGACGGTATGCCGGATGGCCGAAAGGCGGCATCCCCCCGCACGACGGGAGCCGGCGCGATGCAAGGACGCAATGAGGACTCTGACCCGTGAGTTGTTCCGGCAGGGTGCATGGGTCGTGCTGGCCGTCGGGCTGGCGTCCGCGCTGCAGGCGTGGGCGATTCGGGCCGTCGGCCAGCACGCGCCCTTTGCGCCGCTGCCTTTTTATGCCGGCGTGGCGGCCGCCGCATGGCTGACGTCGTTCGGCGGCGGCCTCGTCGCGACCGTCGCGAGCGTCGGCGTGATCTCCGCATTGTGGTGGCGCGACGCGCCGCTGGTTACGCTGCTGGCGCAAGCCAGCGCGTTCGTCGCGATCGGTTTCGTCGAATGCGTGCTGGTGGCGGCGGTGAAGCCGCTGCTCGCGAACGATCGTCCGCACGGGACCGGCGACCACGACGACGATCCGTCTCCGCCGCATCGCGAGCCGTCGTCCGTCGCGTGCGTGTCCGACGACGGGCTGCTGCGCCGCGTGGTCGATGCGTCGCCCGATGCGATCGTCGGGACCGACGCCGAGCGCCGGATCGTCAGCTGGAATCCGGCCGCGGCACACATCTTCGGCATCGATCCGGCACAGGCGAGCGGACGCGACATCGTCACGATGATCGCGCCGCGCTGGTTGCGCCGGCATGCGGTGCCGGCGTCGTTCGCGAACCTGCGCACGCCGGTCGGGCCGCTCGACGTCCTGTGCGTGCGCCCCGACGGCGGCCGTTTTCGCGCCACCTTCGCCGCGTCGCCGCTCGTCGACGCGCAGGGCAACTGCACGGGCCTGTCGCTGACGCTGCGCGAAGCGGGCGAACGCCACCACCTGCGCTCGCTGCGCGGCGCGCGCGACGCGCGCGTGCAGGCCGACGCGTCGAACCGGCTGAAGGACGAACTGCTGGCGACGGTGTCGCACGAACTGCGCACGCCGCTGAACGTGATCTACGGCTGGGTCGAGGTGCTGCGCAACGCCGACGGGCAGGGCCTCGCGCAACAGGCGGTCGACGCGATCGATCGCAGCGCGCGGTCGTTGTCGCACATGGTCGCCGACCTGCTCGACGCGTCGTCCCTCGCGACCGGCCGGCTGCGCCTGGAACGCGTGCCGGTCGATCTCGTGCGGATCGTGCGCGACGCCGCGCGCGAACTCGACGCGACGGCCGAGGCGAACGGGCTCGTGCTGTCGACGGAGTACGCGATGCCGGCCTGCGTGATTCCGGCGGACGGCGAACGCCTGCGCCAGGTCCTGTCGAACCTGCTGTCGAACGCGATCAAGTTCACGCCGCCGGGCGGACGCATCAACGTGTCGCTCACGCGTGCCGGGGAGCGCGTGCGGCTGTCGGTCTCCGATACCGGGCAAGGCATCGCGCCGGAATACCTGCCGCACCTGTTCGACACGTTCAGCCGGCCGGAAGGCGCGTTCACGTCGCCAAAGCGCGGCCTGGGGCTCGGCCTGTCGATCGTGCGCAACATCGCGCAGCTGCATGGCGGCGAGGTCGTCGCGACGAGCGCGGGGGCGGGGCGCGGCATGACCGTCACGGTGACGCTGCCGGCCGGCTGGGACGCCGACGATCCGGTGGAGCAGCCGCCACGCGCGAAGCGTATGTCCGATACGGTCGCGCTCGACGGCCAGCGCGTGCTCGTGGTCGACGACGACCCGACGTCGCGGACGAGCCTCGCGGTGGCGCTCGAAACGATGGGCGCGCAGGTATCGACCGCGCAGTCGGGGCACGATGCGCTCGAGGCGGTCGAGCGGCAGCAGCCGAGCGTCGTGCTGTCGGATCTCGCGATGCCGGACGGCGACGGTTACTGGCTGCTGGACCGGATCCGGCGCCTGCCGAACGGCGGCGGGCATCTGCCGGTCGTCGCCGTCACCGCGCACGCCGGCAAGGCAGACCGGCGCCGCGTGATGGCCGCCGGGTTCGATGCCTATCTGTGCAAGCCGGTCGACATGCCGACGCTCGCGAGCGTGATCGTCGACGTCGTACCGGACGACCCGAACGACAGGAGCGGCGGGAAGCCGCGCGAGCAGTAGCGGCGCACACGGACGGCGCGGCACGCCGGTCGCCTGACGCTGAGCACATACGAAAAAGGAGACGCGATGGACGCAACGGAAAACCCGCGGCGCGACGGCACGGACGGCAAGCCGGCACGCACCCGACGCAGGACGCCGGTCGTGCCGATCGCGAGCATACTGATGATGTCGTGTGCATGGTTCGCGACGCCCCGCTACGCATCGGCCGACGAAAGCACCCGTGCGAAGCTGGCGAGCCAGGCGTCGGCCGTCGGGGGCCAGATCCGCGATGCGACGCTCGCGTCCCGCGTCAGGGCCGCGCTCGTCGCCGAACGCGGCCTGGCCTCCAGCGACATCGACGTGCAGGTTCGCGACCGCGTGGTCGAACTCACGGGCAACGTACCCGACGAGCGGCAACGCGCGACCGCCATCCGCGTCGCGCACGACGTCAGCGGCGTGAGCGGCGTGCGCGACAAGCTGCAGATTCGCCGGAAGTAACGTGATGCGCGGGCCAGCGCTGGACCGATCGGGCGTCGCGCGCCCGCGACCCTGCGCGTCACCGGGCAGGAGGTTCGACATGGACACCATCATCGCGGGCCGCTTCTCGCGGCTCGAACAGGCGGAACGCTGCGCGGAGCAGTTGCGCGGCCACGCGATCCATCGGGACGACGTGAAGGTCTTCTTTCTCAATCCGCCCGGGCAGCACGCGCTGTTCTGGCTCGGCGGCGACGTCTATGCGGACTCCGCCGCGCGGCCCGGCGGCCTCGGCGCGCTGGAAGGCGTGGCCGTCGGCGCGGTCGTCGGGCTCGCCGGGGCCGCGCTGCTGTATCTCGGCGGCCTTCATTCGCCGCTCGCGTGGATCGGCGTGCCGCTCGTGGGCGGCTATGTCGGCGCGTTGTGCGGCGCGCTCGGCAAGATGCGCGGCGATGCGCCAGAGGGGCATGGCGCGTTGAAGCAATGCGAAAACGGCGTCGTGCTGGCCGCGCATGTGACGCGGCGCACGATCACGTTCGCGGAGCGGACGATGCTCGCGGCCGGCGCGTTGTCGGTGGAGCGCACCGAGGGCGCATGGCACAACGGCGCGTGGACGGATTTCTTCACGTCGGACCATCGTCCCGCGTGACGGCAAGCGGCGCGGCCGGCCCTGCTCCGTCGTTCCACACGGAGGCCCGGATGACGAAAACGAACCGAATCGAGCAACGCACGCGTCGGCCGCTGGGCAGCGTGCTGACGGCCATCGCCGGTGTCCTGGCGTGCGCGGCTTCGCACGCGCAGACGCCGGCTTCGTCCGCCCGGGTCGCGCCGGGCGTCATCCTCCCCGGCCCGACCGCCGACGAGGCCGGCATGACGCAGCGGCCGACCGGCATCGACGCCGAGTTCGTCGACAAGGCCGGCATGATCGGCAAGGTGGAACGGCAGGCCGGCCAGCTCGCGCTCGATCGCTCGTCGAACGCGGACGTGAAGGCCTTCGCGCGCCGGATGGTCGACGATCACGCGCGTATCGCGGACGAACTGCGGCACCTTGGCGCGCAAAAGGGCGTGCCGGTCCAGACGCGTATGCTCGTGGACCCGGCCGTGACGGCATTGCGGGCGAAGAACGGGCGCGCGTTCGATACGGCGTATGTGGCGCTGGCCGGCCCACGCGCGCACGAAGCGGCGGTCCGGCTTTACGAAGCCGAGGCGAAAGAGGGCCGCGACGCGAAGCTACGCGCATTCGCGGCCCGCACGCTGCCCACGCTGAACGCGCATCTGGGCGCCGCGCGGCAACTCGCGACGGCGGTGGCCACCGCGCAGTGACCGGCTTTCGGGCGGACAGTTCGGATAGCGTTCAGTGCTGCCGCGACCCGTCTTCCGGGCCGCCCGGCGACGCCTCGTACGGCGGCGAATCGAGCGCCGTTTCGCCTTCCTCGATCAGCCAGTACGGCGAACGGCCGTAATACGCATGCAGCGCTTCGGCCCACTCGGGGTCGGCCATCGTCGGCCAGCAGCTCTTGTCGAAGCCGGGCGCCTCGCGCACACGTGCAGTGTCGACGGGCAGCACGAAGCATTCGCGTTCGGCATCGAGAACGAGCGCGTTCCACGGCACCGCGAGCAGCTTGTCGCCGATCCCGAGCAGACCGCCGGACGACACGACCGCATACGCGATCCGCCCGGTGCGCACGTCGAGCATGATGTGGGCGATCTTGCCGATGTCGTCGCCGTCCATCGTCAGCACGCGATCGCCTTCGAGCGTGCGGGCGGCCATCACGTCGGGTCCCGGCCCGCCGGCGGCCGTACGCGGATTCGCGCCGACGATGCGCGCGGCGTCGCGCGACGGTTTGTCCGTTGTCATCGAAAACCTCCTGGTCGAAGCGGCAGCCCGGCCCGCGCGCAGACTCGTCGCGCGGGTAGTGCGCCGGGGCGGCAGGCCGCGGGATGATCGGGGCGCCGGTCAGCGGCGGCGCGGCAACGAGACGTCCTCGAGCGTATTGGCCAGCTCGTCGCGCGCCGGTCCGCCCGCGCGCGTCGCGATGTCGCCGAGCGACACCATGCCGACGAGCTTCAGGCTGCGGTCGAGCACCGGCAAGCGGTGCAGCTGCACGTCGGCCATCCGCTGTTGAACGTCGCCGACGCCGTCGTCCTCGACGCACCACTGCACGGGCCTGGACGCGACCGCCTGCACCGGCGTATCGGGCGAATGGCCGTGCGACAGCGCCCGCACCGCGAGGTCGCGATCGGTCACGATCGCGACGAGCTCGGCGCCGTCGCAAACGGGCAGCACGCCGATATCGAAGCGCTGCATCAATTCGGCCGCATGGCGAATCGTGTCGGTCGGCGCGACGCACACTACGTCGCGCGACATGATCTCGTTGACGCGATACATGAACGCCTCCTTCGTGATCGGGACGATACGGGAGCACCGCTTGTGCCACGCGCACGGCGCGTACACCGGAGCCAAGGCCTGTTCACGCTGATAACGCACCTGCACCTGGCTTGCCGGGCGACGGAGAAATTTGCCATCGCGCTTGTACATCTTCCACGGCGGCAGCCGCGGCCTGGCGACGGGGGCGTCAGTGACCGATGCCCGTCATCGTGACGATTGCCAGCACCACCGCGCTTTCGATCGCGGCGAGCGCCGCCACGCCGGCCGCGCCACTGATTTCATGCCATCTGCGTTCAAGGACTTTCATCGGATCGCTCCTGATTTGAGCCGACGCGGGGCTGCGCTGCCACGCAACGCGCGCCGGGTGCCCCCGTCAGCCGTGATCGCGGGGCGGGGAAGGGACGTGCGGCGCGCGACGTTCGCGCTCGCCGGACGGCTTGGTGGGGTCGATACGCGTCGCACCGCCGACGGCGGGCGGATCGCTGGCCGGAAACGTCTCCTCGAGCCCTTCGTCGATGCGCTCCTCCGTCTTGTCTTCAGACGGCGGACGCGACGAGGCGAGCCGGAGCAGTCCGGCAGCCGGTGACACGGCGTCGCGGCGGCCGGTGGAGTATACGGTCATGGTCGAACCTCCTTGTCGATGAGAAGCCGCAAGCGCCGTACCCGCGGCAGCCGGGGGCACGGCGTTTGCAAGCCGGCGGAACCAGCCGGCACGCGTCCGGGATGGACGAGAGGACATCGTGATGAATGCAGCCAGGGAAAGAATACGTTACGACGCGAACGTATGCGGTGGCGATTTCGGCCATGTGCGCGAGCGTTTCGATACGTGGAAACGCGAATCTCGGCTCTATCGGCCGGAGCGGCGCATGTTCGACGGCAAGGACGAGGTGCGCGAACTGAACGACACCGTTTACGACGGCCCGGAACGCGCGCAGCAGGCACTCGTCGCGCAATGCGAACCGTCCGATCCGTTCGCGCTCGCCGTGCAGCTGACCGCCGAGGGGCGCACGATGTGGCTCGTCATGGCGGCGTACGACGCGTGAGCCGACCGGCCAAGGGGCGCGACAGCAGGCACGCCGCTTGCGAGGGCTCGCCTCGCCATTGAACGGCGCGCGCCGCCGCGCAGGAGTGACATGAACACGCCATCCATGCTGCACCGCCCCGAACCGACGACACCCGACGTCGACCCGGATCCGCCGCCGCCCGGGCACGACGACCCGGTCGATCCGCCCGTGCCCGACGGGCTGCCGCAAGGCGATCCGCCGTCGAACCCGCCGCCGATGCGGATGCCGGGCGGGCGCCGTGCGCCACGACCGGCCACGCGAACATTGAAAAGGAGGACCGTCATGGACATTCACGTGCAATCGCCAGACAAGCGCGCGATCGCTCAGGTACTGGGCCGCTATTTCGAATCGCGTTCGCTCCGCTATCACATCGAGGAATTGCCGGGCGGCGTGCTGCAGATCGGCTTTCGCGCGAGCGGCCGTCCGGTCGCCGTCACCGTTTCGTTCGACGATGCCGCCTACGACACCTACACGCACTGGGACGCGAGCCAGAAGCAGCTCGCGCTCGGCCGGCTCGCCGACGGCTTCTCGCGAATGATGTCGACCCGCAGTCCGGCCGCGCTCGCCGGCGACTATCACGTCGAGCGTTTCTGATTCCGCACTCGTCCGCCGGCTCGTGCCGGCTTCCGGCAAAGTGCCCGCCCACAACGGGCGCTTTGCGTCTGCGCGCGCGTCGCGTAGGATGTCCGTTAATTCAGCGCATGCTACGTTCGCGCCGCAGGCTGCCTGCCGTTGCAGCCGATGAAGCGCGACGCGCTTTCCCTCAGGTTCGTTTCGTGCAACCGACGGAGACCGCCTTGACCACTGTTGCTCGCCTGTTGCTGTCCACCGGCGTACGCCGGTTCGTATCCGGCCTGTCGGCATTCGCGGCGCTCGCCGCCGCCGGCGCCCGCGACGCGTCGGCCCAGACGCCTTCGCCGCTCGGCGAATGGCAATACACGGCGGGTGTACCGCTCCAGAAACTCTTCGATCCGAACATCCCCACGTGGCAGGTGAGCGTCGGCGCCGCGATGACGCTGCAGCCGCGCTACGCGGGCTCCGACCGCTATCGCGTGATGGGCGGCCCGAATTTCGACATCCGCTATCGCGACCTGTTCTTCCTGTCGACGGGCGAGGGCCTCGGCGCGAACGTGCTGCGCGGGCCGAACTGGCGCGTGAGTTTGTCGGTCGGCTATGACCTCGGGCGCCGGTCGGCCGACGATCTCGGTCACCTGAACGGTCTCGACAACATCAACGCGGCGCCCGTGATGAAGCTCGCGGCCGACTACGTGGTCTCGAAGGATTTCCCGCTCGTGCTGCGCGCGGACATCCGGCGCAGCATCGGCGGGTCGAACGGCTGGACCGGCGATTTCTCCGCGTACATGCCGATGCCCGGCAGCAACGAGCACTTCTTCTGGTTCGCGGGGCCGACCGTGACGTTCGCCGATTCCCGCTACATGAACAGCTGGTTCGGCGTGAACCAGGGCGCGGCCGCGCGCTCCGGGCTGCCGGCCTATTCGTCGGGGGCCGGGATCAAGTCGGCCGGCGTGGGCATGACGATGGTGTGGTTCGTGAACAAGCACTGGTTCGTCACGGTGGACGGCGCGCTCGAGCAGCTCGTCGGCCGCGCGGCGCGCAGCCCGATCACGCAGCAGTCGACCAACGGCGTGTTCGACATGTCGGTGAATTACCAGTTCTGACCGGCCGGGCAGCGCAAGGGCGATGCCGCGTGCGGCATTGCCCGTCATATTTGATATGATTGCGACCTGTACAAATGTACAGTGATCGATCCCCGTGACGCCTGCCTCGCCGACGCCTCCGGCGTTTTACTACCTGACCAATTTCGAACGCGCGCTGGCCTGGCTCGGCGAGCGTTACGACGACCTGTTCGACGCGCACGAGCATGCGTTCGTCCGGCAGTTCGCGACGCTGCCGCAGGCGTCGCGCGCGCTGCTCGTGCGGATGCTGATGCGCAACGGGTCCGATTTCCGCGCGACCAAGCTCGTGTACGACGAGATCGGCTGCACGCTCGACGCCGCCGCGCCGCTCGTCGCGCTCGGCTGGGTCGATCCGGCGCCGGCGCTCACGCTCGACGAGCTGTTCGCGCTGTCCACCAAGGCCGATCTGCTGCGCATCTTCCCGGCGCTCGCCGCGCATGCGGGCGAGCGCAAGGCCGACTGGCTCGACCGGCTGCGGCCCGCGCACGACGTCGCGCAACCGCTCGACGCGTGGTGCGCGCAGCCCGGCGATCGGGTGTTACGGGTGACGGTCGGCGCGCTGTGCGACCGGCTGCGGCTGATGTTCTTCGGCAATCTGCATCAGGACTGGAGCGAATTCGTGCTCGCCGATCTCGGCGTGTTCCAGTACGAAAGCGTGCCGATCGCGCCATCGTCGCGCGCGTTCCAGCAGCGCGGCGACGTCGACGCGTATCTCGCGCTACAGATGTGCCGCGACGCACTCGATGCATGGCCCGACGATCTGCCGTTCGACGACCTGATCCGCGCGCTGGATGCAGTCGACTGCGCGCAACCGTGGCTCGCGACGCGCCGCGCGAAGTTGCTGTTCGCGCTCGGCCAGGCGTGCGAACGCCGCGCCGACTGGTGCGCCGCACTCGACGCATACGCGCGCAGCGCGTGGCCCGGCAGCCGCCACCGGCGAATCCGCGTGCTCGAACGCTGCGGGCGCGACGACGACGCGCTCGCGCTGGCGCTCGACGCCCGCGGCGGCTTCGAGAGCGACGAGGAGCGTCAGCGCGTCGAACGCATGCTGCCGCGCCTGCAGCGCCGTGCCGGCCAGCGCGTCGAACGCGCGACCGCTGCCGCGGACGTGCCGCGCGAGACGCTCGTGCTTGCGCGTCCCGACGCGTCCATCAGCGTCGAATTCGCGGTGCGCGACCATCTGGCGCAGCCGGCTTCGCCGGTCCACTACGTCGAAAACACGCTGATCAATTCGCTGTTCGGACTGCTGTGCTGGGAGCCCGTGTTCGCGGCCGTGCCCGGCGCATTCTTTCACCCGTTCCAGCGCGGCCCGGCCGACTTGCACGCACCCGATTTCGCCGTGCGCCGCGCGGCGGCCTTCGACGCCTGCTTCGCGCAGCTCGATTCGGGCGCGTACCGCGACACGATCCGCCGGCATTTCGCGACGAAGGCCGGGCTGCAGTCGCCGTTCGTGTTCTGGGGCGTGCTGACCGACGCGCTGCTCGACGAAGCGCTCGCCTGCCTGCCGCCCGAGCACCTGCGGCTGTGGTTCACGCGCCTGCTCGCGGATATCCGCAGCAACCGGTCCGGCTTGCCCGATCTCGTCCGCTTCTGGCCCGACGAGCGCCGCTACGAGCTGATCGAGGTGAAGGGCCCCGGCGACCGGCTGCAGGACAACCAGACGCGCTGGCTCGCGTACTGCCTCGCCCACCGGATGCCGGTGCGCGTCGTCGACGTCGAATGGGCCGGCGACGACGTCGCGCACGCCGAGGCGGCAGGGTTGTCCGCATGAGCTACGTGGTCGCGGTGCGGGCGATGTGCGAGTTCACCGCGCGGCGCGGCGATCTCGACCTGCGCTTCACGCCCGCGCCGACCGCGCTCGAAGGCATCGCCGGCCACGGCGCGGTCACGTCGAAGCGCGGCGCGCGCTACGAAACCGAGATCGCGCTGACGGGCACGTGGGGCACGCTCACCGTGCGCGGCCGCGCCGACGGCTACGATCCGGTGGCGAACCGGCTCGAGGAAATCAAGACCTATCGCGGCAGCCTCGACGCGATGCCGGCCAACCATCGCGCGCTGCACTGGGCGCAGGCGAAGGTCTATGCGCACCTGATGTGCGACGCGCGCGACCTCGAGGCAATCGACGTCGCGCTCGTGTATTTCGACATCGTGTCCGAGCGCGAGACGGTGCTGACGGAAACGCTGGATGCCGCCACGCTCGCGACGTTCTTCGCCGAGCAGTGCGCGTGCTTCGTCGGCTGGGCCGAACGCGAGACGGCCCACCGCGCCGCGCGCGATGCGGCGCTGCGCGCGCTCGCGTTCCCGCACGGGCAGTTCCGCAGCGGCCAGCGCGAGCTGGCGGTGGCCGTCTATCGCGCGGCGCGCAACGAACACTGCCTGATGGCGCAGGCGCCGACCGGCATCGGCAAGACGCTCGGCACCGTGTTCCCGCTGCTGAAGGCATGCGGCGAGGGCGAGCTCGACCATGTATTTTTCCTGACCGCGAAAACGCCCGGCCGCGCGCTCGCGCTCGAAGCGGCGACGACGCTCGGCGCCGGCACGCCCGCGCTGCCGTTGCGCGTGCTGGAACTCGTCGCGCGCGACAAGGCGTGCGAGCATCCGGACCTCGCGTGCCACGGCGAATCGTGCCCGCTCGCGAAAGGCTTCTACGACCGGCTGCCGGCCGCGCGCGACGCGGCGATCGAGGCCGGGCTGCTCGATCGCGATACCGTGCGCGCCGCCGCGCTCGCGCACGACGTCTGTCCGTACTACCTGGCGCAGGAACTCGCGCGCTGGTCGGACATGATGATCGGCGACTACAACTACTACTACGACGGCAGCGCGATGCTGCACACGCTCGCGCAGCAGAACCAGTGGCGCGTCGGCGTGCTCGTCGACGAAGCGCACAACCTGCTCGACCGCGCCCGCAAGATGTACAGCGCGTCGCTCGATCCGTTCGCGTTCGCGGCCGCGCGCGAAGCCGCGCCGGCCGCGTTGCGCAAGGCATTCGACCGGCTCGCCCGCGCGTGGGGCACGCTCAATCGCGCGCAGGCCGAGCGCTATGCGGCTTATCCCGACGTGCCGGGCCCGATCGTGTCGGCCGTGCAGAACCTCGTCGCGGCGATCGGCGAACACCTGACCGACGCGCCGCGCGCGAACGGCGACGCGCTGCTGCGTTTTCATTTCGAGGCGATCCAGTTCGGCGTGCTGGCCGAGGCGTTCGACAGCGCGTCGATCTTCGACGCGACGCTGCAGGGCGAACCGATGCCGCGGCAGCCGGCGCTCGACGGCGTCGCGACGGCCGGCCGTCGACGCCGCGTCCAGTCGACGCTGTGCGTGCGCAACGTGATCCCTGCCGGTTTCCTCGCGCCGCGCTACGAAGCCGCGCGTGCGACCGTGCTGTTCTCGGGCACGCTGAGCCCGTTCCATTTCTATCGCGACACGCTGGGGTTGCCCGGCGATACGGGCTGGCTCGACGTCGACGGGCCGTTCCGCGCCGAGCAGCTGACGGTGCGTGTCGCGAGCCACGTGTCGACGCGCTGGCGCGACCGCGATCGTTCGCTCGAACCGATCGCCGACCTGATCGCCGCCCAATACGCGGCACGGCCCGGCAACTATCTCGGCTTCCTGAGCAGCTTCGACTACCTCGGGCGCGTGGTCGCGCTGATGCAGACGCGCCATCCGGACGTCCCCGTGTGGGCGCAGGCGCCCGGCATGGCCGAAAGCGAGCGCGACGCGTTTCTCGCGCGCTTCGACGCGGGCGGACGCGGCGTCGGCTTCGCGGTGCTGGGCGGGGCGTTCTCGGAAGGCGTCGACCTGGTCGGCGAGCGGCTGATCGGCGCGTTCATCGCGACGCTCGGGCTGCCGCAGGTCAACGACATCAACGAGCAGATGCGGCGCGCGATGGACGCGCGCTTCGGCAACGGTTACGACTACATGTACCTGTATCCGGGGCTGCAGAAGGTCGTGCAGGCGGCCGGGCGCGTGATCCGCACCGAGCAAGACGAGGGCGTCGTGCATCTGATCGACGACCGTTACCGACGGCGCGAAGTGCGCAACTTGCTGCCGCGGTGGTGGCGGATCGGGTGACGGCGGCGTCGGTCGCTACAGCACGTTGAGCATCGCGAGCGCGGCTTCCTGCAGATGCGGCAGCACACGTCGCACGGCCGCGTCGGTTGTCTCCGCGCCGATCGGCATGTTCGTGCTCAGCGCGGCGACGACTTCGCCGTGACGGTTTTTCAGCGGCACCGCGATCCCGCGAACGCCGACCTGCAGTTGCTGCTCGATCGCCGCGTAGCCGGCGTCGCGCGCATGGTCGACCTGTTCGAGCAGCCGCGCCTTGTTGGTGATCGTGTGCGGCGTGAACGGCGGCAGCTCGGTCTCGTCGAGCCACGCGCGCACGGCTTCGCGATCGGGATGATGGGCGAGCAGCACGACGCCGGGCGACGTCAGCGGCGCCGGCACGCGCGCGCCGAGCACGAAACCCGTCGTCATCACGCGCGACACGCCGTTGCGGGCGATGAACACGAGTTCCCAGCCGTCGAGCACGCTGACGTACGCCGATTCGTTCAGCGACGCGCTCAGTTGCTGCAGATAAGGCTGGACCGTGCGCGGCAGCCGCGCCGAATCGAAGTACGACCAGCCGACCCGCAGCACGCGCGGCGTGAGGCCGTACAGCTTGCCGTCGGTGTACACGTAGCCGAGCGATTCGAGCGTCAACAGGTAGCGCCGCGCGGCCGTGCGCGTGAGGCCCGTGCGTGCGGCGGCCTGCGTGGGCGTCATGCGCGCGTGCTGGCTGTCGAAAGCCTCCAGGATCATCAGGCCTTTTTCGAGGCCGGCAATCCAGTCGCGTCGGTCGAGTTCGGGCTTTTTCGTCATCACGGATGGGCTATGGCGCGCGGTGTTCGCGCAGGAGTGGGCGATTATCGCGCGACTGGTGGGGGAACGGGAGATCGGTTGATCCGCGATCCTTGCCCGCCGGATAGGGGCTCACGTTTCGGCAATTGGACAGGTCTGAATCTGGTTTTCGGCGAGCGGGAAAAGGCCGACGGGTCGCGGAAGTAGACGTTCCGACGATGCATCGCCAGGCTGGCGCAGACTGCGGGAAGAAGCGTGAAGCAGCACGCAGTGTGCTGACGTGAATAGATGGCGGCCGATGGCAGAGCGCAGCGCGGCCGCGCATGGAAGCGACCGATACGGCATGAAAAGCGCGAGAACCGGATGCGACGCGACCGTTACGCGCGCCGCATCCGTCATGACTTTACTCGCTACTCGTCCACTCGACGTTCGCGCCCACCGAACGCAGGTTTTCGACGAAATGCGGATGCGCGCGGCGAATCGGCAGCGCGTTCATGATTTCCGAACGGCCTTCGATGCTCGCGGCCACCATCAGCAGCGCGATCGCGACGCGAATGATGTACGGGCTCTCGACGCGCGCCGGCGTCAGTTGCAGCCCGCCGAACGTGATCAGCCGGTGCGGATCGGACAGCAGCACGTGTGCGCCGAACTTCGACAGTTCGCCGGACCAGCCGAGCGCGCCGTCGTAGACCTTGTTCCAGAACATCGCGCTGCCTTCCGCACGCACGCCGAGCGCGATGAAGATCGGCAGCAGGTCGACCGGCAGGTACGGCCACGGCGCGGCCTCGACCTTGGTCAGGATGTTCTGCGTGAACGGCCGGCGCACGCGCAGCGGGCCGTCGCGTTCCGCGCGCGACCAGCCGTCGCGGTGCGTGACGGTGACGCCGAATTTCGCGAACGTGCGGTCGATCAGCGGGAAATGCTCGGGCGACGAATTGCGCACCGTGATGTCGCCGCCGGTGATCGCGCCGAGCGCGAGGAACGTCGCGATTTCATGGAAGTCCTCGGCGAAGCGGAACTCGCCGCCGCCGAGCTTGCCGCCGCCCGTCACGCACAGCCGCGACGTGCCGATGCCCTCGATCGCGACGCCGATCATCGCGAGGAACTGGCTGAACTCCTGCACGTGCGGCTCGGAGGCCGCGTTCATCAGCGTCGACGTGCCGTTCGCGGCCGTCGCGCACAGCGCGAAGTTCTCCGTGGTCGTTACCGACGCGTAGTCGAGCCAGTGATCGTTGGCCGTCAGCGGGCCGTCGGTACGAACGATCAGCGAATCGGGCGTGCGTTCGATGTGCGCGCCGAAACGTTCGAACACCTCGACGTGCGGATCGATCTCGCGCACGCCGAGCGTGCAGCCTTTCACGTCGTTCTCGAGGCGCGCAACACCGAAGCGCGCGAGCAGCGGCGGAATCAGCATGATCGACGAACGCATCGCCTCGGGCAGCCGATGGACGGCCGGATCGAACGTCGTGTTGCGATGGTGAAGCTCGAGCAGACCCGTCGTGAAATCGACCGACACGTCGCTGCCGAGCGTGCGGAAGATATCGAGAATCTTGCGCACGTCGGTGATGTCCGGCACGCCGACGAGACGCAGCGGCTGATCGGTCAACAGGGTGGCGCACAGAATCGGCAGGACGGCGTTCTTGTTCGCGGACGGCTTGATGTCCCCGCGCAGCGGAGTGCCGCCGTGGACGATGAGATTCGACATGATATGGGGGCGTATCGGTGACTGACGTAGGCCCATATGATGCCATTGGTCGGCACGCGGCGTGGAATGTTCGGAGGGGGAAAAGGGGAATCGGCGCGCGTAACTGACAGTGTTTGACGTCGCGCCCGCGATGTAGCAGGTCGAATTGCAGCAGGTCGAATGTCGGCCGGCATGGCCGCATGACCGGCCGCTTGGCCGACCGTGAATCGGGTCGGCCATCCGGTCAGGCGATCATTGCGCCGCCCGCATCCGCGCGGCGACCACCAGCGAGATCAGGCAGCCGGCCGCCAGATAGCCGGCCACGAGGTGCCACGAACCGCCGGCCACGCTGACGAGCCCGACCGCGATGAACGGCGTGAACCCGCCGCCGACGACGCTCGCGAACTGATAGCCGACGCCCGCGCCGCTGTAGCGATATTCGGCGCCGAACAGCTCGGTGAACAGCGGCTGCTGGACGCTCACGACCATGTCGTGCGCGGCGTTCGCCAGCAGGATCGAGAAGATCACGATCCACGCGATCGAGCGCGACTCCAGCGCGACGAAGAACGGCACCGCGGACGCAAGGCCGATCAGCGCGCCGATCAGGTAGATGCGGCGCAGGCCGTAGCGATCGGCCAGCCACGCGAAGCAGGGGATCGTCACGCAGCTCACCGCGCCGACCAGCAGGCCGATGTTCAGGAACAGGTCGCGCGACATGCCGAGGTTCGTCGTCGAATAGCTGAGCGCGAACGCGGTGACGATGTACATCGTGAACAGTTCGGCGAGCCGCAGCGCGACGATCAGCAGGAACGCCTTCGGGTGGCGCGTCAGCGCTTCCAGCACCGGCAGGCGCAGCTTGCGGTTGCCGTGCTCGACCTTGTCGACGAACTCCTGCGATTCGTCCATGTTCTTGCGCACCCAGAGCCCGATCAGCACCAGCACGATGCTGAACACGAACGGCAGGCGCCAGCCCCACGACTTGAACGCGGCCTCGCCGAGCGTATGGCTCAGGATCGAGACGATGCCGGTGGCCAGCACGAGCCCGACGCCGTAGCCGACCTGCACGCCGCTGCTGTAGAACGCCTTCTTCTGCTTCGGCGCGCTCTCGACGGCCATCAGCGCCGCGCCGCCCCATTCGCCGCCGACCGCGAAACCCTGGATCGCGCGCATCAGCACCAGCAGCACGGGCGCCCACCAGCCGATCGTCGCGAACGTCGGCAGCAGGCCGATCGCGACCGTCGACAGCCCCATCAGCATCACGGTCAGCACGAGCATCCGCTTGCGGCCGAGCCGGTCGCCGTAGTGGCCGAACACGATGCCGCCGAGCGGCCGGAACAGGAAGCCGACGCCGAAGGTGGCGAACGCCGCAAGCGTGCCCATCGTCGGGCTGACTTTCGGGAAAAACTCGGAATTGAATACCAGCGCGGCGACGATTCCATACAGCAGGAAGTCGTACCAGTCGACGACGGCGCCGACGAAGCTGCCGATCGCGGCCTTGCGGGCCTGGCTGCGTGCACGCGCGCCGGCGGCGGCGTCGAGGGTGTCGAAGGTAGGGGTCATGGCGGTGTCTCCTGGCACGGCGCATCGTGGAATCGTGGCGGCGCCGCGTCCGATGCTGCATTGAAGTCGATGGGTGAACGGAGAATAGGGCGCGCGCCGCACGGCGGCAATTGGCCAATCGGATAATGTGCGCGATTATCGTTCAATTTCGTGCGATTATCGAACGATTTTCGGGTTTGCACTAGGCGGCGTGTCGATATCCCGTTCGGCCGGGGTGTGCCGCCGTGAACGATCTGGTTAAAATCTGCAGCATCGACAACTCGCCCGTCCGGGGCGGAAGTGCGGCCGCCACATCGGCCGCGCATGCCGCACGCGACAGGCACCATTCCCCCATCGACCGCATGCCCCCGGAGACTGGAATGCCCGGCAATTCCCACCCGTTGTCCAGCGATACGCCGCCCGTCGCCGATCCGGCCGCCAATCCGCTCGGGATGGCCGGCCTCGAATTCGTCGAATTCGCGGCGCCCGTGCCGGACGCGCTTGCGCAGCGCTTCGAGCAGTTCGGGTTCAAGGCGATCGCGCGGCACGTTAGCAAGAACGTCACGCTGTACCGGCAGGGGCAGATGCATTTCCTGATCAACGCCGAACCCGAGTCGTTCGCCGCGCGCTATGCGGAGGAATACGGGATGGGCGTGTGCGCGATCGGGTTGCGCGTGGCGAACGCCCGGCGCGCGTTCGAGCGCGCGATCCAGCTCGGTGCGTGGGCGTTCGAAGGCGAAAAGGTCGGCGTCGGCGAACTGAAGATTCCGGCGATCCAGGGCATCGGCGATTCGCACCTGTATTTCGTCGACCGGTGGCGCGGGCGGGACGGCCAGCGCGGCGGCGTCGGCGACATCTCGATCTTCGACATCGATTTCCGGCCGATCGACATCGCGACCGCGCATACCGATCTCGATTGCGCGGGCGTCGGCCTGCAGCAGGTCGACCACTTCACGCAAACCGTCGGCGCGGGCCGCATGCAGGAGTGGCTGGATTTCTACCATGACTTGCTGCATTTCCGCGAGATCCACCAGATCGACGCGCATTGGCATGTGTCGGAGGAATCGCGCGTGATGGTGTCGCCGTGCGGCGCGGTGCGGATTCCGGTCTATGAGGAAGGTACGCGGCGCACCGAGCTGATGCATGCGTACCTGCCCGACCATCCGGGCGAGGGCGTGCAGCACGTCGCGCTGGCCACCGACGACATCCTGGCGTGCGTCGATGCGCTGCGTGCGAACGGTGTCGAGTTCATCGAGCCGCCCGCACGCTATTACGACGACGTCGATGCGCGGCTGCCGGCGCATGGCGTCGATCTCGACGCGTTGCGCCGCCGCGCGGTGCTGGTCGACGGCGAAATCGGCAGCGACGGCGTGCCGAGGCTGTTCTTCCAGACCTTCGTCAAACGCCGCCCCGGCGAGATCTTCTTCGAGATCGTGCAGCGCAAGGGGCACCACGGTTTCGGCGAGGGCAACCTCGCGGCACTCGCCCGCGCGCGCGACGCCGGCTGAACGACCTGGCGCCGGCGGCCGTTATGCCGCCGCGCACGCCTTCGATCACGCCGGATCGGCCGCCGTGAGCTTGCGGCTTTGCCGACGCATGCCGTCGAAGATCGCGTCGGCCACGTCCGCGGGAAAATCCGCCGGAATCTGAGCGGCGGCTTCGGCAATCGCGGGCTCCGTCCGTGCGGCGACGGCCGCCATCGCGACGCGCACGTCGTCTTCGGTCAGGCCGACGCGGCGGCCCTGCGCGATCCAGTGGCGCGGCTGGATTTCGCCGATCACGTAGTGCCGGTTCTTCCCGCAGACGGCCATCGCGAGGCGTGCGCGGCGCGGCGGAATCTGGTTGCGGCGCGTGCCGATGATCGGATGCGCGGACAGCACGTCGTACAGCGGCGTGCTTCGATACGCATTGCCGGGCAGGTGCGCGATGCTGAAATTCTTCGCGTGGCCGTCGATCGCCGCCAGCACCCAGAACACGAGCTGGGCGACGAAAAAATTCATCCGGTCGCGCGACGCTTCGGCCGAGTTCGCGAGGATGCCCATGATCGTCTCGATGCCGGGGCCGCCGTCCGATTCGTATTTCGCTCCCGATGGCGTGCCGGTCGCCTGGCACATGTCCTCCTGCGGCAATCGCAGGATCCACGAGCCGTCGCGCGACGGACGCCGGTCGAAGCGCTCGACGATCAGCGCCTTCTGGTCGTCGAACCGGCCGATCTCGCACGGCGCGACCGGCAGGCCGTACGCGGCGACGAGTTTCGAGCACAGCCATTCGTTTTCGACGGACGTGCGCATGTCGGCCTGCATGTTGCCGACACGCCCGAGCGGCAGCTTGAAGATGTGCGTCGTCGGCGTGCTGCCCGACGGCCGCAGCCAGCGATTGCGCCGACGCAGCAGCGCGGTCTTTTCCTGCGCGCCGGCAATCGACAGGCGCAGGTCGGCGTCCGGCTCCGCGCGGCCGGGCAACGGCGCGGCGGTCGCGTGGCGCAGCACGTCGGCGACGGCTGCGTCGTCGAGCGTCGCGCCTTCGATGGCCTCGAGATCGACCGGCGTCTCGCCCGGCGGCAGCATCTGGATCGCGCCGACGCAGTCGCGGCCGATCGACGCGAGCAATTCGAACGGCGCCGTCGATCCGAGCCGGTAACGCTGCGCGATGCGGCGGCGGATCGGCTCGCTGTCCGGCAGCAGGTTGTCGAAGTAGTCGGCCACGATCGCGCCCTGGTGCGGCTGGTTGCCGGGCGTGAAGGGCAGCGACAACGACAGGGGCCGGCCCTGGGGATCCTCGAGCCAGTCCGGCAGGTAGACGAGACGTTCGACGCCGCGGCGGATTTCCCAGTACCCGACGGGAATGCCGTTCATCCACAGGTCGAGCCGGTCGTGGCGGGCACGTGCGGCCATCGTCACCAGTCCTCCCGCTTCGACACGCGTGGCCTGGCGCGAGTCGTCGCTGCCGGGCGCTTCCGCGCGGCGTCGGCCGCGGCTCCGGTCGAGGCCTGGGCGGCCGTGGCGCCGCGCTTGCTCGCGACCGGCTTGCGGCGCGCCGGCGGCTCGGCGCCGGAAGCCGAATCGGCCGCTTCCGCCGGCGCATCCCGTTCGTCCGGGCTGAGCATCATCCGAACGCCGAGCGCGTTCAGCACCTTGAAAAGCCGTTCGATGCTGACCGCCGACGGGTTGGCTTCGAGCTGGGCATAGGATTGCTGGGTGATGCCGAGGCGGGCGGCCAGTTGCGCCTGCGTGAGCCCCGCGGATTTCCGGAAGCCGACGAGTATCGGGCGCAACTGGGTCAGGGTCTGGACTGGAAAGGCCATCGGGCGCTCCGCGAGATGACAGGCGATCGTTTGTAATCGGAAAATACAGTTTATGGCATGTATTGTACAAATACAAATCATAGCCTGTATCAACGAAAAACAAACGATAGCCTGTTACGCGGGGCCGATCGTACAGGCATGGGCGCGAATCGGGCGTTGGGCGACACCCGCGGCGTTCACGACCCGCGCGTCGAGCGATTCGCCCAATCCGCCCATGCCGGCCACTGCGCCCAGCCGCGACGGACGAACCCGGCGCCCGTGCGGATCACGAGCGCGCCGATCGCGAGCGCCGCGAGGTCGTCGAGACGGCCGAAGCCGACCAGCGCCGCGCTCATCGCGAGCGCCGCGAGCAACGACGACAGCGCATCGGTCCGCACGTGCCAGCCGCTTGCCTCGAGCAGCGCGGAGCCGGTCTCGCGCGCCTTGCGCAGCATCCAGTACGACAGCACGGCCTTGCCGGCGAGCGTGACGACAACCAGCGCAAGCGCGGTCGCGCCCGGCTGCACGACGGGCGGCGTATCGAACCGCGTCAGCGCATGCCAGATCATCTGCGCACCGGTTACGGCCAGCAATGCGCCGAGGCCCGCGAGCGCGAGCGGCTCGTAGGTCGGGCGGCGCTCCGGCGGCAGGCGCGCGTCGAACCGGCAGGCGACGAGGAGCAGCGCATCGGCTGCGAGATCGATCGCCGCGTGCGCGACGTCCGCGAGCAGCCCCGACGAATGCGCGGACCATGCCGCCGCCGCCTCGACGGCGAGCAACAGCAGGTTGATCGCGAGGCTGACGGCGAGGGCCCGGGACGTGGCTGTGTAAACGTGGGACGTGGCGCGCGACGGGCGCTGCATGGCGGGTTCGTCTGTAGAAAACGGGGGGAAGCTCGAACGCTACCGGTCGACGATGGCAGGTCCGTGACAGGCGGCCGGATAGCGGGGCAACGGGGCGCGATGCTCGACGCGAAGGCGGGCTGGGCGGGAAGATTCAACGCTGTGATCGGGGAGGGCCGCCCGAAGCCGACGATTCAACATTATAGAAATAATGTCAAATCTAAACCCTGAAAAATTGGGTATTTAACGGTTTACGTTATATTACTTACTAAATTTCCTTCGAAGCCCGCCATGTCCGACCTCGCCGCCGATGAACCCCGCCTGACCGCCGAAATCGAGCGCCTCAAGGCCGACTTCCCGAAAACCCGCGAGCTGTACCGCGAAGCCTGCGCACTGCTGTTCTTCCGTTTCGGCATCACGCCGACGGCCAACCGCCTGTACCAGCTCGTGCGCAAGGGCAGCATGAGCACGCCGACAGCCGTTCTCGGGGAGTTCTGGGCCGAGCTGCGGGAAAAGAGCCGTGTGCGCATCGAGCATCCGGACCTGCCGGCCGATCTGCAGGCGGCGGCCGGCGAACTGGTTGCGGCGCTATGGAACCGGTCGAGCACCGACGCGGCCGCCGCACTCGACGCGCTGCGCGCGGAAGTCGAGGCCGAGCGGGCAGCGGCGCAAGCAGAAGTGGCGACGCTGCAAGCCGAACTGGCCCGCACCGAAACCGCGCTGGAGCAACGCACGGCCGCGCTGCTGGCTGCGCAGGTCCGCATTCAGGAACTGGAGCAGGCAAGAGCGGCGGACGATGCATCGCGGCGGGCAATGCAAGCGGATATCGAACGCCTGAAGGCAGACAACGCGGAGGGCGACCGTGCACTCGCGCAGGCCCGTGCGGACTTCACCACCCAGCTCGACCGGCTGCGCGACGACACCGGGCGCGCCGAAGAGCGGCTGCGCGCATCGGAAAAGCGGGCGCTTCAGGAAATCGATCGCGAGCGGCTCGCGACCGCGCGCTTGCAAAAGGAACTCGACGCGGCGACATCGCGCGCGGAACAGCGCGACGCGCAGCAGCGGAAGGAAGCGGCCGCGCTACAGGCGCAACTCGGTGACGCGCTGCATCGCTGCGGCGTGCTTCAGGGGCAGCTCGACGGCGCACTGGCGGCCGACGCGGCGCGCAGCGCCGAACTTGACGCGCTGAGGCGCGAGATGGCGGCGCGGGTGCGCCGGCCGCCGTTGCGCGGCGTCAAGACCATCCCGGCCGTCGAGCGGAGCGAGCGGCGGGCGCGCACGAGAAAGCGTGCCGACGAAGCGCCGCGCTGACGGCGAAACCGAGTCGTCGACATGACGCGCCACGCGCAGACGGCACGCGCGGGCGAGCAGCACGCCGGCCGGGCATTGGGCGCACGACTGGGATCGGGTAAAGTGCCGCTCAACATGCCGGCTCGACGTTACTAGACGACCGGTCTAATCGTTGCTACCATACGCCATCATGAATGCATCTTCAGGCGCCGAAGTCCGCCAGCACATCCTGAACATCGCGAAGCCGATCATGCTCCACAAGGGGTTCTCGGCGGTCGGTCTGAACGAGATTCTCGCTGCGGCGGGCATCCCGAAGGGCTCGTTCTACCATTACTTCGGCTCGAAAGAAGCATTCGGCGAAGCGCTGCTCGAATCGTATTTCGAAGGCTATCTCGCGCATCTCGACAAGCTGCTCAAGCAGCAGGCCGGCACGGGCGCCGAGCGCCTGATGACGTACTGGGGCAACTGGCTGCACACGCAATGCGCGGACGATCCGGAAGGCAAGTGCCTCGCGGTGAAGCTCGGCGCGGAAGTGTCGGATCTGTCGGAAGCGATGCGCGCGGTGCTGCGGCGCGGCACCAGCCAGATCATCGAGCGGCTCGCGGGCGGCATCGAGGCCGGGCTCGCCGACGGTTCGCTGAGCGGCGTCGACGATCCGTCGCACACGGCCGCGATCCTGTACGAGCTGTGGCTGGGCGCGACACTGCTGGAAAAGATTCACCGCAACCGCCAGCCGCTCGAAAGGGCGATGGCCGAAACGCGGCGCATGCTGAGCCTGCCGCCGGCCGCATCCGACGGTGCGCAGTCGTAGTCCGGGCGCGCATCGGCGCGCCTTGTTTTTGCCTTGACCCTAGACGACTGGTCTACTCAATCACTCATGACGAACGCTTCACGCCGCGTTACGCTGTCCCGATCGTTCCCACCGCCTGCCTGCGACCGCACCGGCCTGCTTGCCGATGCCGCCGCAGACGCGCACTTCCCGCTGGTCCATCCCTGATCCGATCGTGCCCACGAAGCACGTTCATTCCTGTTGACGGAGGCACACATGCCGCAAAGCAAGATCGCAAACCGCCAGATCGTCCTGAATTCGCGCCCGGTCGGCGCACCGACGCCGGACAACTTCCGCGCCGAAACCGGTGACGTGCCGGTTCCCGGCCCCGGTCAGGTGCTGCTGCGCACCGTCTGGTTGTCGCTCGACCCGTACATGCGCGGCCGGATGAGCGATGCGCCGTCCTATGCGCCGCCCGCCGAACTGGGCCAGCCGATGGTCGGCGGCACGGTCAGCCGCGTGGTGTCGTCGAACCTGCCCGCGTTTCGCGAAGGCGATCTCGTCGTCGCCGGCGCCGGCTGGCAGGACTACGCGCTGTCCGACGGGCGCGACCTGATCCCGCTCGGCCGCGATTTCGCGCACCCGTCGTACGCGCTCGGCGTGCTCGGCATGCCGGGCTTCACCGCATACACCGGGCTGCTGAAGATCGGCGAACCGAAGGCCGGCGAAACCGTGGTCGTCGCGGCCGCGAGCGGTGCGGTCGGCGCGGTGGTCGGCCAGATCGCGAAGCTGAAGGGTTGCCGCGTGGTCGGCGTCGCGGGGGGCGCCGACAAGTGCGCGTACGTGACCGGCACGCTCGGCTTCGACGCGTGCGTCGACCATCGCGATCCGGCGTTCGCTGCGAAGCTGAAGGACGCGTGCCCGAACGGCATCGACGTGTATTTCGAGAACGTCGGCGGCGCGGTGTTCGACGCAGTGTGGCCGCTGCTGAACGACCATGCGCGGGTGCCGGTCTGCGGCATCATTGCGCACTACAACGACGCGGCCTACGACGACAAGGCCGTGTCGACCGGCCGTGACCGCGTGCCGGCGCTGATGGGCGCGATCCTGCGCAAGCGCATTCGCGTGCAGGGTTTCATCATCCTCGATCACTATGCAACCGGCTATGCGCCGTTCCTGAAGGACATGAGCGAGTGGGTCGCGCAGGGCAAGGTCAAGACGCTCGAAGACGTCGTGCCCGATCTCGCCGACGCGCCGCAAGCGCTGATCGGCTTGCTGGCCGGCAAGAATTTCGGCAAGGTCGTCGTGCGCGTCGGCCCGGACGAACTGGCCTGATCCCGCCGTTCGGCGACAGACAACCGCTGCACGCTGGCGTCGCGAGACGCCGGCTTGTGGCATGCTCGTTTCCGTTTTCAAAGGAGTAGAAAATGGCGCTTCACGTGATTGCTTCGCTGTTCCTGAAACCCGAACACGCGCAGGCCGCCGAGGCCGAACTGCGCGGTATGGTCGCGAAGACACGCACCGAGCCGGGCAACCGGCGCTACGACCTGTTCCGCGAGCAGGACGGCGCGCCAACCCTGCATCTGTACGAGATCTACGACGACCAGGCGGCGTTCGACGCGCATCTCGCCAGCCCGTATTTCGGCGAATTCCGCACGAAGTCGGCCGACTGGTTCACCGCACCGCCCGTCATCAAGGTGCTGTCGGCCATCGACGTGGCCGAGTAACGACGCAAGCCCGCAACACCACCGCCGCGGCTCGCCCGCACCCGGGCCGCGCGGCACCCGTTGCGCACGACGCAACGGCGACGCCCCCATGACGCGGCGCGCATCGTTCGCGCCGCTCCCCAATACAACGGCCCCGGAGGCTGAATGATCACCCTCAACATCAACGGCGAAACCCGCTCGGTCGACGCCCCCGACGACATGCCCTTGCTCTGGGTGCTGCGCGACGTCGTCGGCCTGACCGGCACCAAGTTCGGCTGCGGGATCGCGCAATGCGGCGCGTGCACCGTGCATCTCGACGGCGTGGCCGCGCGTTCGTGCGTGCTGCCGGTCGCCGCCGTCGCGGGCCGCAAGATCACGACGATCGAAGCCGTCGGCGCGACGCCGGCCGGCCACAAGGTCCAGCAGGCGTGGCGCGAGCTCGACGTCGTCCAGTGCGGCTACTGCCAGTCGGGGCAGGTGATGGCCGCCACCGCGCTGATCGCATCGAACCCGAACCCGAGCGATGCCGACATCGACGCGGCCATGGCCGGCAACATCTGCCGCTGCGGCACGTACCACCGCATTCGCGCGGCCGTCAAACAAGCCGCGAAGGAGGCCTGACATGTCGCGAGGACTCCTCGAAGCAGGCAGGGTCGGCGCCGGTGTGTCGCGCCGCGGGTTTCTGAAACTCGGCATGTCGCTCGGCGCGGCGGCCGGCGGCGGCTTGCTGCTCGGCTTCAGCCTGCCGGCGGCGGGCGACGATGCGCGCCGCTCGGTGATCGGCGGCGACGCAGCCGAGCCCGCACCGTCGGGCGTGTTCGCCCCGAACGCATTCGTGCAGATCGACCGCGCCGGCAAGATCACGCTGGTGATGCCGAAGGTCGAGATGGGGCAGGGTGTCTATACGGCGCTGCCGATGCTGATCGCGGAAGAGCTCGAGGTGCCGCTGTCGAGCGTCACGCTCGATCATGCGCCGCCGAACGAGAAGCTGTTCCTCGATCCGCTGCTCGGCGGCCAGCTCACCGGCGGCTCGACGTCGGTGCGCTACGCGTGGGAACCGCTGCGCCGCGCGGGCGCCACCGCGCGCACGCTGCTGGTCTCGGCGGCCGCGAAGCAATGGAACGTCGATCCGGCCAGTTGCCGCGCGGCAAACGGCGAAGTGCAGCATCCGCCGACCGGCCGGCGCGCATCGTACGGCCAGTTGGCCGACGCCGCGGCGAAACTGCCGGTGCCGAAGGACGTCGCGCTGAAGCAGCCGGCGGATTTCAAGCTGATCGGCACGCCCGCGAAGCGCCTCGATTCGCCGGAGAAGGTCGACGGCACCGCGCAGTTCGGGCTCGACGTGCGCCTGCCCGGCATGCTGTACGCGGTGATCGTGAACAGCCCGGTGTTCGGCGGCACGGTCGCGAGCGTCGACGACACGGCGGCGAAGAAGATCCCCGGCGTGCGCCAGGTCGTGCGTGTCGACAACGCGGTCGCGGTGGTCGGCGACCACACGTGGGCCGCGAAGCGCGGCGCATCGGCGCTCGTCGTGAAGTGGAACGAAGGCGCGGGCGCGAAGGTGTCGACGAAGGACCTGTTCGCGGATCTCGCGCAGGCGGCGGCGAACGGCAAGGGCGCGGTCGCGCGCAAGGAAGGCGACGTCGGCAACGCGTTCGCGAACGCCAAGACGCGCGTCGACGCCGTCTACGAACAGCCGTTGCTCGCGCACGCGACGATGGAGCCCGTGAACTGCACGGTGCACGTGCGCGGCGACGGCTGCGATATCTGGGTCGGCACGCAGGTGCCAACCCGCGCACGGGACACGGCACAGCAGTTGACCGGCCTGTCGCCGGACAAGATCGTCGTGCACAACCATCTGCTCGGCGGCGGGTTCGGCCGGCGGCTCGAGACCGACATGATCGGGCAGGCCGTGAAGGTCGGCAAACAGGTCAATGCCCCGGTGAAGGTGATCTGGACGCGCGAGGAAGACGTCCAGCACGACATGTACCGGCCGTGCTACTACGACACGCTCTCGGCCGGCCTCGATGCGAACGGCAAGCCGGTCGCGTGGCGGCACCGGATCGTCGGCTCGTCGATTCTCGCGCGCTTCGCGCCGCCCGCGGTCAAGGACGGCGTCGATCCCGACGCGGTCGAGGTCGCGGCCGAGCTGCCGTACGACCTGCCGAACCAGCTCGTCGACTACGTGCGCCAGGAGCCGCGCCACGTGCCAACCGCGTTCTGGCGCGGCGTCGGGCCGACGCGCAGCACGTTCGTCGTCGAAAGCTTCATCGACGAACTGGCCGTGCAGACCAAGACCGACCCGGTGCAATACCGTCGCGCGCTGCTCGACAAGACGCCGCGCGCCCGCAACGTGCTCGACGTCGCGACGAAGGCGGCCGGTTGGGGCGCGTCGCTGCCGAAGGGGCAAGGGCGCGGCGTATCGGTGATGCATGCGTTCGGCAGTTTCTTCTCGATCGTCATCGACGTCGCGGTGGACGACGGCGAAGTGCAGGTCAAGCGCGTCGTGTGCGCGGTCGATTGCGGGATGGTCGTGAATCCGAACACGATCGAGGCGCAGGTGCAGGGCGGCATCATCTTCGGGATCACGGGCGCGCTGTACGGCGAGATCACGATCGAGGACGGCCGCGTCGTGCAGACCAACTTCACCGACTACCGGATGATGCGAATCAACGAGGTGCCCCCGATCGAAGTCCATCTGGTGAAGAGCGCCGAGGCGCCGGGCGGGATCGGCGAGCCGGGCACGGCCGCGACCGCGGCGGCGCTGGCGAACGCGATCTTCGCGGCGACCGGCACGCGGCTGCGCAAGCTGCCGGTCGGCAACCAGCTGAAAACGGCCTGAGGAGGAGGGGACGACCATGCGACATCTCACCCTGAACCCGAATGCACTCCGCGCGTCGCTGCTCGCGCTGTCCGCACTGCTGGCCGGCACGGCCGCGCAGGCCGCGCAAGCGGCGCCCGCCGACAGCGCACTCGTCGCGCGCGGCGCGTATCTCGCGAAAGCCGGCGACTGCGTCGCGTGCCACACCGCGCCGCGCGGCACGCCGTTCGCGGGCGGCCTGAAGATGGTCACGCCGATGGGCGCGATCTACACGACCAACATCACGCCCGACCCGGAGACCGGCATCGGCGGCTATACCGAAGCCGAGTTCGCCGGCGCGTTGCGCAAGGGCGTCGCGAAGGACGGTCACAATCTGTATCCGGCGATGCCGTATCCGTCGTACGCGAAGCTGAGGGACGACGACGTGAAGGCGCTGTATGCGTACTTCATGCACGGCGTCGAACCGGTGAAGCAGGCGAACCGGCCATCCGACATCCCGTGGCCGCTCAACATGCGCTGGCCGCTCGCGTTGTGGAACAAGGTGTTCCTCGACACGACGCCATACGCGGACAAGCCGGCGAAGGACGCAATGTGGAACCGCGGCGCGTATCTCGTGCAGGGGCTCGGGCACTGCGGGTCGTGCCACACGCCACGCGGTGTCGGCTTCCAGGAGAAGGCGCTCGACGAAAGCGGCGCGGCGTTCCTGTCGGGCGCGTCGATCGACAACTGGTTCGCGTCGAACCTGACCGGCGAGCACAACACCGGGCTCGGCCGCTGGAACGAGGCCGACGTCGCGCAGTTCCTGAAGACCGGCGCGAACCAGCACGCGACCGCGTTCGGCTCGATGGTAAGCGTGATCAACCACAGCACGCAGGAACTGACCGACGACGATCTGGCATCGATCTCGCGCTACCTGAAATCGCTGCCGGCGGCAGGCGGCACGGGCGCGCCGCCGTACCGCTACGATCCGAAGGCGACGCAGGCCGCGCTGGGCCGACCGGCAACGGATCCGGGCGCGAAGGTGTATAACGCTTACTGCCTGCATTGCCACGGTGTGGACGGGCGCGGCTACGCGCCGCTGCTCGCGCCGCTCGCCGGCAATCCGAACGTGCTCGAGGCCGATGCATCGTCGCTGATCAACGTGACGCTGAACGGCAGCGACACGCTCGTGATCGGCGGCGTGCCGTCCGCGTATCCGATGCCGGCGTTCTCGAACCAGTTGAACGACCGGCAGATCGCCGACGTGCTGACGTTCATGCGCGCCGGCTGGAACAACGGCGCGCCGGCCGTGCAGGCGGCGGACGTCGCGAAACTCCGCAAGGCGACGGCGGCCGCGCACTGAACGCGGTGCGCCGCGCAACGATGGCGGGCCGGCGTGCCTGCCGTCGACGCCGCCGGGTGCGTGCCTGCCCCGGCGGCTTGGCTTTTTCTGTCAACCGGCGTGCGGCCGTTCGCGGCCGCGCGCGTTTTATCGACGCAATGTAGGGGTGTCTGGATGGCTAACGTGACTTATACGGATACGCAACTGCTGATCGACGGCGAGTGGGTCGACGCCGCGAGCGGCAAGACGATCGACGTCGTGAACCCGGCGACCGGCAAGGCGATCGGCAAGGTGGCCCACGCGGGCATCGCCGATCTCGACCGTGCGCTCGCCGCCGCGCAGCGCGGCTTCGAAGCATGGCGCAAGGTGCCCGCGCACGAACGCGCGGCGACGATGCGCAAGGCGGCCGCGCTGGTGCGCGAACGCGCCGACGCGATCGCGCAGTTGATGACGCAGGAGCAGGGCAAGCCGCTCACCGAAGCGCGCGTCGAAGTGCTGTCGGCGGCCGACATCATCGAATGGTTCGCGGACGAAGGGCGCCGCGTGTACGGCCGGATCGTGCCGCCGCGCAATCTCGGTGCGCAGCAGACGGTCGTGAAGGAACCGGTCGGCCCGGTCGCGGCGTTCACGCCGTGGAATTTCCCGGTCAACCAGGTCGTGCGCAAGCTGAGCGCCGCGCTCGCCACTGGTTGTTCGTTCCTCGTGAAGGCGCCGGAAGAAACCCCGGCGTCGCCGGCCGCGCTGCTGCGCGCGTTCGTCGATGCGGGCGTGCCGGCGGGCGTGATCGGTCTCGTGTACGGCGATCCGGCTGAAATCTCGTCGTACCTGATTCCGCACCCGGTGATCCGCAAGGTCACGTTCACGGGTTCGACGCCGGTCGGCAAGCAGCTGGCCGCGCTCGCGGGCCAGCACATGAAGCGTGCGACGATGGAACTGGGCGGCCACGCGCCGGTGATCGTCGCCGAGGATGCGGACGTCGCGCTCGCAGTGAAGGCCGCCGGCGGGGCGAAGTTCCGCAACGCGGGACAGGTCTGCATTTCGCCGACGCGTTTCCTCGTGCACAACAGCATCCGCGACGAATTCACGCGCGCGCTGGTCAAGCATGCGGAAGGGCTGAAGATCGGCAACGGTCTCGACGAAGGCACGACGCTCGGCGCGCTCGCGAACCCGCGACGCCTGACCGCGATGGCGTCGGTCGTCGACAACGCGCGCAAGGTCGGCGCGAGCATCGAGACCGGCGGCGAGCGGATCGGCGCGGAAGGCAACTTCTTCGCCCCGACCGTGATCGCGAACGTGCCGCTCGAAGCGGACGTGTTCAACAACGAGCCGTTCGGCCCGGTCGCGGCGATTCGCGGGTTCGACAAGCTCGAGGATGCGATCGCCGAGGCGAACCGTCTGCCGTTCGGTCTGGCCGGCTACGCGTTCACGCGTTCGTTCGCGAACGTGCATCTGCTGACGCAACGCCTCGAAGTCGGGATGCTGTGGATCAACCAGCCGGCGACGCCGTGGCCGGAAATGCCGTTCGGCGGCGTGAAGGATTCGGGCTACGGGTCGGAAGGCGGGCCGGAAGCGCTGGAGCCGTATCTCGTCACGAAGTCGGTGACGGTGATGGCGGTTTGATGGTCGGTTGAGGGTGGGCGCGCTGCAGTTGGGGGCGCGCCCGATTGGCAGATTTTTCAGCGTATGGACGTATTCGAGATTGCCGAACCCGCGCCATAGAGGGTGATCATGGCTATTTAAAATTTGACATAAGGTGAATTATCGATATTTTTTGTTGTAGTAGCTTTTTAGAAATGTCGTGTTTTGGCCTGTAGGTTGATCGTCTGCACCCTTGGGAGCGCCGGCGACGAACGCGACTGGGACGATCACCATGACGTCCACGTCACATCGGATCAGCCCGCCGTCGTCCGCTCCGATTCAACACGGCACCCGACCACCCACACCGTTGCCCATCATCGTGCACCAGCGCTGCGTGTCCTGTTGCGGTGCCGGATACGGCAACCCGGTCCGCGGATCGATCGAGTCCAGCGGATTCGGGCCGGGCGGATGGTTTGCCGCGTGCATCGCGGCGTTCTCCGCCATCTGTTTCGCGGTCGCCGCGTTCTGTCGAGCGAGGTCCGCCTTCTGCGCGTCGTCCAGCTTCTTCGTCATGGTTACCAGCCGCGCGAACTGCGGATCGCGAACATCCTGCAGCGGCGGCAAAGGCGGTGCGAACGGCATGAAAAGCAACGGCCCGTCATATCGCGGCACCGCCAGTTTCGACGGCTTGCCGAAATCCGCGGCCATGCTGATCTCCCACATGCCGGCGTTCATGCCGAGCGCGTGTTCGTAGTGTCGGTTCACGTCCGCCAGGCTGAGCGGCCCGGACGGTGCAGGCAATGGTTGCAGGGATGGCGGCAACGTCTGCCGGGTGGCAGGATAGATTGCGCGAACCCAGCTCGCCGCAGCGAGCGAGTATTGATAGAGAACCGCGTCGTACTTTTCCAGCACCTGCGCTCGACTATAGTTGCCGGGATTCTGGAAAACGGGCTTGTACGCCGCGAGGCTGTCGATGTATCGCATGTTCGCATTTCGCTGCTCCGCAACGAACTGCTGCTGAGGGTCGACCGGCGCAGATGAAGACAGCGCAGCGCAGCCCGACAGCAGACTGACGACGAATGCAACACCGGCCGTCGTTCGGGACACCGACCGGATGGGACGCAAGATAGGGGACATCGGAAACGCCATGGAGACTCGACAGGTTTTCGTGAATCGGCGCGCTGCCGACAGCGGTCGGCATGCGCCACGCGCGCCCTATTCTGCCCTGCTCCATGTCGTTCCAGGTGGAATCGCGTCCGATCGTGGTGGATTCCGGTCTCGGGATTTCTACGGCGAGCGTTCGGGCCGGGTCTAGACGTTCGGCACACCACCGTCGCGCGATGGCGCGCCGAACCCTACGCACCGTCTCACCCGCTCCTTCCCGACCGCCTCCCCGCAAGTCGCCCCACCGCGATTCCGAGTGATTGGGCAGAGGACCTTTCCTGTGCAACGCCTTAATCGACCGCCGCACGATCTCCAATAATGGCCGCTCGATCCGTCGGCCGCCAGGCCGGCCCAACAACAACAAAACGCCTATGCATTCCTGCCAAACGAACCAGCATGCCGGCGCACGCGTCGCGGGGACCATCATTGCCGCCTGCCTGACCGGCTTCGTGTCGGATGTCGCGCTTGCCCAGAGCAGCGTGACGCTGTACGGCCTGATCGACACGTCGATCACCTACTCCACCAACCAGCGCACGCGCGGTGCCGGCTCGCCCGGCAGCGGCGGCGTCGCGATGACGAGCGGCGCATTGAATGCGTCGCGCTGGGGGCTGCGCGGTCGCGAGGATCTCGGCGGCGGACTGGCCGCGGTCTTCGCGCTCGAAAACGGCTTCTCTGGCACCACCGGCAAGCTGTCGCAGAAAGGCGTCGATCTGTTCGGCCGCCAGGCGTGGCTCGGCGTGGAATCCAGGACGGCCGGCGCGCTGACCTTCGGCCGCCAGTACGACCTGATCCTCGATTTCGTGACGCCGCTCGGCGCGTCCGGCCCCGGCTGGGGCGGCAACCTTGCGGTCCACCCGTACGACAACGACGATTCGAACCGCAACCTGCGCATCAATAACGCGGTGAAGTACACGAGCCCGACGGTTCGCGGGTTGACCTTCGGCGCGATGATCGGGTTCTCGAACACGCCCGGCCAGTTCTCCAACAACGCGGTGTGGAGCACGGGCTTGTCGTACGAGAACGGGCCGCTGAAGCTCGGCGCCGGCTACCTGAAGATCAGCCGCGACCGCAATGCGCCGAATCCGGACGGCGCGCTGAGCACGGTCGACGGCTCGGCGACCATCACGGGCGGCAACCAGCAGATCTGGGCGATGGCCGGCCGTTACGCGTTCGGGCCGCACTCGGTCGGCGCCGCGTGGTCGCATTCGACCACCGACGGCGTGACGGGCGTGCTCCAGGGCGGCAACATCGCGCCGCTGAAGGGCGAATCGCTGGTGTTCGACAACTTCTCGATCGACGGACGCTACTTCGTCACGCGCGCGCTGAGCGTCGCCGCCGCGTACACGTACACGATGGGCCGCTTCGACACCCGCACGGGACAGACCCGCCCGAAATGGAACCAGGTCGTCGCGCAGGCCGACTATGCGCTGTCGAAGCGCACGGATGCGTATCTCGAAGGCACTTACCAGAGCGTGAGCGGCGGCAACGGCAATCCGGCGTTCAACGCGACGGTCTGGACCATGACGCCTTCCGCGAACAGCAATCAGGCCGTCGTCGCGCTGGGGCTGCGCCACAAGTTCTGACGATGCGGCGTGTGGGCGGCGCCGTCACGCGGCTGACCGACTGCATTCGGCGAGCGCTTCCTCCATCACCCGATCGCGGTGTCCGGCACCGGCAAGGCCGCGCGCTCTGCGCGGCCTTTTTCACCGTGGCGGGCATCGCGTACCGCACCCCAGGCGCGGAAGCAAGAATGCCTCCCGGCTGTCGCGTTTGCGCAAAAAATGCGGAGAAACTGGGCACGTTGTGACATTTTTCCTAATCTGTTTGCAGCGACGCCGCGCTCCGGCGTTCCGGCCTGCAACATTCTTTCATCGGGCGCACCACCGGCTTACGAACCTGCATCACGGCAACGGAGCCGGACCTTTCGCGCCATGGCGACCGGACGGCTGCGTGCGAATGGCACGCGCCCCGCTTTCAACGCAGTCAACCGCTGGAGAAGAACGATGAGCAAAATGAAGCGAATTGCGGTCCTGGCAACTTTCGTCCTGCTGGCCGGTTGCCACCACGCGGCGAAGACGCCCGAGAATGCCGGCGCGGCGCCGACGCCGTCGAGTGAAACCGTCGCGACGGTGACGGCCGACGATCTGAACAATCCGAACAGCCCGCTCGCGAAGCGCAGCATCTACTTCGATTTCGACCAGTACTCGGTGAAGCCCGAATTCCAGTCGCTGCTGCAGGCGCACGCCGACTACCTGCGCAGCCATCCCGCGCGGCGCGTGCTGATCCAGGGCAACACCGACGAGCGCGGCACGTCCGAATACAACCTCGCGCTCGGCCAGCGCCGCTCGCAGGCCGTGGCGAGCGCGCTCGAAACGCTCGGCGTGCCGGCGACGCAACTCGAGGCTGTCAGCCTCGGCAAGGAAAAGCCGGTCGCGCTCGGCCACGACGAGGAAGCGTGGGCGCAGAATCGCCGCGCCGATCTCGTCTATCGTTGATCCAGGCACCGCCGCGGCGATACGCAAAAAGCATGGAATAAGCGCCCCGCCGAAACGTCTTGTCATCGCGCAGACGCGGTTCACGCGAACCGCCTTTCCTGTTGCCTGCGCGCAGCAAGGAGATCGCAATGAAATCGGCAACGTTGGCTGCGGCGCTGATCGCGGCGCTGGTGCTTGTGCTGTCCACGGGCTGTACGTCGTCGGGCAGCGGTACGTCGCAAGGACCGGGCATGAGCCGGTACGGCGGCGCGGGAGGCAGCGGTGGCGGTGGCGGCGGCTACTGACGCGCCGCCGCAAGGAAGAGGCGCGAAATCGCGCGCGAACACCGGAAGCCGGCTGCTCGCGCGCGGTGCACTACCCCGAGACGCGACTCAACGCATCGCCTTCACGTCGGCCGGCGTGACGCTCGCGGGCTGGCCGCCCCATGTCGCGCGCAGATAGTTCGCGAGCTGCGCGAGTTCGTCGTCGCTCAGCGTTTTCGCGAAACCCGGCATCGGCTGCAGGTTTTCGAAGCCGGCAAACTTCTGCTCGTCGATGCCATCGAGCATCGCGACCAGCAGATTGCGCGAGTCGGCCTGACGCACCGTCGAATTGCCGTTCATCGGCACCGCCACGTGCGGCTTGCCTTCGCCGTTGAAGCCGTGACAGCCCGCGCACACCGCGAGATACACCGAGCGGCCGGCCGCCAGTTGCGCGGCATCGGCCGACACCGGCTTCACCGGTTGCGGCGCGGGCGGCGTATCGCCGAGCAGGTACGTCGACAGGCCGCGCAGGTCGTCCTTCGTCAGGTATTGCGTGCTCAGATGCACGACCGGATACATCTCGCCGAACGCCGAGCCTTGCGGCGCGATGCCGACGCCGAAGAACGTCTGCAGGTCGGTGCCCGTCCAGCCGCGCGCGGCGAGGCCGGCCGGCGTGATGTCGGGCGCGGCCACGCGGCCGAGCGCGGCGCCCGCGAACGGCTTCGCGCCGTCGAGCTGGCCCGTGAACGCGCGCGGCGTGTGGCATTCCGCGCAGTGACCGAGTGCGCCCGCGAGATAGCGGCCGCGCTGCCAGTCGGCGGATTGTCCGGCCGATGCATCCGGCAGACTGTCCTTCAGGAACAGCATGTCCCAGAAGACCATGCCGAAGCGCAGGTTGTACGGGAACTTCAGGTCGTGCGCGCGGTTTTCCTGCGCGACAGGTTTGACCGTCATCAGGTACGCGTACATCGCGTCGGCGTCGGCGCGCGTGAGCTGCCGGTACGACGTGTACGGCATCGACGGATACAGGCGCTTACCCGGCGCCTTGCCGTCGTGCAGCGCGGCGTAGAAATCGTCCGCGCTCCAGCCGCCGATCCCGTGATCCTTGTCGGGCGTGATGTTCGAGCCGTAGAACGTGCCGAACGGCGATTCGAGCGCCGCGCCGCCGGCGAACGGCGCACCGTCCTTCGCGGTGTGGCACGCCGCGCAGTCGGCGGCCTTGACGAGATAGCGCCCGCGCGCGACCGCGTCGGCACCGGGCGCGCCGGACGCCGCGCTCGACGCCGGCGCGTCGTGGCCGCCGCACGCGGCGAGCAGCAGCGCGAAGGACGCCGCGAGCGCGGGCAGGCCCGCGGCCCGCGCGGCACGATGAGCGAATGTGCGTTTCATGGCGCTTCCTTCACGAGTCCCGGCGTCGTCAGCACCACGTCCTTGACGGCTTCGTAGTAGCGGACATAGCCCGTGCAGCGACAGAGGTGTGCGTCGAGCGCGTCGGTGATCGTGCGTTCCACGTCGGCCTTCGCGATCGGCTCGCGCTTCAGGCGCTCGATCAGCACGGTCGCCGCGTTGACGAAGCCCGGCGTGCAATAGCCGCACTGGAAGCTGAAGTGCTCGAGGAACTTCTGCTGGATCGGCGACAGCTCGACCACCTCGCCGGCTTCATTGCGCTTCGCGTGGCCTTCGATCGTGCGGATCGAACGGCCGTGGAAGAAGTGCGCGCCGGTGATGCACGTGCGCATTTCGTCGCTCGTGCCGTCCGGCTTGTCGACGATCACGACGCACGCGTGGCAGATGCCCTGCCCGCAGCCGAGCCGCGAACCGGTGAGGCCCAGGTACTCGTGCAGGAACTCGATCATCATCAGCCCTTCCGGCACCTGCATCGGGCCGACCGACTTGCCGTTGATGTTGAGCGACAGCGGCTTCTGCTGGAACCGGACGAGCGGACGCTCGACGGGCGCCGCAGCGAGTGCAGCCGGTGCGACGGGCACGGATGCCGGAGCGGCCGAAGCCGCGTTCGACGCGGACGCGCCGGTCGCAGCCGCGCCGGCGCTCGCGGGCGAAGCCGCGGTTTGGGCGGTCGTCATGCGAGCACCTCCTGAATCTTTTGCGGGGTCACCGGCAGGTCGGTGAAACGATGGCCGATCGCGTGCGCGATGCCGTTCACGATCGCGCCGACGACGGGAATCATCACCACTTCGGCGACGCCCTTCGGCGGATCGGTCTCGGACAGCGGCGGCAGCACGTCGCCCGTCTGCGTCCATACGGCGACGTCGGACGCGCGCGGCAACTGGTAACGGTTGAAGTTCCACGTGCCGTTGCCGGGGCCGTCCTCGTAGAGCGGCAGATACTCGTGCAGCGCATGGCCGATGCCCATCGCGAGACCGCCCTGCAACTGGCCCGATACGAGTTGCGGCGAAATCTGGTTCCCGCATTCCATGATCGAGTGATGCGTGAGCAGCTCGACCTTGCCGGTCGCTTCGTGCACGGCCAGCTCGACGAGCGTGCCCACCGCCGTGTAGTACGTGACGGCCGCGTTGTTGCGGCTCGTCGGCGGGACGAACACGCGCTTGCGATCGAGCACGCGATAGCCGTTCGCGGTCGGCGGCAGCGTGCCGCGCAGCGCGGTCGCGCCGGCTGGTGCGGCGGTGCCCGGCAGCGGGCCGTCGTCGCCGGTCTTCGGCGCGCCGACGCGCAGCGACAGCCCGTCGATCGGCAGACGCTCGACCGCGCCGCCCACTTCGAATTCGGCGTCGGTCCACTGCCAGCGGTTGAACACGTGCACGACGGCGCCGGTCGGCAGGCCGAGCGCATGCGCCTGCTTCGCGAGCTGCTCGAACGTCAGCGGCTCGAGGCCGTCGGCGGTCAGCTTGCCGTCGACCCAGCGCGCGTCCTCGATGCGGATCGTGTACGGCGCGGCCTGGCCGCCGCCGAGGCCGCGCGTCCAGATCGACATCGCGGCCGGCCACAGCCCGTAGCGGAACACGGCGCGCGCGGCTTCGCGCGTGCTGTGCGTGAAGTAGTACGCGGAGTTCGTCGCGCTCGACGGCGACGCATAGCCGGGCGACCAGCGCGGGTTCGCGCTCAGGCGGTCCTGATCGGCCTGCGACATCAGGTACGGGTCGCCGCTCGTCTCGACCGGCAGGTCCGGCCATTCGGTCAGCGCGACGCGCACGTCGGTCGCCGGACGGCCGAGCCATTTCGCGACCGCGACGGCCTGAGACGTCGACATCCCGGTGCCGATCTCGGCCGCCGTGTGTTGCAGCGACACCTTGCCGTGCGCGTCGAATTCGACCTTCGCGAACGACGCTTCCGCACCCGTGCCGAAATCCTTCTGCACGCACGCGAAGCCGACGCCGTAGCGCTTGCCCGGATGCGCCGCCTCGAATTCGGCCTTGCGCGCGGCACGACGCGTCCACAGCGGATGCTGCTTCGCGCGCTCGAGCACTTCGTCGACGCGCAGCGCGCCGGCGGGAATCGCCCCCTGTGTGTTCTTCATTCCCGAACGCAGCGCGTTGCGCAGCCGGAAGTCGATCGGGTCGATGTTCAATTGCGCGGCGATCTCGTCGACCGCCATCTCGGTCGCGGCCATGCTCTGCAGCGTGCCGTAGCCGCGCGCGGAACCGGCGTCGATCGCGCGCGACGCGATCGCGACGGCCGCGAGGTCGCTCTTCGGGAAGTAGTAGATCGATTGCGCGGCCGTGGCGCCGACCATCGCGACCGACGGCGAGAAGTTCGAGCGCCCCCCGCCGTTCGCCTCGAAGTCGCCCTTGAACGACTGCAGCAGGCCCGTGTTGCGGTCGACCGCGATCCGGTAATGCATCTTGAACGCGTGACGCTTCAGCGACGTCTGGAACTGCTCGTAGCGATCGTTCGCGAAACGCACCGGGCGGCCGTCCGCGTACAGCGCGCAGACGAGGCCGTAGAACGGCACGTTGAAGTGATCCTTCGAGCCGTAGCCGACCGTGTAGCACGGATGCACGAACAGCTTCTTCACCGGGAAGCGGCATTTCGCGACCATCTCGGCCGCGTTCTCCGACACTTCCAGCGGCGACTGGGTCGGCACGACGAGATGCAGCGATTGCGTCGCGGCGTCGTACCAGCAGTTCGCGTTGTCGGGCTCGAGCGCGGCCGTGTCGACCGACTGCGTGTTGTATTCGCGGTCGAACACGAGCCAGTCGGCCGACGGCTGGTCGAGTTCGGCGGCGATCTGCCCGGCGAGGAACATGCCCTGCTCGTCTAGCTTGCCGTGCTCCTTGCCGTCCGGCCAGACCGGCAGATGCTTGCGCATCATGCTCGGGAAGATCGGCGCGTCCTTCAGGCTCGAATAGACGTCGTCGTCATAAGCCGTCTTGCCGCCCACGCGCACGTAGCGGAAGGTGCCCCACGGATCGCGCTCGAGCGGGCCCGTGACCGCGCCGTAGCGGATCACGTCGTCGCGGAACTTCAGCGCGTTCTTCGCGAAGCGAAAGCGCGCGAAGTCGTGATAGATCAGGATCGCGACCGCATGGCCGAGATACGCGGGCGTCTTGCCGGCCGGCAACAGCATGTCGTCGCCGTAGAACGCCGGGAACGCGACGCCGTCGCGCGCGAGATCGTCGGCCGTGACCACGCGGTCCGGTTTCAGCTCGTCGCCGAGCAGCGACAGGTCGAAGCCCTCGTACGTGCGGTCGGCCTGCGTGACGCGCAGGATCAGCGCGTGCGACTGCTGCTGCGGCCAGTGCGGCATGTCGGCCGCGCGCACGTCGCGGGCGAACACTTTCGAGCCCGTGACCTTCGCGATGCCGTCGATGCGGAATTGGGGGATGCCGGTGACGCTATCCCATTTGACGGGTGTGAGGAGTTTTTCTTCGAAGAGCGCCGCGAACGCGCGGCTGCCGATGGGCGCGACATACACCGCGACGCCCGCCAGCACGCTGGCTTTCAGAAAACCCCGCCGTGACAGGCCGTGGTTTTTCATTTGGGGGGAACCTCCTGAGGCGGCTCGGACGGCGATCGGGTGTCGCGGCGTCCGGAGCGGCGCGCATTCTGGCATTGTTTTGGATATATCGCCTATAGTATTTCCCGCATGAAATACTTATTGGAATTCTTATAGCGGTTTTCAGCCGGGCTGCGGCGGGTGGTCGCAGCGGCGATTCGTTTGCGGTTTGCTTGCGGCGGAGGCAGTCGCGCCGGCTTCGGCGGCCGCCGCACATCGTTCCGTTCGCAACGAACGCTGCGTTCGCGCCGCCGCATCCGCAAGCCCCCGCCGCCGGGGCTGACAACCCGCGCACGAGACGATGCGCGGCGCCGCCAACCGGCCCGCGACGCCGGTTTTTCGTGGTAATGTCGTGCGCATCCGGCTCGGCCGGGCTTCCGCCACGTGCCGTGCGGAGCCGCCAGCCATCGCAACATCGTGTCGAGGTCGACAATCATGGCAGTCAGGGCGTCTCTCCTGAACTCCGTTCTCGCCACTCCCCCCTCCGGCAACCACCGCGTGACGGCCGCGCTGCGTCCGTCGATGCTCGTGACGCTGTTCGAGGACATCCGCCCGATGGCACTGTCCGGGCTCGGGAGCGGTTTCGTCGCGGCCGTCGCACTGATGCGGCTGCAGCAGCTGTGGTGCCTCGCGTGGCTCGTCCTGGACGTCGGCCTGCTCATTGCGCGCCTGTGGATCGTACGAGCCTACACGGTGCGGCGCGACGCAGGCGACGATCGCATCGAGTACTGGGCGATGCGCTATGCGCCGGTGTCGCTCGTCGCGTGCTTCGTGCTCGGCCTGGGCGTGATGGGCTGCGTGCAGGCCGCGGACGTCGAGCTCGGCACGCTGTCCGTGATGGTCGCGGGCGGCGTGTTCGGCGGAATCGCGTCGCGCAATTCGGCGCTGCCGCGGCTCGCGATGACGCAGGTCGTGCTCGGCGTGCTGCCGATCGGCGTCGGCGCGCTGCTGGCGCCGCGAACCGGCGCGTGGCTGCTCGTGCCGCCGCTCGCGATCTATCTGGCGGCGATGCGTACGGTCGTGCAGCGCCACTACCGCGTGCTGGTCGCGCTGATCGCCGCGCGCCAGCGCAACGCCGAACTCGTCGCGCGCTTCGACGCCGCCCTCACCTACATGCCGCACGGCCTGTGCATGATCGACGGCGACAGCCGCGTGATCGTCGCGAACCGGCGCACCGCACAACTGTTCGGCTCGCCGCGCGAGATCATGCTCGATACGCCGCTGCCGGCAGTGGTCGCCGCGCTCGGCACGCATGCCGTGACCGATCCCGGCGGCGCCGGCCTCGCCGCGCAGTGCGATGCATGGCTGAACCGCGCCGAGTCCGGGCCGCTCGACATCGTGCTCGCCGACGGCCGCCAGCTCGAACTGACGCGCCACCGCGTGCCGGACGGCAACGCGGTGATCATCGTCGAGGACGTCACCGCGCGCCGCCAGACCGAACGACAGATCCGGCACCTCGCGCGGCACGACGCGCTGACGGGGTTGCCGAACCGCCACGAACTGCATGCGGCGCTCAAGCGGATGCTCGCGCGCCGGCCGCGGCTGCCGAGCCCCGCGCTCGCCGTCATGTATCTCGACCTCGACGGCTTCAAGTCGATCAACGATCGCTTCGGCCACCAGGCCGGCGACGAAGTGCTCACGCAGGTCGCCGAGCGGCTCGGCAAGACGCTGCCGCCGGGCGAGCTCGCCGCACGCATCGGCGGCGACGAATTCGTCGTCGCGATCGACGACACGACGATGCAGGCGTGCTCGATCCTCGCCGCGCGGATCATCCGGCAGATTTCCGCGCCGTACGCGCTGTCGATCGGCGAGACCGTCTGCATCGGCATCAGCATCGGCATCGCGCTCGACGACGGGCACGGCTCGCCCGACGAGCTGATCCAGCACGCCGACAGCGCGCTGTACGACGCGAAGTCGGCCGGCAAGGGCATCTACTGCTTTTACTCGAGCGGCAGCGGCAGCCGCCGCATGGCGCCGGCCGCCACGACCTGAGCCGCCGACGCGCGCCGCGCCTCCGCCCTTTCCCGGCCTGCCGCCGCCTCCCGACGATTCAATTCCGAAACGCTTTGCGGGTTCGCACGTGACGCCGCGCGTTCGCATGTCACGTGACGTGTTCCGTAACATCGCCGTCCGGCGCCCCGCACGATGACGGCAGAAGCCCGCACGATCGAGGCCGAGCGCGGTATTTACCGGCTGGCATTCTTATTGCTCCTTGATGGGGAAAGAACGTTTCAGGGAGCTCACCATGAATACCGTCGACGTCCTCGCGCGAACCGAAATCATCGACGAACAGGCGGTGATCGACGGCGCATCGCTGATCCGCCGGCTCGTGTCCGACCGCCGGATGCCGGCCGCGTACGATGCCGCATGCATCGACAATCCGCCGCTCACGCTGTACGGCGCGTTTCGCCAGGGCGTCGCCGATCACGCCGCGCGGCGTGCGAATCCGTATCGCGCCGGCAGCCGTTTCTGGGCACTGTGGGAAGAAGGACGTCTCGAAGCTGAAACATCCGGCCGGTAAGCCGGTCGTACGCGCCGGCCCTGTCGCGACAAGGGATCGGCGCGAAACGCGACGCGCGAATGCAGCCGGCTGGCGCACCGGCATGCGTTCATCGCTGCAACATCGCGCGGCCGCGCGTGGAGGGCCGCCAACGCACGGCAACGCGCCCGGCCGCGGCCGCGCGTCTCGCGGTCGATCCCGCCCCGCCCGCCGCGCGCGGCCGGTTTCCCCTATAAGATGGCAGATTCCGTTCATCGAACGATACCGCCATGACCGCCTCTTCCTCTCCGCGAAATCCCATCCACTGCGAAATCGATCTCGACGCGCAAGGCAAGCACGCGGGCTACCTGCGGCTACCGCACTCCGTGCACCGCTCCGCCTACGGCTGGCTGCCGATTCCGATCGCGTCGATCCGCAACGGCGACGGCCCGGTCGCGCTCGTGATGGCCGGCAACCACGGCGACGAGTACGAAGGCCAGATTATCGTGTCGCAGCTGATGCGCGAGATCGAACCCGACATGGTCAGCGGCCAGTTGATCCTGCTGCCGATGGCGAATTTCCCGGCGGCGGATGCGGGCCTGCGCGTGTCGCCGCTCGACGAAGGCAACCTGAACCGCAGTTTTCCCGGCGACCCGACCGGCACGCCGACGCAGATGATTGCTCACTACATCGAGCACGCGCTGCTGTCGCGCGCGCAGTATCTGGTCGATCTGCATTCGGGCGGCAGCTCGCTGCTGTACCAGGGCGGCAACATGCTCGCGATCGATCCGCTCGATGCCGACGAAGCCGAGAAGCTCAACGGGCTGCTGGTCGCGTTCGGGTTGCAGAACGCGCTGCTGCACGCGCCGAATCCCGTGCATTCGGCATCGGCCGCGCGTCGGCAAGGCGCGATCTCGATCGTCACCGAACTCGGCGGCGCCGGCATGGCTGATCCGTCGCTGATCCGGCTCGGCCGCCACGGGCTGCTGCATTACCTCGGCTATATCGGCCTGCTGCATGGCGCGCTCGTGCCCGACGCGCCGCCGACCGTCACGCGTTTCATGCGCGTCGACGGCGATCGTCATTTCGTCTATGCGTACGAGCGCGGGCTGTACGAGCCGCTCGTCGAACTCGGCGACCAGGTGAAAGCCGGCCAGCCGGCCGCGTGGGTGCATTTCCCCGATACGCCGTTACGCGAACCGGTGCTGCACCGGTTCAACGGCGATGGCGAAGTGGTGTGCAAGCGGGTGCCCGCGCAGGTCCAGCGCGGGGATTGTCTGTTTCAGTTGGCGGAATTGTCGACGCCGCCGCGCGTCATCGAGTGAGGAACGCGACTCGCGTGTTCGGGACCGTCGTACGCCAACGCCGACGCCGGTGCGTACACGCGGACCGTCAGTCGGATGACGCCGGCGACTCATTGCCCTGCGCAACGCCGCATTGATGGCAATGCGGGAAGAAGAAGAAATTCCGGCCACCGCATTCGCATACGTTGAAAAGCCTCAATCCGCAATGCACGCAGAACGTGGAGTCGTCGCCGCCGAGATTCCATTGTTTGTCGCATGACGGGCAACGCTTTTTCTCGAGCGACCGGACGGCTTTTTCGTATCCGATTGTCCGCGCGCGTTCGCCCCGATCCTGCTGCAATTCGAGCCGTTTGCGCTCGGCATAGCGCTGAAAGGCCTTCATCATGTAAAGGCCGGCGAATACCGTCAGCACGATACCGACCAGGACCCGCACATAGCCGCCGAAATTCGGCAGGTACGGCACCAGTTCAATGAAAAACGCGCTCAATGCAAACAGGCCGAAACCGTACACGAACGGCCAGTAGCGCGCCTTCCGACAGCGGATGAACAGCCAGGTCGCAACCAGCAGGATCGGCAGCGTCAGCGCCAGTCGCAGCCCGAACACCTGCATCTCGTAGCGCCGCGTTGCGTCGTCGAAGCGCCGTTCGGCGGCTGCGTCCGCTTCGGCGATTTGCGTGTCGACTTGAGCCTGCTGCGATGCCAGTGCCCGTTGCTGGTCGCCGATCGCATCGATCTGATGCTGCCAGTTGACCACCACGGCCTGGAGCGTATCGAGCGTGCGCGTTCTCGCCAGAATGTCCGGGTCCCTCGTCCCGTCACCTGTCACCGCGCGGGTGGCCAGCCAGTTGCGGAAGCTTTCCTTCTCGGCCGCGTATTCCTTCGCGGCGCGGCCGCGCGCCACTTCCATCGTGTCGGCCTTCTCGGCAAGCGCGTCGCGCTGCGCCCGCAACTGGCGCCGCGCCGCGTCCAGCCGCGCTTTTGCCGGCGCGTCGGCGAATTGCTCGATGACGGGCGGCCCGCCCCTCGGGGCGAACGCCATGTCGCGGATCACGAGACTGCCGAGCATGTTCAGAAAGACGGCGAAGATGATCGCAATCGCCCAGGAGGCGAGTCGCAGGAGCCGCGCCGGGCTGGTCAGGCCGTCGCCGGAAGTCATCATTGTTTTTTTCCCGTTGTTCGACTGGTTTCCATTGTCATCAATCTTGATGCAACCGTCGATTGTCTCTTTTTCGATAGCGGACAGTCATCTCGACATTTCCGGAGGAACGTGCGGGTTTAGCTCGATGAGTTCTCGGGCTAACGAGGCATCAAATGTCCGCAACTGGCCGCTACTCGCCTCGTCAGCTAGAATGACGCGCTTTGCCCGTACGCCTATGTGGTTCAAGAACCTTCAGCTTCACCGTCTTCCCGCACCCTGGGCCGTTACCGCCGACCAGATGGAAAAATGGCTGGCGCCCCACGCGTTCCAGCCGGGCAGCAGCGTCGAAATGCAGCGCGCCGGATGGGCGTCGCCGCGTGACGACGGCGCGCTCGTGTATTCGAACAACCGGCAGATGCTGCTGCTGTTTCGTGCCGAAAAGAAGCTGCTGCCGGCGTCGGTCGTCAATCAGGTGACCAAAGCGCGTGCGCTCGAAATCGAGGAGCAGCAGGGCTTCAAGGTCGGCCGCAAGCAAATGCGCGAACTCAAGGAACAGGTGACCGACGAACTGCTGCCGCGCGCGTTCAGCATTCGCCGCGATACCCGCGTGTGGATCGACACGGCGAACGGCTGGCTCGTCATCGATGCGGCTGCGCAGGCGCTTGCCGACGACGTTCGCAGCCTGCTCGTCAAATCGATCGACCAACTGCCGCTCGCCGGCGTTCAGGTGGCGCGCTCGCCGGTCGCCGCGATGACGGACTGGCTGCTGTCCGGCGACGCGCCGGGCGGATTCACCGTGGACCAGGACGCCGAGTTGCGTTCGACCGGTGAAGGCGGCGCCACGGTGCGATACGTGGGCCACGCGCTGGAAGCGAACGACATGCGCCGGCACATCGAAGCCGGCAAACAGTGCATGCGCCTCGCGATGACCTGGGATGACCGGATCTCGTTCGTGCTGACACCGTCGCTGACGATCAAGCGCGTCACGCCGCTCGACGTGATCAAGGAGGCGGCGGACCCGACCGCGCAGAATGACGATGAACGCTTCGATTCGGACTTCACGCTGATGACGGGTGAGTTGGCGCGGATGCTGACCAGTCTTGTCGAGATCCTGGGGGGCGATCGGCAGGACGCGATTCCTCAGGCGGCGGCAGCCTGAACGCCGCCGTCGTCGTCGATCGTCGCCCCGCGCTGACCCGACAATTCGGGGAGAACCCGTCGCCACGCTGGCGGCGGGCCTCGGCCGAGCGCTCGCGATCCTGACGAGCCAGCCTCGAATCGGCCTCACCAGTCGGCCGTCGAAACGACGACACCGCGCCAATCCTCGGCGATCATCCACGTCTTACACACCTCGAACGGGCATGGCCGCCACCCCGCCCGTTCGCCCCACCCCACTTCTCCTGCAAGCCTTCTTCCACCTTCGTCGAAATCCTTATCGAAATTGCTTCGTTCGTCTTTGCCGGCCGCGCCGCTAACGTGTTCAAAACGGCGGCGGCGCGCCCGATGCATCGCACGAAGCACGACAGCCGCCGCCATCACGACAACTGCGTCGCGATAACGGAACGGACCGGATGGGCCGCGTGCCCGCACCCCGCCAGGAACGTCCGCATCGCGCGCCATTCGCGATGCCCATGGCCACGAACGACCGCATCATCGACACGACGCCGCTCGACGTCCGCGCGCAGCCGCTGATCGACGCACTGATCGACGAGTATTCGACCCGTTACGACGCATACCGCCCCGACAGCCGCGCGTCGGCCCGCGACGAACTCGCGCGCTACCCGGCCGAACTGTTCGCGCCGCCCGAAGGCGCGTTCGTGCTGTTGCTGCGCGACGGCGAGACGATCGGCGGCGGCGCGTTCAAGCGCTACGACGCGCAGACCGCCGAACTGAAACGCATCTGGACGCGCATCGACCTGCGCCGCCAGGGCCTCGCGCGGCGCATCGTCGAAGCGCTCGAACTGCGCGCCGCACAGCAGGGTTATCGCCGTCTCTACCTGACGACCGGCTTTCGCCAGCCCGAAGCGTGGGCGCTGTACGACCGCACCGGCTACACGCGGCTGTTCGATGCGTCGATCGATCCCGAAGCGTATTTCCACCTGCGTTTCGGCAAGGATCTCGTCGATCCGTCGCGCACGTCGACGCTGGCCGACCTGTGGGCGCCCGTGCCCGAAGCGGCACTGCCGCGCTGATCGCACGGCACCCGTTCCGCTTTCAACGATTCCCCGCTTCCACGACAGGACGTTTTCATGCATCGAGCCGTACCGCTTTCATCCCGTGCCGTGCGCACGCTGGCCGCCGCGCTGATCGGCCTGAGCGCCTTCGCCGCCGCGATGGCCGCGGCCGCCGCGACCTTCGACCTGAGCCCCGAGCAGCGCGGCCGCCCGCGTGGCGCGGCCGATGCGGCGGTCGAGCGGGCGGTACCCGCGTCGTTCAAGTTCGCCGAGCCCGGCACGCTGACGATCGGCATCGCGCCGAGCCTGCCGCCGATCAGTTCGTATGCGACCGACGCACGCACGGTGATCGGCTTCGATGCCGACGTCGGCCAGCTCGTGTCCGACAGCCTCGGCCGCAAGCTGAAGATCGTCGCGCTCGCGTGGGCCGACTGGCCGCTCGCGCTCGAATCCGGGAAAGTCGACGCGGTGATCTCGAACGTGACCGTCACCGAGGAACGCAAGCAGAAGTTCGATTTCTCGACCTACCGCAAGGATCAGGTCGGCTTCTACGTGCGCAACGACAGCAAGATCCAGTCGATCCGCGAGCCGAAGGACGTCGCGGGGCTGCGCGTCGTGACCGACGCCGGCACCAACCAGGAAAAGATCCTGCTCGCGTGGGACCGCGACAACGTCGCGCACGGGCTGAAACCCGTGCAGATCCAGTACTACGACGACCAGGCGATGCGCATCGTCGCCGTGCAGTCGGGCCGGGCCGACGTGGTGTTCAGCGTGAACTCGGTGCTCGCGTATCAAAGCGCGCAGCAAGGCAAGACGCGGCTCGTCGGCGCGATCAGCGGCGGCTGGCCGCGCACGGCCGACATCGCGATCGCGACGCGTCGCGGCAGCGGCCTCGCCGATCCGCTGACCGTCGCGCTGAACGGGCTGATCAAGAATGGCCGCTATCAGCAGGTGCTCGACCGCTGGAACCTCGCGTCCGAAGCGATCGACCAGTCGCGCACGAATCCGCCCGGGCTGCCGAAAAGCTGAGCGCCCGCAACCGTCCATCCACGCTCACGCAGGAACGCCGCTCACCATGTCTTATTCGCTTTCGTTGCTGGACAAGAGTCCGATCGCCGACGGCGCGAACGCCGCCGATGCGCTGCGCTTCACCACGACGCTCGCGCAACGCGCCGAACAGCTCGGCTACGAACGCTTCTGGGTCGCCGAGCATCACGGCACGCCGGGGTTCGCGAGCTCGGCGCCGGAGATCGTCGTCGCGCACCTGCTCGCGCACACGTCGCGCATCCGCATCGGCTCGGGCGGCGTGATGCTGCAGCACTACAGCCCGTTCAAGGTCGCCGAGACGTTCAAGCTGCTGGCCGCGCTCGCGCCGGGCCGCGTCGATCTCGGGATCGGCAAGGCGCCCGGGGGGCTGCCGCTGACCACGCGCGCGCTGCAGTGGTTCCACGACAAGACGCGCAAGCCCGATTTCGCGGGGCAGCTCGCGGAGCTCGACGCGTTTCTCCGCTGGGGCGTGGCAGAAGATCATCCGCTCGCTGGCGCGGTCGCGATGCCGGTGCCGCCGCAGTTGCCCGAACGCATCCTGCTCGGCGGCTCGCCGGATAGCGGCGCGCTCGCCGCGCGCAACGGCTGGCGCTTCTGCTACGCGGGCCATTTCAACGGCGACGACGCGAATCTCGAACGCTCGCTCGACGCGTACCGCAGCGCGGGCGGCGAGAAGCCGCTCGTCGCGCTGTACGCGGTCGCCGCGCCGACGCGCGACGAGGCCGAGCGGCTGATCGGGCCGCTGAAGATCTTCAAGCTGCAGTTCGCGGGCGGCCAGAGCTTCAATCTCGGCAGCGCGCAGGCCGCCGCGGAATTCGCGCGGCAAAGCGGCGCGTCCGACTACCGGATCGACGAGTTGCGCCCGACGGTGCTGGCCGATACGCCCGAGCGCGTGCATCGTGCGCTCGACGCACTGAGCCGGCGGCTCGACGTCGACGCGTTCGTGATCGATTCGCCGGTATCCGACTATGCGGCGCGTCTCGCGTCGGCCGAATGGCTCGGCGGCGCGCTGTCCACCACGCCGTTGCAGGCGGCCTTCGCGGCCGACCGCTCCCTCTCCCCTGACCAGAACGCGTGACGCTCTCATCATGACGACCCGACGATCGATCCCTTTCGGCCTGATGCTGCAAGGCGCAGGCAGCCACATGAATGCGTGGCGGCATCCGAGCAATCCGCCCGACGCAAGCATCAACCTCGACTTCGCGATCGGCGTCGCGCGCAAGGCGGAAGCCGCCGGCGTCGCGTTCGCGTTCGTCGCGGACGGCCTCTACATCAACGAGAAATCGATCCCGCACTTCCTGAACCGCTTCGAGCCGCTGACCGTGCTGTCGGCGCTCGCGGTCGCGACGAAGAAGATCGGGCTCGCGGGCACGATTTCGACGTCGTACAGCGAACCGTTCACGGTCGCGCGCCAGCTCGCGTCGCTCGACGCGATCAGCGGCGGGCGCGCGGGCTGGAACGTCGTGACGACGCCGCTCGAAGGCACTGCGAAGAATTACGGCAAGGCGCACCCGGATCACGAACTGCGCTACGAGATCGCCGACGAATATCTCGACGTCGTGCAGGGTCTGTGGGACAGCTGGGACGACGATGCATTCGTGCGCGATCGCGCGACCGGCCGCTTCTTCGACCGCGACAAGCTGCATACGCTCGATCACCACGGCCGCTTCTTCCAGGTCGCGGGCCCGCTGAACATCCAGCGCTCGCCGCAGGGGCAGCCGGTGATCTTCCAGGCCGGCTCGTCCGATACCGGCATCGGCCTCGCGGGCAAATACGCGGATGCCGTGTTCACGCATTCGCCGTCGATCGACGAAACGGCCGCGTTCACGCGGCGCGTGAAACAGAGCGCCATCGAGCACGGGCGGCAGGCCGGCGACGTGAAGATCTTCCCGGGCGTCGGGCCGATCGTCGGCCGCACGGCCGCCGAAGCGGAGGACAAGTACCAGGCGATCCGCGACCTGCTGACCATCGACGAAGCGCTCGCGTACCTCGGCCGCTATTTCGATCACCACGATTTCACGCAGTACGCGCTCGACGCGCCGTTCCCGGAACTCGGCGAGCTCGGCCGCAACAGCTTCCGCTCGACCACCGACCGCATCAAGGCCGATGCGAAACAGAAAGGCCTGACGCTGCGCGAGACGGCGCTCGCGGTCGCGACGCCGCGCCCGAACTTCATCGGCACGGCCGAGCACGTCGCCGACGAACTGATCCGCTGGCACGACGCGGGCGCCGGCGACGGCTTCATCCTCGGTTTTCCGGTGCAGGCGCAGGGCGTCAACGATTTCATCGAGCTCGTGATTCCGGTGCTCGAGGCGCGCGGCCGCTACAGCCGCGACCTGCCCGGCGCCACGCTGCGCGACCACCTCGGTCTGCCGCGCAAGGCGAGCCGCTACGCGACGCCTGGCGCCGCACAGGAAGCGGCCGCCGAAGCGCACGCTTGACGCCGCCGCGCCGCCCGTGCGCGGCGCGGCGCATCTGCCCGATCGATCGATTCGAGGATTCCCACGACATGAGCGACACGACCCACCTCGGCGGCGCGCTGCCGCCGCTCTCTTCCCCCGGCACACGCGAGCCCGGCACGCATGTGCGGATCGTGCCCGCGCGCCACCGGTCGCGCACGGCCGGCACCGTGCTCGCGCTCGTGCTGATCGCGATCACGCTGCATTCGATCCTCGGCAATCCGCAATGGGGCTGGCCTGTGTTCGCCGAATGGTTCCTGTCGCCGCCCGTGCTGTCGGGGCTCGCGCGCACGCTGGTGCTGACGCTGCTCGGCGCGGTGTTCGGCTTCGTGCTCGGCGCGTTCGTCGCGCTGGCCCGGCTGTCGCGTTCGCGCCTGCTGTCCGCCAGCGCCTGGACCTTCGTGTGGCTGTTCCGCTCGATTCCGCTGATCGTGCTGCTGCTGATCCTGAACAACCTCGGCTACCTGTACGAGCATGTGCGGCTCGGCGTGCCGTTCACCGACATCGTGTGGTTCGACACGCCGACCACCGATCTGATCAGCCCGTTCCTCGCGGCCGTGCTCGGCCTCACGCTGAACCACGCGGCGTTTTCCGCGGAAGTGATCCGCGGCGGCATTCTCGCGGTCGACCAGGGGCAGCTCGAAGCCGCCGCCGCGCTCGGGCTGCCGCGCGGCCGGCAGACGTCGCGGATCGTGCTGCCGCAGGCGATGCGCGCGATCCTGCCGACTGCGTTCAACGATCTGATCTCGCTCGCGAAAGGCACGTCGATGGTGTACGTGCTCGCGATGCCGGAGCTGTTCTACACGGTGCAGGTGATCTACCGCCGCAACCTCGAAGTGATTCCGCTGCTGATGGTCGCGACCGTCTGGTACCTGATCATCCTGACCGCGCTGTCCGCGATCCAGGTGCAGGTCGAGCGGCACTATGCGCGCGGCGCGCTGCGCAATCCGCCACCGTCCGTGGTCACGTTCGCGCTCGCGCGCATAGCCGGGCTTTGGCGGCGTGTCGCATCGCGCCGCGCGGCATCGATCGCGCAGGCACGCAGCGATGCCGGCACGCGCGCCGATACCGCGGCGGCCGTGTCGCGCACCGGCGGCGAAGTGGCCGTGCATGGCGTGTCGAAGCAGTTCGGCATGCAGCGCGTGCTCGACAACGTATCGTTCGTCGCGCCGCGCGGCAGCGTGACCGTGATCGTCGGGCCGTCGGGCTCCGGCAAGTCGACGCTGCTGCGCACGATCAACCATCTCGAACGCGTCGACGACGGTTTCATCGACATCGACGGCGAACTGATCGGCTATCGCCGCGACGGCGACGTGCTGCACGAATTGAGCGAACGCGATGTGCTGAAGCGACGCACGGCCGTCGGCATGGTGTTCCAGAACTTCAACCTGTTCCCTCACCTGACGGTGCTCGAGAACCTGATCGAAGCGCCGATTGCCGTCGCCGGCGTGACGCGCGATGCCGCCGAGCACACCGCGCGCACGCTGCTCGCGCGGGTCGGCCTCGCGGATAGAGCCGATGCGTACCCGCGCCAGTTGTCCGGCGGCCAGCAGCAACGCGTCGCGATCGCGCGGGCGCTCGCGTTGCGACCGAAGGTGCTGCTGTTCGACGAACCGACGTCGGCGCTCGATCCCGAACTCGTCAACGAAGTGCTCGACGTGATCAAGGAACTCGCGCGCTCGGGCACGACGCTCGTGATCGTCACGCACGAGATCGGCTTCGCACGCGAAGTCGCGGACAACGTGCTGTTCATGGAACGCGGGCGCATCGTCGAGGCCGGGCCGCCCGCCGTCGTGCTCGACGCGCCGTCGCATTCGCGCACCCGTGCGTTCCTGTCGCGGGTGCTGTGATGCGCGCCGCTTCCCACCTGCGAGGTGCCGCGCGATGACCGATCGACGCCGATTCATCACGGCCGCGCTGGTCGCGGCATCGGGCCTGCCGTGGCATGCGGCGCGCGCGGCGGCCGCCACCGCCGATCTTGATCCGCGCCAGGCCGGCCGCCCACGCGCCGGCCCCGACGACGCGGCCATCCGCGCGGCAAGCGGCTACCACTGGGTGCGCGACGGCGCGTTCACGGTCGCGATCTCGCCGCATGCACCGCCGGTGTCGACCTATGCGACCGACGCGCGCACCGTGGTCGGCGCCGATCCCGACTATGCGCAGCTCGTCGCCGACGCGCTCGGCCGCACGCTCGTGCTGGTGCCGATCGCGTGGGCCGACTGGCCGCTCGGGCTGACGTCCGGCAAGTACGACGCGGTGATCTCGAACGTCGGCGTGACCGAGAAGCGCAAGGAGAAATACGATTTCACGACCTACCGGCTCGGGCTGCACGGCTTCTACGTGCGCACCGCCAGCCCGATCGCGAAGATCGCGGAGCCGAAGGACGTCGCGGGTTTGAGGATCATCACCGGCGCCGGCACGAGCCAGGAGCGCATCCTGCTCGAATGGAGCAAGCGCAACGTCGCGCAGGGGCTGAAGCCGGCCGAGCTGCTCTATTTCGACGACGATGCGACCGCGCGCGTCGCGCTGCTGTCGGGACGCGCGGATGCGGAGCTGAACCCGAACGCGTCGCTCGCGTACGAGGCCGCGCGAAGCGGCAAAATTCGCCGTGTCGGCGTCGTCAATGCCGGCTGGCCGGCGAATGCGGATGTGGCGATCGCGACGCGTCGCGGCAGCGGGCTCGCGCCCGCGCTGACGCTCGCGACCAATGCGCTGATCGGCAACGGCCGCTACGGACAGGCGCTCGCGCGCTGGGGGTTGCAGAGCGAGGCGATCGCGCGGGCGGAGACCAATCCGCCGGGGTTGCCGTCGTTTTGAGCGTTCAATGCACTCGCCCCGGCATGCCGTGACGGCGATGCCGGGGCGATTCGACTCACTGCTTGTTCGCCTACGCCGACACCGCGTCCCGATACCGGTCGAGCTCCGCGACATGCGCATGAATCGCCGGAATCAGCTCGCGCCCGTAAGCCAGCGCATCGTCGAGCGGATCGAAACCGCGAATCAGGAACGTCGATACGCCGAGCCGGTAATACGCGCCCAGCGCCCGCGCGACCTGCTCGGGCGTGCCGACCAGCGCGGTCGAATTCCAGCGCGCGCCGGTCAGGTTCGCGACGCCCATCCACAGCCGCTCGTCGACCACGTCGCCCTGCGCGGCGGCCGCCATCAGCCGCTGCGAGCCCGCATTCTGCGGCGCGTGACCCGCGATCGGCTGGCCGTTCGCGATCCGCGCCGCGCGCACGCGCTCGCGGATCGCCTCGGCCTTTTCCCACGCGGCCGCCTCGGTATCGGCGACGATCGGCCGAAACGACACGCTGATGCGCGGCGCCCGCCCGAACGGCGCGGCAGCGGCACGCACGCGCGCGATCTGCTCGCGCACCGCGTCGAGCGGCTCGCCCCACGTCATGTAGACGTCCGCATGCTCACCGGCGACCGCGAGCGCGGCCGGCGACGAGCCGCCGAAGTAGATCGGCACGTGCGGCCGCTGCGCGCCCTTCACGACCGGCGACGCGCCGCGCAGCCGATAGAACGCGCCGTCGTGATCGACCGGCGCATCGGCCCGCCAGATCCGTTTCAGCACGTCGAGATATTCGCCGGTGCGGCGATAGCGCGCATCGTGCGGCACGAAATCGCCGTCGCGCTGCAGATCCGCATCGTCGCCGCCGGACACCACGTTCAGCGCGAGCCTGCCACCGCTGAACACGTCGAGCGTCGCGATCTGCCGCGCGGCGGCCGACGGCACGATCACGCCCGGCCGGTGCGCGAGCAGCAGCCGGATGCGTTCGGTCGCGGCGGCCGCGAACGACGCGACGATGAAGCCGTCCGCCGCGTTGCTGAAATGGCCGACCAGGATCTGGTCGAAGCCGGCCGCCTCGTGCGCCTGCGCGAAGCGGCGCACGTAGTCGGGCTGGACGGCCGCGCCGCCCGGTACGTCGACCTCCGCGCCGGGTGTCGCGGTGATCATGCCGATGATGTCGACTGGCATGTCGGGGTGTCCTTGGGCATGTCGATCGGGAATCGCGGAAATCGCGGGAATCGTGAAGCGGGCCGCACGGTCACTGCGCGGCTGCCGTCTTCTGCGCGAACGCACCCGCATACGAGCGGTCGAGCAGCTTCGACGTGTCGTACGCGGCCGGAATCACGCCGGACTTGTGCAGGAAGTCGGCCGTGTTCTGCGCATCCTTCGCGGCCGTTTCGTCGACCGGGCCGACGCGCTGTTTGGCATTGTTGAGCCAGCGATACGCGACGTCGGGTTCGAGATTCGCGCGTTTCGCCCACAGGTCCGCGTACTCGCGCGGATGACTGTCGACCCACTGGCGCGCGGCCACCACGCGCCGCAGGAAATCGGTGATCTCGGCGCGCTTGCCCGACGCGGCCTGCTCGTTCGCGGCGACGAAGCTCAGCGCGGGCATCAGCCCCTGCGCGGTCGTCACGGGCCGCGCGCCCTGCCGCAACGCGAGCGTGCTGACGAACGGTTCCCACAGCGATACCGCATCGACCGAACCGTTCGCGAGCGCGTTGGTCGCGTCGATCGGCATCAGGTACGCGTACTTCACCGAATCGGCGCGCAGGCCCGCATGTTCGAGCGCGCGCAGCACGAGCTGCTGGCTCCAGGCGCCGCGCCAAACCGCGATGGTCTTGCCCTGCAGGTCGGCCACGGTGCGCACCGGCGAGTTCTTCGGCACGAGGATCGCGACGCCGTCGAGGCTCTGCCGCGACACCGCGACGACCTTGACCGGCGCGCCGCGCGCGGCCAGCGTGAGCAGCGCGGAATCGCCGAGGAAGCCGATGTCGATCGCGTTGCCGTTCAGGCTTTCGGCCACCGGCGCGGCGGCCTGGAAGTGCTTCCACTCGATCGTGTAAGGCAGGTCTTTCAGCACGCCGGACGCTTCCATCGACGCCTGGATGTTGAAGTAGTTCTGTTCACCGACGCGCAGCGTGACGGTGTCTTTGGCGATGCCCGGCTGCGCGGCGAGCGCCAGCAAGAGCGCCGTGACGATTCGGCTCAACAACATGATCTCCCGGAAGGTTGGCGGGCAGCCGCGCGACCGCGGCGCCCTTTTGTCCGTTTCGTCCGCCGAGCGAAACCGCCGGCGAGACGGATGGAACCGGTGAAGATACGTCGATCCACTTCATGACACAAACGCAATATTCTTCTATGTAAAGATGCGAATGTTTTATGAAGCATTCGTCCATGAGCGGGGCTCGCCGCCGGCCGCCGCTTCGTGAATTTCGAACGATTCCTCGATATATATTTCGCACACGAAATAAATCCTGAACTATATTTCGCATACGAAATAACTGCCCGATCGAGGATGGCCATGACCTCCCAACCCATCGAGTTTTCCGCGGCCGACGGCTATGTGCTGCACGGCACGCTGTGGTCGCCGGACGCGACGCCGCGCGCGCTGGTCCTGATCCATCCGGCAACGGCCGTGCCCGAGCGGCTGTATGCGGGCTTCGCACGCTTCCTGACCGAGCGCGGTTTCGCGGCGCTGACCTACGACTATCGCGGCATCGGCGCATCGCGGCCCGCGCGCCTGGGCGCGCTGCGGGCCCGCATGCGCGACTGGATGGAGCTGGACGTGGGCGCCGCGACCGCATGGGCCCGGCACGCCTACGAAGGGCTGCCGCTGCTGGCGGTCGGCCATAGCGTCGGCGGACATGCGATCGGGCTGTCCGGCGCGACGCCGCATCTGCGCGCGGCCGTGCTGGTCGCCGCGCATGCGGGCAGCACGCGGCTGATCGCGCAGGCGGCCGAACGCGTGAAGGTCCGGCTCATCCTGCGCGTGCTCGGCCCGCTGATGTCCGCGCTGCTCGGCTACGTACCCGGCAAGCGGCTCGGGCTCGGCGAGGATCTACCGGCCGGCGTGTTCCGCGAATGGAGCCGCTGGACGACGCTGCCGCACTACTTCTTCGACGATCCGACGCTTGGCGCGGCCGAGCGCTTCTCGAAGCAGCAGTTGCCGATCCTCGCGCTCGGCTTCGACGACGATCCGTGGGCGAACCCGGCCGCGATCGGCCTGCTGGTAAGCTATCTGGCCCGCGCGAAGGTCGAACGCCGCCAGATCGATCCGCGCGCGGCGGGCAGCGGCCCGGTCGGGCACATGGGCTTCTTTCGCAGCCGGCCCGGCGCCGTGCTGTGGCCCGACGTCGCCGACTGGCTCGCGCAGGCAATCGACACGCCGCGCAGCGCGAGCCGTCCGTCCCTTTCCATTGCAGCCGGGAACCCAGCTTGAGCGAAGACCGACGACTGTTTTTCATGTTGAACATCGGCCAGCGGCGCGTGCAGCGCTGGATCGACCGCAACGCCGAAACCGACACGCGCGCGAGCGCCGCGCAGGCCGGCGCGCTGTTCTGCCTCGCGAAGCGGGACGGCGCACTGATCGGCGAAGTCGGCGCCGCGCTGCAGCTCGCGCCGTCCGCGATGACGGGGCTCGCCGACCGGATGGCGAAGGCCGGCCTCATCACGCGTCACGCCGATTCGGACGACGGCCGCGCAACGCGGCTCTATCTGACCGACGCAGGCCACGCGGCGCTCAAGCGTGCGCGCGTGCTGCTGCGCGAACTCAACGGCAAGCTGTGCGACGGGTTTTCCGACGACGAACTCGACGTCGTCGCGCGCTGGCTGCACGCGTTGCAGGAACGGTTTCCGGCAGAGCGCTGAGCAGCGCATCGCGCGCTGGCGACCGGCTCGCGCCGGCATCCATCGCAAGCGATTGCGATTCGCGTTTTCGATTCGATTTTCATGCCGCCGCAACGGCAAATCTTGCATGCCGGCCACCCGCTTCCGGCAACGCTTTCCGGCTACGTCCTGTTACAAAAAACCGCCTGTCGCGCGACATTCGAATCGCCTACATTGCAATCCACTTCGACACATTCGTCGCATGCCCTGACTGGCGTTCCCGTCGGGTCGACATCGCAGACACACCCGACAAGCATTGAAAACGAAGAGGAGTCTTAACCGAAGCGCTGGCGGCATCCAGCGCACGCGGATTGCGATGACTGAAGCGGCACGCTGAACCGGACGTCACGACGTGCGCGGCACGATCGGCCGCGCTTCGGTTCGCATTGCCTCGTCGTGCCCCGCCATCGCCCCCGCACCTCACCGAGGAGTCGTCCATGCGACGCATGATCGTGTCCCATCCGCTTGTCACCCGCCTGTCCGCCGCGATGGCGCTGGCCGCCGCTGCCGCCGCGCACGCCGACCCCGTCGTCGTGTCCGGCCCGAGCCCGTTCGCCGCGTGCACCATCGGCGGCCCGGGCACCAACTACGTGAATGCAGAAGTCGAACCGTGGCTCGCGGTCAACCCGGCGAACCCGAACAACATGATCGGCGTGTGGCAGCAGGACCGCTGGTCGAACGGCGGCGCCCACGGGCTCGTCGCCGGCTACACGTTCGATGCGGGCGCAACGTGGGCGCGCACGCCGCAGCCGTTCAGCGCCTGCGCGCCGGGCGGGCTCAAGTACGAGCGCGCGTCCGATCCGTGGGTCTCGTTCGGGCCGGAAGGCACCGCGTATTCGGTATCGATCTCGTTCAACCAGTCGAACAATGCCAACGCGGTCGGCGCGTCGGTGTCGACCGACGGCGGCCAGACATGGAGCAGCCCGGCCGTGCTGATCGCAAACGACGAACCGACGACGCAGTTCTTCAACGACAAGGAATCGGTGACCGCCAACCCGGTGAAGGCCGGCACCGCGTATGCGGTATGGGACCGCCTCGAGCTGCCGAACGGCAATCCGTACGCGAACCTGCACACGGCGGCGTACCGCGGGCCGACGCTGTTCTCGAAGACGACCGACGGCGGCAAGACGTGGAGCGCCGCGAAGGTCATCGTCGACGTGCCGTCGCGCCAGCAGACGATCGGCAACCAGATCGTCGTCGATCCGAAGAGCGGCACGCTCTACGATTTCTTCGACCTGATCCAGCCGCCGTTCAACAAGGCGGCCGGCAAGGTCGCGTTCGTCAAGTCGACCGACGACGGCGCGACGTGGACCAAGCCGCGGATCATCGCGGGGCTGCAGACGGTCGGCGTCACGGATCCGAACACCGGCGAACCCGTGCGCACCGGCGACATCATTCCGGAGCCGGCGATCGACCCGGCATCGGGCCAGCTCTACGTCGCGTGGCAGGACAGCCGCTTCAACGGCGGCACGTACGACGAGATCGCGCTATCGACCTCGAAGGACGGCGGCGCGACCTGGAGCGCGCCGCAACAGGTGAACACGCCGACCGGGCGCCCCGCGTTCAATCCCTCGGTGCGCGTCGACAACACGGGGGCGGTGATGGTCACGTACTACGACTTCCGCGACCTGCAGGCCGGCAACACGACGACGCTGCCGACCGGCTTCTGGCGCAAGATCTCGCACGACGCCGGCGCCACGTTCGCCGACGAGCGGCGCGTCGGCGGCCCGTTCGACATGAAGCTCGCGCCCAACGCCGAAGGGTTCTTCATCGGCGACTATCAGGGGCTCGACGTTCGCCCGTCGTCGTCGTTCCATCCGTTCTTCGTCCAGACCAACGCAGGCAACCTGACGAACCGCACCGACGTATTCTTCGCGCCGTGATGCGAGGATGACCGTCACGCCGCCGCCGCGACGCCATCCGTCGCGCGGCGGCGTGCGCCTGTTCACCGCATCAATGCATGTCCGTCAGCACGATGCGGCCGTCGACCTTCCCTTCCCGCAGCTTCGCGAAGATGTCGTTGATGTTGGCGAGCCGGTCGCGATGGATGTGCGCGCGCACCAGGCCGTCCGCCGCGAAATCGAGCGACTCCTGCAGATCGCGCCGCGTGCCGACGATCGACCCGCGCACGGTGATGCCGTTCAGCACGGTCGAGAAGATCGGCAACGGGAAATCGCCCGGCGGCAAGCCGTTGAGCGCGACCGTGCCGCCGCGACGGACCATCCCGAGCGCCTGCGCGAACGCGCTGCGCGACACGGCCGTGACGAGCACGCCGTGCGCGCCGCCGATTTCCTTCTGGATCACTTTCGCGGGGTCGTCGACCGACGCATCGATCGTCAGGTGCGCGCCCAGTTGCCGCGCCAGCGCGAGCTTGTCGGGCGAGATGTCGATGGCCGCGACGTGCAGGCCCATCGCACGCGCATATTGGACGGCCACGTGCCCGAGACCGCCGATGCCGGAGATCGCGAGCCACTGGCCCGGCCGCGTGTCGGTGACGCGAATGCCCTTGTAGACCGTGACGCCCGCGCACAGGATCGGCGCGATCTCGTCGAACGCGACCTGCGCGGGCAACTGGCCGACGTAATCGGGATCGGCCAGCACGTATTCCGCGTAGCTGCCGTTCACCGAATAGCCGGTGTTCTGCTGGCCATGGCACAGCGTTTCCCAGCCCGTGCTGCAGTACTCGCAATGGCCGCAGGCCGTGTAGAGCCACGGCACGCCGACGCGATCGCCCTCGCGCACGTGCGTGACGCCCGCGCCGACCGCCGCGACGATCCCGACGCCTTCGTGGCCCGGGATGAACGGCAGCGACGGCTTGACGGGCCAGTCGCCGTCGGCCGCGTGCAGATCGGTATGGCAGACGCCCGACGCCTTGATGTTGACGAGAATCTGGCCCGGCCCCGGTGCGGGAATCGGAACTTCCTCGATGCGCAACGGCTCGCCGAACGCGTGTACCACGGCCGCTTTCATGGTCTGGGTCATGCGTTGCTCCTGTCTGGTCGATGAGCAAACCAGTATCCGGTTTCGGTATCGGAGCACGTTGATACGCGTCAACGCATCGGAACGATGCGACGGTCGACGCGACAGCCCGAGCCGGCGGCCGCACGCTGCCCCGCCGCTCACGCGACTATTTCACCGATCCGACAGAAACCCGACGGAGCCCCGCCATTCGGCTTGGAATTTGAAATGATATAACATATCATTCGCGTGCTCGTCCGCCTGACGCCGTTTCAACCCAGGTGGCCGGGCCTCGCCGAGCCACGTTCCAGCGGGTCATTGCGCGCCAGTGACGCAACAATATATCGTATCCAGCGGTGACCCGCATCGCTCGTTATCCGATCCGATTCCAACCGATTCACCGACCATGCGCGACCTTCCTCGCTTACCGCTTCGCCCGCTCTCGTCCCTGTCGTTGATCCTGTTCGCCGCCGCTGCTCACGCGCAGACCGACGTCCCCGCCGCGGCCGGCACCCATACGCCTGCCGCCGCGCCGCTCGCGCCGATCTTCGTGACCGCGAACCCGCTCGGCGACACCGAACTGATCGCGCCGACCATCCAGCTTTCCGGCGAGGCGCTGACGCGCCGCCAGGCCGATTCGCTCGGCGAAACGCTCAACGGGCTGCCCGGCGTGTCGACCACCACCTACGGGCCGATGGTCGGCCGTCCGATCATCCGCGGGATGGACGGCGACCGGATCCGGCTGCTGCAGAACGGCGTCGCGGCGTATGACGCGTCGTCGCTGTCGTACGACCATGCGGTGCCCGAGGATCCGCTGTCGATCGAGCGCGTCGAGATCGTGCGCGGCCCGGCCGCGCTGCTGTACGGCGGCAACGCGGTGGGCGGCGTGGTCAACACGATCGACAACAGGATTCCGCGCGAAGCGATCGAAGGCGTGACCGGTGCGCTCGATGCGCGCTACGGCGGCGCGAATTCGGTGCGCGCGGGCGCCGCGCAAGTCGAAGGCGGCAACGGCCGCTTCGCGTTCCACGTCGACGCGTTCGACCGCGAAACGAGCAAGCTGCGGATTCCCGGCTACGCGCGCAGCAGCCAGCAACGCGCGATCGACGGCCCCGACACGCCGCAGCCGGAAGGCAACGTACCGAACAGCGACGGGCGTGTGCACGGCGGCGCGGTCGGCGCGTCGTACACGTGGGCGGACGGCTTCGCCGGTCTCTCGTACAGCGGCTACGAATCGAACTACGGCTCCGTCGCGGAAAGCGACGTGCGGCTGCGGATGCGCCAGGAACGCCTCGCGTTCGCGTCCGAGGTGCGCAACCTGAGCGGGCCGTTCACGAAGCTGAAATTCGATTTCGCGTACACCGACTATCGCCACAAGGAAGTCGACAACGGCGAGACGGCGACCACCTTCCGCAACCGCGGCTACGAGGCGCGCATCGAGGCGCGCCATCGCAAGATCGGCCCGTTCGAAGGCGCGATCGGCGTGCAGTTCGTCCAGAACACGTTCTCGGCGCTCGGCGACGAAATGCTCGTGCCGTCCACGCGCACCAACAGCGTCGCGCTGTTCGGCCTCGAGGAATGGCAGGTCGTCCCCGCGCTGAAGCTGAGCCTAGGCGGCCGCTTCGAGCACGTGAAGGTCGATCCCGATCCGGCCGGCATCGAGAAATTCGCGGGCGCGCAGCCGCGCGACTTCAATGCGGGCAGCCTGTCGGCCGGCGCGCTGTTCTCGCTGACGCCGGTTTGGTCCGTCGCCGCGAACGTCGCGTACACCGAACGCGCGCCGACCTTCTACGAGCTGTATTCGAACGGCCCGCACGATGCGACCGGCCAGTTCCTGATCGGCAACCCGAACGCGTCGAAGGAAAAAGCCGTGTCGACCGACCTGTCGCTGCGCTATGCGAGCGGGCCGAACCGCGGCAGCGTCGGCGTGTTCTACAACCGCTTCTCGAACTACCTGACCGAATACAACACCGGCCGCGTGGTGGACGACGACGGCGCGCCCGTCGCGCCGGGCACCGACGGCTCGCTCAACGAGGCGATCTATCGCGGCGTGCGCGCCGAGTTCTACGGCATCGAGCTGGACGGCAAATGGCGCGCGTTCGCGCGGCGCGGCCACACAGTCGATCTCGAACTGACGGCCGACTACACGCACGCGCGCAACGTCGACACGGGCCAGCCGCTGCCGCGCATCGCACCGCTGCGCGCGACGCTCGCGGCCGACTACGGTTACGGCCCGTTCGGTGCGCGTGCGCAGGTCACGCATGCGTGGTCGCAGCATCGGGTGCCCGACGACGACTTCTCGACGGACGGCTACACGTCGCTCGGCGTGATGCTGACGTATAAGTTCCGCGTCGGCCCGACGCACTGGCTCGCGTACCTGCGCGGCGACAACCTGACGAATCAGGAAATTCGCTACTCGACGTCGGTCGTGCGCGGCTTCGCACCGCAAGGCGGCCGCAGCGTGATGGCCGGATTGCGCACGACGTTCTAACCGCGGTACGGCTCGCGGCGCCCGCCGCGGGCCGCTTACCGATGCGAATCCGAACTGGCTGCACGCGCACGAAGCCGACATGCGCCACTGGCGACCGGCTTCCGCGTGACGGCATACGCGACGGAGACGACGATGCGCATGCCGTCATGCACGCATGCGCATGCGTCGGTACGATCACGCGTCATTCGCGCCGCTCGCCGCACAGCCTTGTGCCCACTGCGTCACAGCGTGCAGCAAATTTCGGTCCCGCTCGGGCATCGCCCGTTGCCGCACCGCCGTCATGGGATACCGCGCGACAGGTTCGCGCGCGCCGTTCGTCGACCCGGACTTTTAAAACGCACGAATGACGAGTATCCTAAAAAAGCACTTTTCGACCGGACGGCGAATCGCGTGCCCCTGACTCCCGTCCGATCGCCATGCGGCCCCGTCGTATCGCGCACCGCGCGCCGATGGCGGCGTATGCCTGTCGCGCCCTGGCCGCACGAACCTTTCCCCAACAATCGTCAGGAGAGCTGGTGAGCCGACTCGTCGTCGTATCCAATCGCATTGCAGATCCCCGTAAAGCCGCGGCCGGCGGGCTCGCCGTCGCCGTGAAGGACAGCCTGCAGGAAACCGGCGGCGTCTGGTTCGGCTGGAGCGGCAAGCTACGCGGCGGCGACGATCGCCCCACGCATGGCGACGACGTGCAGATCCAGAACGTCGGCGGCATTCAGCTCGCGACGGTCGATCTCGATCCGCAGGACTACGACGCTTACTATCTCGGCTACTCGAACAACGTGCTGTGGCCGGTGTTTCACTACCGGCTCGATCTCGCGCAGTTCGACCGGCGCTTCGCCGACGGCTACCGGCGCGTGAACCAGCTGTTCGCGCGCAAGCTGCGCACGCTGCTGCGGCCCGACGACGTCATCTGGGTCCACGACTATCAGCTGATTCCGCTCGCGGCCGAGCTGCGCGCGATGGGCTGCACGAATCCGATCGGCTTCTTCCTGCACATTCCGATGCCGCCGCCGCCGATCATGGCCGCGATCCCGGAACACGAATGGCTGATGCGCTCGCTGTTCGCGTACGACCTCGTCGGCTTCCAGACCGAATCGGATCTGCTCCACTTCGAGCATTACGTCGAAGCGGAAGCCGGTGCGGCGCGGCTGCCGGACGGCCGGCTGCGCGCGTTCGGCCGTACGTTGTCGGCCGGCGCGTTCCCGATCGGCATCAACGTCGACGAGTTCGAATCGCTCGCGCGCGATCGCGACGGCCTCGACATGTTCGAACGCATGCGCGACGAGTATTCGCGCCGTCAGTTGCTGGTCGGCGTCGACCGGCTCGATTACACGAAAGGGCTGCCGCAGCGCGTGCATGCGTTCCGCGAGCTGCTCGAACAGTATCCGGAGAACCGCGACCGTGCGACGCTGATCCAGATCGCCGCGCCGAGCCGCGAGGATCTCGGCGCGTACGACGACCTGCGGCGCGAGATGGACAGCCTGTGCGGCGCGATCAACGGCGACTACGGCGAGCTCGAATGGATGCCGATGCGCTACATTCACCGCACCGTCGCGCGCAAGCGCCTGCCGGGCCTCTACCGCGCGAGCCGGGTCGCCCTCGTCACGCCGCTGCGCGACGGGATGAACCTCGTCGCGAAAGAGTTCCTCGCCGCGCAGGACGCGGCCGATCCGGGCGTGCTCGTGCTGTCGCGCTTCGCGGGCGCGGCCGAGCAATTGAAGGCCGCGCTGCTCGTCAATCCGTACGACACGCAAGGCACCGCGCAGGCAATCCAGCGCGCGCTCACGATGCCGCTCGAAGAGCGCCGCCAGCGTCACGCGGCGCTGATGGCGATCATGCGCAAGACCGACGTGCACTGGTGGCGCACGCGCTTTCTCGAAGCGCTCGCCGAAGCGGCCGAAGTCGCGGCCGCGACCGAATCCTGACGCGCTGACGCGCGCCTACGCCCCGTCGTCATGCATTCGAGCGCGCCGCCGTTCGACTGATACGTGCGCGTCGCTCAGCGCGACGTCGTGGTGGGAAAGACCATAAAGAAAGCGTGCGACGTCGGAATATCGGCGCGCGCCGGTCCAGGCAGCGGCTTCAGCGATCGGATTCGTGCGACCGTCCGTACGCGACGAAATCGCGCTCGACGGTGGACGCCTGCTCCGTTTCGATCGCGCCGCCGCGCGCACCGGCGTCGTCGCCCGACGAGGCCGACGCGGCCAACGACGGTTCGATGCGTGCGTCGATCAGCGCCTGCAGCGCGTCGCGTTCGAGCACCTCGCATTGCAGCAGCCGTCGCGCGATGCGTTCGAGCGCGTCGCGACGTTCGCCGAGCGTCGCCGCGACGCGCGCATGCGCATCGGCCAGCAGCGTGCGCACCTCGTCGTCGATCATCCGCGCGGTGTGCTCGCTGCAGCGGCCGTCGCCCGCATGCCATGCGCCGGGCAGGCCCTGGCGCGCGGCACCGTCGTCGAACGTCGCGAGCCCGATCTTCTCGCTCATCCCGTACTGCATGACCATGTGGCGCGCCATCGCGGTCGCGCGTTCGAGGTCGTTCTGCGCACCGGTCGACACGTCGCCGAACACGAGTTCTTCCGCCACGCGCCCGCCGAGCAGCGCATCGATCCGGTCGAGCAGCTCGCTGCGGCGCAGGACGTAACGATCCTCGGTCGGCACCTGCTGCGTGTAGCCGAGTGCGGCGACGCCGCGCGGAATGATCGACACCTTCTTCACCGGATCGCAATGCGCGCGGCTTTCCGCGACGAGCGCATGGCCGGCTTCGTGATACGCGATGGTCAGCTTCTCCTGCTCGTTCATCACGCGGCTCTTGCGCTCGAGGCCCGTCAGCGCGCGGTCGATCGCCTCGTCGAAGTCCGCCATGCCGATCGCCGGCTTGCCGAGTTCGGCCGCATGCAGCGCGGCCTCGTTGACGACGTTCGCGAGATCGGCGCCGACGAAGCCCGGCGTGCGCGACGCGAGCTCGCCGAGATCGACGTCGGCGGCGAGCTTCACGCGCTTCACGTGCACGTCGAGGATCTGGCGGCGGCCGTTTACGTCGGGCCGGTCGATCGCGATGTGACGATCGAAACGGCCCGGGCGCAGCAACGCGGGATCGAGGATCTCGGGCCGGTTCGTCGCGGCCATGATGATCACCCCGGAGCCGGCCTGGAAGCCATCCATCTCGACCAGCAACTGGTTGAGCGTCTGTTCGCGCTCGTCGTTGCCCGACATCGGGCCGACGCCGCGCACCTTGCCGAGCGCATCGAGCTCGTCGACGAACACGATGCACGGCGCCTTCTGCTGCGCCTGCTCGAACAGGTCGCGCACGCGCGCGGCGCCCACGCCGACGAACATCTCGACGAACGCCGAGCCGCTGATCGAGAAGAACGGCACGGCCGCCTCGCCGGCCACCGCGCGCGCGAGCAGCGTCTTGCCCGTGCCCGGCGCGCCGACGACGAGCACGCCTTTCGGAATCTTGCCGCCGAGCCGCTGGTAGCGATCGGGGTTGCGCAGGAACGCGACGAGCTGCTGCAGTTCGGCCTTCGCTTCGTCGATGCCCGCGATGTCATCGAACGTGATGCCGGTCTCCTGCTGCACGTACACGCGCGCGCGGCTCTTGCCCATGCCGGTGAAGTCCTGCAGCCCGCCGCGCTTGCGCAGCATCATGTTCCACACGAACACGAGCAGCATCAGCGGCAGCAGCCACGACGCGAGCGACGCGATCCAACCGGTGTCGGGCGTGCCGTGATAGCGGATGCCCGCGGCGGTCAGCGTGTCGATCAGGTGTTCGTCGGTCACGCGGCTGGTCGTGAAGCGCCACGGCGCGCCAACCTGCTGCACGACCGCCGCGTCGGACGCCGGCAGCATCGCGCCGGCCTGCGGCATCTTCAGCGCGCCCGAGATCGACGCCGGGCCGACCTCGAGATCGTCGACGAGCCGCGCGGCGACGAGCCGGTGGAAATCGCTGTACGCGATCGGCGTCGACGTCGGGTGCAGCATCAGCAACTGCGCGGCGAACAGCACGAAGAAGCCCGCCGCGATCAGCAATCCCGGGTAGTCGAATTTCCTGTCCATCGCATCGGGCCTGCCATCTCCGCTGCGCGGCGTGCGCTCACGCCGGCACGCGCGCAACCGGTACGCGGCCGCCATGCGAAAACGACTTGCATCCGCGCATCGTCGCCTCGCCGTCTCGCGTCGTTCGTCGCATCGATGCCGCCTCGACAACACCGTCGTCGGCATTGCCGGGCGATCCTCGCCCGGGCGGCACGCCGTGACGCACCGCCCTCGATTCCAGTCTAGTTCGTGCGCGGGCGTCGCGCCGCTCGCCGCGCAGCGTCGAATCGTCGGACGAACGGCTTTCATCCGCCCCCTTGCCGCGTTATAGTCGCGTGCATGACATTTTTGTGACAGTCGCCTCGCGCCGCCGCGCGCGAGGCCGGCCGTCTCATCCCGTCCCGCGTCGCGGCAGCCCGCGCGGCGCCGGCGCGCATCGAACGACAATGCCCACCCGCCCATCCGAGGAGCCCACGACGTGAACGACACCCCCGATCGCCCCGACGACCTACCCGCCGATCCCGACCGCCGCCGTGTGCTCGGCGGCCTCGCCGCACTCGGCGCCGGTGTCGCGCTCAGCGGCTGCGAAACCACCGCGGGCAACGCGCCGCGTTCGGCCGCCGACCTGCGCATCGACGAAGCGCTGCGCCAGCGCGTGCGCCACATCGTCGTGATCTATGCGGAAAACCGCAGCTTCGCGAACCTGTACGGCGATTTCCCGGGCGTGCGGTATCCACTGAGCGAAGTGCGGCCCGAACACGCGCAGCAGCTCGATCGCGACGGCAAGACGCCGCTGCCGGCGCTGCCGAAGATCTGGGGCGGGCTCGTGCCGCAAGCGCAGGAAGTGGACGGCAAGCGCTACGCGATCGCCGAGCGCGACATCGACAAGCTGCCGAATGCGCCGTTCCGGATTTCGGACGCGCAAGGCAAGCCGCTGCCGAACGGCGTGATCACGCGCGACCTGTGGCATCGCTTCTACCAGAACCAGATGCAGATCGCGGGCGGCCGCAACAACCAGTTCGCCGCGTGGGCCGATTCGGGCGGCCTCGTGATGGGCCATTACCGCAATTCGGCCGACACGCTGCGACTGTGGAGTCTCGCGCGGCAATACACGCTGTGCGACAACTTCTTCATGGCGGCCTTCGGCGGTTCGTGGATGAACCACATGTTCCTAATTTCCGCGCAGCCGCCGCTGTATCCGGACGCGCACAAGCATCCGCATGCGGCGAAACTGCTGTCGAAGGTCGAAGGCGACGACCCGGCCGGCACGCGCCTGAAGCTCGCCGACGATTCGCCCGCGTCCGCGCTCGACGGTCCGCCGAAATTCGCGGTCGACGGCCCGCTGACGCCGGACGGCTACGGTGTGAACACGATGGCGCCGCCGTACCAGCCGAGCTACGTGCCGCCGCCCGATCCGGGCAACGCCGCGTATGCGGATCCGGCCGACCATCGCGTGATGCCGCCGCAGGGCTACGCGACGATCGGCGACCGCCTGTCGGAAAAGAATGTCGACTGGGCGTGGTACAGCGGTGCATGGCAGTATGCGCTCGAGCATCGCGACACGGGAATGGTGCCCGACTTCCAGTACCACCACCAGCCGTTCAACTACTTCGTGAACTACGCGCCGGGCACCGAAGCGCGCCGCAAGCATCTGCGCGACGCGGGGCTCGGCGACGAGCCGTCGACCAACCACTTCATCGCCGACATCGACGCGGGCCGCCTGCCGGCCGTCACGTTCTACAAGCCGCAAGGCAACCTGAACATGCATGCGGGCTATGCGGACATCGAATCGGGCGACCGCCACATCGCGACCGTGATCGACCATATCCGGCGCGGCCCGCAATGGGAAAACACCGTGATCGTGATGACGCACGACGAGAACGGCGGCTGGTGGGATCACGTCGCGCCGCCGGTCGGCGATCGCTGGGGCCCCGGCTCGCGGATTCCCGCGCTCGTGATCTCGCCGTTCGCGAAAAAGGGCTTCGTCGATCACACGCTGTACGACACGAACTCGATCCTGCGCTTCATCAGCCGCGTGCACGGCCTCGCGCCGCTCGACGGCGTGGTCCTGCGCAACAACGCGTTCGCCGCGCGCGGCGCGACGCCGCCGGGCGATTTGACGAACGCGCTCGATCTCGGCTGACACCCGGCCGAGCGCCAGAAACGACGACGCCCCGGGCCATGCGATGGATGGCCCGGGGCGTTCATGCCGCTTTCAGGTGGTGACGTCGATGCCGCTCGTCAGCCGCCGATACGCCGCTCGATCTTCTTCATCGTCTCGGTCATTTCAGCCGGCAAGCGCAGCTTCAACGTATCGAACAGCGCCGCGTGCAGCTTCAGTTCCTCGCGCCATTCGTCGGCGTTCATCGACGTCACCGCATCGAACTGATCGCGCGTGAAATCGAGGCCATCCCAGTGCAGATCTTCATACGCGGGCGACACGCCGAACGCATGCTCGCCGCCACCGCCCGTGCCTTCGAGACGATCGAGCATCCACTTCAGCACGCGCATGTTCTCGCCGAAGCCCGGCCACACGAACTTGCCGTTCGCGTCCTTGCGGAACCAGTTGACGCAATAGAACTTCGGCAGCTTCGCGCCGGCGGCTTCGAGCTGCTTGCCGAGTGTGAGCCAATGCGCGAAATAATCGCTGACGTTGTAGCCGCAGAACGGCAGCATCGCGAACGGATCGCGGCGCACGACGCCCTGCTGGCCGACCGCGGCCGCGGTCGTCTCGGAGCCCATCGTCGCGGCCATGTACACGCCTTCGACCCAGTCGCGCGCTTCGGTCACGAGCGGCACGGTCGTCGAGCGGCGGCCGCCGAAGATGAACGCGTCGATCGGCACGCCGGCCGGGTTTTCCCAGTCGTCGTCGATCGACGGGCACTGCGCGGCCGGCGCGGTGAAGCGCGAGTTCGGATGCGCGGCCTTGCGGCCGGTTTCCTTGCCAATCTCGGGCGTCCACGGATTGCCCTGCCAGTCGGTCAGCTTCGCGGGCGGCGTGTCGGTCAGCCCTTCCCACCACACGTCGCCGTCTTCCGTCAGCGCGACGTTCGTGAAGATCACGTTTTCCTTCAGCGTGGCGATCGCGTTCGGGTTGGTCTTCACGCCCGTGCCCGGCGCCACGCCGAAGAAACCGGCTTCCGGATTGATCGCATACAGGCGGCCGTCGCGGCCGGGCTTCAGCCACGCGATGTCGTCGCCGATCGTCGTGACCTTCCAGCCGTCGAAGCCCTGCGGCGGGATCAGCATCGCGAAGTTGGTCTTGCCGCACGCGGACGGGAACGCGGCCGCGACGTGATACTTCTTGCCGGCCGGCGACGTCACGCCGAGGATCAGCATGTGTTCCGCGAGCCAGCCCTGATCGCGCCCCATCGTCGACGCGATGCGCAGTGCGAAACACTTCTTGCCGAGCAGCGCGTTGCCGCCGTAGCCCGAGCCGAAGCTCCAGATCTCGCGCGTTTCCGGAAAGTGCACGATGTACTTGACCGGATTGCACGGCCACGGCACGTCCTGCCGGCCGGCTTCGAGCGGATGACCGACGCTGTGCACGCACGGCACGAAATCGCCGTCCTCGCCGAGCACGTCGTACACGTCGCGCCCCATGCGCGTCATGATCCGCATGTTCACCGCGACGTACGGGCTGTCGGACAACTCGACGCCGACGTGCGCGATCGGCGAGCCGAGCGGGCCCATCGAGAACGGCACGACGTACAGCGTGCGGCCGCGCATCGCGCCGCGGAACAGCCCGTTGAGCGTCTCGCGCATTTCGGCCGGCTCGATCCAGTTGTTGGTCGGGCCGACGTCGTCGCGCGACGCCGCGCAGATGAACGTGCGATCCTCGACGCGCGCGACGTCCGACGGATCGGATTGCGCGAGATACGAGTTCGGGCGCTTCGCCGGGTTTAGGCGCGTGAGCGTGCCCTGGTCGACCATCGCCTGGCACAGCGCGTCGTATTCTTCCTGCGATCCGTCACACCACACGACACGCTCGGGCTCCGTGAGCGCCGCGATGCGCGAGACCCAGTCGATCAGCTTGCGATGTTTGACGAAGGCCGGCGGAGCGATCAGCGGGCCGTGTGTCGCTTCGGCCAAAGTGTTTTGCGACATGAGGATGTCTCCAGATTATTGGGCGGGGATGGGGGATGCGGGGCGAGCCCGCGAGATGGGGAATGCGTGCGGAGCGCAGGAAGATGCGGCGCGCAGGACGGGACGCGCGAGCGGAGCGCGCGTCGATGCCGCGATGCGGGCGAGAGAAGATGAAGTCTCGTTAGAAAGTGCGAACACGAGTTTCGCCATGCAAGCAACCTGCCATACAACTCCATGCCGGCCAGCATACCATCGCCGTTATTGACGAGGCGTTGCGTTGCAACAAGAAACAATTGTGACGACGTGCCGGCATGCGCGTTGCAGACAGGCGCTTTTTACGGCGTCGTCCCGCGCGCTTTGGGGACGAAACGAGCGCGACGACCGCCCCGCAAGGGTTTCGCACGAACGGCAATTTCAACCTGCCGGCCGTGCGCACGAACCACGCGAACCCGCGCCGTGCGAGTTAGCGTTTTCGCTACTCAGGCAAACCCTGAATTAGGTTGTGTACACAAACATCCCGTTCGAATACCCGATGCACGCCCCTGCTTAAAACGGTGCGCGCGGCAATCCGGGGTAATACGTGCGCACGCTGTTCGACAGCGTTCGCAATGACGAGAAATTCCAGCGCAATGTGCGCCGAGATGATGAACCGCCGCGGGCGTTTCATCGATTTCGAACCGATCGACGTGGTGTCGACGAGCCAGTACGCAGTACGTCGTAAAGGCCATGTACGGGTAACGCACGGCGATCGCGCAGACAAAAAAACGCCAGCCCCGAGGAGCTGGCGTCGTGCTGCGGATCTGACGATGATCAGAACTGGTTCATCGTGTTGTCCTTGCCCGCTGCCTTCAGCGCCGCTTCGCCGCTGAAGTATTCCTTGTGATCGTCGCCGATGTCCGAACCGGACATGTTCTGGTGCTTCACGCACGCGATGCCCTGACGGATTTCCTTGCGCTGCACGCCCGCCACGTAGCCGAGCATGCCCTGGTCGCCGAAGTATTCCTTGGCCAGGTTATCGGTCGACAGCGCAGCCGTGTGGTACGTCGGCAGCGTGATCAGGTGGTGGAAGATGCCTGCTTCACGCGATGCATCGGCCTGGAACGTGCGGATCTTCTCGTCGGCGAGCTTGGCCAGTTCGGTTTCGTCGTATTCGACGCTCATCAACTGCGCACGGTCGTAAGCCGACACGTCCTTGCCCTCGGCCTTCATCGCATCGTAGGCCTGCTGGCGGAAGTTCAGCGTCCAGTTGAACGACGGGCTGTTGTTGTACACCAGCTTCGCGTTCGGGATCACCTTGCGGATCTCGCTGACCATGCCGCCGATCTGCGCGATATGCGGTTTTTCGGTTTCGATCCACAGCAGGTCGGCGCCGTTCTGCAGCGACGTGATGCAGTCGAGCACGCAGCGCGCCTCGCCCGTGCCGGCGCGGAACTGGAACAGGTTGCTCGGCAGGCGCTTCGGACGCAGCAGCTTGCCGTCGCGCTTGATGACGACGTCACCGTTGCCCAGCTGGTCGGCCGACAGTTCTTCGCAATCGAGGAACGCGTTGTATTGATCGCCCAGGTCGCCCGGCGTGTTCGTCACGGCGATCTGCTTGGTCAGGCCCGCGCCCAGCGAATCGGTCCGCGCGACGATGATGCCGTCGTCCACGCCCAGTTCCAGGAACGCGTAGCGGATCGCGCGGATCTTCGCGAGGAAATCCTCGTGCGGCACCGTGACCTTGCCGTCCTGGTGGCCGCACTGCTTCTCGTCCGACACCTGGTTTTCGATCTGGATGCAGCACGCGCCCGCTTCGATGAACTGCTTGGCCAGCAGGTAGGTCGCTTCCGCGTTGCCGAAGCCGGCGTCGATGTCGGCGATGATCGGCACGACGTGCGTGACGTGGTTGTCGATCTTTTGCTGGATCGCGGCCTTCGCAGTCGCGTCCTTCGCGGCATCCAGCTCGCGGAACAGGCCGCCCAGCTCGCGGGCGTCGGCCTGGCGCAGGAACGTGTAAAGCTCGCGGATCAGCGCGCTGACCGAGGTCTTTTCGTGCATCGACTGGTCAGGCAGCGGGCCGAACTCCGAGCGCAGCGCGGCGACCATCCAGCCCGACAGGTACAGGTAGCGGCGTTCGGTGCTGTTGAAGTGCTTCTTGATGGAGATCATCTTCTGCTGGCCGATGAAGCCGTGCCAGCAACCCAGCGACTGCGTGTACTTGGACGGATCGGCATCGTACGCGGCCATGTCGGCGCGCATGATCTTCGCGGTGTACTTCGCGATGTCCAGGCCGGTCTTGAACTTGTTCTGGGCACGCATGCGGGCCGCATACTCGGGGCTGATGGCATTCCACGCGCTGCCGTGGTTTTCCTTCAAGCCAGCCACTGCCTTGATGTCGTCTTGATATTGGGACATGTCTATCTCCTGGGAACGAAGCGCATTTGAGTAAAGGGGTTCAGCGTGCCCGCCGCGTGTGACGAAGCGAACTGCATGGACTCAATAGTAATCCTGTCCCACGCGTTTTCGGCGAAGTCTTATATAAGACATAAGATATAAATTTCTCTTGTTTTTCAATTAGATAGCCAGTCGTTTTTGCGATGCAAAACACGGTTTCAAGCGGCGGTAAAACGCGGCGGCAGGAATTCGGCCTGCATCCCGCAATATGAAACCCCCTTTCGGCTGCTGAAGAATCGGCGCGCTTCGCGCACACTGGCGCCACGACGCCCGCCGCCCTTTGTCATATCAATGACAAAACGTCTATACTTGGACGATTATTTGACCCGTGCGCCTCGACGCGTGGGCCTGCCTGGAGCGACATGAACGACTCTCCCGTTTTCGACACGCTTTGCGAACTGCTGACGACATCCGGCGCGCGTTTTCGCGTGCTCGAGCATCCGGCGGAAGGCAAATCCGACGCGATCGCCGCGCTGCGCGGCACCCGCCCCGAACAGGGCGCGAAGGCGATGCTCTGTACGTTCAAGGATGGCGGCGACGGCGCCGCGCTCGCGGTGATTCCCGGCCATCTGAAAATCGACTTTCGCAAGGTCGCCGATGCGGTCGGCCGGCGCAAGGCGACGCTCGCGTCGCCCGACGTCGCGGCCGCCGTCACGCGCTGCGTGATGGGCGCCGTACCGCCGTTCGTGTTCGATACGAACGTGGCGCTCGTCGTCGATCCCGCGCTGGTCGAGCGCAACGCCGAGATCGCGTTCAACGCGGGCCGCCTCGATCGCTCGGTCGTGCTCGACGCGACCGACTACGTCCGGATCGCGCGCCCGTTGCTGGCCGACATCACGCGGCCGGAAACGACGGACGCCCCGACACACCAGGATCACGCATGAGTACAACCCGCAAACCGCTGCTGTCGGAGCAGGCATCGCTGATCGAACAGGTGCAGCGCATCGCCGAAGGACTCGGCGAGATGTTCGCGCCGTTCACCGAGGTCGTCGTGCACGACCTGCGCACGCCGGAGCACGCGATCCTCGCGATCCACAACAACCTGTCCGGACGCGCGGTCGGCGATCCCGCGACCGAACTCGGCCTCGCGCGCATCGCCGACGACGATTTCCCGCAGGTGCTCGCGAACTACCCGAACCGCTTCGCCGACGGCCGCACCGCGAAAAGCACGTCGATCGGCATCAAGGATTCGACCGGGCGCTATGTGGCCGCGCTGTGCCTGAATGCCGACGTCACGCTGTTCCGCGGCTTCCAGGGCATGCTGAACCAGTTCTGCCGCACGGACGGCGAAGCCGTCGTCGACACGCTCGACCCGGCCGGCGCGGACGCGATCCGGCAGCGCATCGACGCCTTCGCGACGCGCCTTGCGACGACGCCGCGCGAGTTGAAGACCGACCAGCGCCGCGAGCTGATGCAGACGCTGAAGGCCGACGGCTTCCTCGAGGTGCGCCGCGCGATGGAGATCGTGTCGCAGCATCTCGGCGTGTCGCGCGCCACCGTCTACAACGATGCGAAGTGACCCGGTGCGCCCCCCATTCCAGTCGACTGACTTTTCAATCCTCCAGCAACCATGAACTCTCCCGCTCTCCCCACGTACGACGACGTCGCCGCCGCCGCGACCCGGCTCGAAGGCCACGCGCACCGCACGCCGGTGATGACGTCGCGGACGATCGACGACGCGCTCGGCGCGCAGGTGTTCTTCAAGTGCGAGAACCTGCAGCGCATGGGCGCCTTCAAGTTCCGCGGCGCGTTCAACGCGCTGTCGCGCTTCAACGCGGAACAGCGGCGCCACGGCGTCGTCGCGTTCTCGTCGGGCAACCATGCGCAGGCGATCGCGCTGTCGGCGCGCATGCTCGGCATTCCCGCGACGATCGTGATGCCGCAGGACGCGCCGGCCGCGAAGATGGCCGCGACGCGCGGCTACGGCGGCAACGTCGTGACCTACGATCGCTACACCGAGGATCGCGAGCAGATCGGGCGCGATCTCGCCGAGAAGCACGGGCTCACGCTGGTGCCGCCCTACGATCACCCGGACGTGATCGCCGGCCAGGGCACCGCGGCCAAGGAACTGTTCGACGAAGTCGGCCCGCTCGACGCGGTGTTCACGCCGCTCGGCGGCGGCGGGCTGCTGTCGGGCACCGCGCTCGCCACCCGTGCGCTGTCGCCGCACGCGAAGCTGTACGGCGTCGAGCCCGAAGCCGGCAACGATGCGCAGCAATCGTTCCGGTCCGGCACGATCGTGCACATCGACACCCCGCGCACGATCGCCGACGGTGCGCAGACGCAGCACCTCGGCAACCTCACGTTCCCGATCCTGCGTCGCGACGTCGACGACATCCTCACCGCGACGGACGCGGAACTCGTCGACTGCATGCGCTTCTTCGCCACGCGTATGAAGCTCATCGTCGAGCCGACCGGCTGCCTGTCGTTCGCCGCCGTGCGCCGAATGAAGGATGCGCTGCAGGGCAAGCGCGTCGGCGTAGTGATCAGCGGCGGCAACGTCGATCTCGAGAACTTCTGCGCGCTGGTGTCGGCACCGGCCTGAGCGTCGCGGCACGCATCGATAACGACACGCGCCGGCCGTCGGCCTTCGGAACGACGGCCGCCGGTTCCGGCGCGACCGGACGCGTTCGAACCCGGCCGTTTCTTCAGACCTGAAACACGGCCCGCGCCCCTCGAACGAAAGGATTCGGAAAGCCGCCGCCGGGCAATGACGTTTTTTCGCACCCGCGCGCGGCCGGACGATTGACGTCCCTGACCGCCCGCCATTACCCTTGCGCGCTGATGGTTCCCGGAGACGGGATCAAAAGGGAACGCAGCAGGGGCAACGCCCCGAATCTGCGGCTGCCCCCGCAACTGTGAGCGGCGAATCCGTGCCACCGCATGCCACTGGGAAACCGGGAAGGCCTGCACGGATGAGGACCCGCGAGCCAGGAGACCTGCCATCGACCCGAGGTCCACGCAGCCGCACCGGGCGGGGTGTCCCGATGCGCGCGGCACCGCCCCCGGCGGTCGCCCGTTGCATGGACGGCCCGACCTCAGGATCCGTCAGATGTCCATCGTTCCCGAATCCGCTTCCCGACCCGAAGCGTCGCACCGACGCGCCGTCGGCATGCGCCACCTGCCCGCCCTCCGCCCGCGATCGCCGTACACGTCACACGCCTCGTCCCGCCGCCTCATGAACATTCGTCACCTGCTCGCCACGTCCGCCGCCACCGCGCTGCTTTCCCCGCTCGCCCACGCGGCCGGCGAAACGGCGCTCGCGCAGCCCGCCGCGCCCGCGCCCGGCGCGGACCTGCCGACGATCAGCGTGACCGACACGCGGCACCTGCCCGAATCGTTCGACCGACGCTATGCGTCGACCCAGGTGCTCACGCGCGAGGACCTCGACCGGCTGTCGCCCGCCGACCCGAGCATCACGCAGGCGCTCGCGACGCTGCCGGGCGTGACCGTCGCGCAGAACGGCGGGCCCGGCTCGTCCGCGTCGGTCAGCATCCGCGGCTCGTCGGCGAGTCAGGTCGCCGTGTTCATCGACGGCATCCGGATCGGCTCGCCGACCACCGGAATCGCGCCGTGGGCCGACCTGCCGACCGAAGCGTTCGAGCGCGTCGAGGTGATCTCCGGCCCGGCCGCCGCGTCGTTCGGCAACAACGCGATGGGCGGCGTCGTGCAACTCTTCACGCGCCGCGCCGCCAACCAGCCGAACCGGACCACCGTGTCGGCCGGCGGCGGCTCGAACAAGACGTTCGACACGCAGTTCCGCACGTCGGGCACGGTGCCGTCGACCGGGCCGCTGGCCGCGCTCGGCGGCCTCACCTATTCGCTCGGGCTGCACGACTACAACACGGCCGGCATCGATGCGACGCGGCCGTTCTTCTACGGCCACGAAGACGGCCGCAATCCGTATCACGCGCAGGATCTCGACGCGCGGCTCGGCTATGCGCGCGACAACTGGTCGATCTCGACGTTCGCGCTGTATCACCGCTCCGATCTGTCCTACGACAACAGCGGCTACGCGAATCGCGAGCTCGACCACCAGTTGACGACGGGCGTTGCGTTCCATCTCGACATCACGCCCGATACGCAGTTCGACCAGTCGTTCGGCTATGCGAACGACCGCCAGTTCATCTACGCGGACGACCCGGCCCTCGCGACCGACCAGATCAATTCGCAGCGGATCAGCACGTCGACGTCGCTGACTCATCAGGAGCACGGATTCCACCTGTTCGGCCTGCCGTTGTCGGGCGAATCGAAGCTCGCGTACGACTTCACGCGCGAACAGGCGTTCCTGCCGGTCGACATTCCCGGCGGCGTGCCGACGCGCAACGATTCCGCGTTCTCGCTGCACCAGTCGGCGACGCTCGGCAGCGTAACGATGTTCGTCGCCGGCCGTCACGAGATCATCGCCGGGCAAGCGGTGAACACCGGCAACGCCGCACTGTCGTGGGCGATCACGCCGGTCTACACGGCGCGCATGTCGTACGGCAACGCGTTCCGGCTGCCGACGTTCAACGACCTGTACTACCCCGGCTACGGCAACCCGAACCTCAGCCCGGAACGCAGCACGTCGGTCGAGGCCGCGCTCGACGCGAACACCGCGTACGGCACGTTCACCGCGGCGATCTACGACACGCGCGTCAACAACCTGATCGCGTACAACCCGGCGACGTTCTCGCCGATGAACATCGGCCGCTCGCATATTCGCGGCATCGACCTGTCGTACAAGGGCACGATCGGCCGCTCGACGCCGATCAGCGTCGCGGTCGGCATCCTGAATCCGCAGGACGAAACGAACCGGACGTGGCTGAGCCGCCGGCCGCGGCAAACGGTCAGCCTGAACGTCGATCACACGTGGGACGAACTGAAGCTGCATGCGCTGAGCACGGGCGCGTCGCTGCTGTACGGCGGCTCGACGTTCGACGATCCGGCCAACCGGCAGTATCTGGCGTCGTACCTGACGGTAAACCTGCGCGCGTCGTACCGGATCAATTCGCACCTGACGGTGTCGGCATCGCTGTCGAACCTGTTCGACCGGCAGTACATGACCGCGTACGGTTACAACACGCTCGGGCGTACCGCGTTCGGCAAGGTCAGTTATACGTTCTGACGGCCCCACGCATCGGCGCAACGCGCCACGCCGGCACGCGCATGAAATTGACATCGCGCCGAAAGCTAATAGAATTAGGTTTTTGACTAATCTTCGTAGCATTCGTCATGGCGCGTGCCGGCCTTACCGTGGACAAACTCGTCGAAGCCGGCGCGCAACTCGCCGATGAAGCCGGTTTCGAGCACCTCACCGGCGCGGCGCTCGCGCGGCATTTCGACGTGAAGCTGGCGAGCCTGTATTCCCATATCCCGAGCTTCGACGATCTCAAGAGCCGCATCGCGCTGTTCGCGCTGCAGGAACTGGCCGATCGCGCCGCCGACGCGCTGGCCGGCCGCACCGGCAAGGACGCGCTGGCCGCGCTCGCGAACGTCTATCGCGACTACGCACGGGCGCATCCGGGCCGCTTCGCCGCCGCGCGCCATCCGGTGGGCGCCGAGCGCGCCGCCGCGAGCGCGGGCGGGCAGCTCGTCAGGATGACGTCGGCGGTGCTGCGCAGCTACGACCTGCCGGATGCCGAGCACGCGCATGCGATCCGCCTGCTCGGCGGCTTCTTCATGGGCTACGTGACGCTCGAAAACGCCGGCGGCTTCTCGCACAGCGCACCGGATGCCGACGCGTCGTGGTCGCGCAGCCTCGATGCGCTCGACGCGATGCTGCGCCACTGGCCTTCGCCCGCATGACGCCCCGAACGGAACCCAAGCGATGACAGACAAACCCGACGGCGTCGTGCTGCCGAGCCGTGTCGTTCCCTTCCCGACCTCGATCAGCGATGAAGCGCGCGCCGCGCTGCAACGCCTGACCGGCGACGACGGCGTGCCGCTGAACGCGCTGCACGCGATGCCGGCCGTCGACGACATCGACGCATGGATGCGCGTGAAGGCCAGCGCCGACGCGCATTACGCGACCGCTGTCGCGCAGTTCGCCGGCTCGTTGCGTTCGGGCGTCGAGACGATCCGGGTCGGCGCTGCGGACGTGCACGTCGCGACACCCGAAGCGGCGCTGTCCGGCGCATGCGCAATCATCGACCTGCACGGCGGTGCGCTGATCGTCGGCGGCGGCGCCGCGTGCCGTGCCGGCGCGCAAATGCAGGCCGACCGGCTCGGCATTCGATGCTACGGCGTCGACTACCGGATGCCGCCCGAGCATCCGTATCCCGCCGCGCTCGACGACTGCGTCGCAACCTATGCCTACGTGCTGAAGCATTACGCACCGGAAAACGTCGTCATCGGCGGCCGTTCGGCCGGCGGCAATCTCGCGGCCGCGATGGTGCTGCGCGCCCGCGACGAGGGCCTGCCGCTGCCGGCCGCGCTGGTGCTGCTGTCGCCGGAAGCCGACCTGACCGAATCCGGCGACAGCTTCGAAACGAACCGGCTCGTCGATGTCGTGCTGCCGGCGCCGCTGATGGCGAACAACCTGCTCTACGCGAACGGCGCCGATCTCGCCCATCCGTATCTGTCGCCGCTGTTCGGCGATTTCGCGGCCGGCTTCCCGCCGACCTTCATCCAGAGCGGCACGCGCGACCTGTTCCTGTCGAACGCCGTGCGGCTGCATCGCGCGTTGCGCCGCGCACAGGCGCCGACCGAACTGCACATATTCGAAGGGATGCCGCACGGCGGGTTCATGGGCGCGCCGGAGGATATCGAGCTGAGCCAGGAAATCGCACGCTTCGTGCATGCGCACTTGCATTTGCACGCATCGAATTGAGCGAAGATGAACGGCAACGCACACAAGAACGACATCGGCATCGGCCCGGATCGCTGGATCGCCTGCGGCGATCTTGCCGGCGGCCACGCGCAGGCGATCGACGTCGATCCGCATCTGGCGGCCGTCATGCCGTTGATCGACGCGCTGGAGATCCACTGTGTCGCCGGATGCTGCGGCATCGATGCGCTCGGCCTCTGGCCGGACGACATCGCCGTTGCGCTCGACACATGGGAACCCGACGCGTTGACACGGCTCGTCGACGATCTGCTGTCGGTTCGGCACGCGATCGAGGCGCTGCCGTCCGATATCGTCGTCAGCATGCGATCAACCAGTACTTCCGGAAAACGGTGATGCTCGAGCTGCTCGCCCATATCCGGACGACGGTCGACGCGATCCGCTCGACCCGCGCTGCCCCGCGCGCCTAGATCAAGCCACGTACGCCCGCGACCAGCTGGATCGCGCCGAATACCGCGACGACCGCTGCCGACATGCGCGACAGCCCGTGCATGAACGCGAACGACAGCTTCGCGCGCAGCGCGGCGGTCGCGCTGCTCAGGCACAGCCACCACGTGGCCGAGCCGACGAACACCCCGGCCACCATCCACGCGACGGTCGCCCACATCGCGCCTTCCCGCGCCCCCGGCAACGGGCCGAGCGCCGCGAAGATCCCGACGAACGACACGATCGTCATCGGGTTCGACAGCGTGAGTCCGAACGTCGTCAGGAAATCGCGCAGAACGGTCGTACGCGGCAACTCGCGCTGCCCCACCGGTGCGGCCGGCGGCTGGCGCGCGATGGTCCATGCGAGCCACACGAGAAACGCGCCGCCGCCGATCTTCAGGCCGACGGTCAGCATCGGGAACGCGGTGACGATGCCCGCGACGCCCAGCGCGCCGAGCAGCCCGTAAATCGCATCGGCGCACGCGGCGCCGATGCCGGTCGCGAATCCGGCCCGGAAGCCGCGGCTCAGGCTGCGCTGAATGCACAGCATGCCGATCGGGCCGACCGGCACCGCGATCGACAGCCCCATCACGACGGATTTGATGAACAACATCGCCTGCTCCTTTCCCACATCCAGTGGCTCGAACAGGCATCGTAGGGAAAATCCGCGCCCCGCTGAATGCGGTTTTTGAGGAAAAATGGCGGCTCTACCTTAAAAACTCCCGCCGCGATGGACGATCTGGACTGGAAGATACTGGCGCTGTTGCAGGACAACGGACGCCTCAGCTATACGGAGCTCGCGCGCCAGGTCCACCTGTCGGTGCCGGCCGTGACGGAACGCGTGAAGCGGCTCGAAGCAGCCGGCGTGGTCGAAGGCTACACCGCGCGGATCAATCCGTCCGCGGCCGGCTATCCGGTGAGCGCGCTGATCGGCATCACGGTGCAGCAACCGGCGAAAGCGAAGTTCCTCAAGCTGCTGGAGACGATTCCCGAAGTCGTCGAATGCCATCACGTGACGGGCGCGGATTCGTACGTGATGCGGTTGGTCGCCGTCAGCATGGCCCATCTCGAACAGCTGATCGAACGCATCAACCTGTACGGCGAAACGCGCACGTCGATCGTGATGTCGACGCCGCTGCCGGCGCGCGGGCTCGCGCGGCCGGCGTCGAAGCCCGGCGACACGCGCAGGTAGCGGGCCACGGTTTCGGGATTGTCCGATGGTCCCGGGCGGGACCCGTGAGCGCCGATGGCGGTCCTTCCCTGGTCATTCGGCCGGGTTCCCGTATGACGCGGCACGGGCCGGCTATTTTCCGGCCACGCCGCCGAGCAGGCCGCCCACCGGCGACGTCACTGGCGCGAGCGGATTGGAGAGACCGCCCAGCGACGAGCCGCCGCCGCTCGTACTGGTCGCGGAGCCGTTGTGCACGGTCGCCGGGATGCCGCCGACCACGCTCGTCACCAGACCGGCAATCGGCGCCGCGCCATTCGCGCCGCTCGGGTTCACGAGGCCGCCCGCATTGGTCACCGTGTTGCCGACCGCCCGGACGAGACTGCCGGCAGCGCCGACGATCGGCTGAGGCGACGTGGACGTCACCTGCCATCCGGCCGACGTGATCGCCCCGCCGACCTGTCCGAGCAGGCCCGCGACCGGCTGCCCGAGGCCGGTTGCGGTGCCGACCTGCTGCGTGAGTTGGCCCGCCGTCGTCACGACCGGCGTGATCGCGGTGCTGATCGCTTGCGTCGCCTGCTGGACCGGGCCCGACGACAGCGCCGAGCCGAGCATGGCGCCGCCCGACTTCAGGCCGCCGGCCACCGTGTCGAGCAGGCCGCCGACGGGCGTCGCGAACGGCGCGAGCGGCGACAGCGGGCCGGCGCCGAGCGCCTTCACCGTTTCGCTGAGGCCGTTGACCGGGTTGCCGGTCGAGCCGACGAGGGTGCCGAGGCCCGCGACCGTCCCGCCGACAGGGTTCGGCGTGAAGCCGATCTGGCCGATACCGTTGCTCACGGCATTCGTCGTATCGCGGATGATCGTGCCGACGCCGGTGACCGTGTCGGCCGGCCCGGCCGTCGCGGCCTTGCCGACCCCGGGCAACGTCACGTCGCCGAGCGTCGCCCCTGCGGCCAGCACGACTGCGCCGGCGGAACTGATGATGCCGTTCGTGCCGGGTGTGCCGCTGGTTCCGCTCGTTCCGCCGATGCCGCTAGTCCCGCTAGTCCCGCTAGTTCCGCTAGTTCCGCTAGTTCCGCTAGTTCCGCTAGTTCCGCTCGTACTCGTCCCGATGGTGTTACCTGCCGGCGTCGGTGCCGTAACGTCCCCACCGCCGCACGCCGCGAGTGCACACGCAGCGGCAGCGGCGGCGAGTGCAGCATTCGCCTTGATGAAGTGATCTTGCATGGAAGCCCCCGTTCGCTATTCAGCGCGATCACTCCACCAAGCATCTACCGTGCCATTTCCATCGGCCTCCTTCACAGTTTCACAGTCGCCTTGCAATGGACGTCCACGCCGCGCGGCGGGGAAGCGCGCATCGGATGCGGATCGTGCTGCCCGGCTCAGCCCGGGCAGGCATTCCGATAACACTGACGTAACACCGGCCCTGCGTTACGTAGCACAAGAAGGGAAAAACCGACGGCGCCCACCCGTGCGCACGCCGGATCGTCGTCACGGTCGCTTCACCAGCTTCACGATCGTCAGTGTGCCGTTGACGTTTTCCACCCGAACCCGAACCTTGTCGCCTACATGCAGCGACGGGATCATCGCCGCGTCGCCGGCCCTGAATGCCATCGTCATCGGCGGCATCCCGATGTTGTCGAGCGCGCCATGCTTCAGCGTCACGCGCCTGCGCCCGGCGTCGATTTCCTTGACTTCGGCATCGGTCATTTTCGAATCCTGCGCCGACATGCTCGCATCGCCTGAATTCATGCCCGACATGTCGCCGCCCGCGAGCGCCGGCATTGCAATGACCGCCATCGCAAACGACATGGCGACAGTGTGAAAGCGGATCTTCATCGAGCGTCTCCCGTCGCACCCGGCGTGTTTCTGCCGCCAGCCGGTGCCGCGCATCACACGATCAACGTCACACCGGCCCACGCAATCAGCACGACACCCAGCACGCGGCCGATACGATCGCCGCCGGGCACGACCTTTTCCACGAACACGAACAGCGACAACGCGACGATCCACACGACATTCATTACGCCGCCGACGAACAGCAGCGCCATCAGCAACCAGCAGCAGCCCACGCAAACCACACCGTGCCGCGCGCCCAGCAGGAAACTGCCGGCAACGCCCGGACGCCAGTGCGCAACCAGGAACGCCGCCGGCGCACGGCATTGCCGCAGACACGCGCGTTTCAGCGGCGAGAATTGATAGAGCCCGGCCAGCGCCAGCACGATGGCGGAAAGGAGTGCGCTCTTCGACCACAGCATCATCGCGGAGATCAGCCCGGCCGGCTGCAGCAGCGCCTGAAGCAACGCCGCGCCGATCGAGAACGCGAGCCATGTCGTCAGATAGCCGGCCAGCAGCGCCACCGACGTGAACGCCGATCCCGCCGCTCCGTTGCCGTGCTGCCGCAGCACGCGCCGGTACAGCATCACGAGCGGCGCGGCGCCAGGCGTCATCATCGCGATCATCATCACCCACCACATCGCGATCACGGTCGGCAGAGACGGATCCATGCTGCCCATGCCATCCGCCAGCCGATGCGGAAACAGCGCGACGGTCGTCATCTCCCGTGCCGACATGCCGGTTCCCGCGCCGGTCCACAGGTAAAACCAGCACAGGCCGACGAGCGCGGCCATGCCGAGCAGCGTGACGGCGCGCTCGCGCGCGAGCCATGTATCGACCGGCGTCATGCCGCGACGCGATGCCGGATCAGCCCGTGGTTGTTCAGATGCAGCCGAGCGAATTGCGCATAGGTTCCGTCGAGATTCAGCTCGATGTTGCCCTGCGAGCGCCCCGTTCCCGAACCGATCTCGGCCAGCTCGTATTCGAAACCGTGCGGCAGGTCAATCCGCACACGGTGCTCGTCTCCCGTCACCGGATTGCGGATCGGTTCGCCGGCGGCATCGAACACACCGTCCACGTGAATCCGGCCGCGCCGCGCGTCGACATCGACGTCGAAATCAATCGTCGTGAAGATCGGATCGAACGCGTGCTCGAGCGTCGACGCATACACCGAGAACATCGTCGCGAATGGATCGGTATCCTGACCGGTCATGATTTTCAGCACGGCGTCGCGCTGCGCCGGACTCGCGCGCTCGTCGACGATCGGCTGGCACTTGCCTTTCCCTTCGTGAACCGCACCCGGCCATTGAAACACCACCGCGATCCTGACGCCGTCGAGCACCACGTCGCCGTAGTGGCCGCGGTCGATCGAAATCGCGCCCATCGCTTCGCAGTTGCCGTTGGTCGGCAACGCATTGAACTGGCAAGGGCAACCGTATGAGCAATTGCAACTGATCATTTCGGTGCCCTGAATCTCCCACGGCGTCATGGCTTCACCTCGCGCTCGGAAACGGACGAACGCTTCGAATCTAGTGCACGCGACCGGGGAAAGCAAAGCGATAACGACAGCATGAAAACCGCGGGTTTCGGCCTCACGTAAGACGTTTCGGGATGGGTTCGCGCGGTTGTGCCGGCAACCGTCCGGTCACCCCGTTCTCACACGAACAGCGACACGACGATTGCACACCACACCGCGCTCGCGCCGCACAGAAACACGCGTCGCGCGACGAACATTCGCGACTCGTCGTCGGGCGTTTTCATCGGCGACGTCGCGAGAAACGGCACGCTGGCGAGGCACGCGAACCCGGCCAGCGCGGGAACGATCACGACGTAGTCGCCGAACCGCCAGGGCAATGCTTCGTGCCATCCCCAGTAGCCGAGAAACAGCATGCCGATCGAGAACATCGTCGCCGCGGCCGAGCTGAGCGCGACCACCGATCCTGCTGGAAATTGCACGGGAACCTCCCCTCGCGCAGCGCGCGATGCAACGCCTGTCGCCGGAGATCAGCATGATCTCGTCCGCCGGCAGCGGAATCAGCGTTCGTTTGGGGCGCGAATGCATCGAGCGCACCGTCTCCACTCGTCAGCGAATGCGCGTTGTCACGGATTGACGGATTCGATCCGGGTCGAGCGGTATTTCGTGCCCGTTCAATCGGGCAGCACCTGCATGACGTGGCTAACCCGGTTTCTTCGTGCCCTGCGCAACGGAAATCCACCCGACCACCGCCGCGGCGACCCAGCAACAAGTGATCATCAGGTCCAGATCCATCCAGCCCTGGAAATTCGTGCTGTTTTCGAAGCTGCAGCGCTGATGGCCCCTGACCCACATGCAGCCGCTGATCAACTGCTGGACGTGCATGTAGATGCTGTACACGGCAACCGCCGACGCGATGACGGCGACCCGCAGGCTTAGGCTCTTTTTCATTGACGCTGAAGGCGTGGGATGGTCGTGGGATGGTCTCCCGACGATCTTAAGCCAATGGCGATGCGTGACGCAATCGATCCGGTGTCGACCGCTGGTGTACGCGGCATCGCGCATGCAGCGGTCGCGCCGCACGGCGGAATCGTCGCAACGGTGTCGTCGCGCTCGATCGATCCGGTCGCGCTCAAGAACGTCGAGGAATTCGCTGAAGAACCGGCCGTGTGCTCGACGGCAAGTGCGCATCGGTATTCGTGGAAGTCGATGGGCTCCGCGACGCCCTGCCGCAGTACGCGGACAACAATGCCACTGGAACTGTTCGACGTGGCATGCAATCGGGTGAGGATCGACACAGACGTTGACGTGCTCGCGATTCCGAACGCCGCCGGCGATCTCGTCGGGCCGATCATTGGACGCGCCGACCCGCCTCGACCGCGATGCGCTACCGCTAGGCCATGCGGGCGCCCGCTCGTCGTTCCTGCTGTTCGTGACGCGCGCGGAACCGAAGTGCGGGATGCCGGCATGCGACATTCCCGTCGAACAGGACCCGTCAGCGGCTCGCCGGCAGCCTGTAGGACATGAACGCCGACGTGCTGCTCAAGCTGCCGCGGGCGCGGGACGTGCCGGCCCGCGCATGCATGCGGGCATGACGCTTGCGTCGCCCGCTGCCCTTGCCTGATGCACACGCCTGCTGACATCACGCTGGCAGCAGGCCACGCTTAAGGTCGCACGATCGCCTGCCGAGGAACGTCGCCATGGCCCATACCGGAGAACGCGCCGACCATGCCCTCGAACGCCGCGGCGTGACCCTGCTCACGTTGTGCCTCGCCGTACTCGTCGCCCAGGTCGACACGGCCGTCGTCAATCTCGCCACACGCGCGATCAGCGCCTATTTCCATGCCGGTGTCGGCGCATTGCAATGGGTCGTCGACAGCTACAACCTCACGTACGCGGTGCTGTTGCTGACCGGCGGACTGCTCGCCGACCTGTACGGCCGCCGCCGCGTCTTCCTGGCGGGCACGGCCGTCTTCACCATCGCGTCGCTGCTGTGCGCACTCGCGCCGTCGGTGTCGGTGCTGATCGCCGCACGCGCGCTGGCCGGCGTCGGCGCGGCGTTGTTGCTGCCGGCGTCGCTCGCGATCGTGCGGGTCGTGTGGCGCGACCCGGTGGAACGCGGCCGCGCGCTCGGCATCTGGGCCGCGTGCAACGGCGTGGCGATGGCGATCGGGCCGACGCTCGGCGGCGTGCTGATCCGGCATTTCGGCTGGCGCAGCATCTTTTTCGTCGTCGTGCCGCTGAGCATCGCCGCGATGCTGCTCGCGATCCCGGCCGTGCCCGAGTCGTCCGATCCGCACGGCCGGCATTTCGACGGCGCGGCGCAAGTCACGGGCGCACTCGCGCTCGGCGCGCTCGCGTATGCGGCGATCGTGTTCCGCGAGGCGCCGGTCGCATGTGCGGTCGCCGGTTGCATCGCGGTTGCGTCGTTCGTTGCGTTCGTCGCGATCGAGCGCCGCCACGGCGAATCCGCGCTGGTGCCGCTCGACATTTTCCGGATCAGCGCGTTTCGCAGCGCGATCGCGGCGACCACCGGCATGACGTTCGGGATGTATGGCGTGCTGTTCCTGCTGCCGCTGACGTGGCAGAGCACCGGCCGCCTCGATTCGACCGGCGCGGGCCTCGCATTGCTGCCGATGGCGCTCCTGTTCGTCGCCGTGTCGCCGTGCTCCGGGCGGTTGTCGGAGCGCGTCGGCACGCGGGCGGCGACGGCCGGCGGCGTCGTGGTGATCGCGAGCGGACTCGCCGCGATCGGCGCATCGGCCGGTTCGTCGAGTCTGCTCGGCGCGGAGATCGGGCTCGCATTGACGGGGCTCGGGATGGGGGTCGCGACGGGTCCTTTGATGACCGTCGCGGTGGGCGCGGTCGACGCCGCGCGCTCGGGCACCGCGAGCGCACTCGTCAACGTCGCACGCATGACCGGCGCGACGCTCGGGATCGCGGTGCTCGGCACGGCGTTCGCAGCCGCGCACGGCGGCGCGGCCAGCCTGCGCGTGGCGATGTTCGCCGGCGCGGTGGTTCAACTGACGGGCGCAATGGTATCGGCAGTCAGCGTGCAGCGGGCCGCATGACGCGTCAGCTGCATGCTCGCCCTTCGCTCGACGATGCTTCCCGCCACACTTGCGCGTCCGGTGCTCGGCGCGTCTCTGCAGCAGCGCCGGCATCAGTTCCTCGATGTACTGCCACGCCAGCCCGCGCGTAAAGCCGCGGGCGAACGGCGTCGCAGCGTGCACGGTCGGTCGTCGGCCCGTGCGGTTTCAGCGATGCAGGCGACGTTTGTCGCATGCGATCCGAACGCGCGGCTCGTGACGATACCGAATGGCGGGCATTAACCGATGCCGGAATGTTCGCTGTATTTCGCGATGGCGATCGAGGATTTCCTGCGGGACGCGGCCGCCTGAGCGAGGAACACGCGCGGCGCCGGCAAAGGCGGGAGAGGTAGAAGTAGCCGCCGCGGCGCGATGGCGCCGCTGGCGACCGACGAACGGCGCACCGTGCGCCGTTCATCCGGTTCGTCCGGCCACGGGGCCGGACAGTTGGCGATCGGTGCGCGTTGCTGCGCACCGGTCCTGGCCGCTTAGCGGCGCGGCTGCCCGCTTCGCGGCGGACGCGGGGAATTCGCGTCCTTGTGCCGGAAGTTGATGCGGCCCTTGGTGAGATCGTACACCGACAGTTCCAGCGTCACGCGATCGCCCGCGAGAATGCGGATGTGGTTCTTGCGCATGCGGCCCGACGCGTACGCGCCGACCACGACGCCGTTTTCCAGCGTGACACGGTATTTGCTGTCCGGCAGCACTTCGTCGACGATTCCGTCCAGTTCCAGCAGTTCTTCTTTTGCCAAACCAATTCCTCCAGACAAGGTGATTGACCGCGGCCGCGGCAACTGCCCGGCGCCGCTCCCGCAAACGGGACGGCGGCCGGCAGGCAGCCGGGATCGGTTCGTTCAGACGGGCCTCGGGCCTGTCTTGCGATCGGAGCCCGGCGCGTTGCGACGTTCGGGCGGTCGGTGGCTGCGGCGCCAGCAGCGCCGCGCAAGTCGGGACCGCGCCAGCTACGGCATGGCGGCGGTCTGCTCGGGTTGATGCGTTGAAGCGGTGATGCGCTCGCGAAACGACGTGCGCTTCGCGAGGGCGTTGCGTCGCATGCGGTTCACGCATGCGATGAGGGAGGCGTCACGACCGATGCATCGTGAATGTCGCGATGCATCGGTCGTGCGCATCGGAACGCACAGGCCGCCGTCATGCGGCGCCCGCGCGATACTCCATCCGGCATCGGCCGCCGCTTGGCGACCGCTGCCGATGCGGCTTACTGCGGCGTGATGTTCGACGCTTGCAGACCCTTCGGGCCGCGCTTCACTTCGAAGCTGACCTTCTGGCCTTCGGCCAGGGTCTTGAAGCCCGTGCCGCGAATTTCGGAGAAATGGGCGAACAGATCGTCGCCGCCGTTGTCCGGGGAAATGAAACCAAAGCCCTTGGTTTCGTTGAACCACTTGACGGTACCGGTATCCACAAATACTTCCTTAATACAAATAATTGAACATGCGCCCGCGACGGGCACAGAAAGAATCAAAGAGGGAGAGACCAACGACTGCCGCACGGTGTACGGCCAATGATGAGCAATCGGACTTCTTGATGACTTCGGTCTCGGACACTACGCGGTACCGGACGTTTCGTCAAGTTATTTTGATGCGGCGCACAAGCAAGAGCGCTTCGGACGCGTTCCATGACGGAGGTTTTGAGTCGACACAACCCGTTTGAATGCATCCCTCATTCTTTGCTGACCGCCCGCTTTTACTGCGGCTCCGATTCGTATCACCACCACGAAGCCCAGCATGTCGGTCTACAGCGCCATGGTGCCCGGCGCGAACAGCGAATGCGTCGCACGCGGCATCGAGCCCGCCCCCGGCGCTAGTCGAACGGATTCAACAACCGAACGCCGGTGCGAGCGAAATCGTCGACGTTGCGCGTGACGACCGTCAGATCATTGATCAGTGCGGTGGCCGCGATCAGCTTGTCGAGTTCGTGCGTCGGATCGGGCACGCGCAAATGCCCCCACATCTGGCTGATCTCGATATCGACCGGTAGGATGTTCGGCGCATAGCCGGACACGATCATCGCCATCCAGGCCTCGAGCGCCGACGCCTGCGGGTGATCGCCGCGATGACGGATCAGGTCGACGCCGCGCCGCAGCTCGGCCACCGTCACGACGGACAGGTAAAGCGGGCTCGCTTCGGCTTCGGCCTGCCTGAAGAACGCCCGCACGCCGCGGTTGGTTCGCTTGCCCTTCCTGATTTCGCTGATGACGTTCGTATCAATCAAAAACACGCCTGACCTCGCCTGAATCCTGAACACGTTGGAAATCCGCGTCTTCGCCCACCTCCGGCATGCTCATCAGCACTTGCGCGAATGTGCGCCGCTTCGGTCGGCCGAGCGCTTCGGCCAGAATGGCTCGATGTTCGGCCTCGGCGCTCCTGCCATTAGCCGCGGCCTGCTCGCGCAGGCTTTGAACGATAGTGTCATCCACGTTACGCACCAGAAGATTTGCCATGAGTACCTCCATCCAGATTTGCTAGCAATGATAGCGCCATGAAGGTAAATTGCAAGCATTGCTATCACCTTCAGGACCGGACGGATCCCGGGTCGGCGTAGACCAGCGGCAGCGGACGGCAGGAATCCGCCCTTCTTCCGCCGCTGGCCCGACGCATCGAACTGCTGTCGCTCAAGGTAAGCCCGCGCCGGACGACGGGGAAGCCGGCCGAATGGCCAGTCGCGTGCCATTGACGACGACGAATGTCCGACCGGCGAGGAACAGGATTTGCGAGGCGAGCCCCGCAGGCGACCAGCACGACGAGTACGCGCCCGCATCGATTCGCCCTGAAACATCGTGTTGCACAACGGGCCGCCACATCGCCCGCGACGCTCGCAATCGTTTGATACCATCGGATCACAAGACCGGCGATCGAAAGCCGTGCGAAGCGCGCAGAAGACCTTGCATCGACGCGGACCATCCGACCATCCGTGCCTGACATCCCGATCCAAGACACGAGACGCTCTTCAGTGGACTTTGTTACGCCCTCTCTGGAAACCCTGTTCTCCCCGACACCCGACAAACTCTACTTCCCGGCATGCGTTGCGGCCGTGGCGATCATCGCGTGGCTCGTCGCGCGACACGTGCCGTTCTACCGGTCGGCCGTCGACAAGTCGCTGTCGATGCGCTATCGCAATCTCGACGGTTTCCGCGGCCTGCTGGCCGTCTCCGTGGTCTTCCATCATTTCGCGTGCAACCAGGCGTTGCTGTCGACCGGCGTCTGGGGTGCCGGCACCGATTTCCTGCGCAATCTCGGCACGATTCCCGTCGCGATGTTCTTCATGGTCACCGGGCTATTGTTCTGGGAACGCGCATGCCGAGGCGCGCTCGACGTGCGGACCTTCTTCGTCGGACGCGTGCGACGCGTCGCGCCGCTCTATCTGTTTTACGCGGCCGTCATCGTCGTCTGCACGCTTTACTGGTTTCCCCGCAACGCCGTCGGCGCACCGACGCAGTTGCTGGCCGACCTGCTCAAGACCGTTTCGCTCGGCTGGTTCGGCGCGTTCCCGATCAACGGAGCGGAGCGGACGCCGTATCTGAGCGGCGTCTGGTGGACGCTCGCCTACGAATGGCGGTTCTACGTCGCCGTTCCGTTTCTCGCCTGGTTCGTCGCCACGCGTGCGTGGCGCAAGCTGCTCGCGCTCGCGATCGTCACGGCGTGCGCGGCGCTGTTCGGGCCGCCCGGCGGCATGGCGCTGCTGTTCGCGCTCGGCGCGGTGGCCTACGAGGTGTCGCGGCATCCCGCGATCCGCGCGCGGCTCGCGACGAAACCGGCGGCGACCGTCGCGGTGCTGATCCTCGCGATGTCGCCGTCCCCGGCCGAACGCTATTCGATCGAAGGCGCGCTGCCGCTGCTCCCGGTGTTTCTCTGCATCGCCAGCGGGAACACGTTCTACGGCCTGCTCGACACCCGGCCGCTCGCGCTGCTCGGCACCGCCAGTTTCAGTATCTACATGATCCACATGGTGATCGTGTACATGATCATTCATGCGTTCAACAAGTTCGTTTTCCCGATCAATTCGGCTGGCGATTCCGGCATCTGGGCGCTCGCGCTCGCATGCGCGCTGGTTGCCGTCCTGTGTTCGCTGCTGACTTACCGCTATGTCGAGCATCCGTTCATCGCCAAGCGCCACGACGCACGCGCGGCACGCCGCGCGACCGCGCAAACGCGCCTGCGCCACGTCGAGCAGCGTCCCGCCGACGACGAACATGCCCTCGATGCGGTCGGCGAGACCGCTTCCCGATGACCGGCGGAATCGGTACCATCGAGCGCTTGAGGCCCGGCGGCCGCCGCGCGACCCCGCGCCGGCGCCCGTCTTCCGTACCACCGATTTCACCATGTCCCGCGAACCCACACATTCCGCGCTGCTCTGGATCGTCGCCGCGGCGTTCTTCATGCAGTCGCTCGATACGACGATCGTCAACACCGCACTACCGTCGATCGCCCAAAGCCTGCATGCGTCGCCGCTCGCGATGCAGCCCGTCGTGGTCGTCTACACGCTGACGATGGCGATGCTCACGCCGGCCTCCGGCTGGCTCGCCGACCGGTTCGGCACGCGCCGCGTGTTCTCGGTCGCGATCCTCGTGTTCGTGGTCGCGTCGATCGGCTGCGCGGCGTCGCACACGCTCGGCCAGCTCGTCGTCGCGCGCGCCGTGCAGGGCATCGGCGGCTCGATGCTGCTGCCGATCGGGCGGCTCGCCGTGCTGCGCCGCGTGCCGGGCGAGCAGTACGTCGCGGCGATCGCGTTCGTGTCGATCGCCGGCCAACTCGGCCCGATCGTCGGGCCGACGCTCGGCGGCTGGCTCACGCAGGCGATTTCGTGGCACTGGGTGTTCATCGTCAACGTGCCGGTCGGCGTGATCGGCTTCATCGCGGTGCAACGCTACCTGCCGCACGACCAGGCGACGCAGCCGCCGCCGTTCGACTTCGTCGGCTGTGCGCTGCTGTCGGCCGCGATGATCGCGCTGTCGCTCGCGATCGACCCGCCGATGTCCGCGCACCGCACCGCGTGGGCGACCGGGCTCGCCGGGCTCGGGCTGGCGAGCGCGCTGGCGTACCTGCCCCACGCGCGGCGCCGCACTCAGCCGCTGTTCCGGCTGGGGCTGTTCCGCGAGCCGAACTTCGGCTCGGGGCTGCTCGGCAACCTGCTGTGCCGGATCGGCACGAGTTCGGTGCCGTTCCTGCTGCCGCTGCTGATGCAGGTGCAGCTCGGCTATACGCCGCTGCAATCCGGGCTGATGATGCTGCCGGCCGCGATCGCGGGCGTCGTCGCGAAACGCTGGATCGCGCCGCTCGTGAAGCGCTTCGGCTATGCGGCGTTTCTGGTCGTGAATACGGGGATCGTCGGCTTCGCGATCGCGGGGTTCGCGCTGGTGTCGGCGCGGCCCGCGCCTGTTCTGGAAGGCGTGCTGCTGATCGTGTTCGGCGCGGCGAATTCGATGCAGTTCGCCGCGATGAACGGCGTGACGCTCAAGGGGCTGTCGCATGCCGATGCCGGCAGCGGCAACAGCCTGTTCACGATGATGCAGATGCTCGCGATGGGGCTGGGCGTGTCGATCGGCGGCGGGCTCGTCAACCTGTTCGCTGCCTATCGGGGCTCGATGGCGCACGGGTTCATGCTGTCGTTCGCGTGCATGGGCGCGGTGACGCTGCTGTCGTCGGTCGTGTTCCGGCGGATCGATACGGCCGCGCCGCCGGCCGGTGCGGCGGCGCGCCCTTCCGCGTGATCGCGGCCGTCAGTTCACCTGGCTGCGCTCGACGACGCGCTTGAGCACCCAGCGGATCGACGAACCGTCGGCCGGCGGCCGCGCGACGCGGTATTCGTCGACTTCGAGCGTGTACAGGTAGCCGGGCTGGTACGCGAACCCTTCGATTCCCGCATACCACAGGCTCCACGGCTCGCTCGGGCTGCTGCGCACCTGCAGGCACTCCATCGGCGCGACGCCCGTGCAGCGCGCGGACTGCGGCGCGACATAGACCGTCTTCGTCACGGGCGTGCCGTCGGCCGGGCGCGCCGCGCTCGGCGCGATGGCAGCGGCGTCGGTCTGGCATCCGGCGACGAGCGTGCTGCCGGCAATGACGGCCGCGCCGAGCAGCGTTCGAATCTTGTGAATCATCTGGTATGCCTCTGCGAGCGTTGGAGGGCCAATTAGACGAACCGCCCGGTGAGAAGGTTCACAAACACCTTACTGAACGTGCTCGACTGCCGTCGTTTATCGGATGTCGCGTGCGAGCCGATACGTTACCGTGTTCCGGTTCCGCCGCGCGCTTCGTCACCGGCCGGGCGATCGCCGTCGACGGCGGCTTCACCGTATGGTGATCGTGTACCATCGGCGCTTCCCGATACGCTTTCGTGCGCTGCGGTCGTGCGCCCGGCCACGCCCGTGCGATTCGCGCAGCGCGTTTCCTTCGCATGACCGCATCCGCTTCGCCCGACACTGCACTCCGCCCGCTGCCGATCGATACGCTGACCGTGCCGGCCGCGCTCGACGGACGCTCAGGCACCAATCGGTCGGGCAGCGCGCATCCGCAGATCGCCGCGACCAACGACCTCGACGCCGTGCGTGCGTGGCTCGCGCGCTTCGTCGATACGCCGACCACGCTCCAGAACTACCGCAAGGAAGCCGAACGCCTGCTGCTGTGGGCCGTGATCGCATGCGGCAAGCCGCTGTCGTCGCTCACGCACGAGGATCTCGTCGTCTACCGGCAGTTCCTGCTCGCGCCCGCGCCGGCCGAGCTATGGTGCGCGAACGGCGGCCGCAAGCATCCGCGCGACGATCCGCGCTGGCGGCCGTTCTACGGGCCGCTGTCGGCAGCGAGCCAGCGGCAGGCGCTGGTGATCCTGAACGTGATGTTCTCGTGGCTCGTGCAGGCCGGCTATCTGGCCGGCAACCCGCTCGCGTTGTCGCGTCAGCGGCAGCGCCGGCCCGCGCCGCGCGTCACGCGCCATCTCGGGCAGCCGTTGTGGCAATCGGTGAAGGATGCGATCGCCGCGATGCCGCGCGACGATGCACGCGCATGCTTCCATGCGGATCGCGCGCGGTGGCTCTTCACGCTGCTGTATCTCGGCGGGCTGCGCATCACCGAAGCGGCCGATACGACGATGGGGCAATTTTTCTGCCGGCGCGACGCGAACGGGCACGCGCGCTGGTGGCTCGACGTGACGGGCAAAGGCGGCCGGCAGCGGCTCGTGCCGGCCACCGACGAGATGATGGCCGAGCTGTCGCGCTACCGGCATGCGCACGGCCTGCCCGCACTGCCGCTCGACGGCGAACCGACGCCGCTCGTGCTGCCGGTCGGCCAGACGCGCAAGCCGCTCACGCGTGCGGCGCTGCACCGGATCGTGAAGCAGGTGTTCCGGCACGCGGCCGACCGGCTACGTGCGAATGGCGAGGCCGGCGAGCAGGCGGCGCGCGTGCTCGAACAGGCATCCGCGCACTGGTTGCGTCACAGCGCGGGCTCGCACATGGCCGACGGCCGCGTCGACCTGCGGCTCGTGCGCGACAACCTCGGCCATGTATCGCTCACGACGACGAGCCAGTATCTTCACGCGGACGACGACTGGCGCCATCGCGAGACGGAGGAGAAGCACCGGATCGGGTGGGACTAGGGCGTGAACACGCCCTAGGCTGCGTTGCGCCGCTCAGCGTACGAGGTCGAGCCCGCCGAGACCGCCGTTGCTGCGGCACTTCGCACGATCGCTCGTGGCCGGCACGTCGATCTCGCCGCACAGCAGCACGTCGATGCGCTTGCCGTGTCAGTACACGGCCACCCAATGCCCCGGCACCCACGCCCAGTGATTGCCGGCCCACCGGTAATGCCCCTTCGCCCAGCGATAGCCGGGTGCGGGCGACGGCGGCGCCACCTCGACGACGGGCGCGGGCTGCGGCGGCCGCACGGGCTCGACTACGCAGGCGGACATCAGCATGGCACTCGCACTCACCAGCACGGCCAGCGAAACGGATTGGATCTTCAATGTCGATTCTCCGTGTTGTGTAATAGGTTGATCGGGCCGCGCGCGGCATGCGCCACGTTACGCGACCCCACGAATCAGGCCGCTCATCGGCCGTGTCGCGCCGCTTTCCGCAAATAACGCGGACGCGGTGCGGCGCGGATCGAGCCGCAGGCTGTCGGCGGCCGCGCCCGCGATCAGCGCGTCGAGCGACGCGGTCGGTTTCAGGTCACGCCCTTCGTACAGGTCGCCCGGCCGCAGCCCCGGCCAGTCCGCGATCACGCGCCCGCCGGCAACCGCGCCGCCCGCGAGCATCGCGACCGACGCCTGCCCGTGGTCGGTGCCGCCCGTGCCGTTCACCGCGGCCGTGCGGCCGAACTCGGTCGCGACCAGCACCGTGGTCTGCTGCCACGCAGGTCCAAGGCCGTCGCGCAGCGCGGCGAGCATCGTGTCGAGCGCCTTCAACTGATTCGCGAGCCGCGCGTTCTGCGCGCTATGGGTATCCCAGCCGCCCGTCTCGATCATCGCGATCCGCGGCCCGTCGTCGCGCGCGAGAAACGTCGCGGCGAGCTTGCCGACGCCGGCCGGGTCCTGCCGTGCATGCGCGTCGCCGGCGAGGCCGCGTGCTTCCATCGCGGATTGCCACAACGGGCCGAGCTGCGCGTCGGCTTCGTAGAGCGCCGACACGCGGGTGAGCAGATCGTCCGGCGCGGCCGGCAAACCGGACGGCGCATACGACGCGGCCTGCACCGTGCCGCGCAGCGCGAGCGGCACGGTGGGCGCGAATGCGATCGCGTTGTCGCGCGTCGCCGGCAGCAGCGCGGCGAGCCGGTTCAGCCAGCCGTCCTTCACCTGGTACGGCGCGCGGCCGCCCGTTTCGAGCACGTTCTGGCCGTCGAAATGCGAGCGGTCGCGATACGGCGACGCAATCGCATGGACGAACAGCGCCTGCCCGTCTCGGTACAACTGCGCGGTCCGCGCGAGCGACGGATGCAGCGCGAACGTGCCGTCGAGTCGCGTCGCGGCCGCCGCGTCGATCGCGAGCGGGCCGCGCAGCGACGCATACGCGGGCTCCGCATACGGGACGACGATGTTCAGGCCGTCGGCTGCGCCGCGCTGGATCACGAACACGAAGCGCCGGTCGGTCTCGACGTTCGCGAACACGATCCGCGGCGCGACGAGGATCGCGCCCGCGCCGGCGGCGGCCACGCGGAGGAATTGTCGGCGGGACAGTGTCATGGTCATCTCCGTTGGAAATCGGGCGACACGAGCAGCAGCGCGAGCGAGGTCGTCGCGCTTTCGGCGCGCGCGACCGCGGTCGCGGTCGGCGCGCTCATCGAACCGGCGAGCAGCGTGTTGCCCAGCGTGCGCGGATCGAGCCGGTCGCCCGTACGCGCGGCCAGACGCTGCGCGATCTCGACGCGGCGCACGAGCGCGTCGGGCGCCGCCCAGCTCGCGGCGACGTCGTCGTAGCCGGCCGGCGAGCCCGGGCGCCACACCGGCTGGCCGAGCTGCGCGAGCAGCGGCGCGGCCTTGAGATCAGCTGTGTCGCGCCAGCCGAGCCCGCGCAGCGACGATACGGCCCATTCCCACGGCGTCTTGAACTTGCGGTTGACCGGCGACCACGCGTCGGGCGCATTGACCAGCGCGCGATAGACGGTCGGCAGGTCGCCGCCGCTCGCGTCGAATGCGCGCGCGAGCCGGTCGGTCAGCGCGGGCGGCGGCGTGTCGGCGACGAAATGACGGGCGAGCTGGAACGCGATGTGCCGGCCCGTCGCCTCCGATCGCGCGAGGTCGTGCAGGACCGCGCGCCCCTGCGCTTCGCCCGGTTGATCGTAGGTGCGGCCCATCACCGTGCGTGAACCCGGTTCGTGCAGATTCGCGCGAAACACGAATGCGCCGGGCGCCGCATCGCCCGGTTGCGGCCCGCGGCCGCCGGCGATGCTCCAGCCGGTCAGCGCACGCGCGAATTCCGTCACGTCGGCTTGCGTGTAACCGGTGCGCACGCCGAGCGTATGCAGTTCCATGATCTCGCGGGCGAGGTTTTCGTTGAGCCCGCGCTTCGCCGACGGATTGCGTGCCTGCGCGCGCAGCGCGGCCGGGCTGTCGGGGCCGACCGAGCGCGCCTGGTCGAGGAACACCTGCATCGCGGGATGCTGCTCGACGGCGACGAGCATGTCCTCGAAACGGCCGAGCACGTGCGGGCGGATCGCGTCGCGCTCGAACGCGCCCGCGTACGCGGCCACCTGCCCCTTGTCGACCGATACCGCGAAATGGTTCGCCCAGAAATGCACGAGACGCTCGACAAAAGGCGCGGACGTAGTCAGCGCGCTGTTCATGCGCGCGGCGACGGCGCTGCGATACGCGTCGTAGCCGTCGCGGCGAATCGATTGCTCGGTTGCGCGCTTGGCGGCCGGGTCGTCGCTCGTCATCGCGTTGCGGGTGTTCGCGAAGCGCGTGGCGAGCATGATCGCGTCCGGCTCGCTCGCCCATGGGGCGGGCCCTGCGTCGTAGCGGTCGAACTGGGCGAGCAATGCGGCCTTCGGGTCGGCGGGCGGGGCTTCGTCGGCGCGCGCGCCGAGACCGAAGCGGTTCAGCGCGATCGCGGCCGGTGTGGCGTCGTTCGGGTGGTCCATGACGGGCTCTCTTGCGGTGCGTACTTACGTTCAACGCAAGCACACCAAGAAATCCGTCGCGGGAAGGGAAATATTTTTTGTGATCGGGGAAACGGCGGGCGAAAGTCTCGCAGCGCGGCGGCGTGCGTCGTCGATGGATAACGACCGCGCGATTCATCGGAAGCGGCACACGCATGACGCGCGAGCAACACGCAGATTGCATGCCGCCCGCGCGCGCGGTGTTTATTCGGCTTACTCGCTCGCCGATGCGTCCGGCTTCTTCTGCAGCCTCGGCGGCAGACGCCAGTTTCCGCTGTGCTGCAAGCCGTCGACGAACTTCACGCGCTCGTCGGGCGTCAGCGTCGCCGCGAAATCGACGACGCTGCGCTCGATCTGCGCCCGCATCGCGGTGTCGGCCGCGCGCGTGCGGTCGAGCGCCGCATCGATCGCCGCCCGATCGAGTTGCGGCGCCGCGAGCAGGTCGAGCACGGTGATCCGGCCGTCGCGCCCTTCCCGCGCGAAATCGCGGCCGCTCTTGCGCGCCGCCTTCAGCGCGGCGGCGAACTCGCGCTGCCGCGCATCGGGCAATTCATCCGCGGCGAAACGCAACGCGGTGCGCGATGCGGGCGTGCCGGCCGCGTGCAGGTCGCGATGGGTCGAGAACCACTGATACGCGCCGCCGCCGATCGCACCGAGCATGAACACGTTCAGCACGACCGAGCCGATGAGGGTGAATTTCCAGCCGCGTTCGGTCATTCGTCGGCTCCGTCGATGCTCGGGCCGCCGAACGTCGTCGTCAGGTAGCCCGGTTCGTGTTGCGCGATCGGCGCGCTGCCGAGCATCAGCATCGACACGGCCACCGCACCGGCCAGCGCGCCGGCCAGCCCGACGCCTGCGAACGCGGCGCCCGACCACCACACGCGGCCGCGGCGGCGCGCGCGTTGCGGCGGCGGCGCCGTCGCGACGATACGTTCGACCAGCGCCGGCGCGGGCGGCGCCACCGTATCCTGCATCAGCCACGCGTCGAGCTCGGCGGCCTCGTCGAGCGCGTTCAGTGCGTCGCGCGGATGCGCGTGCGCCCACGCTTCGGCCGCCGCGCGTTCGGCTTGCGGCCAACGCCGCGCGTCCGAGCCATACGCGGCGACGATGGTACGAAATCGTTCGGGTGTCATCGCTTGTCCTCGCTAGGTGGGTCGCCGGCCAGTTGCGCGCGCAGGTTGCGCCGCGCACGGGCGAGCAGGCTTTCCAGCGCATCGACGGTGATGCCCATCAGGTTGGCCGCTTCCCCATTCGACATTTCCTGATAGTACTGGAGCACCAGCGCTTCCCGCTGCCTCGGCGGCAACGCGGCCAGCGCCTGCCGCACGCGCGCGTCGCGCGAACGCAGTTCCGCATGCACGGCCGGCTCCGGCTGCGTGTCGGGCACGTCGGGCAGCGTGTCGCCGGGCTCCTCGCGCCGGCTGCGCAACCGGTCGTAGCACAGGTTCAGCACGACGCGATGCAGCCACGTGTCGAAGCGGGCTTCGCCTTCACGCCAGCGCGGCGCCTGGTTCCAGATTCGCAAGAACGTCTCCTGCGCGACGTCCTCGGCTTCGTTCCGGTCGCCGAGCATGCGCGTCGCCAATGCGAGCAGCCGCGGCAGCTTGCGTGCGACAAGCACGCGCACCGCCGATGCATCGCGTGCGCCGACGCGCGCGACGAGTTCCGCGTCCGGATCGCGGTCGCCGCGATCGTTCAACGCCGCCTGCTCCGTTGCGCGGCGCGCGGGCGCCGCATTGTCACGGCAGAAGGACCCGCCGCCCGGCTGAAGCTCATCGTCGTGCTCTCCTTGCATGCGTCGGGCCATCGCCGGACGGCGCCATGCCGACGGTTCCGATGGTTCGGGATCTCCGCGCGCGTCGCGCCAGGCGTCGCACACGGCATCGGCCGTGCCGGTTTCATCGACATCCGGTTCACGCCGCATGTCGATCCTGTCTGCCGGCCGCGCGACCGTCGGCCGGCGCGCTCAATATACGACGACCGGCGCGGGCCGGTAATACACCGGACGGGCCGGCACCACGACGCAGCCGGCCAGCACGAGGGCCGCGGCCGCCAGTATCACGATGGTTCGAAAAAGCATCGCTTCGACTCATGATGTTGCATGAAGAATCCGCCGCGCGCGCATCGCTTCGACGCGCGGCGGCGTGCACGTCAGGGCCCGTCAGGCCCAGTGGCCCGGCACCCAGCGCCAGGCCGGGCCGCGCGCCGCCCAATGCCCGGGCACCCAGTGGTAACCGACCCGCACGATCTGCCAGTGGCCCGGAATCCACACGTAACGGCCCTGCCGCCAGTGCCAGTGCCCTTGGTCCCAGACGTAGCCCGCCCGGGGCGCCGGCATCACTTCGACGCGCGGCGGCGGCGGCGCAAAAGGCGCGACGATGACGGCCTGCGCGAATACGGCGGACGTCGCGAACGCAGCCATGCAGCCGGCAGCCCATCGCAATGGAACAGAAAGTTTCATGAAAGACTCCGAAGTAATGGGATTGACCGGAAGCGGTCGTTCATGCGTTAAACGGAGCAGGCGGGAGAAATCCGTCGCGACATCGGCGAATAATTTTCGCGGAGGCCGCGCGGCGCGGGACCCTATGTATCGGCCAGCGCACACGCCGGGTTGCGAACTGTCACAACGCGGCAAAACTGCCCTTCGACAATGCATGCGACCGGGATCCCGCTCGTTTCCGGCCCACGCCCCGGCCGCGCTCGCGCATGGCCGTGCGGCTCCCCTCTCGCGTCCCATCAACGAACACACCGACCATGTCGAACCAGGACACCTCCCCTGATCAGCCGAACGAGCCGGCCGCTTCCGTGTCGCGTCGCGGCTTCCTGAAACTCGCGGGCGTCTCCGGCCTCGCAACCGCCGCCGGCGGGCTCGCGGTCGCCCGCGCTGCCGCGTCGAATCCGGACGGCACGCCCGAACAGGTTCACCTGACGTGGGGCAACGACCCGACGTCCGAAGTCGTGATCTCGTGGGCATCGCTCGCCGCGGCCGTCAATCCGCGCGCGCGCATCGTCGCCGACGGCGAGCCGCCGCGCACCGTGCACGGCGTCCAGCGCCTGTACACCGACGGCCTGAACGGCGAGACCGTGTTTGCGTATCACGCGCGCGTGCACGGGCTGAAGCCCGACACACGCTACCGCTACGAAATCACGGCCGACAACGACAGCAACGCCGCACAGCCGTTCTCCGCGAATTTTTCGACCGCGCCGCGCGGCCGGGCGCCGTTCCGTTTCACGAGCTACGGCGACCTCGCGACGCCGAACGGTGCGTGGGTCCTGTCGTCGCCGCAGAGCCGCTTCGCGGTGCAGGCCGTCGAGCAGTTCCAGCCGCTGTTTCACCTGCTGAACGGCGACCTCTGCTACGCGAACCTGAACCCGGCGCACCAGCCCGACGTGTGGCGCGATTTCGGCAACAACAACCAGACGTCGGCCGCGAATCGCCCGTGGATGCCGTGCCCCGGCAATCACGAGATCGAGTTCAACAACGGCCCGCAAGGGCTCGACTCGTACCTCGCGCGCTATACGCTGCCGGAAAACGGCACGCACTTTCCGGGCCGCTGGTACAGCTTCCGCGTGAGCTCCGTGCTGTTCGTGTCGCTCGACGCAGACGACGTCGTGTACCAGGATGCCGCCGCGTTCGTCGGCGGCCCCGCGCCGCTCGTGCCGGCCGCGAGCACCGGCCGACCGCCGATCGAGCCCGGCACGTCGTTCTACGTGCGCGGCTACAGCAACGGCGAGCAGACGCGCTGGCTCGAGCGCACGCTGCGCCATGCCGCGCATGACGACGACATCGACTGGATCGTCGTGCAGATGCACCAGGACGCGCTCAGTTCGTCGAAGACGGGCAACGGGTCCGACAAGGGCATTCGCGAAGCGTGGCTGCCACTGTTCGACCGTTACGGCGTCGATCTCGTGCTGTGCGGCCACGATCACGACTACGAGCGCAGCTACCCGGTGCGCGGCTGCAATCACCGCGCGGGCGTCGACGCGAAGACCGGCGAAGTGGTCGAGACGCTGCAGCCGCGCCCGGTCGGCTCGAACGATCCCGACCGCACGAAGTTCGACACGAGCCACGGCACGATCCACCTGATCCTCGGCGGCGGCGGCACCAGCGCGCCGCTCGACGTGTACGGCGAAAACCCGTCGACCGGCTTTGCGCAGGCGAAGGTATTCACGAAGCCGAACCGGCCGGTGCGGGGCACCGCGCCGAACACGTTCGTGCGCCAGCCGGCCGATGCGCTCGAGGATGCGATCTGGTCCGCGCGCCGCGATACGGGCACCGGCTACGGGATCGCGGTGTTCGATCACGATCCGGGCAAGCCGGGCGGCCACACGACGATCACGATGCGCTACTACCACGCGCCGGGCGCCGACCAGCACCCGACCGCGCAATACGAGCTGTTCGAGACGATCGAGCTGAGCAAGAAGCGGCGCGAGCGGTGATCGACGCATCGGGCGCCCGCTGCGGTGGGCGCCCGATGCGTTACAGTCGACGGACGGGAAGCACGGCGCGGGTTAGACTGCCCGCCTCGCACACCGGTCCACGCAGATGAGTTTCGAATACCGCATTCGCACGCCCCCTTCGGCCGACGCATTCGACGCCATCGCCAATGTGCTGCGACAAGCGCATGGCGACGTCGACATCGACGTCGATCCACACGAACGACGGCTTGAAATTCGCGATGCGGCCAACGGCTGGCCGCTCATCGATCTGTCGATCGAAGCAGCCGGTTTCCTCCTTGTCACGACGCTGGGCCCGACGCGGAACGCGATGCTCGATTCGATCGGACGTGCGCTGTCGGAAATCGGTGCACCGTGGCGTATCGACGACGCGTGATCGGCTCGCACGACCGAATCGACCGGACACGCCGGTCCGGCTGAATCGCCGCGACGGCTGCGCCCCCGTAAAATGCGCGCTTCCGGCGAAATCTCCGTTTTGTATCGCTGCTCGCGATGACGGCATGCGCGAGCCGACCCGAATCATCCGAAATCGAATCAGCATGTTGAAACAGGCAGCAAACATCAAACGCAAGAACAACGCAACGCTCGTCGGGCTCGGCGCGGTGCTGTTATGGGCGTCGGTGGTCGCGCTCGTGCGCGGGGTCAGCGAAAACCTCGGCGCGACCGGCGGCGCGGCGATGATCTATACGGTGGCGTCCGTGCTTCTGCTGTTTTCGATCGGCTTCCCCGACCTGAGCCGGTTCCCGAAAAACTATCTGCTGTGGGGCGGGCTGCTGTTCGTGTCGTACGAGGTGTGCCTGTCGTTGTCGATCGGCTATGCGAGCAACGCTCGACAAGCGATCGAAGTCGCGATGGTCAACTATCTGTGGCCGAGCCTCACGCTCGTCGCCGCCATCGTGTTCAACAAGCAGCGCGCGAACCTGCTGGTCGTGCCCGGCGTCCTGCTGTCGATGCTCGGCATCTGCTGGGTGCTCGGCGGCGACCAGGGGCTCGATCCGGCCGGCATGCTGCGCAACGTCGCGGACAATCCGCTGAGCTACGGGCTGGCGTTCTTCGGCGCGCTGATCTGGGCCGCCTATTGCACGGTGACCGCGCGCATCGCCGACGGCAAGAACGGCGTCACGCCGTTCTTCATGCTGGTCGCCGCGGTGCTCTGGATCAAGTTCGCGATCGAAGGCGGTGGCGGCATGACGTTCAGTTTGCGTGCGGTCGCGTATCTCGTGCTGGCGGCGTCGGCACTCGGCTTCGGCTATGCGGCCTGGAACACCGGCATCATGCACGGCAACGTGACGGTCATCGTCGGCGCATCGTACTTCACGCCGGTGCTCGCCGCCGCCCTCGCCGCGACGCTGCTGCACGCGCCGCTGTCGGCGGAATTCTGGCAAGGCGCGTCGATGGTGTGCGGCGGCTCGATCCTGTGCTGGCTCGCGACGCGCGGACGGCGTCGTGACACGACCGAGCCCGTGCCGATCGCCAAGGAAGCGAAGAGCAATTGCCAAGGGTGACGATGCCGGGTGCCGTCGACACAACGCCGGATCGCTGCCGGCGATTCCCGGAACCATTGATCGACGCGCGCTAGCTTCACGATTCCAGCGCGATCCGCACGGCCAGCCCGGCCAGCACCGTGCCCATCAGCCAGCGCTGAACCGCCGCCCAGCGCGGCCGTCCCGCGAGAAAACCCGCGATCGAACCGGCCGCGCACGCGATCAGCGCGTTGACGCTGACGCTCACCGCGATCTGCACGCAGCCGAGCGCCAGCGATTGCGCGAGCACGCTGCCGTGCCCCCGCACGATGAACTGCGGCAGCAACGACAGATACATCACCGCGATCTTCGGGTTCGCGAGGTTCGTGACGAAGCCCATGATGAACAGCCTGACGCGACTGTCGTGCGGCAACTGCCGGACCTGGAACGCGGAGCGCCCGCCCGGCTTCAGCGCCTGCCATGCGAGGTAGGCCAGATACAGCGCGCCGGCCGCGCGCAGCGCATCGTACGCATACGGCACGGTCATCAGCAGCGCGGTGATGCCCACTGCCGCGCACACCATGTAGAACACGAATCCCAGCGCGACACCGCCGAGCGAGACCAGCCCGGCGCGGCGGCCCTGGCAGATCGAGCGCGACACCAGATAGATCATGTTCGGTCCGGGCGTCAGCGCCATGCCGAGCGACACGAGTCCGAACGCAAACAGGATGGGCAGGGCCGGCACGGCACACTCCTTCGGGATCGATGACGAGGTAGGAACAATGTATTGCATCCCGGCCATCGTCAGCATGAATAAACTGCACGTCGCCCATGAGCGCCGTTCATCGCGTTCGCCGCTCGCTATTTGCCCTTTTTCGCGCGCGTCCGGATCGTCTTTTCGGCCTTCGGACGCTGCGCGTCGACGAGCCGCACGAACTCATCGGCAACCGCATTGCCGGCGGTATTCCACGCCAGTCGCACGGAGCGATGCAGCCGTGGCGACAGCGCCAGCACGCGGCCGCCGAACGGCGTGTACGTGAGCGTGATGCGCGGCACGATCGACACGCCCATGCCGGCCTCCGCCATCGACAGGATCGTGCGCATCTCGACGACGTTGAACGCGGCCCGAAGCGGCACGCCGCCGCGCGCGAAGTAATCCGCGATCACCGGCCCGCACCCCGCCTTCGAGAAAATGAACGGCGCCGCGGCCAGTTGCCTGGCCGACACGCTCTTGCGGCTCGCGAACAGATCGTCTGCCGCGACCGCGACGAAATCCTCGTCGAGCAGCGGCAGGTGGTGCGCGAACGTCTTCGTGCCGGCCACCACGCCGACGTCGGCCGTCCCGTCGTCGATCCACCCTTCGACTTCGCTGTCCGTACCTTCGAGCAGCACCGCCGATACACCCGGGTGCATGTCCTTCAACGCCTCGAGCGCGGGCACGACGAACGCCAGCGACACGCTGGGCAGCGATGCGACCACCAGTTTCCCTTCGAGCTTGCCGCGCGACAGGCTGAACTGCTGGCGCAGCAGCTGCGCTTCCCGCACCACGCTCTGGACATACGGCCACAGGCGTTCGCCGGCCGCCGTCAGGACGACCGGTTGCCGGTCGCGCCAGAGCAGCTTGACCTGCGTGATGTCCTCCAGCTCCGTCAGCGCGTGGCTGATCGCGGATTGACTGCGGCTGAGCCGGTCTGCCGCGGCCGTCAGCGAGCCGAGTTCGACCACGGCGGCCAGGGCCTGCAACTGGGCAAGCGTCATCGGATTTCCTTTCGTTCGGGGATATGCACGCCGCGCATGAGGCAGCCAGTTCTGTTGAATTATATTGAACCGGTTCGACGGTCATACGTCGGGCGCGAGCGGGATCGCGCAGGGGTTCCGAAAGCTGCGACGCGCCTGTACCGCGGGCCGTCAACCGCCCAGCGCGTCATCCGTCCGGCGCCACGCCCTGCTCCATTCCCGAAGACGCGTTAGACTATTCGGATGGAACAATGTCGTTATTGCCAGAGAATCCGCGATGAATGGGATTGCCACGGCGACGAATGCCGCCGCGCGATCGCCAAGGCGCTGCGCCGACAGCGCGCGGGCCTGCCGATGGTGCCCGATCGCATCCGCAACGAGCTGCCGTCCGGCGCGCCGACCCAGCAAGTGATTGCCGTCCTGTCGCGCCAGCGCCTGCGCGCGCGCCGCGGTAACGAGGAACGTCGCGAGCGCAAGGAAATCGACGACGACGGGGTCTGATCCGGCAGCGCTGTAGCCCTGCGGTTCCGCCGTGAGCTCTTCGCCCCGTCGTTTACCGTCCGGCGCGGGCCCCAGCCGCCGCCCCCACTTCTCCCGCGATTGCTTGCCATTCTCGCAATACAGCATGGGGACGGATCGCGTTTGCGTCGAATTATTACCCGTAAAGCAACGATCTTTCGCTGAAAGTCACGTTTACCCTAGGTGAGCCGACGCCTACGATGTATTCAACCGCTGACGACATGGTGTCGAACGCGGAAAGCCAATAAACATCGGAGGTCATCATGAAATCGCTCGTTTCCGCAGTCGTTGCCGCCGTCGCCCTGTCCGCCTCGTTCGGCGCATTCGCGCAAAGCACCGTGACCCGCGCCCAAGTGCGCAACGAACTGGTCCAGCTCGAAAAGGCCGGCTACAAGCCCAGCCAGGCGAGCCCGCACTACCCGGCCGACCTCGAGGCCGCGCAAGCCCGCGTGCAGAGCATCGACAACAGCGGCTACGGTGCGCAACCGGCCGCGACCGTCGAAGGCGGCGCACCGGTCGGCCGGGCACACAGCCCGCGCGACTCGGTCTACTTCGGCCACTAAGCGTGCCGCTGCGCGCCTTGCGCGTGCAGCCCGCATCCGTGACGAGCCCGTCCCGCGACGGGCTCGTCGCGTTTCGCCCCGCCGTCAGTCGCTGCTGCTCGATGCGGCACGGTCGGTCCCGTCGGGCACGCCGCCGCGGACCAGATCCTGATAGCGCACGCACACGCACTGCGGGGAGGCCTTCGCCGCGTACATCGCCGCGTCGGCCTTGACGAGCAGCTCCTCGGCCGATGCGCCGTCCGCGGGAAACTCGCTGACGCCGATGCTCGCGCCGACGGCCATGCGCCCTTCGTCGAACTCCAGCTCCTCGGCCATCACGATCTGGATGCGCGTCGCGACATCGCCGATCACCGCCGGTGAATGCACGTCCGAAATCAGCACGATGAATTCGTCGCCGCCGAGCCGTGCAGCCATGTCGTCGCCGCGCAGCACCTGGCTCAACCGCTTCGCGACCGCGACGAGCGTGCGATCGCCGGCCGAGTGGCCGTGCTGGTCGTTGATCTGCTTGAAGCGATCGAGATCGACGAACATCACCGCCAGCCCCTCGCGCGCCGCGGCCGCATGCCGGATCGCCGCATCGAGATGCTCCATGAACAGCAGGCGATTCGGCAGGCCGGTCAGCGGGTCGTGACCGGCGAGATGCGTGAGCTCCTGCTGCTTCGCACGCAGCATCGCCATTTGCGTGCGGATCTCGACGCGCATGCTGTCGAAACAACGCGCGAGCACGCCGATCTCGTCGGCCCGCGCGACCGGCAGCCGTTCGGCAGCCGAATCGTCGAACACGTGCGTCGCCGCGCGCGCGAGCGCCTGCAGCGGCCGCGTGATCGCACGCGCGAACAGGATCGCGAGAATCACCGCCAGCACGCTCGACACGAGCACCATCCTGACGATCCGTTCGCCCAGCATGCCGTCCGGCGCGAGCACGTCGGCCAGCGGGCGCGCCATCCCGAGCACGACGAAGCGGCTGCCCTCGTCGTGCCCGAACGGCGTGCGCACGAACGCGAACATCTGGCCCGGCGCCTGATCGGGCTGCGCGAGTCCATTGAGCGTCACGTTCGTGCGCCCGCCGTCGAACAGCACGCGCGTGACGGCAAAACGGTCCTGCATCAGCACGCGCCGGCCGCGATCGAAACCGAACGCCTGTTCCGGATCGGGATGCACGAGAAAATCACCCCACTCGTTCGCGAGATAAACCGCATAGTCGTCCGGCAGATCGCGTTCGATCCGGTCGAACACCCGGGAGAGTTCGACATCGACGACGAGCGCGCCGACCGTCTGGCCCGACGCGTCGACCACCGGCGTCCCGACGCGCAGGATCGGCAGCCCTTGCGCCGCATGAGATCCCGTCTCGTGATTGATCACGATCGGCGACAGGTAGATATGGCCGGGCGCCGTCGCGAGCGTATCGAATACGTAGGAGAACTGCCCTTTCTCCTGAAACGCGCTTTCGGGCAGCACGACGATGCCGCGCGCATCGCGATCCACGTGAATGCGTTCGATCCCGAAATGCCCGCTCGCGATCAGGCGGATCTGCAGGTATTCCGCATGATTTCTCATGAAGCTGTAATACACCTGCTCGAGCCGCATGCGTCGCGCGTTGTCCGCATTGTCGCCGCCCGCGACGGCCGCGGACGACGGCAACTGCGCGAGCACGAGCGCGTCGTCCGCAACGTCGGCGAGCGCGGTCGTGAAGCGCTGCCCGAGCAGTTGCGTCGACATCAGCAGACTGTGCTGCGCTTCCTGCACGAGCATCGCGCGGTTGGCGCGATACGCGTAGTAGCCGGTCGTGCCCGACGCGATCACGCCGATGCACGCGAACAGCACCGACAGCTTCGACGTGAGCCCGAGCCGGATCATTTTGCGAACCGCTCCGGCCGATCGCCCGACACGATGCGGCTCCACAGCGACTCGCGGCGCGCGATGTCCTCCACCGGCTGAAGCCACACGAGATGCTGGCGCCCGGTATCCAGGCCGCGCGGCTCGAGCGTGTTCGCGAGCCCCTGACGCTCGGTCAGCAGCGTGCCGATCGCCGGTTCGAGCATGTAGTTGATCCACGCGAAGGCAAGCTCCGGCCGTCGCGCGCCTCGCGTGACGGCCCAGCAATCGAGCCACGCGAGCGCGCCTTCGTCCGGGATCACGTAGCCGACGTCCGCGCCGGCGCGACGCAACTGCTCGACCTGCTGCGTGCCGTAGTTGCCGAACATCAGCGCCGCGCGATGCTGGATGAACAGCGCGGTCGCTTCCTCGGGAAGCGTGTAGTACGTCAGCAGGTTGCGGCGCAAGTCGATCAGCTTGCGGGCCACGGCAAGCGTCTGCGCGGGCGACAGGCGGAACGGATCGGGATAGCCGAGCGCCAGCGCCGTGAACGAGAAATTGTGCTGCGCGCTGTTGAAGTCGAGCACCTTGCCGCGATAGCGCGGGTTCCACAACTCGCGCATCGAGCGCGGCGCGGCCGGCACCTGCTTGCGGTCGTAGATCAGCCCCATCGACGAATACGTGAACGGGATCGCGTAGGACGCGCCGTCCTGCACGAGGCCGCCGATCGTCGCGAGCTGCTGGAAATTCGGCAATTGCCGCCGCCGGTTCGGGATATGCGTCAGGTCGATCGGCGCGAGCAGGCGTTCATGCGCATAGCGCTGGATCTCGGCCGTGTTCGCGGCCAGCACGTCGTACGGCGGCGGCGACGCGCTGTGCATCCGCGTCCACAGCGCTTCGTCGGAATCGACCAGCGTCACTTCGACGCGCACATGAAACTGCGTCTCGAATGCGCTGACGATATCGCTATCCGCGTAACCGGGCCAGGCCAGCACGCGCAGCACGTTGTCGTTGACGGTTTCGGGAGAGACGGCGAAGGCCGGCAGAGCGGGCGCGAGCCAGCGCAGCATCGATATGACGAGCAGCATGCGCACGGCGCCGCGGGCGCGCGCGCATGCGCCGATTCCCCTGATCAATCGGACCCCGCGTGAATCGGCCGCCTGCATCCGACTGTCCTTTTTTGAGTCGATGCGATATCCCGCAACGAGACCATAAAACGCAGGGTCACGCAATCGGAACAAGCCGCACATCGCGCATATTCGCGGGCCTCACGGCCGAACGTCCCCCATTACAGGGGCCCGTGTGGGGGTCGCGCCGACGCCCGCGCACGTCGCATCGCGCGGCGGCATCCGGAACTGCGCGGGCAATTTCGCGGGCATCTTCATCACGACCTTCACCGACGTGATGCTGTCGATCGCGACAGGCTCGTTCGTGGCGCCGCTCGCGGTGGCCGGCGGGCTGTGCGTCGTCGTGGTCGGCAAGGTCGAGCCGGTGCCGCCGCCGCCGCGCGGCAGCAGCGGGCCGATTGCCGAGCCGAACGCGGCCTGACGCAGCGGGACGGCGCGGCCGACACACCCGCGCCTTTCCTTTTCAGGCCGCGCATCGGACAATGTGCCGCGCCCGCCGGCGCGGCGCCGCTCCGGCCCGCGCACGGCGACGACGCGCTCCGCCCACGCCGATGAAACGCTACGAAACCCTCGCCCATACGATCGCCGACGACATCCGCAACGGCAACCTTGCAGTCGGCACGCGCCTGCCGTCGCTGCGGCAGATCATCGCGCAGCATGGCGTCAGCCAGTCGACGGTGTTTCGCGCGTACTACCTGCTCGAACAGTGGGGACTGATCCGCGCGCGCGAACGCTCGGGCTACTACGTCGCGCCGGGCGCCCAGCCGGCCGCGAGCCCGACGACGAAACGCCGCGCGAGCCGCGCCGGCGTCACGCGCAAGGTCGACATCAGCAGCCTCGTGTTCTCCGTGCTCGATGCGGCCACGCAGCCCGGCATCGTGCCGCTCGGCTCCGCATTCCCGGCGCCGCAGCTGTTTCCGCTGCCACGCCTGGCGAAGTCGCTCGCGCAGGCCACGCGGCTCGTGAGCCCGTGGAGCACGGTCGTCGACCTGCCGCCCGGCAACGAGGCGCTGCGCCAGCAGATCGCGCGGCGCTATCTCGCGACCGGCATCTCGCAGCCGATCGACGAAATCGTCGTCACGAACGGCGCGCTCGAAGCACTGAACCTGTGCCTGATGGCGGTGACGCGCCCCGGCAACGTCGTCGCCGTCGAAGCACCGGGCTTCTATGCGGCGCTGCAGGCGATCGAGCGGCTCGACCTGCGCGCGGTCGAGATTCCCGTCGATCCGCGCACGGGCCTCGATCTCGATGCGCTCGCGAACGCGCTCGACCGGCACGACATCCGCGCGTGCTGGTTCATGACCAATTTCCAGAACCCGACCGGCGTCACGCTGACCGCCGAAAAAAAGCGCGCGCTCGTCGAATTGCTCGCGGCGCGCAACGTGCCGCTGATCGAGGACGACGTGTACGGCGAACTGCATTTCGGCCCGGACTATCCGCTGCCCGCCCGCGCGTTCGACCGTCATGGCCTCGTGATGCACTGCAGTTCGTTCTCGAAAACGCTCGCGCCCGGCTACCGGATCGGCTGGGCCGCCGCGGGCCGGTTCGCGGAGAAGGTGCAGCGGCTCAAGCTGATGACGACGCTGTCGGCCAGCATTCCCGCGCAGGCCGGCATCGCGAACTATCTGGAGCACGGCGGCTACGACCGGCACCTGCGCAAGCTGCGCGGCGCGCTGCACACGCAGCTCGACCGGATGGACGACGCGCTGCGGCGCTGGCTGCCGGCCGGCGTCGAATGGGTGCGGCCCGACGGCGGGTATTTCCTGTGGCTCGCGTTTCCCGACGCGATCGACGCGATGGAGCTGCATCGCCAGGCGATCGCACGCGGTATCAGCTTCGCACCGGGCCCGCTGTTTTCGGCCGCGCACGGCTTCGAGCGCTGCGTACGCGTGAACTTCGGCCATCCGTGGAGCCGCGACATCGAGCGCGCGATCCGCGTGCTCGGCGAACTGGTCGCGCAGCCGTCGGTCCGCAAGGCAGGCTGATCGCGCAACGCGCGCTGCGCCGGCCACGTCACGGCCATGCAGACGATCCGTACGCGGGTTACATTGCAGGTCCCGCCGCCCTTTCCCGATTGCCCATGAGCCAATTGCCTTACCTCGATCACGACGCGCTGCTGAAACTGACGGCCGAAGCGGCGCACGTCACGCTGCCGTGCACGTGCACGAAGACCTCGCTCGCCGGCTGGACGACCCTGCCGCTGTCGCTGCCGGACACCCAACTGATCGAAGTGGCCACGCTCATCCCGCCGGGCGAGCCCGAGCCGACCTACGCGGAATATCATCCGGCCGGCACGCGCTACGCGTCGGACGACGCGCCGATCGCGCCGCGCCATTTCCCGTACAACCGCTGCGCCGTCAGCCGCTGTCGCGCGTGCGGCCGCCTGTTCCTGCGCTACCAGGAAGGCGGCGGCTACTTCATCGACCAGCGCATTCGCGCGCTCGATCCGGCGCTCGTCGTCGACGCATGACCTCGGCCACGGGCATGCGCGCATGCCCGGCCCACGCCGGCGCCCCGCCGGCCATCTGCTGCGCCTTTTTCGTTCCGATCTGCTGCTTGTCGCGCCGCATCGCGTTCCCTACGCTGTCTTCCGTTGCCTGACATCCGTCGCAACGCCTTCCCGCGCCGCGCGCCATTCGCCGTGGCGCCTCTCGCGTATCACGTCATGTATCGATATACCGATTTCGACCGGGCGCTCGTGCACAGCCGCGCCGCCCAGTTCCGCGACCAGCTCGAACGCTGGCAGCAAGGCACGCTCGGCGAGGACGCGTTCCGGCCGCTGCGCCTGCAGAACGGCTGGTACGTGCAGCGCCACGCGCCGATGCTGCGCGTCGCGGTGCCGTACGGCGAGTTGTCGAGCGCGCAGCTTCGCATGCTCGCGCGGATCGCGCGCGACTACGACGTACCCGACGACGCCGCCTACCGCGCCGCGTGCGACGCCCAGGCGTTGCTCGGCACGTTGCGCCTGCCAACCCGCAGCGCGCACTTCACGACGCGCACCAACGTGCAGTTCAACTGGATTCCGCTTGCGAAGGCGGCCGACGTGATGGACCTGCTCGCGACCGTCGACATGCACGGCATCCAGACGAGCGGCAATTGCATCCGCAACATTTCGTGCGACGAACGCGCGGGCGTCGCGCCGGACGAGATCGCCGATCCGCGCCCGTTCGCCGAAGTGATGCGCCAGTGGACGACGCTGCATCCGGAATTCGCGTTCCTGCCGCGCAAGTTCAAGATCGCGATCACGGGCGCGACCGAAGACCGCGCGGCGACCGACTGGCACGACGTCGGGCTGAAGCTCGTGCGCGACGACGCGGGCGCGCTCGGCTTTCGCGTGAGCGTGGGCGGCGGGATGGGCCGCACGCCGACGATCGCGATGCTGCTGCGCGCGTTCCTGCCGTGGGAGCACGTGATGAACTACGTCGAGGCGATCGTCCGCGTGTACAACCGCTACGGGCGGCGCGACAACAAGTACAAGGCGCGGATCAAGATCCTCGTGAAGACCGAAGGGCAACGCTACATCGACGACGTCGAGGAAGAGTTCCGCCAGATCGTCGTCCACGACGGCGGCCCGCACACGATCCCGCAGGCCGAATTCGATCGCGTCGCCGCGTCGTTCGTCCCGCCGCGGTTGAAGCCGCGCACGCTCGACCTCGCGGACGCCAACGCGCGCGTGTCCGCGCAGGCGAGCCGTCATCCGGCGTTCGCGCGCTGGCTCGCCCGCAATGTCGCCGATCATCGCGACCCGGCACTGCGCATCGTCACGCTGTCGTTCAAGCGCCGCCTGCAGGCGCCCGGCGACGCGTCGCCGGACCAGCTCGACGCGCTCGCCGATCTCGCCGACCGCTTCTCGGCCGGCGAGGCGCGCGTCACGCACACGCAGAACGTCGTGCTGCCGTGGGTACACGTCGACGACCTGTTCCTGCTGTGGGAAAACGCCCGCGCGATCGGGCTCGCGAGCGCGAATGTCGGGCTGCTGACCGACATGATCGCGTGCCCGGGCGGCGATTTCTGCGCGCTCGCGAACGCCCGCTCGATTCCGGTCGCCGACGCGATCGCCGAGCGCTTCGACGATCTCGACCTGCTGCACGACATCGGCGACCTCGACCTGCACATCAGCGGCTGCATCAACTCGTGCGGCCATCATCACAGCGGCCACCTCGGCATCCTCGGCGTCGACAAGGACGGCGCGGAGTGGTACCAGGTCACGCTCGGCGGGTCGGACGGCTCGATCGCAAGCGGCCCCGCGCGGCCGGGCAAGGTGATCGGCCCGTCGTTTTCGGCGGACGAGATCGTCGACGTCGTCGACGCGATCGTCAACGCGTATCTCGACGCGCGCGTCGACGCGAACGGCCGCTGCGAACGATTCATCGACACGGTGCGCCGCGTCGGAACGGAGCCGTTCAAGGCCGCCGCGAACGCCGCGCGTCATCAGGAAGAACCCGTATGAACCACGAGATCGCGAACGCAAACGAACGCATCCGGCTGCTGACGCCGGCCGACCATGCCGACGATACAGAGCAGCACGGCGCGACGACGCTGACGATCGGCAACGACGAGGCACTGCCGCCGCTCGCCGCGCGCATCGCGCAGGCCGAGCGCATCGATCTGCAGTTTCCGTCGTTCACCGACGGCCGCGCATACAGCCAGGCCTACCTGCTGCGCAAGCGCTACGGCTTCGCCGGCGACCTGCGCGCAACCGGCGACGTCCTGGTCGACCAGTTGCTGCTGATGGAACGCACGGGGTTTTCGAGCGCGGTGCTCGGCGACGACACCGACCTCACGGCCGCACGGCGGCAGCTCGACCGGTTTCCGGGCTTCTATCAGCGCGATGCGAGAACGACGATGCCGCCGCAGGACGCGGCAGCGCAGCCCGGAAAATGAAACGGGCGGCTCGCTGGCCGCCCGTACGATGAACCGGAAGCAAAACCGGCCGGCGCCCGCCGTCACGCGGGCGCCGCCGGCGTTCAGCGCGCCGCCGCCGGCTTGCCGAACCCGCCGAGGATCTTCTTCTCGAGCGCGATGTAATCGCGGCCGAAGTGGTGATCGCCCTGCGTCTTGATCACGTCGGCACCCGTGTTCGCGAGCGCCGGGCACATCGTGTCCGTCTCTTCCGCGCCATAGAAGCACTGCACGAGCGCCGGCGGCACCTTCGCGATTTCCGGCGCGACCTTCAGCGCCTTGTCGCTCGCGGGCATGCCGAGCCAGCCCGTCACGCGGATCTGGAAATCGGCCGACGGCGCGAAGCCGAGCAGCGACATCACCGCGACCTTGTCGCGCAGGTCGGCCGGCAGCCGGTTGTACGCGAACGGCATCACGTCGGCACCGAACGAGTAGCCGACCAGCGCCACGCGGTTCGCATGCCAGCGCGCCGTGTACGTGCGCATCACGCGGGCCAGATCGCGGCTCACCTGCGCGGGCGGCTTCTCGCTCCAGAAGTAACGCAGCGCGTCGATGCCGACCACCGACACGCCGTCGCGCTGCAGCGCCTCGGCGATCGTCTTGTCGAGATCGCGCCAGCCGCCGTCGCCCGAGATCACGATCGCGAGCCGGTCGCTGCCGCCCTTGGCGGGCAGTTCGACGAGCGGCAGGTCCGACACGTCGAGTTCGTCGCTGCTGCTGGTGTCGCGCAGGTGCGACGTGACGAGCGATACGAGCTTCGCGGTGTCGCCCGCGGCAGCCGTTTCGACGAAACCCGGCATCGCGCGGCGCACGATCGTCGAATCGGGCGGGCACGGCTTGAAGCGCGGATCGAGCTTCGCGGCCGGACCGACCGCGACGACGCCGGCGATCGTGTTCTCCGGCGCCATCGACAGGATCTGCTTCGCGATCGCGCCGCCCTGGCCCACGCCCGCGACGATCGGCGTGAAATAGCGCGACGACTGCGCAAGCCGTTCGAGTTGATGGCTGACCGCCTCGGCGTCGCCGTCGAGGTGGTGGCAGGCCTCCTGCTTCGCGGCGAGATTCGCCGCGTAACGCCCGGAATCGACGCCGACCGTCATCGCGCCGGCTTTCGCGAGCGCGTCGGCCGCCTGCTGATCGGCGGCATGCCAGCCGGCCTCACGCGAGAACAGCACGACGAAACCGCGCAGCGGCCCGCTCGGCCGGGTGACGGTCACGGGCCCGTAGCGGCCGCCGGAGACGGTTTCGGCTTTCACTGCGGCCGGCTGCGCGGCGCACGCGGCGCCGGCCAGCATCATTCCCGCGCAGGCGGCTGCCGCCCGCGCGATTAACTTCTTCGACATCATGAACGCCGACCTCCAGCCAGCAATGACAGATCCGCGAGCGTGACGAACACGCCGACCGAGCCCGAGGCCGCGAGATAACGCGGCTCCCAGTGCGGTTCGAACTTGCTCTTGAAAGCGCGCAAGCCGCGGAAGTTGTAGAAGCGGCCGCCGAAGCGCCAGACCATCAGGCCGAGCCGGTGGAACGGCGACGGCATCTTCGCCGCCCCCATCCCCGAGAACGGCGCGATGCCCAGGCTCAGCTTGCGGAACCCCGCTTCCTTCAGATGCAGCGCGAGCTGCGTAAACAGATACTCCATCGCGTACGGCGATGCGTCGGGCAGATGGCGCATCACGCCGACCGTCGCCTCGGTGTTGAGGTCGGTCGTCATGAACGTGACGAACGCGATCGGCTTGTCGGCCTGACGCACCAGCATCACCGACTGCGTCGACAGATAGCCGTCGTGGAACGCGGCCACCGAGAAGCTCTTCTCGCGCGCATCGCGGCTGTCGAGCCAGCCGTCGGAGATGTCGCGCAGCGCCGGCAGCGCGGCCGGCACGTCGCCCGGCGCGATCACCTCGACCGTCAGCGCATCCTTGTCGCCGCGGCGCAGCGCGTAGCGCAGGTGCGACCGGTTCGATCCCTTCAGGTCGAACTGGTCGAGCGCGATATGCGCTTCCTCGCCGAGCTTCATCAGCGTGAGCCCCGCGTCGAGATACAGCGGCAACGCGTTCGCGCGCACCTGGTAGAACGCCGCGCGGCCGCTGTGCGCGTGTGCGAGCGCGATGAACTTGCTGATCAGCGCCGGCCACTCTTCACGCGGGCCGACCGGGTCGTGCAGCGCGGCCCACGTGCGGCCGTTCTTCGCGTACATCAGGAACGCGCGACGCGATTCGGAAAACAGGAACGACTTGTCGCCCATCAGCGCGAGGCCCGCGTCGCTGCACTCCTGCGCGCGAATGATCTGCTCCGCGTCGATCAGGTCCTGCTCCGCGGGTTTCACGAAACGCCCGGGCGCCGGGCGCAGCAGTTGCCACAGCGCGAACAGCGCGACGAACACGCCGGACGCGAGCGTCGCGCGCAGCGCCCGCGGCGCGCGCGCATCGAACGAGAAATGCGACCACAGATCGCGCGTGTACGGCACGTCGCGAAACGCGAAGAACAGCACCCACACGGCCAGCATCAGCACCATCGCCACCGACACGAACCAGCTCACCGTGAAGCGCTCGGCGAGCAGCGACGAATGACGGTTGAACCGGCGACGGCTGACGAGCAGCAGCACGAGCAGCGTGCCGAGGACGCCGGCCTCGACGAACGCGAGGCCCTTGGCCAGCGACAGCGCGAGGCTCGCGAGCGTCAACGCGAAGGTCATCCACCACGCGCCGTCGAGCCGGCGCAGCAACCCGCGCGCGACGAACAGCAGCGCGACGCCGAGCACGCTGCAGATCACCTGCGAGCCTTCGAGCACCCACAGCGGCACGATGTGGCGCAGGATCGCGATCCGGTGCCAGAACGCGGGCGTCGCGCTCGAGATCACCAGCATCCCGCCGACCGCGAACGTCACGAGGCTCAGGAACACCGGCGCGAGCTGCGACACGCGCACGGCCTGCCGCGTCACGAGCCGGCGCCGCAGCGCGCGGCCCTCGAAACCGGCCAGCAGGCCGGCCGATAGCACGAGCGGCACGCCGAAGTAGATCGCGCGATACGCGATCAACGCGGCGACCATCGCGTGCGCGGGCACTTCGCGACCGAGCGTGAAGACCATCGCCGCCTCGAACACGCCGATCCCGCCCGGCGTATGGCCGATCATCCCGAGCAGCAACGCGGCCGCGTAAACGGTAATGAAGGTCGGGAAGCCGACGGGCGCCGCCGGCAGCAGCACCCACAGCGTGAGGCCTGCGGCAACGACGTCGAGCACCGCGTAGACGACCTGCGCGACGAGATCGCGCCGCGCCGGCACGTCGAACGACAGCCATTTGAAGCGCGTGACGACCGGGCGTGCGGTGTTACCGCACAGCACGACCAGCGCGGCGAGCGCGACGAGCAACGCGGCGCCCGTCCACGTGAGCACGCCGGACGCGACGTGCAGCATCGCGGCGAGCGCCTCCGGCACGCAGACCATGCCGACCGCCGTCATCAGCACCATCGCGAGCGCCAGCGTGCCGCTCGTGAACACCGTCATCCGGCCGATCTGGGCGGGCGTGACGCCCGACACGCCGTACACGCGGGCGCGCACCGCGCCGCCCGTCAGCGCGCCGAAGCCGGTCGCGTTGCCGAGCGCGGAACCGGCAATCGCGCCGATCCACAACGCGACGCGCGGCACCTTGGCCGCGACATAGCGCAGGCCAACGGCATCGCGGGCGACGAGCGCGAGGTAGCTGAGGGCCGTCGCGGCGAGCGACGCGCCCCACTCGCCGACGGACATGTGACGCAACTGGCGGATCACCGAGCGGTAGTCGACGGATTCCGACAGATGCTGGAAAACCACGATCAGCAGCAGGCCGATGCCGAGCGCGAGCAGCGGCGACAGCACGCGCTCGTGGCGGATCAGCGCCCGGGCACGGGCGATCACCGCCTCGGCACGGCCGGGCGAACCAGGGTGGCGGGAAGACATAACGTGTTCAGTGGTGGTGCATAGCGTGTCGCGGCGCGGGTTGGCCGGGCGGCGACCTGTCTGGTTGTTCTGCATGGGCGGCCGGCCGAAGACGGGCGTGGCGCCTGGATCAGAACTTACGAGTATACGGAACTTATATTACAGAATCTTTCACGTCGCCTTTGTGCGGATTTGTGGTTTCTCGCGCATCGAAACGCATAAAGAAACCGTGCGTCCCACGAACGCAAGGTGCGCATCATACCGGCAACGGAGGTCGTTTTTTCATCGGATGAATGACTTGTGATGCATTTCGGTGGAATTTACCGCGCCGAGCCCGCCGGGTGAGGACGAAAACGCGAGGGCGCGGCGCGGTGCGGAATGGCGGCGGGCCGATTCGCTGCGCCCCTCCGCGGCGCACCGCCGGTACGGACATACGCCACCGCGCGTTACTTCGCCCGCTCATGCTCCCCCATCCCGATCGCCTTGTAGTCGTATGTCGGGTAGAACTCCGTGCGGTACGCGCCCCAGGCCGTATCCTCGAGCACACGATTGACCTCGCGCACCCGCGACGCCGGCAGCCGCAGCACGACGATCTGCCCGATTCCCATCGTCACCGTCCAGCTCACCACCTCGACGCCCGGCGGCGGAAACGCCTTGTAGAACCCCTGCTTCGCAAGCTGCGCATTCAACTCGGCGAGCGGGCGCGACTGGTCGTGTTTCAGGAACACGGTCAGCAGCACCGCGTTGTCGGGCGTTGCGACAGCCGTGCCGGCCGGCACCGTCGACGTCTGGCCGATGGCCGCTGCGCTGCACACCGCGGCGGCCGCCAGCGCGGCGGCAATCACGAACGTTCGAATCGGAAAATGCGGGAATACGGTCATCACGCGACTCCATGGCTTCGTGGGGGGAGCCGCCATCATGCGCCGCCGGACCCATTGCTGCAGCGAGCGGCCGACGTGCTTACGCCGCACCCGCGCCTTCGCGCTCGCGCAGCACGTCGATGAACGCGCGCAGCTTGGCCGGCATGTGCTTGCGATTCACGTAGTACAGCCACATCGGCGGCAGCGTGCGGCACGCGCCCGGCAGCACCTCGACGAGCGTGCCGTCGCGCAGGTCCTGCTCGATCCGCTCGCGCACGAACGCGAACGCGATGCCGACACCGGCGCGCGCCGCGTCGATCACCGCATCGTCGTCGTTCGTCACGAACACGCCGTCCGGATCGAGATCGACGTCGCGTCGCCCGTCGCGCAGCAGCCATTTATGCAGGCGTCCGCTTTCCGAGAACCGGAAACGGACGCACGCATGATGCTCGAGCTGCGCAATCGATTCCGGCGCACCGTACCGCGCCAGATAGCCGGGCGACGCGACCAGTGCACACGTCAGCGCAGGCGCGATCCGCACGCCGATCATGCCCGGCTGCAATCGATCGGCCAGGCGAATCCCCGCGTCGAAGCCGTCCTTCGCGATGTCGACGAGTTCGTTCTCGTAGCGAATTTCGAGCCGGACTTTCGGATAGCGCTCGCGGAACGTGGCGAGCACCGGCGCGATCACGAGCAAGCGCGCGAGCGGCAGCGCGGTCACGCGCAACAGCCCGTTCGGCTCGCTGCGCGCATCCTTCAGTTCGTCCCGTGCCTGCATGACCTGCCGGTATGCCGGCTCGGTCTGCCGCCGGTAGCGTTGGCCGGCTTCGGTGAGGCTCACGCCGCGCGTGCTGCGGTTGAACAGCTTCACGTTCAGCTCGCCCTCGAGCTGCCCGATCGCCAGGCTGACGGCCGCCGGCGTCAGGCCGAGCGCGGCGGCGGCCCGCGTGAAGTTGCCGGCCGTCGCGACGGTCACGAACACGTGCAGGCCGGCCATCGGATCGCGTCTGCTCATCGTCTGTTCATCATTAGAAAAACTTGAAACTGCTTCGAGCGGAATACGGATTCTCCCATATACCGCAACTGCCTACACTGGCGCTGTCGTCCCTCGGAGCCTCGCATGAACCCGCTCACTGCCTCACTTCCGCTGCCGCTCGCCGTCGCCCGCCGCACGATTGACGCTGCGCTCGCGCATGCCGCGTCGCTGCAGGTGGCCGGCGTCGCGATCGCCGTCGTCGATGCCGGCGCGAACCTGCTCGCGTTCGTGCGCACCGACGACTGTTTTCTCGGCGCGATCGACCTCGCGCAGCGCAAGGCGCTGACGTCCGTCCGCTTTCGCACGTCGACCGGTGCGCTGGGTGCGATGTCGGGCGACGGTCCGCTGCGCGGCATCGAACACAGTCACGGCGGCCTGGTCACGTTCGGCGGCGGCGAGCCGCTCGTCGACGGCGACGGGCGCTGCGTCGGCGCGATCGGCATCTCGGGCGGCAGCGTCGACGAAGACGCCGCGATCGCGCAGCACTGCCGCGACCTTTTTCAGGCAACCCTTCACTCCACGAGGTAAGCACATGACACGGAAACGCATCTTCATCACCGGCGCGGGCACCGGCTTCGGCCGCGAAGTCGCGCTGCGGCTCGCCGAACGCGGCCACGACGTGACGGCCGGCGTGCGCACGGCCGTCGAGATCGACGCCCTGACGGACGCCGCCGCGCAGCGCGACACCGCGTTGCGCGCGGTGAAGCTCGACGTCACGTCGGCCTACGATCGCGCGCGCGCCGCCGAACTCGACATCGACGTGCTCGTGAACAACGCGGGCGTCGGCGAAGCCGGCGCGCTCGTCGACCTGCCGATCGAGATCGTGCGCGAGCTGTTCGACGTGAACGTGTTCGGGCCGCTCGAACTCACGCAGCAGATCGCACGCGGGATGCTCGCGCGCAAACGCGGCAAGATCGTGTTCGTGTCGTCGATCGCGGGGTTGATCACGGGGCCGTTCACCGGCGCGTACTGCGCGTCGAAGCACGCGGTCGAATCGGTGGCCGAGGCGATGCACGCGGAGCTGGCGCCGCACGGCATCCGCGTCGCGGTCGTGAACCCGGGCCCGTATCGCACCGGCTTCAACGACCGGATGATGGAAACGACGCGGCGCTGGCACGATCCGGCCGTGCATACCGTGACGCCCGAGCGGTTGACGTTCCCGCTCGAACAGCACGACCCGGAAGAAATGATCGCGAAGATGGTCGACGTGATCGACAGCGACGGCGGCGCGTTCCGCAACCTGCTGCCGGCCTCGTCGGAAGCGTTCGTGCGCGCCGAGCAGGCGCGTGCGTGGGAACGGCAGCAATAAGAAACGCCAATGAGATGAAAGGCCGGGGGCTGTTTGAATGTGTCAGGGTCCTCAAACAGCTCCCACTACATGAGCCCCTGACTTCTCCCTCCCTCGGCGAGAAGGTAGTCGGTGACTGGGCCCGCGAACACGGCTGTGCCCGTGATCTTGCTGGACATGCACTCGTCGCCTGCTCAGGGCTGAAATTGTCGCTCGCAATCGAACGTCAATCCGTAATGGTCACTTCGACACGACGATTTCTCGCCCTTCCGGACGCGGTAACGTTGTCCGCCAGCGAATCGGCATCGCCATTTCCCTCGACGATGATGCGCGGCGCCGGCACGCCTGCCGCAGCGAGAATCTGGGCGACGTGCCGGGCACGTGCTTCGGAAAGCGCGTAGTTGGATGCTTGACGTGCCGAACTGATCGGTGTGCTGTCCGCATATCCTGCCACTCGGACGGTCGCGTCCTTGGTCACGGTCGCGATTTCCCGGCCTGCCGAAGCCGCGACCGAAGCGCCCCACGGCGCCACCGTTGCGTCGCCGGGCCCAAACATTCCGCTGAATCGGAGCGTCACGGCGTGGCGCCCGGCGTCGCGAATCAGTTCGACATTCCCTGCCGCGACTTCATCGCGCAGCCGCAGTTCCAGATTGCGAACCAGTGCATCGAGCGTCGACGCCGGTCGCCTCGATTTCGCGTGAACCCACCGGTCCACCGCGGCGTAGCCCCCGGCCCCCAGCAATAACGCGACGGCGAGACCTCCGGCGAACCTCGCTCGCGATCGACGCACCGAAACGGGACGTACCCACGGATCGACCGTCTGTCGCTGACGTTTCGGCGGCTTGCTGACGCGATTCACGCCGTGTCCCCCCGTCGTGACCACGTCGTGTACGTGTTCGCGAATGACCTGCAGGCGCTTTTGCCCCCCGGCTTCAAACCGGTAGCGCCCACGAAAGCCGAGATCGAGTACGTTCTGGTATAGCTCGATCAGATCGAGGTTCGCACGCGGATCGCGCATTGCCTCGTCGATCAGTCGGAAAACACGGTCGCCGCCCTGACGATCATGTCCGAACGCACTCGCCAGGCAGTTGTCCTGCCATTCGACGCCGGTTGCTTCGCCCTTTCCCCAAGACGTCTGCATCGCCGCCTCGTCGAGCGCGGAGCACAGACAATAGCTTGCGGAACGGACATGCTCGGGTCGGACCGGGAGCGCATTGCAGATCCAGGTAAAGAGGCGAACTTCGTGCCCCAGCCATCGACGCCGCTGTGCGATCGCATCGGCATCGAGCGTTTCCGGCGTATCGGCCAACGCCTGCAACAGGACGCGCGACGCTTCGAGTAGCGGGTTGATCGCTTGCCGGGCAGCCTCGAGACGTGCGGCAACAGGCAACGACGCCACAGCTCTTGCGTCGCCCTGCGGACAAGATGTCGAAAGAGTCATCGATCGATTCCTTCCGATTCAGCGGGAGGCGCTTTCCGTGCTCACCGGCAACATGCCTCGCGGCAACCCCGGCGGCGGGCCGCTGTCCGGCAGGTTGAACGTCGACATCGTGCTGGGGCACCGGAACGTCTTCAGCACGTCGCTCGTGAGCGGATTCGCGACGCTCCCGGCGCTCACGACGTCGAGCGCCGCTTGTCGACCGTCGAAACTGAACGCGATGCGCGTACGGCCCGGCGTCGCCGTGTCCACCACGCGACCTTTCTGGAGCAGGCGCATCAACGCCCACGGTCCGTCCGCTGCGATCGTCGACGTGTCCGGCCGAATCCGCGGGCTGGCCGTGATTTCCGTGTGGACGCCACCGCGCGGCCCCGGCCACGTGACCGTGAAAGGCGCGACCGGACCGTGTTGATAGAGCGCAGTCTGTCCGTCGATGTCGAGCGACAGACTCATGATCGTCGGGTCAAGCTCGGGAATCCGGATGTCGACCTTCCATGTCAGTTGCTTGTGGCCGGGATCGTTGAAAAAGACATCGCGAATGGCCTTCGCATGCTCGAACGGCTCCAGGTCCGGTCCCCGCATGGGTTCGGTTGCGCCAGGCAGCGTCCGGTAGCGCCACGGCTTCGCGGCCGTGTCGACGAACGGGGCAAGCGTTTTCGTGAAGAAGTCGTCGATCAAGCCGCCCTGCGCAAATACCCGCGTGAAATCGTCGATGCCGACGTCCCGCGTGCTGTCCGGTGAAAACGGATAGGTGCCCTCGACGATCAGCCGGCACGTATCGCCCACCACCGCCTGCATCTGGCGCGACAGCAGGTGGCCAATCCCCTGATTGACTTCGCGCGAGCCGTCGGCCGAGAGCTGCAGCAATACCGCGCGGAACGGCGCGGGCATCGTGTCGGCCGTCATTTTCAATTTCGCGGCGACGTCGCTCGCCGGTGGCATGCTGTTGTTCGACAACGCATTGTCGGCGACGGTGAGCGCCGTGTAATAGTCGTTCAGCAGGTTGGTGACGCCATCCAGCCCCGTCTTGTCCGCCCGCGCGGCAACAGGCTGCGTATCGGACTGCGCATCCACGCTCCCCGTCACGACCTCGCGCAGCGCCGCGAAGTGATTGTCGACGAGTTCCCGTTCAACGCGCTCCGACGCCCGAATACCCGACGCCTTGTCCGCCTTCTGATTGAGCTGGTCGGCGGCCCGCTGCAGCAGCGAACCGTCCGACGCAGCGAGCGGCTGCGTGAGCGTCGTCTCGCGCACGGCCGCGCGGGCCAGCCGCACGAGCGGCGAATCGGGCGCCGCGAAGCTGCGCAGCACCTTCAGATTGAACGCAAGGCTCGTACCGCTCACGGTGCGAATGTCGTCGAGAAACGCGTCCCATTGCTGCGCATATTCCATCAGGTATTCGCGGCGGACCGCGTCGGTCAACGCATCGTCCGCGCCGGTCGCGCTGCTCACGATCTCAGCCGTTTTTTTTTGAGCCGAATCCGACGAACCCGCCAGATACGAGCGCCCCATCACCCACGCATCGTCGTCTCGCGCGATTTGCACGAATTCCGGTAATCGCTTGTCGAACAGATTCCGATAGCCTTCGAACGTGAAGAGCCCCGACACGCCGCGCGACAACGGTGCATCGCTCGCTCGCGTGAACACCGTGCCGGCCTGCGGGCCGATCGCGCGCAGCAACGTAAATTCGTCGGGCGCCTCCTTGAGCATGGCTGCCTTCGCGCGCTGGTAAAGGCGATCGGTTGCGTTGCTGCCGTCGAGAAACGCGCGCGCCTGCTGCACCAGCGCATCGTTGCGGATGAGCGGCGACTGCACCACGCGCGCTCCGGAGAAAAGCTGCTGCACGTGGTCGATCATCGACACACGTCCACCGAAAACCGCCGCGCTGTCGGTCTTCGCCCAGTCGTCGAGCACCCATGCCTTGACGTCATCCGCGTTGAACTTCGCCTTGTCGTACAGCATCAGGTAGACGCGCAGCGCATCGTAGGCGGCCTTCGGGTCCTTGCTGGCGATCGCCCGGGACATGACGTCTTCCAGGCGGTGCACGATCTGCGGCAGCAACAGGTTGTCCTCCAGCACGTCATACGCATGGCGGCTTTCGGTGGCAATGTCCGCCGACGTGTAGAGACCGTAGCGCCACGTGCTGTCCGGATTCGACAGGTCCAGACCGGGGAAGGTCGGCAGATCGCGCGCGTCGGTCAGCGTGTCCGGCACGGCCTCCGGTTTGGGTGCCTTGTAGAGCTGGGTGACGCGCGCCGCAAGCGCCTGCACCTTGCGGTCAACCGCATCGAGATAGTCGCTGTTGTGGCCGAAGCTCGCGCGGAGTCCGATTGCCAGCCACACGAACAACACCAGCGCCAATGTGTGGCCGATCAGGCGCGAGAGGCGGTAACGATATTCCCAGCGCAGGTTGGGGCTCACCAGATGCGCTTCAGGGAACACGACGCGAGTCAGGAGATCGTGCAAGAAGAAACCCTGATTGCCCTCGGCGCGCGCGGGTGAAACGGGCGCGTGTTTCTGAGTCGACAGAAGACGTTGAACGACTGTGTTGCGCTTCGCAACGAGCTCGCCATCCCGTTGCCGCGCACTCGTGAAATATACGCCGCGCAACGTCGAATGGAGCTGGGTGTCGTCGTAACGCGAATCGAGGAACACGCGGTCGATCATCTCGAGCAGCGGTCCGAGCAGCGCGGCGAACTCCTCGGGCAACGCGGCAAGCGATCGGCGCTTGTGCGATTCGTATTCGTCCTGCAAATGCGTATCGATCGAAGCGCTGAGCCGTTGCGCAAGTTCGGCGAGTTCCGTATGGCAGCGCGCGCGCAGCCCTTGCTTCGCAACGGTTTCCTTGCCATACGGAAGCGCGAAGCCCCATGCCTGCGCCCGCCCCTCGGCTGTCAGCGCGCCGAAATACTCGGCGAAGCCTGTCAGACGATCCATCTTCGTGACGACCACATAAACAGGAAAACGAATACCCAGCTCCTGCCTCAGTTCCGCCAGCCGCGCGCGCAACGCGGCAGCCTCCGCCACGCGCGCCTGTTCGTCGGCGCTTGCCAACGTCGCAAGATCGATCGTCAGCAACGCGCCGTTGATCGGTGCGCGAGGACGATGCCGGCGCAGCATGCCCAGAAATCCGAGCCACTCCGCACGATCCACCTTCTGTCGGCGTTCGCCCGTACCCGGGCCAGGCGACACGACATGGCCGCTGGCCATCGACGTTGCAGCGGCTTTCGAGTGCGACGCCTCGTTCTGCTTCTCATCTTCTCCAGCACCATCCGCAGCCGGCTCGGCATCGGCGCCGGCCTTGCCCGGAACGCGGGTTGCGGGCTTTCCCGTTTCCTCAGTGGGCGCGCCGACGTCATCAGCCGTCGACGTGCCATGACGCGTGTAGTAGCCGGCCGTGTCGATCAATACAGCCTCGTTGGTCAACCACCAGTCCACCGCGGCAGCGTCGCCGACAGGCGTCCCGGCCGCGCGCTGCATCTGCTCGGCAACGGGAAACGCCAACCCACCGCTCATCAGTACGCTCGTCTTGCCGGACGCGTGCGAACCGAGCGTGATGTACCAAGGCAGTTCGTACAAATAGCGCTTGCCCTGGAATAGCTTGCCAAGACCACGCGCGCCGGTACGCATCGATTGCAGGCGCACGAGCGCGCTCGTCACGATCCCTTCGATTTTCCGCAGGCGGGCTGCAGCAGGCGACTCATTCTTGCGGCGATCCATGCGCAGCATCTTCTTCATGAACGCATCGTCTTCGCGCATTTTTTGCCACACGCGGACGATCCAGAAGAGGACAAAAGCCGCCACGATCAGTGCGATCGCGGTGAGTCGGGCCGACACGGGCTCGAACGGCGTTGCATGGCCAAGCGACAGCAGCGGCGCCGCATACCAGATCAGCAGGCACAGCAACGCGATGAACACGATGCTCGTCGACACGCCCACGAGCCAGAGCAGCACACCGGCGAGCAACAGCGCGATCAGCAGCACGCGGATGCCGGCGCCGGCGAGCGGCTTGAGCCCGCCGAACGCGAAAAACGGGCCGACGAACCAGATCACGAGCGAAACGACGATCAGTGCGAGGAACGCGAGGAACTGGCGCGAGGCCAGAAACGACAGGAACTGGAACTTCTTCATGTGTTATTCCGGAAACGGATCTGGCTTAGCGTGCGACGTCGATCTCGACGCGCCGGTTTTGCGCGCGCCCCTGCGCGGTGCGGTTGTCGCCGACCGGATCGGCATCGCCCTTGCCGACGGCTTCGAGCCGGTTCGCCGGCACGCCGGCGGTTTGCAGCATCTGCATGACCTGGGTGGCGCGTTCTTCCGACAGCATCTGATTCGATGCGAAATGTCGGCTGCGAATCGGCACGTTGTCCGTGTAGCCAATGATCGTGACCTTGCCCGGCACCTTGGCGATCTCTGTGGCGATCTTCGAAATCAGCGGATTCATCGATGCCTGAACCGAAGCGCCACCGGGCTTGAACATGGCGTCGCCGCGGAACGTGACGGCGCTGTGGCGGGCATCCTCGACGACGCTTACCGTGCCTGCCGCGATTTCGTCCTCGAGCAACTGTTTGAGATGCAGTTGTGGAGGCGGTGCAGGCGGCGGCGTCATGCGGGCGATGTCGGCAATCTGCTTCTGGACGTCCGCGCTGCGGCTGAACAGTTCGTACTTGAACCATCCGAACAGGCCGAGCAGGATGACCGACAGGATCGTGACGGTGATCCATACCGGAAAATCGGTGAACGACAAGCGTTTGCCTGTCGCGGGCGATTGCCAGTGGGGCGATAGCGTCAGCGGCACGGGTTCGCGCTGAGACGTGATCACGTTGTAGAGCCGTTGACGAATCGCGTCGTGCTTGCGCTTGCCGTCGGTCATGTCCCGGTAGCGACCTTGGAAACCGAGGCTGAGAATGCGGTAGATCACTTGAAGGAGGTCCCGGTGCTCATCCGGATCTTCCAGCAAGCGCCCAATCAGAAGATAGACCTTGTCGCCGCCCTTGAGATCTCCGTGGAAAGTGGTCGCAAGTCCCCCTTGGATCCATTCGATCGCCGACGAGCCTTCATTGCCCCATGCGGTTTGCGTTGCGGCTTCGTCGAGTGCCGTGCACAGGCAGTAGCTCGCGCCGATCATGTGGTCGCGGCGGATGTTTGCCTGCTCGCAGAGCTTCTCGAACGCGTGGACCTCCTCCACAAGAAGCCTGCGCAACAGCACGACTGCATCTTTCGACTCAAACGTTTCGGGCATGTCGGCCTGCGCACGCAGCAAGACGCGCGATGCCTCGAGCAACGGGTTCCGAGCGGCCAGGATTGCATTCAGTCGCTGCGATTCAACTTCTCCCGACGGGATGACGTAAGTCTTCAGGTTTAGATCTGGATCGACGGTATCGGCAAACGTTGGAGCATCGACGGGAACCGATACGTCCTGCTTCTGGCCACCCAGATATTTCGCACGATCCATCATCCGATCCTCGCAACGGTATTGCTGACTAGCGCACATCCACACTCGGTGCGATGCCCGTGCAAAGCCACTCGAATTCCACCGACCATCAGCGTCGGGTGAGCTTCGATAATCCTGTTTACTCCGTGCAGACGACCATCCGGATAACGTTGGGGACAATCAACCAGATCGTGAAGTCGCGCGACAGGCTTGCCGCTGACCGTGTGTGTGGCGGAGCCTGTAATGATCCGGCCTCCGTGATCGGTGCCGTCTCCTAATACTGCAATGGGAATAGACATAATTTTTCCTCGCTGCACGTTTTTCATCGTTATCGGGATTTCTTGGCTCGCGGCCATCGCAATCGCAGAAGCAACATGAGCAACAATGAATATCCAAGCAAGAGTCGTGGACTGGCCAGCCAGCTGCATCTGTCAAATAAGCTCGGCGCTGCTCTTAGAGCCTCCCCGGAAATGAACTCGCTCAATTTAAATTTGGCTCTCCTGTCTCCCGCACGATGATCCGCATAGCTTTCGTCACTATCGAATCTAATGCCATCGGCCAATGCACGAAATTGATCTGGAAATCTGCCGCGCAGGGCCAATTCAGCGACAACAGCCATATCACGAGTTGCTGTCTCGTCTATGGCGGTGGTACGCAGCATGACCATATCGCGTCGACCAAGTGTCAGACTGTTGTAGTACGTTTTAGGCTCGGGTCGCCCAATAGCCTGCAGTGCTGGCTCGCCTACTTTGTTCACGTCAAGGCTTCCATCGAGGAATGGGAAAACCATATATGCCCAATCGACCCGGTGACGGGATGCATCCCATGACGGATGATCAACCCAAAAGACGTCGGAGACGACGTGGAATGGCATCTTGCCGGTTTCATTTTCTCGTATTACCAGCCTCACACTTTCAAGATCAAACGTGGCATTATCGTTTATAAATTCGTTCGCCGGGATATATCCCGGCCTTTTCACAACGAGTTGTGCCGTCCAACTTCCGTCCTCAGGGCCGATCGATGCATGTAGCGTATCGATTTTGCCAACGCTCTCGCCTCGCTTTCCTGGAGAAAGTGATCGAGCAGCCTTACCTGGCGGAAGATAGCGGTATCCGGGAGGCAATTCGATACTTGCAGAACCATCTAACCGGATAAGCGCCGGTCCGTACTGCCATCCTGCAACATGGCCTTTTCCTGACATCGACTCGTTTTCACGTATTGATTGCACCCTGAGAATGGACATCGAATCATCGTTCTCCGGGGTGACATTCTCAGTTTCCTCATAAATTTCACTCAATACGGATGATCGATATGAATTGAGATCGGAAGCATGGGAAGAATCATTCAGATTGCAACCGAGCACAATGAAAAGCAACGCAAAGCACAGCCAAACTCTCATGATGTATTTTCCCACCCTGAAGGCGACCTGCAGTTGACGAGGCACTTCCTTGAGCAGAATCCCGTGTAGCCAATTTCAGTTTCCAGTCACAACGCATCAATCAAACATTTTCAAACAGGTTCCATTGGAATTTTCTCCGGATTGCGTGACGCATCGCGCAGATACGGATCAAAAAAATCTACCTGGCACGCAGCCTCAATTTCCGTCGGCCATTCCGGAATCTTGCTTGTACGCATCGCGAACCATCGTCCCAGCGATCCCACAAAGAAAACAGGAGAAAGCAATATCTGTCCGATAGGTTGACCATTCAGCGAAAAGAACATATACCTGAGACCGACCTTATATTTTTCACGTCGCTTGGCAATATCGTGGCACCAGTAGACATCGCGATAGACCGAAGCCGGGCCTTCCTCCATGTATCGACGGATGAATTCCCAGCCGTGCTTCAACTGATCCACCAACATCGTGTCGCCGGGCAAAGCAAATGTCTCTCGGACCGTTTCTCCATCCATGTCGAGTACATGGGCGCGAACATCCCAATTTTGCCAACCGGCCATTCGTTCACAACGACCGAGAGTGAAAAATATATCGTCCCACTTAGCTTCCATCACCGTTCCATTTCGCCGGAACACATACACCATTCTATTTTTATAATTAAATCTTATCGGGAAATGCGTCCATGAAAATGACTCTTTCAAAAGCAGCCATATCATCAGCATCCAGTACGGGATAGATACCCCCAAAAAGATCAACAGCCCCAAAAACTCCACCCCAACCGTCAAAATAAGCGGAATAAAAAATGAATAAATCGGGACCATCACACCAATTAAACAGACAGCCGTCATCGCCCCCCTATAAATAAACCATCGATCAACATACTCCAGATATGTTGAATTAATTTTCACAACTGAGATGTTATAAAACGGCAGAATATCGATTCGCATCTTTTGGCGAAATTGATTGGATCGCTCCTCATCTGTCAGCTTTCGATTGACGCGATATTTTTTTGCATAGAGTCCCGTGTAGTCCATGTCAGTTCTCGCTTGCAGTCACTAGGCCGCGCATTTTGTTTCCGAATCTAGATAGTGCCTTCTAAGTCAAGCTGCCACTTCACATCGGCTCCATCGGAATTTTCTCGGGGTTGCGCGACGCATCACGAAGATACGGATCAAAAGGATCCACCTGGCACGCAGCCTCAATTTCAGCAGGCCATACCGGAATCTTGCTCGTGCGCATCGCGAACCATCGGCCCAACGACGCCACAAAGAAAACGGGAGAGAGCAATATCTGGCCGATAGGCTGACCATTTAGCGAAAAGAACATGTACCTGAGGCCAACCCTGTATTTTTCACGCCGCTCTGCAATATCGTGGCACCAGTAGACGTCGCGATAGACCGAGGCCGGACCTTCCTCCATGTATCGCCGGATGAACTCCCAACTGTGCTTCAACTGATCCGCTAGCATTGTGTCGCCGGGCAGAGCGAATGTCTCTCGTACCGTTTCTCCATCTGCATCGAGTATATGGCCGCGAATATCCCAATTTTGCCGACCAGCCATTCGCTCACAACGCCCAAGGGTAAAAAATATATCACTCCATTTCGCTTTCAAAATCGAACCATTCGGCTTAAAAATATACACCATACGATTTCTATAATTAAATCTAATTGGAAAATGTGTCAACCCAAATGACTCCTTGAACAGCCCCCACATAAGGAGCAGCCACAATGGAGCCACAAAAGGAAGAGCAAAAAACATGAAACTAAAATCCGATATTTTCGGAATTAAATGCACCGGCGAGAGCATGTACAACGGCATTGCAATCACGCTCGCAGTTATTGAAAAAAAATACAGACATATAGCCGTCATGAATCCCCGATGAATAAACCAACGATCAACACATTCGAGATACGTCGAATTCATTCTGACCACGGAAATGTTGTAGAACGGTGAAATATCGAGCGACATTCCTTGACAGAGCCGATTGGACCTCTCCTCATCAGTCAGTTTTCGATTGATACGGTATTTCTTCGCATAAAGTCCCGTGTAGTCCATGTCACCCCCCAGTCGCGATCACCAAGTCGCTCATTTCAGCATCTACATTTTGATAGCGGTCTTTCGCGTCCAAGACTCCCCAGTAGCAACGCTTCAGCCACTTGTCGATCTTGTCGTCCTGCAGAAATGTGGCAATCACGCCCGATCCAACGAAAACCAAAATCGCAAAAATCGACCAAAGTACAGAACCGACTGCGATCAGGAGTGCGGCAGCCATTCCCGAAAACGCCGAAACAAAAAGTGCTCCCGATAGCGCGAAGTTTTTCTGCTGATAAGCTTCAAACGCATTCTTCCCATCCCAAAATGCGTTAATTCCAGCAGCCAAGATTCCCAGACCTTTCGATACAACCCCGAACACACGTCCGACGACCTCCAACATCACGGCACGCCCTCTTAGCAAAGTCGTCTCAGCCAAACTGCCAGCAGCCCTCGCTATGGAGTCGGCCACCGTGGAGCCCAACGCGATCACTGCGCTGCCCAACCGGAACTGACTCTCCAGCATGTCGCCTTTCATCGAACCCGCCAGATCTTTCGACACCTTTTGATATGCAGCCCACTGAAATAGTCCCGCTAGCATGTTGCCGACAAACGGTATCGCTTTACCCGCGGTTGCTACCCTCTGCGACAGATTGATCCGTTCCCGCCAAGCCGACAGATTCAGTCTCTCGATCTCCTCGGCGGAACGAATTGAGTTCGCGAGCCATTTGGCCTGTTCGGTCTTGCTCCGTCCTTTTGGCATGCCTTTGATCGACTCCTCGTCGATCATCACCAGGAACTTCGACGAGACGACCGTACTCATCGGCTCCCCCCGAATCTGGAGACGGCGCAAGGCGAGCGACACCTCTCTCTGGAGAGCATTTTTGCCAATATCCTTACTGCCCGATGATTGCAAGAGTTGACGGATAAGCGACGCGCGATATGTCTTGTACGAGCCAGTCAACGCGACCGGCACGACCGCTCGGCCGCTAATCACGCCGCACGCGACCAGGGCATGACGAACCGGCCCATCCGCCGCACTTTGCAGCACCTGGGTGATCGACCCGCCGAGCGATGCCAGCAATTTACCCAGCACCTCCGGCGCCTGCTTGGCTACACCATCGATGGAATTGTTGAACGCCAGCATCAGACCGTCCCAGCCGACAGCCTGCCACGTGACCTCTGGCTTGAGGCTTTCCGAAAATTTCCTCTTGTTGCTTTCAAGATTCAGAACGATGCCGCGCAACACGATATTCTTGTCATCGGAAATCACGCCGTTAAGCCAGCGCCCATACAACTGCGCGCAAGGCTTGAATTGCTCCGTGCCTTGGATGCACGCGGTGAGAATGCGAGCGTAGACGAGCCCAACGTCGGCCGAAGTGTCGTCGTGTGTGCACTCCAGATAGTTCCGCATCTGGTTGCTTGTCATCCACTGAACGTGAGACGCTGCCAACGGATGCAGCGTCTCGTCGCGGAACCGACCATACTCTTTGTTGAACTCACCCTGCCATTTACCACGCGCATCTTCGTCGTAGTCGAGCGCATACTTCGCCCACGATTTCGATGAAACTTTGCGTAGATCCGCCACCGTGGTATCAGGAAGTTTCGGTGGATTGGCCACGTAAGTGATACGCCCAAGCCCATCCGGAACGTAATGTCCGTCTTCCTCAAGTTCGTCGCCCGCCACAATCTCATTCATCTCCGCCCGATCGGCGACTGCACCCTGAAGGCTCAGAATTGCGGTAGAGACGCTCAGTTTTCTCGATCGGTCGGCAACGGCCATAAAGCTGTCATGAAGCTCGATGGTTCGAGCGCCGATTTCTGCAGCCATGCTTGCTGGATCATCTACGACCAGCATGGCAGCAGGTTGGGGCCCCAGTGACGAGGCGGCGCGCAACAGGCCGTCTGTTGTCGACGCCCGAGAGTTGAACCCATAGGGTGAAAAGGCAAAGGTTTCGACCTTCGCTTTCGGCGAATACTCCGCCACAACGGATGCCACGTCGTTCAAGGTCTCGGCATGAGATGCCTTACGGTTTCCCATCCACTTTTTCACATCGAATACGCGCATGTGGCGACTACGATACCCCTCGTCCTGATGGAGTTGAAGCACGCGCATCGTCCATTCCGCATCGGAATAGCCAACCCAGATTCGCCTCGCGCTAGTTGGGTTTTTTACCGTAATGCAGGCCGCGATTTCCCGATGCCCTGTCTTGTCGCAAGGTTCACGGCCCACGGCATAAGCACCATTCAACGGCACGCCCACCGGCACCTTCATCAGATAGCCATGCTTGGTAATCCAGTACTTCTCCCACACCCCGCGTTCGTCGTACACGTATAGGAAGCCACTGCGCAATGTCCGGCCCGTATAGGCGGCCGCTCCTTTCAACGGAAGATTCTTTCCCCCATCACTATCAACGGGATGCAGATTGTCAGGCAGCTTTGGTGCGCCAGAATCGGGATGCATGACTGCTGCGCGAATCGGGAGAATTGCAAGGCCTGATTTTCGGCAAAACTCGCAGTCGCCCAATGCAGTCTCTTTTGCCTTAGCCAATGATGTCGATGAAGAACTTGCGTTGGTCACGGTGCCTCCTGCTTCTGGTTAATCCGTTCGATGTCTGCGATCAAGTTGTTCCATTCTTTCTCCGAGAACAATGCCGTCGCTTGTGCGTAGAGTCCGGGCGTTGCGACCGCATCTCGGAGATGAGGCACCAGCTTCGGGTGGTTGCTGAAACCGCGGCCGAGAAGGTAACCGTGCCGCGCAAAAGCCACGCAGTCGTGCGCATTCACCAGACCGAACTCGCTCTGAGCCACGCCCAGCCATTGATTTATCTCCTGACTGCGGCGCCACATCCTCTTTATGTCTAGGGGTTCCGGCATTGTCGCGAGCGCATCATTGACCAGCCCCACGTTGGTCAACGCAATCGATTGGAACTCGTCGAGCTTGCTCCACCGGGCTTCCGGTCTGCCGCTGAACTCGAGTTCATACCAGAGGCCCTGAAAGGGCAGCCACCAGCGACTCGCGCCGTCGCAAAGCGAGGCAAGATGCGGAAGTGGCAACACCCACAGCAGATGAACGAACACGGCAGGGTCTGCAAAGCGCAGCAGCGCACGCGAGTCATCGTCCAATGTGATGACGACGTGGCGAGCCAATTGACGCGCTTGGGCCTCGGCACTCAATTCGCTGCAGATCAACATCGCCGCCCCGACCTCTGCAGAGTCACTGATCAGATACTGCTCGACCCGTTCACGCTGGGTATCATCAAGCTCCTTGAGGCGAAGCACTGCCGGGAGCAAATGGCGTTCATTTGCAAGCCAGTCAGGCATGACATCATGCCAAGGCAAATCTTCCGCCCAATCCTGAATGAGGAGACGATCAGCGAGCAGATGCGTACTGACCGACATTGCATCGGAAAGTGAGTAGCTTTGCATGCGTCCCTCACGAAAGCGGCACGATCGCCGCATGCTGAGCCGCCGCTTTGACCGTACTCAGCTCACAGACCTTTAGTTCGGCGGCCGGCACATCTGCCGGCGAACTTTTCGGTCCCGGCATCTGGTGAGTTGCGGCATAGGACTGCCACTGTCCCGGCGTGCCGTTGGTAATACCGGAATGATTGAGCGTGATGAAGCTCTTCCCGCCACGTAGCGATAGTTCCTCTTCGGCCCAGATTTCAATCCGCGTCGCGGTCTGCCGGATCCTGATTTTCGCCATCAGGTTAATGGCGTCCTTGAGGGCTTCGATGTCGATTGAGCCAGCGCCGGCAATAAGTTTGATCCCCGCCTCGTAGACAAATATCCGCAATTTTTCCTTGACGGTTGCAAACAGCGATCGTCCAGTCGCAATGCCAAGATGTTCGCCCGTCGTCAACGCCAAGTGCTCACCGCTTGCGACGTGCGTGCTACGCGCTGTTGTTGTCTGGATGCCGGCCGGACTGGCAAGCGTCAGGTGTGGCTCGACAAACTCCGGAAACGGGGCATCGTCTGACGTTGCTCCACCTCGTATCGCATCGTTCTGAACGCTCAACGCGGCCGCTATCTCACTTTGATCGCCGTTCGCGTCCTGCGCAAAGTTTTGCTGAGCCAGCTCAGTCAAACGTTCATGGGTGTCGCGCGCGTCCGTGAGTCGCTGGACCGTCTCACCCATATCCTTGGCACGCCCCTGCGTATCCAGCCGTGCCTCGGTCGTAATCAGCATTCCCATCGCCGAGCGCACCACGCCCCACAGGCTCGTTACTAATTCGAAGCCCCGACCACGCTCATCCTGCCGCCCCGCATTCCCGGCAATGCGCGTGATATACCCCAGATTCAACTGCGAGGCGCCTTCGTCACTCGACAGGTGCGCCTGAATTTTTCCGTTCGTATCGTCGAAGGCGAGCGTATTCGCCCGACGACCGCCGATCTCCCTGCTGCGATAGCCGGCCAGTGCCTGATTCTCCGGCAATGCGAACGGCGGCATGTTGAATGCATTGGCCGCACTCCCCATGATGATCGGCAAGTCCGGATCGCCATTGACGAAAGCGACTTCGACCTCATGGCCTCGGCGCGGTAGAAAAATTCCGCCGAACTGATCGCCATGCCACGCGCCGGCCACGCGCACCCAGCAACTTGAACGCTCGTCGTTATTGCCAAGCCGGTCCCACAGAAACTGGAGCTTCACCCGGCCATAGGCATCGGTCCAGATTTCCTGATTTTCCGGACACGTCACGATGGCATATTCAACGCCCGTCATGCGCGGCTTCGCAATCGTACGCAGCAACCGGAATGGCTCATTGGTCGGCTGCACCGTAAAATCAGCTTCGCAACTGTATCGCTGGCCGGAACCCGACGCTTCGCCAATCTCCTCGATCGTCAGCTTGCAGGAGATCACCGCATACTCGCGATTCGCCGCATCCTGCGGATAGTGCGACAGCACGAATGTCTGGCCGGTCACCACGCCACGCAGGTTGCCTTTGCCGTAAGCCCTCAACCCCTGACAACGCCAAGCCTCCATCTGCACCAGCGTCAGGTACTCCGCTTCCGTGCGCGGCTCGTTGTGATCGCCCGAGAGTCCAGCCGCACCAGCTTGCGGCTGCGCGTAATCGCCCCATGTGTATTGCTCCTGGTGGGCGAGCCCCGTGTCGCGAGGATCTTCGCGCGTCACCTTCAGATCCGCACGCGGCAACGTATAGTCGTAGTCGACGCTCGTCACCGCACCTGTGGTCAGCGCATGGGAGACCGAGAAATCCTGAATGTGCTCCTCGTCAAGCCGCCGACCAGTCGGCGGCTCGTAGCGAAGCGCAACATAAGCGTCACCAAGCGGTTTGAGCGCGCCCATCGAGTCACATAGCACGAGCCGATGCTTGCCTTCGCTATGCTCGAAGAAGTAGTAGATACCCCACTCTTCCCACAGACGCTGCAGGAACACCCAGTCGCTTTCGAGGTGCTGGCGTTGAATGTCCCGCTTGGGCCATGCCTTGTTCGGCCGCGGTGTCGTGAGCCGTTTTTCGACCGGGAACGGATAGGACGAGAGCACCGCATCAGTGATCTCGATCACGGACATGCCCTGGAAGATACGACAGTCGCAATTCTTGGTTGCATGCCAGAGCCACGGCCGCAGTGTGAGCGCATACACGATCGAACTACCATCCTCGCGCACGATCGTCGCGTGGCTGACGATACCGGTGATCTCGCGTGCGCCCGCACCGAGATTGGCCATGCCAGCATTGCCGGCCAAGCCGGGGATGAAGCGGCCCTTGCCCTCGAGCTGAATCGATACGGTCACTTCCGTGCCGATCAGCTCGTCGAGTTCGACGTTCGCCGCGACGCTCTGCGAAAACCCGAGTGAATCCGGTGTTTTCAACTCAAGCGTGTACTCGAACAGTTCTCCAATGGTTTCGTCACCAGTGAGTTTTACGGGCGTCAGGATCGACTGCCCGCCGCACAGCGGTAGCGCAGCACCGGAAACCGACAATGTCCGGCTCACATCAAATAAAGCCATTCCGGCATCTCCATTGAATCACTTGATTCACCGACGAGCTATAACTATGCGGGTCTCTTCGTTGCCACTGGCGCCAACGCCCGCACCACCGCGCAGGTCAACTGTCTAGCCCAGCCTCGAATTTCTTTATCTACTGCCTTTCATCGCATCGCTTCCGGCACGACGGACTTCGCACAAGCGACCATAGCTTTTCCTATCCTTTTAAGGTCAGGCGATTCGTCGTGCTCGAGCGAATGCCCCACCTTCGACATTGCCGTATAGCTACCTCGCTGAGCAGCCAGAAGAATTTCTGGCGACATAGATCCAGAGAACCTGCCCCCCAGACCAGTCGCAGCCAAATCATTCGAGAATTCCAAATAGACCGGACCTATCTGGTGAGACACCAACCATTCCTTCAATTGCAGCACTCGGTAAAACAATGCAAGATTGTTTCCGCGACGGATAACATCTCTGTACTTCGCATATACGAACCATCGAGCCTGCCAATTGCCCTTTCGGGCCGCCAGCATGACACCGTCCCACGTAGCGTCATTCACCTTGCCAGAGCCAGACTCGGCCATGAAATTCTCCACGGCGCTTTTGTCCGGAACTGCGCCAAATTCCGCAGGTGTTTTGCAACGAAAATTCTCGAATGAATCGCCCGATTCGGCAAACACGACGACATCCTCTGATATGCGATCCGTGAGTCTGCTCCAGCGCAAGCGCACATCGTCTTGCGGCCATTCTTTCGGCAACGGCCCAAGCCACGCCAGTGGATCGTCATTATTTTCCGCTATTTCTCTATAAATACTCAGCTGCGTCTGGACTATTTGGTTCTTCTCGGCTTCTTCGATCGCAGCTTCCTGCCCACGCCTCTTGCGCGATTCTGGCGCATCGAAACCGTCAATATGTCTCGAATCATTCATCTTGACGCAACGTTCGAAGTCGGCGTTCCAGCATCGCGGCTCAACGTAATAGTCCAGGCGACGATTGACAGTTTCAAGCACATACTCCGTCGCGTCGGATTCGGAAACGACGCGAGCGTTACCGTTCTCATCAGTCACCCCACCGATCAGAGTCCGCCCGCCGATCGTCATCCATTTATAAGGTTCGCTTACCAACGGCATCCGACAATCTTCGTCCTGACAGAGCCTGATCATCGAGTCTGACGCTGCCAACACCCCGCTTGCGAGAACCGACAAAATCAACGCCGGAATACTTCTTTTCAAGAGAAAAATATTGCGCATATACGAGATTTATCCAAAAATTAACGGTCGCTGACTACGCGCGCACGCCCCACAACTCAAGCCTCAACAACGGAAACTCCCCCGCGACATGCAACGCAACGCCGCCATGCCGCACGACTTCCTCCCAAAGCGGCCCGCCCTGAGTCAATTCGTAATAGATGTAGCCCGCGTTGAATGGAATCTGCCGCGGGGGCACCGGCAACGCTTCGAGGCCAATACCCGGCAAGTGACTGCGCACGAGGCTCGGCAGCTTGTCCGACGGCCCCGCCTTCGCCTGCGCGAGAAACTGCTGCTTCAGCGCATCCGCAGGCATTGCCGCATGCACGGCCAGCACCAGCGCGGTGAACCCTTGCATGTCGACCGGATCGACCACCGCGTTGCGCATGCCGTGACCGCGATCCTCGAGCGCGATGCTCTGCGCGCTGCGCACCAGCACGGCGTTGAGCAGCCGATGCGTGTCGTCGACAACCGGCTTCAGGCACACATGCGGCGTCGTATGCTGATACATCGGATGCGTTTCGAGCGGACGGCGCGTATCGGTGCGCAGATGCGTCGACAACTCGCCAGCCATGCCGATCAGCAGCGCGTATACGTCCGATGGCGATGTCGCCGGCACCCGCAGCAGATGCTGAAGCAGCGGCTCGTAGCGGTTGAGAATCTGCAACAGCAGGTAATCGGTAACAGTCGCCGCGCTCGCGGTGGTGTCATCGGTTCCGGCCAGGCGCTGCGCCAGCGCATTCGCGCGCAAGCGCGCGAGATCATGAATCTTTGTCACCCAACTCGTGAGCAGATCGCTCGCGCCGTAACCGGATACGGGCGGCACAAGCGTGTCGTCGAGCGCGATGCTGCCATCCGCGCGAATCGTCTTCACGCACGTGAGTGCGAGACCGATCCATGCATCGCCCAACTCCTTTTCAGGCAGCAGGCGCACTCGCAAGTTCGACAGTTGCACCGATTCGGGCGCAAGGCCGATCGAGTTCGTGTCACGCAGCTCCGTGTCGAACACCTGATAACGTGCGAGCGAATCGGGTGTGTTGTCGAAGGTGGTCTCCTCGCAATTCGGCAACCGGACAGGCACGGCCAGATAGATGACCTGATCCAGATGCTCCTGCCGAATCGTCAACGGCGGCGGCAACGGCGTGTTGCCCGGCGCATCGAACGGCGTGCCGTCGGCGAACACCCCGGCCGCCGACTTGACGACCACCTTGCCGAGCGCCAGCGCTTCATGGTCGAGCGCGTAGTGCGTGAAGCCGAAAAAGAACGGCGACAGCGGCGCCGCACGCTGATGCGCGTATTTCTCGAAATAGCGGTCCTGCTGCTGGAACAGCTGCGGGCGGAAGAACAGCCCTTCCTGCCAGGCGACCTTGGCGTACCAGCTCATGCGTGCCGTCCGTTTTGTTGCGCGACGTGTTTCATTTTTTCGCTTCCGTGATCTTGACGGCCTTGGCCTCGAGATCGATGGTCAGTTTCAGCTTCGGCGTGAAAAGGCGGTACCACGCCTTGTCCGGTGCGGTCGGCATCACATAAACTGCTCGCCACACCGCATTCGGCAAGTCGCGATAAGCCGCGATCACGCCGATGGCCTTCGTGGCCGGATCGGGCCGGCGCACGAACGTCCGGTGCTCGCCAGGGCGCAACTGCAACTCGTCGCGTTTCACCACGTCGTCGGCCAGCACCGTTTTGTCCTGGGTCTGCAGCGTGAAAAAGTCGGCTGCCTCGAAGGCACCGTCGTTCTTCAGTTCGTAAACGCGCACGACGATCGGCGCAGCCCTTCCCCGGTCGTCCGGATTGACATCGGGCAGCGCGTTCACGCGCATATCGAGCCGAATCGGCTCCTTCTGCTTCGGCTCGCCACTGCTTGCGCAAGCGGAAAGCGCGAGCGCGCAGACAAGTGTGGCGACGGTCGGTATCGAGCGCATGCAGCTATGAACCCTTATTCCCAATGTGGGACGCCCCACAACCGACGGAGACGATTCCCCTGCACCGGTTGCGAGGCATCGATGCGATTACGCTTCCTTGTTGCCCTTGATGTCGAAGCTCGCGGTCACGGCGCCACCGCTGCCGCCCTGCGCGTTCTGCACGACGTACTCCTGCTTGACCTTCGCGAACGACAGCGACACCGATTCACGGCTCTTTTCCGCGTCGTTCTTGCTGCCCGACGGCTTCACGCGCGTGACGATCACGTCGCTCATCGTGAGCTTCAGGTATTCGAGCGGGTTGCCGCCGGCCTTGCGCATCACCAGCGTTGCCTGGTCGATGTGCTTGCCCGTGAGCGCGTACTTCATCAGGTTCGGGCTGGCGCGGTCGATGTTGTGCTCGAACGTCAGGTCCTTGACGGTGGCCTTGCCGGCGCCGCCGCCGCTACCGGCGTGCATCGTCGATTCCTGCTGGATGTCCCACTCCCAGGTCAGAACTTCGATTTCGTCCTTGTGCTTGTCGTCGAGCGATTCACCGTTGATGCCGTCGATCTTCAGGAAAATGTCTTGTGCCATGCGTAGTACTCCTCTTATTAAATGATTTGAAACCGGGCGATCATCGTCCACCAAAGGCGTTCGATGTCCGCCCCTGCTGGACCTACCGGATGGTTAAGCCGCTTCCTTGATCGACGGCAGCTTCGTCACGAGCCGCAGCGAGACGGTCAGCCCTTCGAGCTGGAAGTGCGGACGCAGGAAGAATTTGGAGTTGTAGTAGCCAGGGTTTCCCTCGACCTCCTCGACCACCACTTCAGCGGCCGCAAGCGGCCGGCGCGCCTTCGTCTCCTGCGACGAGTTGGTCGGATCGGCGTCGACGTAATGCATGATCCATTCGTTCAGCCAGCGCTGCATGTCCTCGCGCTCCTTGAACGCGCCGATCTTGTCGCGCACGATGCACTTCAGGTAGTGCGCGAACCGCGAGCACGCGAACAGGTACGGCAGGCGCGCGGACAGGTTCGCGTTGGCCGTCGCGTCCGCATCGTGATACTCGGCCGGCTTCTGCAGCGATTGGGCGCCGATGAACGTCGCGTGATCGGTGTTCTTGCGGTGCACGAGCGGAATGAAGCCGTTCTTCGACAGCTCGGCCTCGCGTCGGTCCGAGATCGCGATTTCGGTCGGGCACTTCATGTCGACGCCGCCATCGTCGGTCGGGAACGTGTGGGTCGGCAGGTTCTCGACCGTGCCGCCCGATTCGACACCGCGAATCAGCGAGCACCAGCCGTACTGCTTGAACGAGCGGTTGACGTTGACGCCCATCGCGTACGCCGCGTTCGCCCAGCCATAGCGCCCATGGTCCGAACCGTTCGTGTCTTCCTCGAAATCGAATTCGTCGACCGGGTTGGTCTTCGCGCCATACGGCAAGCGCGCGAGGAATCGCGGCATTGCAAGCCCCACATAGCGCGCATCTTCGGTGTTGCGCATCGAGTTCCACGCGGTGTATTCGAGGTTCTGCGTGAAAATCTTCGTCAGGTCACGCGGGTTCGCGAGCTCCTGCCACGACTCCATCTGCAAAACTGACGGTGCGGCACCGGTGATGAACGGCGTGTGTGCGGCAGCCGAGACCTTCGCAATCGAGCCGAGCAGGTCGACGTCCGGTGGCGTATGGTCGAAGTAGTAGTCTGCGACGAGACACCCGTACGGTTCGCCGCCGAGCTGACCATATTCCTCTTCGTAGATCTGTTTGAAAAGCGGGCTCTGATCCCAGGCCAAGCCCTTGTAGCGACGCATCGTGCGATGCAGCTCGGCTTTCGAGACATCCATGAAGCGAATTTTCAGATGCTCGTCGGTTTCGGTGTTCGACACGAGGTGATTCAGGCCACGCCACGCGGATTCGAGCGCCTGGTAATCGTCGTGGTGCAGAATCAGGTTGATCTGCTCGGAGAGCTTGTGATCGATCTGCGCGATGATCGCCGCGATGCTCTTGTACGCATCGTCGCTGATCGTTGCCGTCTGAGCCAGCGCCTGCTCGGCGAGCGTCTGAACGGCCAGTTCGACGGCTTCGCGCGCGTCGTCGGTCTTGGGTCGGAATTCGCGCTCCAGCAGCTGAGTGAAATCGGATTCGGTATTCGTCTGCGCCACTGCGCCCCGTGCTTCCTGTTTCGCCATGATGGTCATCCTTTATCGGTTCGTCGGTCAGTTCGCGCCGTCTTGTGCGGCGGTTTCGTCCGCATGGCGCTCGGGCTTCGGCGCCGCGGCCAGCGACTTGAGCAGCGCCGGGTCCTGAAGCAGCTGCGTGACGAGCGCCTCGGCACCCGACTTGCCGTCCATGTAGGTCTGCAGATTGGCGAGCTGCGTGCGCGCTTGAAGCAGTTGGCGCAGCGGCTCGACCTTGCGCGCGATCGCGGCAGGCGAAAAATCCTCCATGCTCTCGAAGGTCATGTCGACCATCATCTGCCCGTCGCCCGTCAGCGTATTCGGCACGGCGAACGCGACACGCGGCCGGATCGCCTTCATGCGCTCGTCGAAATTGTCGATGTCGATTTCGAGAAAGCGCCGGTCCGATACCGCTGGCAGCGGCTCGGCCGGATGCTTGCCCGACAGATCGGCGAGCACGCCCATCACGAACGGCAGCTCGACCTTCTTCTCCGAGCCGTAGACCTCGACGTCGTACTCGATTTGCACACGCGGCGCACGGTTGCGCGCAATGAATTTCTGCGAACTGCTGGAAGCGGCCATGAATGAAACTCCTGAACAGTGGTGGTGGGACGGCGAGCTCAGCGAACCGGCTCGTCTGAATGAAGGGCGGTAGCGTCGAACGCGAGGGCCTGCCCCGGTGCGCCGGACGGATCGACCACGCCGATCGAAATACGCGACAGGGTCTGCTTCGCCTCGAAGGCCTCGAGCCACAGCGACGACAAGCGGGGCAGCACGTACTGCTCGATGAATCCGATCAACACGCGTGCGCCGGTTTCCTGCACGAGACAGCGGCCGACGATGTAATCGACGACCGCGTCGTCGTACGTCAGCGCGATTTCATGGCCGTCGGCCATACGCTTGACGACCCGGCCCAGATGCAGGCGGACGATGCTGGCGAGCGCACCGTCGGCAAGTGGCCGGTAGGGCACGACGGTCACGCGCCCGAGGAATGCCGCCGGGAATGTGTTCAGGAGTTCAGGCATCAGTGTTGCCCGCAGGCCGTCCTGATCCGGCGCAAGCGACGGATCGGCGCAAAGACTCGTGCTCAGTTCGGAACCGACGTTGCTCGTGAGCAGGATCGTCGTATTGCGGAAATCGATATAGCGGCCGTCGCCGTCTTCCATGTAGCCCTTGTCGAATACCTGGAAGAACATCTCGTGCACGTCGCGGTGGGCCTTCTCGATCTCGTCGAGCAGTACCACCGAATACGGACGGCGGCGCACCGCCTCGGTCAGCACTCCGCCCTCGCCGTAGCCGACATAACCCGGGGGCGCGCCCTTCAGGCCCGAGACGGTGTGTGCCTCCTGATACTCGCTCATGTTGATCGTGATCAGATTCTGTTCACCACCGTACAGCGCTTCGGCGAGCGCCAGCGCGGTTTCCGTCTTGCCGACGCCAGAGGGGCCGGCGAGCAGAAACACCCCGAGTGGTTTCTTCGGATCCGTGAGACCTGCGCGTGCAGTCTGCACACGTTCGCCAATTTGACGCAGCGCATCGGCCTGGCCGATCACGCGTGCCTCGAGCGTGTCGGGCAACGTGCGCACCGCGGCGACCTCGTCGGTCAACATCCGGCCGACAGGGATGCCGGTCCAGTCGGACACGATTGCCGCGACGATCGCCTCGTCGACTTCGGGAAAGACGAGCGGCGCATCGTCTTGCAGCGCCGCGAGCGCGCGTTCGAGTTCGCGCAGCTTCGGAAGCGCTGCCGCATCGTCCTGCGGGGTTTCGCCGTCGTGGGGTTCAATGGCTTCGCGTGCGGCGAGCAGCGCCTGTGCGGCAGCCGCCTGAGCGCGCCAGCGATGTTCGATTGCCGACTCTTCGCTCGCCAACGTATCGATGCGCGCGCGCACGGCCGTCAGCGCCCTGTCGGTATCCAGGCCGATACGGGCTTCCTGCACCAGCAACGCTTCCTCGGCACGTGCGGCCGCGAAGCGCTGGCGCACATCGTCCAGTTCACGCGGCGCAGCATGCTGCGACAGCGACACACGCGCGCAGGCGGTGTCAAGCAGGCTGATGGCCTTGTCCGGCAGCTGACGCGACGGAATGTAACGGTGCGAGAGCGTCACCGCCGCGCGGATCGCTTCGTCGAGCACCACGACACCATGATGCCGCGAAAACGTTTGCACGAGCCCGCGTACCATATCGACCGCGGCAGCCTCGGACGGCTCCGCGACCTGCAGCACCTGGAAGCGTCGGGTAAGCGCCGGATCTTTCTCGATGTGGCGTTTGTACTCCGCCCAGGTCGTCGCGCCGATCGTACGGATCGTGCCACGCGCAAGCGCGGGCTTCAGCAGATTGGCGGCATCGCCCGTACCCGCCTGACCGCCCGCGCCGATCAGCGTGTGAATCTCGTCGATGAAGAGGATCACCGGCGCCGGGGATTTTGCAGCGGCTTCGAGCAGCCCTTTGAGGCGCGCTTCGAACTCCCCTTTCATGCTGGCGCCAGCGAGCAATGCGCCAACGTCGAGCGACAGCAGTCGCACGTCGGCCAGCTTCGGCGGCACATCGCCCGATGCAATTGCCCGGGCAAGCCCTTCCACGACGGCCGTCTTGCCGACGCCGGCCTCCCCCGTTATCAGCGGGTTGTTCTGCCGACGGCGCAACAGGACGTCGATCATCGTGCGAATCTCGAGTTCACGGCCGATGACCGGATCGATCTCGCCCGCGCGAGCGCGCGCTGTCAGGTCTGCGCAGTACTGGTCGAGCGAACCGCCCTTCGATACGACCGGAATTGCACCGGACGCTTCGCCCGGCGTTGCCGCCGAAAAGTCGCTGTGATCGTATGGCGCATCGGCGGCTTCCGGCGAGCCGTCGATCCATGCGGGCAATTTGTCGCCCAGCCCGTCGACAGGAATCTTGCTGAACGCGACAGAGATTGACAGCAGAACGCGCCGCAACTCGGGGGTCGAAACAAGCGCAGCGACGAGCCATGCGCCGCGCACTCGCCGATCGCCGTGACTCAGCGTCGCGAGCACCCACGCGCGTTCGATCGCCGTCTCGATGTGCCACGAGAAATCGCCGATCGAACTGGCACCGGCCGGCAGCGCGGCCAACGCGGTTGCGAAATCCCGATCCAGTGCGTCGCGATCGATGCCAGCGTGCCGCACGATGCGATGCAGGTCACTGTCGGATTGCTGCAGCAGCTGATGCAACCAGTGGACGAGCTCCACGTACGGATTACCGCGCAGCTTGCAGAACCGTGTCGCCGATTCGATGCTGCGGTAGAGCTGAACCCCGAGCTTGCCGAACAGCGCCTGGCGTGAAATCGTCATGCGAACCTTCTTGTTGTTGATTCGATATTTTCCCGGCTCTGGCCGGAGCGATCAGGAATCCTGTTCATGCGGCATTGGCCTGCTGCCGCATTTCGCACATAAATAATGTGCAAGCCTCTCAGGCCGAACATTATTTCAATTAACTTTCTCCGCCGTCAATCCACTCAAACGGGCAAGCACCCAGCCAATCAAAGCTATTCCGCGTTCGTCCCACGTACCGAACGAGAGAGGCAACCACCCAAATGACAAACCCACTAACCAATTGATTAAATTGATAAAATACGAAATTAAACGTGAACGAAATTTTTTACAATCACCCGCCAACCCCAACTATCCCAATATTCGACGCGCGTAATCCATGCATCACATGAATTTATCATTTTGAGATTTCATCTCGATAATATTTTCAAATTGATCGGCCCATTTAAAATCGTCCAATTACGTACATCCATGAGTAAAATGCGCAATCCGCCATCACTGACTCTTCCATGCGCTCATTCCGCTTGCCGTGGCACCGTCGACTCGACACCTCGCTTGCCGAGCCCGAGTTGCGTAACGCGCCGCGCGGTCCCGACAAGCAGGAGGACGGCGCAGCCGCACTCCCGTTCGAATCGTCGGGTCTCGCTGGCCGCGGTCAGTCGATCCTTGATCTGATTGGCAGCCACGGTATCAGCGGAAACGGCGTCCGCGAGAAGCTCGGCGGCGGATCGCTTGCGACGCCGGCCCCTGAACGCACCGACGACCTCGTCGAAACGCTTCACGCGCAGTACTGGCGCGCGCTAACGGACCCGCACACCGCCCTGTCCGACTCATGGCGCGAACAGCTCGACTCCCCTGCGACGCCTGTCGCGTCAGTGATGCCCGATTTGCACGACGTACAGCTGACACCGGCAAATCCAGCCAGCGCTGGTTCCATCGAAGTGCTGCTATCTGGCAAACACAATCTCGAGGACGCGTTCGGACAGCTGGAGCAGAGTTTGATGCCCGATCTGGAAGTCGAATCCGTTCCGGAAGTGTTACGCCTCTTTGCGCCGGCCGAATTCCATGCGGCGCAAGCGCACCGCGCACCGCCTCTGCCGCCCGCGCTCACCCGGCGTGAGCATCACGCGCTGTCGGTCGACAGCCCGCTGTCCGCGCCTGTACGCGAGAGCGAAGCATGAAGATGCCATTTGCAGCCGCAGAGCCGTCCAGTCACGCCCCGAACAACGAATCGCGGGGATTTCGGTCTCTTCGAGCTGGCCCGCGCGTAATTTGGCTCGTGTGTGGCGGCCACCACTACCGGAGAATCGGGCGATGACCGAGCGCAAACAGCGTCCAGTGCGGGGCGACTCGGCCGTTCCCCGCCCACCGAGGCAGGCAAACGCGCGCCTGATGCCGACCCTGCTGGACCGGCTGCGGGACGACGCACCGCTTCGACTCGTCGAAGCGCCCGAAGAATACGCCGTCACGCGCAAGCAGATGCGCGATATCGTCCAGCGCGATCTCGCCTATCTGCTGAACACGACGAGCATCGAAGACCAGATCGAGCGCGCGCACTATCCGCAGGCGGCCGCGTCCACCGTCAATTTCGGCGTGCCGCCGCTCGCCGGCACTTTTCTCGCGTCGCGCCAATGGAACGACATCGAGCAGATGATCCGGCGGGCCATCACCGATTTCGAGCCGCGGCTGATCGCCGATTCGCTGGTGGTGTCGCCCCGTCAAGGTGACGACGCCAGCGGTCATCACAATGTGCTCGCGTTCGACGTGCGCGGCCTGGTTCACATGGATCCGTATCCGCTCGAATTCATGGTGCAGAGCTCGCTCGATCTCGAGACGAGCGAGATCCAGATCACCGGCATGCGCGCCGGGTAGGCACGGCACAACGACACAACGAGACCTTTCCTATGGACCCGCGGCTACTCGACTATTACAACCAGGAACTTGTCTACATGCGCGAACTCGCCACCGAGTTCGCACAGGCGCATCCGAAAATCGCGCGCCGGCTCGGCATGCAGGCCGGCGAAGTGGCAGACCCCTACGTCGAGCGCCTGATCGAGTCGTTCTGCTTCATGGCCGCGCGCATGCAGCTCAAGCTCGATGCGGAGTTTCCGCGCTTCACCGGGCGGCTACTGGAAGTGATCTACCCGAATTACGTCGCGCCCACGCCGTCGATCGCGGTCGCGCGCCTGTATCCCGGCCAGGCCGAAGGCAATCTGGCCGCAGGCTACCGTATCGCGCGCGGCACGTCGTTCAAGGCGCGGATTCCCGATGGCGAAAAAACCGCCTGCCAGTTTACGAGTGGCCAGGACGTCACGCTCTGGCCGCTCACGATCACCGATGCGCGCCTGACGGGCATTCCGCCCGACATCCCGGCGCTCGACCGCTATGTTCCACCCGACCGACAGGTGCGCGGCGCATTACGGCTGCGGCTGGCGACGACAGGCGACATGCTCATCGCCGATCTGAAGGGGCTCGATCGGCTGCCCGTGTATCTGGCCGGCGACGAACAGGTCGCCTCTCACCTGTTCGAGCTGCTGCACGTCGCCGGCGTCGCGTCCGTGATTGCCGCGCCGGGCGAGTTCGGCGTACCGGGGGGCGCTCCCGCCGCCGTGACGCACGGCGCAATCGAACACGAGGGCTTGCGCACCGATCAGAACTTGCTGCCACTGACCTGGACGAAGTTTCACGGCCATAACCTGCTGCACGAATACTTCGCGTGCCCCGCACGATTCTGGTTCTTCGCACTCAACGGTCTGGCGCAAGGGCTGTCTCGCGTGAACGGTCGCGAGGTCGAAATCGTCGTGCTGCTCGACCGAGCGCCGGGCCAACTCGCGAACCTCGTCGATGCGTCGCGTTTCGCGCTGTTCTGCACCCCCGTCATCAATCTCTTCAAACGGCACACCGACCGCATCGAGATTTCTCCCCGCGAGACCGAGTCTCATCTGGTGCCCGCCCGGCTCGCACCGCTCGATTACGAAGTGTTCTCGGTCGAGACCGTGCATGGACAGGTCGCTGCAACCTCGAACGAACTGGAATTCCGTCCGCTCTATCAGACACTGAACAACGACGAAGGCAATCACGGCCGGTATTTCTCGACACGGCGCGAACGACGGATCGTGTCGGATTCAGCGCGCCGTTACGGCACACGGACGCCCTACGTCGGCACCGAAGTGTTCCTCTCGCTGGTCGATCAGAACGAGGCGCCTTATGGCGAGAACATTCGTTTTCTGTCGGTCGCCGCGCTGCTGACGAACCGCGATCTCGCCACGCTCGTGCCGCGCAATGGCGTGCGCGACCTCACAACCGACGCGTCCACGCCAGTCGAAAGTATTGGCCTCATTCGCCCGCCGAGTCCGCCGAAAGCGCCGTATGCGGAACGAGAAATGGCGTGGCGCCTGATCCGCCAGCTCAACTTCAACTACCTGCCGCTCGAAGGTCTCGATCATCGTGACGGGGGGCAGGGAATACGTGACCTGCTGCGCCTGACCGTGTCGAACGACAACGATGAACAGCTGCGGCAGATCGAAAGCCTCGTCGGCGTCAATACTCGCGCGGTCACGCGCAAGCTGCCGGGCACCGGCCCGATGACGTTCGGGCGTGGCATCGAGTGTGCGGTCACGGTCGACGAGACCGGTTTCTCCGGTGTGAGCCCCTATCTGTTCGGTACGATTCTCGAGCACTGGCTGGCGCGGCATGTATCGATCAACAGCTTCACTCAGACCGAATTGCATTCGATGCAGCGCGGCCGTATCGCACGCTGGCCCGTGCGCACCGGGACCCGCGGAGTGCTGTGATGGAACGCGCTACCTTGCCGGCACTCGTGCGCGACAGCACGCTCTCGCCCGACCTGCTGGAGAGTCTTCAAATGGAGCCGTGGCGCTTCGGGTTCCTGTCACTGCTGCGGCGCATCGGCGCGAATCCCGCGGTCGACCCCGTCGGCACTGCCCGCCGACCACGGTCGGAGCCGTTCCGGCTCGGACAACAACCGAGTCTCGCTTTCGCGCCGCGCGAAATCGCCAGCGTCCAGGAAGCGGCGGGACGGCTCAAGGTACGGCTCTTCGGTCTCGGCATGCTCGGTCCGAACGGGCCCCTGCCGATCCATGTGACCGAATGGGCGCGTGAACGCGAAGAGAGCCGTCGCGACACGACGACGGTCGACTTCTTCGACATCTTCCATCACCGGTTCCTGACGCTGTTCTATCGTGCGTGGGCATCGGCACAGTCGACAGCCGGCCTCGACCGGAAAGACGACGAGCGGTTTTCGTTCTACGTTGCGAGCCTCACGGGCCACGACACCGCGGAAATCGCGCGGCGCCCCCTGCCCTCGCACGCGCGATTGGCGGCGTCCGCGCATCTCGTCCGCGAGTCGCGCGACGCGGACGGCCTGCGCGCCACACTCGAGCACTACTTCGGCGTGCCGGTCGCGATCGACGAGCACGTGTTCCACTGGATCGCAATCGATGCGGCCGATCAGGGACGCATGGGCCGGCCTGGCCCCGCCGCGACGATGGGGCAAGCCGCGATGCTCGGTCGCGTGGCACCGGACCGTCAGCACCGGTTCCGCATCGTGATCGGCCCCATCGATCTCGACGCGTATTTGCGCTTCACACCGCAGGGCGAGGATCTGCCGCGCCTCGTCGAATGGGTGCGGGCATTCGTCGGCTACGAACTGGAATGGGAACTTGAACTGCGCATCAAGCCCGAAAGTGCGCCGCCGGCCGTGATGGGCGGCCGCCAACGCATCGGATGGTCCGGGTGGCTTGGCCGCCCGAACCCCGACCGGCCGATTACCGGCATGCGGTTCGAACCCGAGCGTTACGTACGGCATTTCGAACGGCGCACGGCTGAATCCGACAATCGACCATGAGCAAAAAGCAATCAACCCGACGGTCCGTATCCGGTCAAGGTACCGCGAAGGACACGCCGCATCGCGACTGGCTCGCGCCCGTGAGCGATTCCATGCCCTGCGGCCCCGACCTCGAATACGACCACGATTTCGTCGTGCTGTTCGCGCGTGCGGCGCCCAGGCAGGATGTGCAGTACGGCGCGTTCGTCGGCGCACCCGATCCCATCAACTGGAGCGAGCTCGAGCGCGACTGCCGACGGCTCATGGTGCGGACGAAAGACATTCGGGTCGCCGTGCTATATACGCGGTGTCGCACGCGGCTCGCCGGTGCCGCAGGTCTCGCGGATGGCACGAAACTGCTGGCCGCGTGGCTCGATGCATTTGCCGAACACGTCCATCCCCAGCCCGATATCGACGGTGGGCACGGCGCCGCAAGTGAAGTACGGATGAATGCGATACAGGCCCTCGCCGATCCGGAAGGACTGCTCGCAGACGTGCGCGAGATCGTGCTTTCGAAGTCGACGCTGGCGCGACTGCAGGTGCGCGATGTCGAGCGTGCTTTTGCGCACCCTCGCCCCGCCGATGCGCTCGCGCCCGAGTCCGTTACGCAGCAGTTGCTGGATGTGCGCGCGGTGCAGCCAGAGGTGATGACGGGTTTCGATGATGCGATTGCGCATCTCGCTGCAGTCGATGCGTGGTGCGCCCGTCATCTCGAAGGATATCTGCCCGATCTGGCGTCACTCACTCGGCTGCTCGGCAAGCTGAGTGTCACGGTGTCGGCGAACACCCCCGAACAGATGGAAGAAGCCCCCGATCCTGCTCGAGTCCACGACGCATCCTCAGAGAGCGATGCGTCGGTGCAACTAGAACCGGCGAATGACAAAACGGTTGCTGCCAACGACCACATCACGGCCCGACCGACATCCTCACCCGCAGACCGCCAGGCCGCGCTCACTCTGATTCGTACGGCGCGAACATGGTTCGAGACCCACGAACCCAGCAGCCCGATTCCCGTATTGCTCAAGCGTGCGGAGCGGTTCGTCGGCAAGCCTTACGCTGAGGTCGTCACGGCAATTCCGGCCGAGCTTCTGGCGCAGTGGGAAGAAACCAGCGGTTCATGACCATGGCCTCCTCGTCAGCGAAACATCGTATAGGCTCATCGAGCGCGCGACGGATTAATCGCCCCGCCATTCATGTGGTTAGCGTTTCCAAGCTGACGGCGGAGCGGCAAGCGCCCCAAGACGCCCGTCGCTCGCCCGGTCAATACACGTCCCGCATATAGCGCCGTGCCTTCGAAAGCCGCGCGACGTAATCGTTCGCGGCTTCGTCCGACATGCCGCCGTGCGTGGCGACGATCGCCTTCAGCGCCGTATCGACGTCCTTCGCCATCCGCGCGGCGTCGCCGCACACGTAGAAGTGCGCGCCTTCCTCCAGCCATGCGAACAGCTCGGCGCCCTGCTCGCGCATCCGGTCCTGCACGTAGACCTTGTCGGCCTGGTCGCGCGAGAACGCGAGATCGAGCCGCGTGAGGAACCCGCTGTCGCGCATCGCGCTCAGCTCGTCGCCGTAGTAGAAGTCGGTCTGCGCGTGCTGCTCGCCGAAGAACAGCCAGTTGCGCCCGCGCGCGCCGCGCGCCTGCCGCTCGTGCAGGAAGCCGCGGAACGGCGCGACGCCGGTGCCGGGACCGACCATCACGATCGGCACGTCGCCGTTCACCGGCGGCCGGAAATGCGCGGACTTCTGCACGAACACGGGCACGCGGCCGTCGTCCGCGCGATCGGCGAGGAACGTCGACGCGACGCCTTTGCGCGCGCGCCGGCCGTTGTGATAGCGCACGGCAGACACGGTCAGGTGAATCTCGCCCGCGTGCGCGCTCGGGCTCGACGCGATCGAATACAGGCGCGGCTGCATGCGCTTGAGCATGCCGACCAGCTCCGCGCCCGACAGCTCGACCGGGTATTCGTGCAGCACGTCCGCAAGCTGTTGCCCCCACAACCATTGCTTGAGGTCGGCCTTGCGATCGTCGCCGAGCAGCGACTTCAGCGCGCCGTTCGCGCTGCGCGACGCGATGAAGGCCAGCGTGTCCGGATGCGGGCGCGTGATGTCGAAGTGGCGCGCGAGCGCGTCGCCGAGCCGGATATCGCCGACGCCCGGCACCGACACGGGTGCATCGGCCTTCAGCGCGGTGACGGACAGCAGTTCGTCGACCAGCTCCGGGCAGTTGGTCGGCCACACGCCGAGCGCATCGCCGGTTTCGTATTCGAGGTTCGCGCCCTGGGTCGACAGCGACACGTAGCGCGTGTCCTTCGCGGCGCCCGGCCGGTTCAGCCGCAGGTTCGCGACGAGTTTCGACGGCGCCGGATGCGCTTTCGTCGGCAGCAGCCCCGACGGGCTCAATCCACCGGCCGGCACCGCGTGCAGCGCGGCATCGGCCTCCTTGATCCGCGCGACGACGCGCTCGAGCCATTGATCGGCATCGTGCTGGAATTCGACGTCGCAATCGACGCGCGCGCACAGGCGCGCCGCGCCGAGTTCCGCGAGCCGCGCGTCGAGCCGGCGGCCGTGGCCGCAGAACTGGTCGTAGTTGCGGTCGCCGAACGCGAGCACCGCGAAATGCACGCCGTCGAGGCGCGCGGCGCTGCCGCCCTGCAACGCGTCCCAGAACTCGCTGCCGTTGTCGGGCGCATCGCCGTCGCCGAACGTGCTCGTCATCAGCAGCACGTATTGCGCGCCGGCCAGCGACGCGACCGGATAGTCGGACATGCACGCGGTGCGGATCTCGAAGCCCGCGTTCATCAGCTTGGTCGCGTAATCGTCGGTCAACGATTCGATGTTGCCGGTCTGCGACGCCCACAACAACGTGACCTTCGGGCGCGGGCGCACGATGCGCACGCCGCCGGCCGCCGCAGCGTCGGGCGGCAGCGCGGGCGCGGCACGCTCCGCGGCGTGCGCGGGCAGCGAGCGGCTGAACAGCCCCGCGAGCATGCCGTCGAGCCAGAACCGCACGGGCGGCGTCAACGGCGCGCCGGCCGGCAGCACGGGCACGCTGCCTTCGCGACGGCCGGCGCTCGCCTTCAACCCGCTGACGAGGCCGGCCACGTACAGCCGCTCGGTGTCGGTCAGCGGCGGCGGCGCGAAATCGGCGACGCCGAGCGCGGCCGCGAAAGTGTCGATGTCTGCCATGTCGGATTCCTGTGAGGCCGTGATCGGCGCTATCGCGGGCACGGACGCGGGCGGTGCATCGTCCTCGCGTGCGTCGGTGCGCGCCGTGTCGTCGGCGGTCGACGCGAACGCGTCCGTGTCGACGCGCGTCAGCGCGACCGCGCAGTATTTCAGTTCGGGTTGCTGCGATTCCGCGTCGATCGCGTCGTTCGTCACCGCGTTAATGCACAGGTCGTCGCCGTACACGTCGTTCCAGTGCATCGGCGCGAAGCAGTTGCCGCGCCGCACGCGGTCGGTCACGACGGCCGGCAGCACCGCGCGGCCGCGCGCCGAACGGATCTCGACGCTGTCCTTCGCGGCGATGCCGAGCGCGCTCGCATCGTCCGGGTGCAGTTCGACGAACGGGCGCGGGTTGAGCTTGTTCAGCATCGCGACCTTGCCCGTCTTCGTCATCGTGTGCCACTGATGCTGCAGCCGCCCGGTGTTCAGCACGATCGGGAACGTGTCGTCGGGCAGCTCGGCCGGATCGACGTGCGGCCGCGCGAAGAAGCGCGCCTTGCCCGACGGCGTGGGGAACACGATGCGCGGCGCGTCGTTGCCGACGGCTGCCGGGCGCAGCGCCTGGTTCACGCCGTCGTTCAGGTAGCGGATCGGGTGCCGCTCGCGCGCGGTGCCCGGCGCGACCGGCCACTGCACGGGCCCGTCGCGCAACGCCGCATGGCTCGCGCCGCGCAGGTCGTAGCCGGTCGCCGGATTCGAGAAGCGGACGATCTCGTCGAACACGTCGGCCGCCGACGCATAGTCGAACGCATCGCCGAAGCCCATCGCGCGCGCGACTTCCGCGACGATGCGCCAGTCGGGCAGCGCGTCGCCGGGCGGCGCGACCGCCGCGCGCATCAGCGTCATGTTGCGCTCGGAGTTGATCATCACGCCGTCGCCTTCGGCCCACAGCGCGCCGGGCAGCAGGATGTCCGCATAGCGGTTGGTCTCGGTGTCGAGGAAGGCATCCTGCGCGATCACGAGCTCGGCGGCCTGCAACCCGGCGATCACGTTCTGCCGGTTCGGCACCGTGGCGACCGGGTTCGTGCAGACGATCCAGCATGCCTTGATGTCGCCGGCCGCCATCCGCGAGAACAGGTCGACCGTGCCTTGCCCCGTCTCCTTGCGCAGCGTGCCGGCCGGCACGCGCCACAGGTTCTCGACGAAACGGCGATCGTCGTCGGATGCCACCGAGCGCTGGCCCGGCAGCCCGGGGCCCATGTAGCCCATCTCGCGCCCGCCCATCGCGTTCGGCTGGCCGGTCAGCGAGAACGGCCCGCTGCCGGTGCGGCAGATCTTGCCCGTGGCGAGATGCAGGTTGCAGATCGCGTTGGTGTTCCACACGCCGTGCGTGCTCTGGTTGAGCCCCATCGTCCAGCAGCTCATCCATTCCTGCGCGTCGCCGATCCATTGCGCGGCCGTGCGGATGTCGGCTTCCGCGAGCCCCGTGATCTCGGCGACGCGCTCGGGCGTGTAGTCGGCGAGGAACGCGGGCATCGCGTCCCAGCCTTCGGTGTACGTATCGATGAACGCGGCGTCGGTGCGCCCGTTCGCATGCAGCAGATGCAAGAGCCCGTTGGTCAGCGCGAGATCGGTGCCCGGCCGGATCTGCAGGAACAGGTCGGCCTTGTCGGCGGTGCCGGTGCGGCGCGGATCGACGACGATCAGCTTCGCGCCGGCCTTCACGCGATCCATCATCCGCAGGAACAGGATCGGATGACAGTCGGCCATGTTCGCGCCGATCACGAAGAACAGGTTCGCGCGATCGAAATCCTCGTACGACCCGGGCGGGCCGTCCGCGCCGAGCGACTGCTTGTAGCCTGTGCTCGCGCTCGCCATGCACAGCCGCGAATTCGACTCGATGTTGTTGGTGCCGACGAAGCCCTTCGCGAGCTTGTTGACGAGGTACTGCGCCTCGATCGACATCTGCCCCGACACGTAGAACGACAGCGCATCGGGCCCGTGCGTATCGAGCACCGCCCGCAGCCGCCGCGCGGTCTCGGCGATCGCGTCGCGCGCCGGCAGCGGCACGAGGTCGTCCTCGCGGGCGCGGCGCACGAACGCACGGTCGAGCCGCCCCGAGCGGCGCAGCGCGACGTGCGCGGACGAACCCTTCGTGCACAGCCGCCCGAAGTTGGTCGGATGGTCGGCGTCGCCGGACACCTTGACGACTTCGCCATCCTCGACGTGCAGCACCATCCCGCAGCCGACGCCGCAGTACGGGCACACGCTCTTGACGGGGGTGGCGGTCATGCGTGCTCCGGGGCGCTCAGGCCGCAATCCATACGAAGCCGTCCTCGACCCGCGACGGATACGCGCTCACCGATTTATCGGGCGCTTCCAGGCATTCGCCGGTGCGCAGGTCGAAGTGCTGCTTGTACAACGGCGACGCGACGACGACGCGCTCGCCGAGGCTGCCGATCAGCCCGCGCGACATCACGGCGGCCTGCGACACGGGATCGACGTTGTCGATCGCGAACACGCCGCCTTCCTCGGCATGCGCGACGTGAAACACGGCGACCTGCTCGCCGTTGACGAGCGCGCATACGCCGGTGTTCGGCACGATGTCGTCGAGCGGGCACACGCGGGTCCAGGACAGCGGAAGACGATCGTTCATGATGAGCTCCTTGGAAAAGACGCTGGTGTCGGTCAGAGTCAAACGGTTGCGGGTTCGGCGACGACGGGAATCGACACGGGTTTCCCGCCCCCGCGCTCGCCGGGCGTCGCGGGCCGGATCTGGCCGCGCGTCTCGACGAACTCGATGGTCGTATCCGGCGCGTCGCTGTTCACGAAGTGGCGGAAGCGCTTGCGCGTGTCGGGATCGGTGACGGCGCGCTTCCATTCGCACTCGTAGGTGTCGACCACGTGCTGCATGTCGGCTTCGAGCTCGGCCGCGATCCCGAGCTTGTCGTGCACGACGACGCCGGCCAGATAATCGAGGCCGCCTTCGAGGTTGTCGCGCCACACGCTGGTGCGTTGCAGCCGGTCCGCCGTGCGCACGTAGAACATCAGGAAGCGGTCGATATAGCGGATCAGCGTGTCGCGATCGAGATCGGACGCGAGCAGTTCCGCGTGGCGCGGCTTCATCCCGCCGTTGCCGCACACGTACAGGTTCCAGCCCTTCTCGGTCGCGATGACGCCGACGTCCTTGCCCTGCGCTTCCGCGCACTCGCGCGTGCAGCCGGACACGCCGAACTTGATCTTGTGCGGCGCGCGCAGCCCCTTGTAGCGATTTTCCAGGTCGATCGCGAGGCCGACCGAATCGTCGACGCCGTAGCGGCACCACGTCGACCCGACGCACGACTTCACCGTGCGCAGCGCCTTGCCGTACGCGTGCCCCGATTCGAAGCCGGCCGCGATCAGCTCCTCCCAGATCGACGGCAGTTGCTCGACGCGCGCGCCGAACAGGTCGACGCGCTGGCCGCCGGTGATCTTCGTGTAGAGGCCATATTTTTTCGCGACCTGGCCGACCGCGATCAGCCCTTCCGGCGTGACTTCGCCGCCCGGCATGCGCGGCACGACCGAATACGTGCCGTCGCGCTGGATGTTCGCGAGGTAGTAGTCGTTCGAATCCTGCAGGCCCGCGTGCTCCTTCTTCAGCACGAACTCGTTGAAGCACGACGCGAGGATGCCCGCGACGGCCGGCTTGCACACGTCGCAGCCGAGCCCGCGGCCGTGCTTGTGCAGCAATGCGTCGAACGTCGTGATGCGCTCGACGCGGATCAGGTGGAACAGCTCCTGGCGCGAATACGGGAAGTGCTCGCACAGATGGTTGTTGACCGCGAGGCCCTGCTTCTTCATCTCGGCCTTCATGATCTGCGTGACGAGCGGCACGCAGCCGCCGCACGACGTGCCGGCGCCCGTGCACGTCTTCAGCGCGCCGAGGCTCGTCGCGCCGTCTGCGACGGCCGCGCAGATCTGCGACTTCGACACGTTGTTGCATGAGCAGATCTGCGCGCCTTCCGGCAGCGCATCGACGCCGATCGCCGGCTTCGCCGCGCCATCCGACGACGGCAGGATCAGGAATTCCGGCGACTCGGGCAACTCGATGCGGTTCAGCATCATCTGCAGCAGCGTGCCGTACTCGGCCGCATCGCCGACCATCACCGCGCCGTGCAGGAACTTGCCGCAGTCGGACACCACGAGCTTCTTGTAGACCTGGCGGCGCTCGTCCGCGTACTGGTAGGTGCGGCTGCCGGCCGTCGTGCCGTGCGCGTCGCCGATGCTCGCGACGTCGACGCCCATCAGCTTCAGCTTGGTGCTCATGTCGGCGCCGGCGAACGCGGCGTCCGCCGCTTCGTCCGCGTCGCCCGCGAGCTGCTTCGCGACCACGCGCGCCATGTCGTAGCCGGGCGCGACGAGGCCGTACACCATGCCGTTCCAGGCCGCGCATTCGCCGATCGCATAGATGTCGGCGTCGCTCGTACGGCACGCGTCGTCGATCGCGATGCCGCCGCGCGGGCCGATCTCGAGCCCGCACGCGCGGGCCAGTTCGTCCCGGGGACGGATGCCGGCCGAGAACACGATCATGTCGGTGTCGAGATGCGAGCCGTCGGCGAACGCCATCCGGTGCGCGCCTTCGTCGCCGTCGACGATTTCGAGCGTGTTCTTGCCGGTATGCACGGTCACGCCGAGCGCCTCGATCTTCGCGCGCAGCATCCGGCCGCCGCCGTCGTCGACCTGCACGGCCATCAGGCGCGGCGCGAATTCGACGACGTGCGTTTCAAGCCCCATGTCGCGCAGCGCCTTCGCGCATTCGAGGCCGAGCAGCCCGCCGCCGATCACGACGCCGCGCTTCGCGTGCGCGCCGCACGCCTGCATCGCTTCGAGATCCTCGATCGTCCGGTACACGAAGCAGCCCGCGCGATCGCGGCCCGGCACCGGCGGCACGAACGGACGCGAGCCGGTGGCGAGCACCAGCTTGTCGTACGCGAGCGTTTCGCCCGACGCGAGCGTGACCGTATGCGCGGCGCGGTCGATCGATGCGACTTGCGCGTTCAGGCGCAGGTCGAATTGCGGATGGCGCGCGAAGAAGCCGGGTTCGACGAGCGACAGCTCGTCCGCCGACTTGCCGGCGAAGAATTCCGACAGATGCACGCGATCGTAGGCCGGGCGCGGCTCCTCGCCGAGCACGGTGACCTGCAGCGCGCCGGCCACGCCGGCTTGCGCCGAGACGCATTCGAGGAGCTTGTGGCCGACCATGCCGTGGCCGATGACGATGAGTTTCATGATGACGGTTCCTTCGGTCGATCAGTTCGCGGCGCTCGCGGCGGCCAGCGCGCGATCGCGCAGCTCGGCTTCGCGCGCCTTGTGTTCTTCGCTGAAGCGCACGGCCATCGCGCACAACGCGGTCGCGGTCACGGCAAGGCCGAGCAGGCTCAACGTGTGCTGCACGTCGCCGACGCCCTTCAGCAGGAAAGCCGCGGCGACCGCGCCGACGTTGCCGCCCGCGCCGACGATGCCCGCGACGCCGCCGAGCGCCTTGCGGTCGATGAACGGCACCAGCGCGTAGGTCGCGCCGCACGCCATGTGCGTGAAGAGGCCGAAGGTGAGCATCGCGACGAGCGCGATGCCGATGCCTTGCGCATGCGAGAACCAGATCAGCCCGAGCCCTTCGCCGATGATCAGCGCGCACAGCAGCGTCGCGCGCACGTCGAGACTGCGGCGTGCGGCGATCTTGTCGGACAGCCAGCCGCCGAGCGCGCGGGCGAACAGCGCGAGCAGCCCGAACATCCCGACCGCGAAGCCGGCGTCCTTCAGCGACAGCTTGAAATGATCGACGTAGTACAGCGCGGCGATGTTGTGGATGAACACCTCGACGCCGAAGCACGCGCCGTACGTGACGAACAGCATCCACACGCGGTAGTTGCCGCAGGCCGCGAAGAAGCTCGCCCAGCCGCCCTTCTTGCCGCTGTCGATCGTTACGCCCTGCTTGCGCAGCGCGACGAAATCGCCTTGCGGGCAGTCCTGCGTGAAACGCCAGTACGCCCACGCCATCACAAGCATCGCCACGCCCGGCACGACCAGCGCGATGCGCCACGACGAATCCTCGCCGAAGCCGAGCATCAGGCCCGCGGCGACGAGCAGCGGCATCAGCGCCTGCGTCGCGCCCGCGCCGGCATTGCCCCAGCCGGCCGTCGTCGCGTTCGCGGTGCCGACCACGTTCGGCGCGAACATCACCGACGTGTGGTACTGCGTGATCACGAAGCCCGCGCCGATCGCGCCGATGCCGAGCCGGCAGATCAGGAACCACAGGTAGTCGTGCGTGAACGACACGGCGAACACGGGAATCGCGCCGAGCAGCAGCAGCCCGGCATACACGCGGCGCGGGCCGAAGCGGTCGCACATCGGGCCGACCAGCAGCCGCACGGCGATCGTCGCGGCGACCGCGGCGATGTTGATGTTCGCGACTTGCGCCGCCGTGAGATGGAATTCGCGCGCGATCAGCGGCATCAGCGGCGCGCACGCGAACCACGCGAAGAAGCATACGAAGAACGCCATCCACGTCAGATGGAACGCGCGCATCGGCGCGGTGCGGAGGCTGAAGAGATCGATACGGGTAGCTTTGTCGGTCATGTCGTCCGCCCAAACGAAAAACGGCGTCCTGCGCACCCGGTCTCGTCGAGACCCGATGCGTAGGACGCCGTTGCCCATGAAGCCCGTTGCCGGGCGCGTCAGTATTCGGTACTGCGGGCGAATCGCCGTTGATCCGCCCGAACCAGCTTACGCAAACGCCGTGCCATATCGGCACGAATCCGGCCGAAAGCCTCTTCGCACAAGGCTTGCCGGACAGCACGCGACGCGAGGCGACGCATCGCGCGCTCTCCGTCGCGATGCACCGAGGCACAGATGTGGTGCGCTGCAGCACTGTCGCCGTGCGACATCGCGGTGCGCGCGGACGGCGCACGATGCACACCCATGCGACATGGCGACGGCCTATGTGAGGCATGCGCATGCACGCGTGCGGCCATCGCGCAGTGCATCGCGGCATGCGCTGACCGCGCGTTGCGTCGGTTGGCCCGGATATTGCTGAACGCTATGCATCACCGGCAACGGCGCCGGTGGGCAGTCCCCGCAAAACCCTGCCCGCCCTTCACGGCGGGTCCGACAGGACAACGGCGTCCCCCCGTGCACGGCACGGCCGGATGCCGGTGCGTTTCGACCGCCCGCCGCCGCCGCGCAACAACGCGACATCAGACCGCAGCAGCGATGCGATGCGGCACAGGAATACGACAATGACGACAGGCAAAGTCACGCTGCTGGGCGCCGGCCCCGGCGACCCCGATCTCCTCACGCTGAAGGCGGTAAAGGCGCTGGCCGCCGCCGACGTGCTGCTGCTCGACGATCTCGTCGCGCCCGGCATTGTCGGACTCGCGCCGCAGGCGCGCGTGATCCGCGTCGGCAAGCGCGGCGGCTGCCGCTCCACGCCGCAGGCGTTCATCGAGAAGCTGATGCGTCGCTACGCGCTGCGCGGCGCGCACGTGGTGCGCGTGAAGGGCGGCGACGCGCTGCTGTTCGGGCGCGCCGGCGAAGAGCTCGCGACGCTGCGCGCGGCCGCGATTCCGGTCGAGATCGTCAACGGCATCTCGTCGGGATTCGCCGCCGCCGCGAGCCTCGGCATCTCGCTCACGCACCGCGAGCACTGCCAGGGCGTCACGTTCGTCACCGCGCACCGCCAGGACCATGGCGAACCCGACTGGGCACGGCTCGCGGCGACCGGCACCACGCTCGCGATCTACATGGGGATGAGCCGCGTCGACAGCATCGCGGCCGGCCTGCTCGCCGCGCTCCCCGCGTCGACGCCGGCGGCAGCCGTGCAATGGGCCGGCACGCCCGACGAGCGCCGCTGGACCGGCACGCTCGGCACGCTCGCGCGCGGCGTCGAAGCGGCGCGGCTCGGCAGCCCGGCCGTGATCCTCGTCGGCGGCGCGATCGGCGAAGCGGCCGCGCAGGACGCGGACGCGGCAGCCGACGCGGCGCTTGCGCGGGCCGCCTGACATGCGCGGCATCGCGCGGCCTCAGCCGCTCTCCGTTTCCTTTCGCCCCGGCCGCGCGTGCGGCCTGCCTGCATCGCTCGCCGGTTGCACCGACGCATCACTGCTCCTGTTGCCCGCCTCATGAGTTCGTCCGCCCCCGCCCGCCTGCGCGTGCTGCTCGTCACCGATACCGACAAGCCGATCGGCGAACTCGGCGACGCGCTCGCGCGCCTCGGCTACGAGATGCTGAACGACGTCGCGACGCCCGCGCGCCTGCCGGCGGCCGTCGAGGAGCAACGCCCCGACGTCGTGATCATCGATACCGATTCGCCGTCGCGCGACACGCTCGAGCAACTCGCGGTCATGCATGCAACCGCGCCGCGCCCCGTGCTGATGTTCAGCCACGACGCCGACCAGGAACTGATCCGCGCGGCGGTCGGCGCGGGCGTCAGCGCATATCTCGTCGAAGGGTTGTCGGCCGAGCGCCTCGCGCCGATTCTCGAAGTCGCGCTCGCGCGCTTCTCGCACGACGACGCGCTGCGCCGCCGGCTGGCCGACGTCGAGCGCGAACTCGAGGAGCGCAAGCTGATCGACCGCGCGAAACGCGTGCTGATGGACCAGCGCAAGCTGTCCGAACACGACGCCTATGCGGCGCTGCGCAAGCGCGCGATGGATCAGGGCCTGCGCATCGTCGACGTCGCGCGACAATTGCTCGACGCGTCACCCCAGTCATGAGTCCAATGAATACCTCTCCTCCCGCCGCGCCGGAACGCGCGCATCTTCGCCTCGGGTTCGTCGCGCTCAGCGACGCGGCCCCGCTGATCGTCGCGCAACGCCTGAACCTCGGTGCGCGTCATGGCCTCACGCTCGAATTGAGCCGCCAGCCGTCGTGGGCGGCCGTGCGCGACAAGCTGCTCAGCGGCGAGCTCGACGCCGCGCATGCGCTGTATGGGCTCGTCTGCGGGCTGCAGCTCGGCATCGGCGGCCCGCAGGCCGACATGGCCGCGCTGATGGTGCTGAACCGCAACGGCCAGGCGATCACGTTATCGCGCGGCCTCGCCGACGCTTACCGTGAGACCGGCAGCGTGCGCGCCGCGTTCGCGACGCTCGGCCGCAAGCCGCTGCTCGCGCAAACTTTCCCGACCGGCACGCACGCGATGTGGCTGAACGCGTGGCTCGCGTCGCACGGCGTCGATCCGCTGCGCGACGTGCGCAGCGTCGTGATTCCGCCGCCCGAGATGGTCGCGGCACTCGCGGGCGGCGAGCTCGACGGCTTCTGCGCGGGCGAGCCGTGGCACGCGGTGGCCGAAGCGTGCGGCGCAGGCCGCACCGTCGCCGTCACGAGCGAGATCTGGCCCGATCACCCGGAGAAGGTGCTCGCGACCCGGCGCGATTTCGTCGCACTGTATCCGGCCGCCTCACGTGCGCTGGTCCGCACGCTTGTCGACGCATGCGCGTGGCTCGACAGCGCCGCGCACCGCCGCGAGGCGGCCGACTGGCTCGCGTCGCCCGACGCGCTCGGCGTGCCGGCCCGGCTGATCGCGCCGCGCCTGCTCGGCGACTACGGCGCGGGGCCGTTTGCGACGCCGCCGCTGCCGATCCGCTTTCACGACGGCGGCGCGGTGAACCGGCCCGATCCGCGCGAGGGCCTGTGGTTCCTGTCGCAATACCGGCGCTGGGGCATGCTCGACGGCTCGCACGACGACGCGGGCATCGCCGCGGCGATCGCGCAGACCGCGTTGTATGATGCTGCGGTCGCCGAAGGCGGCGCGGCGGGTCTGTCGCTGGCGTAGCGCGCACCGCGCAGTGCAGCCGGTACCCGCCGGCGCCCCGGAGGGGGCCCGGCCGCCGACCGCCGGCCGCTCGTGCCGCTCGGGCGACACCGCGTTGCCACCTCATCCCCGCTCCGAATCAATGCCGAAACCAACGCGCGCGCCGCTCGACGTGCTGCTCACCGAAATCCGCGCGTGCCGTGCATGCGAAGCCGACCTGCCGCTCGGCCCGCGCCCGGTCGTGCGCGCGCATCGCGACGCACGCATCCTGATCGTCGGGCAGGCGCCGGGCGCGCGCGTCCATGCGAGCGGCACCCCGTGGGACGACGCGAGCGGCAAGCGGCTGCGCGACTGGCTCGGCGTCGACGCCGACACCTTCTACGACGAGACGCGCTTCGCGATCGTGCCGATGGGCTTCTGCTACCCGGGCCGCGGCGCGAGCGGCGACAACCCGCCGCGCCCCGAATGCGCGCCACTGTGGATCGACCGGCTGCTGGCCGAACTGCCGTCGATCCGGCTCACGCTGCTGATCGGCCAGTACGCGCAGCGGCATTTCCTGCGCGGCGCGCGCAAGGCGACGCTGACCGACACCGTGCAGGCCTGGCGCGACTACGGCCCCGCGATCCTGCCGCTGCCGCATCCGTCGCCGCGCAACCAGGCATGGTTCAAGCGCCATCCGTGGTTCGACGCCGACGTCGTGCCCGAACTGCGGCGCCGGGTCGCGCCGCTCGCGACGGGCTGACCGGGTAGGCGCGGGGCCGCGCCCGTCCCCGTCGCGCCCGGTTCGCTGTACCATCGCGGCTCCACCGCGTCACGAACAGCACAATCCTTCATGCCCTCCACCGCCCCGCCGCGCCTGTACGGGATGCCCGAACGCAGCGACCGGCTCGATTTCTACATCCGCGACCAGGCGTCGCGCCAGGCGATCACCGAGCCGCACCGGCACGCGTATTTCCAGATCCAGTTCAATCTCGGCGGCGACACCGAGCAGCGCATCGGCGGCGTCACGCGGCCGTTCCCGCGCGGCGCGCTCGCGTTCGTGCTGCCGCACCGCGAGCACCTGATTCCGCACCCGGAAGGCGCGCATTTCATCGTGATCAACTTCAGCCAGGCGTTCCTGCGCGCCGATCTCGACGTCGATCCGCTCGATCTCGAGGACGTGCCCGCGCACCGCTTCCCCGAGCTGACGCCGTTCCGCTTCCAGGAGCACGTCGATTTCATCCTGACCGGCGATACGTACGACGAAGCGCGCCGCCTCGCGCTGTGCATGCTCGACGCCGATCGCGTGCGCACGTTCGGCTCGACCACGTTGCTGCGCGGCTACCTGCTGCAACTGATCGGGCTCGTCTGCACGCAGTACGCGGGCGCGCTCGACAAGCTCGCGCAACGCGGCGCCCAGCGCGCCGGCCGGCGCGACGCACTGGCCCGCGTGCTGCGCCACGTGCGGGCGAACCTGACCCGAGAGGACCTGACGCTCGCCGCGACCGCCGAAGCCGCGTTTCTGTCGCCGAACTACCTCGCGCACCTGGTGCGCAAGGAAACCGGCAGCACCTTCACCGATCTCGTGACCGAGCGCCGGATCGCGCTCGCGCAGTCGCTGCTGGCCCATACCAGCCGGCGCATCGCGGACATCGCACGCTCGGTCGGCTTTCGCGACGAAGGCTATTTCGCACGGCGCTTTCGTGCGCGGGTCGGCGTGTCGCCGAAGGCGTACCGCGACGCGAACGCCGCGCTGCCCGCCGCCGACGACGCGCAGCCGGCCGCCGACGCGTAGTTTTGTCCCGGTAAAACGCAGTTGCGTCGCATCCGCGCGCACGCGCGTCGGGTATCGTTGCACGCATGCCGGCCGACGCGCCGGTCGTCCGTCTTCCTACCGAACGAGGCCAATCCGATGTCCGCCTATGTCATCGACGCCGCCGAGCGTCCTTCCGTCGAAGTCGAACAGTCGTCCGCGCGCTTTCCGGTGCGCCGCGTCTTCTGCGTCGGCCGCAACTACGCCGACCACGCCCGCGAAATGGGCGCCGACCCCGACCGCGAACCGCCGTTCTTCTTCACGAAGCCGGCCGACGCGATCGTCCCGGCCAGCGGCACGGTCGCCTATCCGCCGCTGACGAACGACCTCCACCATGAAATCGAGCTGGTCGTCGCGATCGGCAAGGACGGCCGGTCGATCGACCCGGCCGACGCGCTGTCGCACGTGTGGGGCTACGGCGTCGGCGTCGACCTCACGCGCCGCGACCTGCAGGCCGAAGCGAAGAAGCTGAGCCGGCCGTGGGACTGGGCGAAGGGTTTCGACGCATCGGGCCCGGTGACCGCGCTGCGCGCGGCGACGGCCACCGGCCACCCGGCGACTGGCCGCATCTGGCTCGCGGTCAACGGCGACACGCGCCAGCAAGGCGACCTCGCCGACATGATCTGGCCCGTGCCCGACGTCATCGCGTACGTGTCGCGCTCGGTCGAGCTGAAGGCCGGCGACCTGATCTTCACCGGCACGCCGGCCGGCGTCGGCGCGCTGCAGCCGGGCGATCGCGTGACGGGCGGCGTCGACGGCATCGCGACGTTCGAATTCGTGGTCGGCGCGAAGCCGTAACGCGACATGCGCGGCGGCCGCGTGCCCGGGCCGCCGTACGAGATTCTGATGCCGGTCAGTCGTAGCGGCGCAGGAACGCGTCGGCGACGGCGGGCGGATTCAGCGCTTTCGCCGATGCGTTTTCCAGCGCCTCGGCCGCGTCGTCGTCGCTGATCGACACGAACAGCGTGATGGCCGCCCGGTCGTCGCCCGTGCCGAACACGCCGTCGCGATCGAGCAGCCGCAATGCCGCGATCATGTCGACGTGCAGTTGCCGGGAAAATTCGCTGAAGCGCGACTGGACGAACTGCGGGCTCAGCACTTCGTCGGCGAGCCTGCCGCAGATCGCGTTGAACGGCGACGCCTCGGCCGCCGCGTACGCCCATTCGGACACGCCCCACACGAACCACGGATCGTCGTCCGCCACCGCCTGTTGCGCGCGGATTCGGCGCAGCCCTTCGACAGAATTGGCGGCCGGCACCACCGTCATCGCGCCGCTGTCGGTGTACAGCGCAAACGCATAGAAATGCTCGTCCGGGTGCAACGCCCGCAGCGCCCTGAAGGTCGCCCTCGCGGCGTCGGCAATGTCCCGCTGGAAATCAGAAAAGTCGCTCATCGCATCCTCGTCCAGTCGCCCTTCGCGCTCGCCGGGACACGCGGCGCGCGGATCATGCGTCGTCTCCCGGCATGCGGCGGATTGTCGATTGTCCGTCAATCGGCCGCGCGCCGGTACCGGGGCGCACCCGCGCTCACCGCCCGGCGTCCTGCCCGTCGAACGCCCGCACGCACACGGCGGCCGCCAGCGCGATCGCCGCCGACAGCAGCATCATCGCGAGCGGCAGGTAGCCGGCATTGCGCGGGGTCAGCAGCGCGCCTGTCAGCGACGACAGCGCGGCGCCGCCGCCGATCGTCATCGCGCCGGCCAGCCCCGACGCGCTGCCTGCCAGCTCCGGGCGCACCGACACCGCGCCCGCATGGGCGCCTGGATTGCTCAGCCCGTTGCCGATGCCGACCAGCACGCACGGACCGAACCATGCGAGCGCGTGCGTCGCGCCGCCGAACACGAGCGCGAGGCCGGTCAGCGGACCCGCACACGCCGCGACCCGCCCGCACAGGATCGTCGTGGCCAGCGCGTAGCGGCGCGCGACCCGCGCGGCCAGCAAGCTGCCGCCCACGAAACCGGCCGTGATCGTCCCCATGTAGAAGCCGATCTCCGCCGGCGCGATGCCGAACAGCGTTTTCGCGGCGAGCGGCGCGCCGGCCAGGAAGGCATAGAACGTGCCCGTCGAAAACGCCATGCACAGCGCATAGGCCCAGAAACGGCGCGCACGCAGCAGCGCCGGATACGCACGAAGCTGCTGCGCGAAGCTCGACGGCCGGCGCGTATGGGTTTCGACGAGATCGAACGCGCACCAGCCGAACAGCGCACTGCCGACGGCGCCGAGCAGCCAGAAGCTCGCGCGCCACCCGACCGTCTGATCGAGCACGCCGCCGAGCGTCGGGCCGAGCATCGGCGCGAACGCGGCGGCCATCGCCGCATAGCCGATCCGGCTCGCCGCGCGCGCCCCGCCGCCGGTATCGCGGATCGCCGCCATCGACACCGGATAGACCGACGTGATCGCCGCCTGCATCATCCGACAGCCGAGAAATACGCGAATATCGGTCGCCATCGCGCAGCCGAGCGAACCGAGCGCGAATATCGCGACGCTCGTCAGCACGATCGGCCGCCGCCCGAACCGGTCGGACAGCGGCCCCGTCACGCATTCGAGCGACGCGGCCACCGCCGCATAACCACCGAGCGACAGCGCGACGAGCGCATAGTCGGTGTGCAGGTCGCGCACGATCGCCGGCAGCGACGGCAGGAACAGGCTCAGCGGCAGCACCGACAACGCGCACAACAGGATCAACGTTGCGTGTCGCGGCGACGCTGGATCGGAAGCGGTCGACAGGTTCGATGACAAGCGGATGCCCTCCCGCGCACGGGCCGCACGGCCGTGCGCAACACAAAAAAAGCCCCCGAACGAGTCGGGGGCGCATGGGTGCCGGCGCGGTGCCGCTACCGGACCCTGCGCCTGTGGACTACTACGATGAAGCAAGCCGTTTTCATGCCGAGTGGCTCCTGAATGCGTGGCGGACCGCCAGCGATACCGGACGATGTTAGGCGGACGCTAGCAGCCGCGTCAACGCCCTACCGCACGCGCACCGACACGAACTTCCGCGCGTTGTTGCGCTGGATCAGCACGGCGATCACGCTGCCGCCGCTCGCTTCGAGCGTCTGCACGTCGTCCGGCGTCTCCAGCAGCGTGTCGTTGAGTTCCAGCACGACGTCGCCGGGCAGGATGCCGGCGCGCGCGGCCGGGCCGTGCACCGCGTCCACCATCATCCCGACCGCGAGCCCCGTCGACCGACGCTCGGCGTCGCTCAGCGCGTGCATCGTCAGCCCGAGGCGATCGCCGCGGTCACCGCTGGCACCGCCGTCGCCGGGCTCGCCGGGTCCCGGCCCCGGCCGTCCAGCGGACTTAGGTGCGGCCATGCCGACCGTGGCGGCCGCGCTCATGCCCGCGTCGTCGGCGCCGGTGATCGTCAGCTTCACCGGCGCACGGTTGCGGATCACGCGCAGCGGCGCCTTCGCGCCGGGCGGCAGCGCGGCGGCCAGGTCGTCCAGTTCGGCCGAGCGACCGATGGTCTTGTCGCCCATCTTCACGATCACGTCGCCGGGCTTGAGGCCGGCCGCGGCGGCCGGCGAGCCGGGCGCGACGCCATTGACGAGCGCGCCTGCCGGACGCGGCAGCCCGAACGCCGCGGCCAGCCCGACGCCGACGTCCTGCACGTCCGCGCCGAACGCATTGCCCGACGGCGTGCCCGGCGCAGGCGCCTGGGCCTGCTGCGCCTGCTGTTGCGTCTGCATCTGCGCCTGCTGTTGCGCGCGCAACTGGGCGCGCATCCTTGCCGCGAATGCGATCGGGATGGCGAACGTCGTGCTTGCGTAGCGATCGGTGCCCGTATAGACCTGCACCGCGATGCCGATCACGTCGCCCGCGCGATTGAACACGGGGCCGCCCGAGTTGTCCGGGTTCGGTGCGATGTCGGTCTCGAAGAACGAAAACGCGCTGCCGTCCGGCAAGCGGCGGGACGTCGCGCTGACGATGCCGGCCGTGACCGTGTTGCCCGATCCGTCCGGCGCGCCGATCGTCATCACCGGTTCGCCCGCGCGGACCTTCGACGAATCGCCGACGCGCACGAACGGCAGCTTGGTCGCGTCGACGCGCAGCACGGCGACATCGCTTTGCGGATCGACGGCCAGCACCGTCCCCTTGAATTCGCGGCGGTCGGTGAGCCGCACCGTCACGTCGGTCGCCTCGTCGACCACGTGGGCGGACGTGAGGATCAGGCCGTCGGCGCTGACGATGAAACCCGAGCCGCTGCCGGACACCGCACGCGGCGGCGTATCGGGCGCCGGCGCCGCCGGTGCGGGCGGCGCCGCACCGTGCCGGAAGAACGCGGCGAGCGGATCGTCGGGATCGAGGGCGGCAAAGGCCGGCCCGCCGGTTTGCGGATCGGGTGTGGCGGCCACGATGGTCACGACCGCCGGGCCGTAGCGCTCGACGATCGCCGGGAAATCGACCGGCATCGCGTAAGGCGCGGCGGGCGGCCGCACCTTCATCGCCGGTGGTGCGGCGTGCGGTGCGAGGGTGCCGGCAACGGCGGCGGGCGGCGGCCAACATCCGGCAAACACGCCCCCGATCAACGCGGTGCGAAGCACGGCGCGAGCAAGCGTCTGGCAAACCACGGTGCCACCTCCCCCGGCAGCCGCGACGCTACCCTGCGCGAGACGCGCAGGCGCCCGACAAGCACCGGTACACCCCACCATTTATAGCGCACGCGCCGGTTGGAACACACGAATCGAAACCCGTATGCCGGGAGGCGCCGTGGCGGCGGAACCGCGACGGCGTTCGTTTCGAACAAAGCGCGCGGTTCGTCAATCCGAATATCCACCACGCAGCGGTGCGCGTGTCGGCGTCAGCGTGACGGTCTGCGGGCAATCATCAGCTGTCGCGCATCACAGACAGACAGCATGCAAACCGCGGATGGCCGGTCAGCGGTCCGCATCCGTCGACGCGCCGGCACCCGCTCCGTTCAGTGGCACGACAATACCGCCACCCCGCCGACGCCTTGCGTGTTCGGCAACGCAGCCGTGTAACCGACGGCGACCAGCGGCTGGGCCGCGTCATGTCCGACAACGATCGATTGAATCGTTGCGGGCCCGGTGGTCTTCAACACACCGTTCAACGGCACCTGCATATATGTCAGCCCGTGTTGCGCACTTCCGAGCTGGATCGACAGGTTCAGCGTGGTGAGCATGCGCGTGACCGGATCCAGCATGGCCGAAGCCGAAACGAGCGTCCCGTCCGCGCCGCCGTTGTTGCTCGCCACCGTGTCGGAGATTACCTGCGTACACGAAAGCGGAGCGCCCGTGGCGGGCAACGACAGCGGCGTGCCGACTGCGTAGTGCACGCCCTGCGCATCGGTATAGGTATTGCCGTCGGTGTCCATCGCGCGATTCCACCGGCCGATCGCCACATCGGTGCCGACGCCCTGGATCTCGGTCACGGCCCCGTGGTCGAGGCCGAGGCAGTCGGTCGCCGCCGCCGACGACGCCAGCGTCGTAAACGCGCCGCTTCCCTGCTGAACCAGGCTCGTCGCCGGCACATTGACCGCCGTCATGTTGCGGTTCTTCGCCCACTCGCTCGGCAAATTCGGCACCACGAGCACCGCCAGTTGGCCGTTGTTCGCCGCAACCGGCGACGCCGCGCCCGAATAGCTGAAGCGGCCGTTCGGTCGGCAGGCCGTGGGCGCGGACGGCTGGGTAGGCGCGCCCGGCGCCGGCGTGGCGGGCGGCGTGACCGTCGGCGTTCCCGCCGTATCGTTGTTCGATGCGTTGCTGCCCGTTTTGGCCGCGCCACCGTCATCGCCGCCGCCACACGCCGCCAGCATCAACACCGTACTCGCCAGACCCACCAGACAGACTTGCTTGCCCCGCATGCTTTACCTCGTTTTCTCGTTGTAGAAACCATCATGACGCGCGCTCAGTTCGCGCCGTTGTCGTTTGCCGTACGCGCTGGCGCCATTCGCAGCGCATCCACCGACTTGACCAGCCCCCATGCGCCGACGCCGCCCAACGCGAGCGCGCCGAACCACCAGGACGTCGGCCAGATCTCGAGCAAGCTCTCCCGGGTGAGGACGAACGGCGATTTCAGTGCGACGATGACCACCGCGGTGTTGTAGCAGGCGTGAATCAACATTCCCGGCAACAACGATCGGGTAGCCGCATAGAGCTTTCCGATCAACAAACCGAGTCCGAATGCGAGCGCGAACTGATACACATTCAAGTGTGCGAGACCGAACACGGCGGCCGAATGCGCGATAGCCGTTCCCTCCGGGTACTGTCGCAAGAAGCTGCGCAGCATCACGCCGCGAAACAACATCTCTTCGAGTAGCGGCGCAATCAGGCAGGTCAATACGATCAGGCCGAGTCCGCCATTCGCATAAACCTCGCCGGCGTCCTCCCGGCTTCCGCTCCACGGGAAAAACTGCCCGATGCCGACTTCAAGCACGCTCATCGCCACGAGCAATGCCGGTGTGATCAGCAAAACGGGCACGAGAAATCGCCTGATCGTCGTTCGCCAGGAATCCACGCTGTCGTGCAGCAGGCTACGGTAGGTCAATTTGCTGTGATGAAGCAGCACCGTAAATAAGAGCCCGTTCGCGAGCACCCTTCCGATGCTGGCGATCGCCATCGTCTGAAGCCCTGCGCTGCGGCCGAGCGACCAGATAATCGAGTTCGTCAAATACTCGACCAGGTTCAGCACGACGACGATAAAAAATGCTTCCAGCAGATTCGGGAAGCAATAGTGGCTTGAATCGGATTTCATCTGGCTCGGTTCGATTTCGCAGACGGCACACGCGGTGATTGCGCGCTCGGATGCCTGCGGCCGATCTCATCGGATCGGCATTTTTATTTATGGGAGCACATGGCCGATGCGACGCATCGCGACTTGCGCCGGCCTTCGTCCTCCACTATCCATTCATCGTGAAAAAGTAACCGCTTGTCACGGGGCAGAATCGTCGCTCATGGCATGTGTCGTGGCAAGCGCCATTGACCATTCCTTACGATCGAAAAAGCAAGACTTTCGATTCACGTCGCGTGTTCAGGAAACTTCAATATCGGGATATCGGCCGATTTTTTAAAATATTGAATGTTTTGCCGACGGCGCAGCCTTTCGGTGTTTTAAAGCACCGGTTACTTGACGCACCAGTAACGCGCCGCGAATTCCTTGTTGATTGTCACCGAGACCGTCCCGTAAGCGCCGCGCGGCGGTTTGCCGTCGGTGCAGGCGGCGCTGTCCGATACCTCGTACGTGATATTGCCGCGCTTGAACGACCAGTCGGTGCTCACGCACGGATCCGTTCCGCCCGTGGTTTCCGTGCCGCCGCGCACGTCGACGTCCGGCTTCCCGTCGACCGGATGCGGCTTGTTCCATGCGCGGTAGCGCAATGCGCGATCCGCCGCGTGGTCGATCACGATGTGATGCTTGTCGGTATCGCAGATGAAGCCGTCGTGCGTCGGTTGCGCGTGAGCGGCGACGGTCGCCCACGACGTGCAGGCAATGACAGCGAACAGCAGGGATGGGCGGAGCGTCATCACGATCGGGCAGCAAGCAGTTGAAATCGCGAAACCATACCATCACGCGCCACCCGCGCCCACCCGCTCCGCGATCGCCGACACCATCCGCAACATCGGCTCGAACGCGTCGGCCGACGTATTGCCGAAACCGAGCACGAGTCCGTTGCCGGCCCGCGCCGCATCGATCGCGAAACCCGACAGCGGAAACGGCCCGATGCCATGCGCGCGTGCCGCTTCGACGATCGCGCGATCGCGATAACGCGCCGGCAGCCGCAGCGCGAGGTGCAGCCCGCATGGACCGCCTTCGACCTGGTGCGGCACGCTCAGGCTGCTGTCGAGCGCGGCGAGCAGCAAACGCCGCCGGTCGCGATACAGCCGGCGCATCCGCCCGAGATGCCGGCCGTACTCGCCCGTCTCGATGAAATCGGCCAGCGCGAGCTGCACGTGGCGCGTCCCGCCGCGCAGCATCTCCGGCAGCGCCGGCCGCACGGCGGCCAGCAACGTGTCGGGCAGCACGAGAAAGCCGATCCGCAGCGCCGGAAACATCGTCTTGCTGAACGAACCGAGATAGACGACCGGCGAATCGGGCGCGAGCCCCTCCATCGCGCCGATCGGCTCGCCGGTGTGACGGAATTCGCTGTCGTAGTCGTCCTCGATGATCCACGCGCGATGGCGGCGCGCCGCATCGATCAGCGCGAGCCGGCGCGAGATCGACAGCACGGCGCCGGTCGGGAACTGGTTCGACGGCGTCGTGTAGACGAGGCGCGGCGGTCGCTCGCGCCAGTCGTCCGGTTCCGCGCGCAGCCCTTCCGCGTCGACCGGCATCGGCACAACGTCGAGGTCCGCCGCCTGCATCGCGGTGCGCGCGCCGCGATAGCCGGGCTCCTCGACCCACACCGTATCGCCCGGATTCGTCAGCAACTGCGCGCACAGCGCGATCGCGCCCTGCGCGCCCTCGGTGATCACGATTTGCTCCGGGTCGCAGCGCACGCCGCGCGTGACGGCCAGATGGCGCGCGATCGATTCGCGCAACGCGGGCTCGCCGAGCGGATCGCCGTACGCCAGCAGGTCGCGGCCGGCGCGGCGCAACGCACGGTCGATCGCATGCCGCCACGCGTCCACCGGGAAATGCGACAGCGCGGGCACGCCCGGCCGGAAACCCTCCGATTCGCCGGTGCCGACGAGGCTCGGGCGAATCCGGCCGAGCCGCTGCGCGACGGCCGGCGGCGCCGCACGCCGGCGCGGCGGCGCCGGCCGCGACAGCCCGACAACCCGCGTGCCACGACGATCCGACTGCAGGAAGCCTTCGGCGACGAGCTGCTCGTACACGGCGGCCGTCGTATTGCGCGACACGCCGAGCGTTTCGGCCAGCGCGCGCGTGCCGGGCAGCCGCGTGCCGGCCGGCATCGCGCCGCCGAGAATCGCGTCGCGCACGCGGCGCAGCAACTGGCGCTGCAGCGAAGGCGCGCCGGGCGCGCGCGCCAGCGGCGCATCGAGCGGCAGCAACGGCGCGTCGGCGGAAGGAAAGGCAGTCGTCATCGGAACATTGCAGCGTGAAAGGTGGGAACGGGACGGATGGGCGGTGGCGCACCGGTAAGCGCTCATACGCCTGACGGCCACCGCTCGTGGCACCATAAATTTGCCATACTCTGGCGCTTCTCATGGTACCTCGCCGGGACTACGATCGTCTGCATGCCGGCATGTCGCCGGCCGACAACCGAAGCGAGATCGACCTTGCCCACGCTCACCAACGCTTTCCAGCAGCCCATCGGCCACCCCGTTCCCGACTGGTCCGCGCGTCCGCGCCCCGAGCGCATCGCGCTCGAAGGCCGTTACTGCCGACTCGAACCGCTCGACGCCGAGCGCCACGCGGCCGACCTGTACGCCGCCTACGCGCAAGCGCCCGACGGCAGCGACTGGACCTATCTCGCGCACGGCCCGTACGCCGACGCGTCCAGCTACCGCGACTACGCGCGCGGCGCGCAGGCGAGCGCCGATCCGCTCCACTACACGGTGATCGATCGCGCCACGGGCCGCGCGGTCGGCACGCTCGCGCTGATGCGCATCGATCCGGCCAACGGCGTGATCGAGGTCGGCTCCGTCACGTTCTCGCCACTGCTCAAGCGCACGCCGGTGTCGACGGAAGCGCAGTTCCTGCTGATGAAGTATGCGTTCGACACGCTCGGCTACCGGCGCTACGAATGGAAGTGCGACGACCTGAACGCGCCGTCGCGCAAGGCGGCTGCGCGCCTCGGCTTCCGCTACGAAGGCACGTTCCGGCAGGCGATCGTCTACCGCGGCCGCAATCGCGACACCGCGTGGTTCTCGATCATCGACGGCGAATGGCCGGACGTCCGCGCCGCGTTCGACGCGTGGCTCGCCCCGGATAACTTCGACGCCGAAGGCAACCAGCGCCAGTCGCTCACCGCGATCCGCCACGCGCAAGCCGCCGCGCGCGATGCGGCCAGCCGCGCAAACGACGCCACGCGCGTCACGGTGCGCCCGCTCGTCGCCGCCGACGAAGCCGCGTGGCGTCCGCTGTGGCAGGGTTACCAGACGTTCTATGACACCGCGCTGAGCGGCGCGGTGTTCGCGACGACCTGGGCGCGCCTGATGGACCCGGCCGAGCCGATGTTCGGGCTCGGCGCGTTCGACGCGTCCGGTGCGATGGTCGGGATCGTGCATGCGATCTACCACCGCTCGTGCTGGACGGAAGGGCCGTACTGCTACCTGCAGGACCTGTACACGGCGCCCGACGCGCGCGGGCAAGGCGCGGGCGGCGCGCTGATCGAGGCCGTGTACGAACGGGCCCGCGAAGCCGGCGCGAACCGCGTGTACTGGCTCACGCACGAAACCAACACGACCGCACGTGCGCTGTACGACAAGCTCGCGAACAACGCCGGGTTCATCCAGTACCGGCACGATCTGAAGAAGTAACGTCGTCGCCCGGACGGCCGATGTTCAGCCATGAATATCGGCCGTCCGGCGTGCGTCGCCGTCCTCCGGCGCGCCATCGCACGCCGAACCGTCCATACCCGACACCGCTGCCGGGTGGATCATCTCGTCGCCATTGGCCGGCACGGGCCGCCGCATCGGCCGGAACACCGGCTCGCCCGGCTCGATCGTCTGCCCCGAGAGCGCGCAGCGACCGGGCTGCAACGCGACGCGCAGGCGCCAGCGCTGCTCGCCGTAATGACAGCGGCCGCTCTCGACCCATCGCACCAGCAGTGCATCGTCGCCCGCCTCCAGTACCGTGACGAACAGTTGCGGGCGCAACGGCGACGCCGCGGCCGTCGCGTGCGCCGGAATCGGCGCGAGCGGATGCGCGACCACGCCGTCGCGCGACGGCGGCGCATCGTCTTCGTCGAGCGTGGACGCGAGCACATCGCACGACCGGTCTTCTTCGCAGATCAGGCTTTCCATGATGTCGAGCATGCTTGACGGATTTCCGTGCAGGTGGACCGACGCAGGCGCAGCACTCAGCGCCGGCCCATCGGTTCGCGCCGCAGGAACAGACCGATCGCCGCGCCGGCAGCCGCGCGACGGCGGCATGGCGGCATCGGCCGCGACCGGCGCTTCGGTCATCGTCACCGGCATCGAAGCGGCAGCGTGCAACGGGATGCCTGACGCGAGCGCAATCGGACTGCCGCACATGATACAAATTGAAGTTAACTTCAAGTAAAGGGGTAGCGTGCGCAACGATCCGTTTCGGCGATGACGACAATGGCCGGCGCGACGCCCGACGGCGTCCTGATTTAAGCTGTTGGCCTCGCCCCCGACAACGCTGCGCACCTACGCATGCCGACCGCCTCCCCCGCCCCGGCCACGCTGTTTCCGCTCGACGAGGCCTGGTCCGCCTTCCCGCGCCGCAAGGCGGCCGTACGCGCGTTCATCGCCGGATACTGCGCCGCGCGCGACCGGCGCGATGCGCCGCTGCACGACGGCCCGGACGGCCATGTCGTGCAGTTCGACGACGCGATGGGCCGGCCGTTCGAGTATTTCATGATCGAGGGTGCGCCCGTCGCCGGCGCCGGCCCGTTTGCCGTCGGCGCATGGATCACGCGCTACGGCGCGGCCCCGCTGCCGCCCGCGCTGCACGGCAGGACGCGCCGGCTGACCGACGAGCACTTCATGGCCGCCGATATCGACGGGCTGTCCGGCGACGACGCGCTCGCGCGAGCACTCGCCTGCGACACGCCGGACGCCATCGCTGCGTTCAACGCCAGCGGCGTCTTCCCGCCGTTCCAGCCGAATCCGGCCGCGGTACTGTTCGCGCACCGCATCGACGGCCAGATCGCGGCCACCGCGCGCTATGGTTTCGCGTCGCCGCGCGATATCGTCGTCGACCGCGTCGGGACGGCGGACGCATACCGGCGTCGCGGCCTGGCGACGCAGCTGCTCGCCGCGATCGTCGCGCACGCGCGGCACCGCGGCGCGCGGCGCGTATGGCTCATCTCGACCGAAGCCGGCCAGCCGCTGTACCGCGCTGCGGGATTCACGGCGCTCGCGACGGTTGCCGTCGACGAAGTGCTCGCCTGACTGCGGATCGAGCAACGCTGCCCGTGGCGGTTCGTCTCGCGATTCGTCTCATTGCGCTGAGACGAACGTCCCGGCGTCTCACTCGACTCGCCGCTTCGCTATCGCAGCAAATTCGACCCGCCATTTCTTCCGAACCTTTGCCGGACGGCGAAAAGCGACATGGTGCAGTGCGCGTACCGCGCATCTTCCGACTGCCACGCACAGCCCCGATTCACGCTGGCCCCGTTCCTGCATACCGGTCGATCGCGCAATCGCGCGACGGGCGCACCGGCAGCGTTGCCGCACGCCCGACGACAACCTGACGGAGACAGCAACGTGAGTACACCGGCATCGATCACCCCGCCCAGCATGAAAGCCGCCGTCTGGCATGGCCGCCACGACATCCGCGTCGAACAGGTTCCCGTTCCGGAGCGCCCGCCCGCAGGCTGGGTCACGATCCGCGTGCACTGGTGCGGCATCTGCGGCTCCGACCTGCACGAATACGTCGCCGGGCCGGTGTTCATCCCGGTCGACGCGCCGCATCCGCTGACCGGCCTGAAAGGCCAGTGCATCCTCGGCCACGAGTTCAGCGGCGAGATCGCCGAACTCGGTGCGGGCGTGTCGGGCTTCGCGGTCGGCGACCGCGTGACGGCCGACGCGTGCCAGCATTGCGGCACCTGCTGGTACTGTCGGCACGGGCTGTACAACATCTGCGAGAACCTCGCGTTCACCGGGCTGATGAACAACGGCGCGTTCGCCGAATACGTGAACGTGCCGGCCGAACTGCTGTACAAGCTCCCCGATAATTTCCCGACCGAGGCCGGCGCGCTGATCGAACCGCTCGCGGTCGGGCTGCATGCGGTGAAGAAAGCCGGCAACATCGTCGGGCAGACCGTCGTCGTGGTCGGCGCGGGCACGATCGGCCTGTGCACGATCATGTGCGCGAAGGCCGCGGGCGCGGGGCGCGTGATCGCGCTGGAGATGTCGGCCGCGCGCAAGCAGAAGGCGCTGGAGGTCGGCGCGAGCGTCGTGATCGATCCGAAGACGTCCGACGCGATCGCGGAAGTCAGGGCACTGACGGGCGGCTACGGCGCCGACGTGTCGTTCGAGTGCATCGGCCACACGGCCACCGCGAAGCTCGCGATCGACGTGATCCGCAAGGCCGGCAAGTCGGTGATGGTCGGCATCTTCGAGGAACCGGCGCCGTTCAACTTCTTCGACATCGTGTCGACCGAGAAGGAAGTGATCGGCTCGCTCGCGTACAACGGCGAATTCGCGGACGTGATCCGCTTCATCGCGGACGGCCGCATCGACGTGCAGCCGCTGATCACCGGACGCATCGCGCTCGGCGACATCGTCACGCGCGGCTTCGAGGAACTGGTCAACCACAAGGACCGCAACGTGAAGATCATCGTCCAGCCGGCCGTCTCCTGACCGCACGGCCTGCGCGGCCGCGGCATCGATTCACGCCGCGCCGCGCAGGCTCGCGTACCGCCAATGCATCCCGATCGACGACGTGCCGCGACACGACACCACGGAGCGATCGTGCAGGACGCCCCCGGCCCTGCTGCCGCGTGCGCCGATCAATCCGGCGGATCGCCGTCGCGGCAGGCGACACCGCAACCGCGCACGATTCTTCGATATACTGGGCCGAACCCTTTTCGGGGCAACAAGGGCAACGGCGCCTTTCGCGCGTCCGCCCCGACCTGCGTGGACTAGCGCACAGTGAAACCGCGAGCCGGACTGATTCTCGAACTCTTCGTCAACCTCGTGCTGCCCTGGGTGGCCTATCGGGTCGCGCATCCGTATTTCGGCGAAACCGGCGCGCTGTACGCGTCGGCGGTTCCGCCAATCGTCTGGTCGATCGTCGAATTCATCCGCTCGCGCCGTGTCGACGCGGTGGCGGCCATCGTGCTGCTCGGCATCACGCTGTCGATCGTCGGGATGGCGTTCGGCGGCAGCCCGCGCACGCTGCTGATGCGCGAATCGATCGGGTCGGGCACGATCGGCATCGTGTTCCTGCTGTCGCTGTTCCGCGAACGCCCGCTGATCTACTATCTGGCCCGCGCCACCGTGGCCCGCGAGATGGACGGCGGCGCCGCACACTTCGAAGCCGTCTGGGACGCGCAGCCGGGCCTGCGGCAGATGCTGCGGCTGATGACGTTCGTGTGGGGCGCCATCATGACGATCGAGATGCTGCTGCGCTGGTGGATGGTCGTCAACTGGCCGGTCGAGCGCGTGCTCGTCGTGTCGCCGGTCATGGGCTATACGGTGTTTGCCTGCCTGCTGCTGTGGACGTTCTGGTACCGACGGCGGATGCGCGTGCGCAACAGCGTCGACATCCCCGGCCGCAGCGGCGTCACCGAGACGGCCGGCCGCTGACACGCGGCTGGCCCGTTGCCCGGCGGCATGTCACGGCGCCTGCTGTATGATGCGCGGCGTCTCGTCCGCCGATCCGTTTCCCGTCATGTCCCTTTCGCTCCTTCCTTGTGCCACGATCTGGATCGCCCTGTTCGCGGCCGCGGCATTCGCATGGCATCGCCCGCTGCACGGCCTGAGCATCGGCCTCGCCGCGCTCGGCTATGCGGGCGCGCTGGCGTTCGGCCAGCTTGCGCCGATCACGCTGGCGCCGTTCGCGCTGCTGATCGCGGCCGGCTGGGGCGTGCTGCCCGGGCGCCCGCTCGCGGTGCGCATCGCCGCGCACGTCGTCTTTGCCGCGCTCGCGATCGCGCTGAGCCTGCACCTGATTCCCGGCTTCCATAATCCGCGCGTGATCGGGCCGATCCGCTTCACGCCGGACGCCGTGCCGTTCACGATGTACCTGAATTTCGACAAGCCGCTCGTCGGCCTGTGGCTGCTGTGGATGCTGCCGTGGGTCGCCCCCGACGTCGCGCTGTCGCGCGCGCTGCGCACCGGCGTCGTGGCGGCCGTCGCGACGGCTGCCGCGTGCCTGGTCGGCGCGCTCGCGTTCGGGATGGTCGGCTGGGCGCCCAAATGGCCGCCGTCCGGCTGGCTGTGGCTCGCGAACAACCTGTTGCTGGTGACGCTCGCCGAGGAAGCGCTGTTCCGCGGCTACGTGCAAGGCGGGCTGACCCGCGTGCTCCGCGCCTGGTCATGGGGCCCGTGGGTCGCGCTCGCGGCCGGCGCGGTGCTGTTCGGCGCCGCGCATGCGGCCGGCGGCTGGCCATGGATCGTGCTGGGCACGGTGGCCGGCGTCGGCTACGGGCTCGCGTGGCGGCGCGGCGGCCTGCTCGCCGCCGCGCTCGCGCATGCGGGGCTGAACGTCGTGCACTTCGGCCTGTTCACCTATCCAATGCTCGCTACCGCGCGGTGATCGCGGCGACGGCGCCGACGCCTGTGTCGCCCGCGCCGCCGCTCAATTGAACCCGGCCACCGCGTGCGGCACGTACGGGCATTCGAGCGTGGCGATCTCGTCGTCGGTCAGCTTCAGCGCGAGCGCGCCGAGCGCATCGTCCAGTTGCCGCGGCTTCGAAATGCCGACGATCGGCGCGGTCACGCCGCGCTTTTGCGCGACCCACGCGAGCGCGACCTGCGCCCGCGGCACGTTGCGCGCGGCGGCGATCGCCGCGACGGCCTCGACGACCGCCTTGTCGGCGTCGGCCGTCGCGTCGTACAGCCGCTGGCCAACGTCGTCCTTCTGCTGCCGTTCCGACGACTCGTCCCAGTTGCGCGTCAGGCGCCCGCGTGCGAGCGGGCTCCACGGGATCACCGCGATGCGTTCGTCCTCGCACAGCGGCAGCATTTCGCGCTCTTCCTCGCGATACAGCAGGTTCAGGTGGTTCTGCATGCTGACGAAGCGGGTCCAGCCGTTCTGCTTGGACGTGTGCAACGCCTTAGCGAACTGCCACGCGAACATCGACGACGCGCCGATATAGCGCGCCTTGCCGGCCTTCACGACGTCGTGCAGCGCCTCGAGCGTCTCCTCGATCGGCGTGCCGTAGTCCCAGCGGTGAATCTGGTAGAGGTCGACGTAGTCGGTGCCGAGCCGCTTCAGGCTCTGGTCGATGTCGGTCATGATCGCCTTGCGCGACAGGCCGGCGCCGTTCGGCCCCGGCCGCATCCGGTAGAATACCTTCGTCGCGATCACGACGTCGTCGCGCTTCGTGAAATCGCGCAGCGCGCGGCCGACGATCTCCTCGGACGTCCCGTCCGAATACATGTTCGCGGTGTCGAAGAAGTTGATGCCGGCCTCGACCGCGCGCTGGATGATCGGGCGGCTTTCCGCTTCCGGCAGCGTCCACGGGTGCGTGCCGCGCGACGGCTCGCCGAATGTCATGCAGCCCAGCACCAGCTTCGACACATCCAGCCCGGTCGACCCGAATTTCACGTATTCCATTGCACGCCTCGCCACTCAAGTTGGGGGTTGCGGCCGGATGCGCGCCGCGCATCCGCCAGACGTTGCATGGTATCCCGCATGCCGCGAACGCGTATGACCGCGCGCCGCATGCAGGCTGCGTGAAAGGACGGACCTCGAAGGACGAACCGGAAGGCCCCGGTTACTTGGCCTGGTCGGCGATCGGCTGCAGGAACGCGGAGAAGCCGGTCAGCATGATCTGCACGCCGATGCACAGCAGCAGGAACGCCGACACGCGCTTCGCGACCTTGGTCCCTTCGCTACCGAGGTAGCGCGCGAGCAGCGCGGAGCGGCTGTAGACCTGCCAGATCACGAGCGCGACGAGCACGGACACGGCGATCGACACGATGCTCGACAGCATGAATTCCGACAGCTTGTGCGTGCGGTTCGCGTTCAGCGCGATCGCGGTCGCGATCGAGCCGGGGCCGACCGTCAGCGGCACCGTCAACGGGAAGAACGCGCGCGTCATGATCGCGTTCGCGTCGATCGGCTTGACCGGCGTGTCGCCGCCACCCGGACCGTCCGGTTCGTTCAGCATCTGCCAGCCGGCGACGGCAACCGCGAAGCCGCCGCCGATCCGCAGCGCTTCCATCGAGATCCCGAAGAAATGCAGCACCGGCGTGCCGGCGAAGAACGCGACCATCAGCACGACGAACGCATTGAACGCGACCTTCCGCGCGAGCAGATCCCGTTCGGGCACGGTAAGCGCCTCGGTTCGTTCAAGAAACAGGAACGCGATACCGATCGGATTGATGATGCCGATCAGGCCGGTAAAGCCGAACAGGATCTCGGAGACAAGGCGATTGACGATCATCGTGCGAAGCATCGGTCGGGACGGGGCCGGCAGCGCGCCGGGGGTCACGCATTGTAGTGCAAGCGCCCGCGCCCGAGATGCAAAATGCGGCCGGCCCGGTTCCGCCGTCGATCGTCGTGAAAGTTCGTCGCGCGGCCTTATTCGGTGCCCGTCTCCCACGCCGGCGGCCGCTTCGCGAAGAAGGCCGCGAAGCCTTCCTTCGCCTCCGGCGTCGCCCGCACGCGGGAGATCGTCTGCGCGGTGAACGCCGTGCGTTCGTCCGACGGCGGATACTCGCCGATCGCATCGAAAAAGCGCTTGATCTCCATCAGCGCGTGCGGGCCGTTGCGGCCGAGTTCCGAAAGCGTCCGCTCGAGTGCGTCGTCGAGCGCATCGAGCGGCACGGCCTGATGGATCAGGCCGATCGCGACGGCCTCGGCGGCCGCGAGCTGCGTCGCGGTCAACGCAAGCCGGCGCGCCTGACGCTGGCCGACCGCCTCGACCAGATACGGGCCGATCACGGCCGGCAGGATTCCGAAGCGCGCCTCACTGACCGAAAAACGCGCGTGGTCGCTCGCAATCACGATATCGCACGCCGCGCACAGGCCCACGCCGCCGCCGAACGCGTGGCCCTGCACGCGTGCGACCGTCGGTTTCGGGCACTGCCGGATCGCGCGCATCATCGCGGCGAACCGCTCGGCGTCACGCAGGTTCGCGGCGGCCTCGTTCGCGCTCGCGCGCTGCATCCACTGCAGGTCGGCGCCCGCGCAAAATGCGCGGCCATCCGAACGCAGCACGATCGCGCGTACGTCGTCGCGCCGGCCGAGCGTCGCGAACGCGTCGGTCAGCTCCGCGATCATCGTCTCGTCGAACGCGTTCAGCACGTCGCCGCGCTGCAGCGCGACGGTCGCGATGCCGCGCGCATCGACCGCGACGGCCAGGGTCTTCAATTCATCCATCGAACAGGTTTCCTCGGGTAGAACGGCACACATCGACATCAGGCGGCCTGGCGGCGATCGATCACGCGCCGCGCCTTGCCGGTCGCGGTCGCGGGGATACCACCGGCCGCCAGCACCGTCACGCCGGACGACACGCCGACCATCGTCTTGATCCGGTGCTGCAGCTCGCGCGCGAGCGCCGCGCGATCGCCATCGGTGACCGATGCCACCGCCTCGGAGCGCAACTCGACCGCGAGGTCGAGCCGGTCCATGTGACCGTCGCGCGACAGCGTGATCTGGAACTGGCCCGACAACTGCGGCAGCGCGACGACGATTTCCTCGATCTGGCTCGGGAACACGTTCACGCCGCGCACGATCAGCATGTCGTCGGAGCGGCCCGTGATCTTTGCGAGCCGGCGCATCGCGCGCGCGGTCGGCGGCAGCAGCGCGGTGAGATCGCGCGTGCGGTAGCGGATCACCGGCATCGCCTCCTTCGTCAGCGACGTGAACACGAGCTCGCCCTGGCTGCCGTCGGGCAGCACTTCGCCGGTGACGGGGTCGATGATCTCCGGGTAGAAATGGTCTTCCCAGATCACCGGGCCGTCCTTCGTCTCCACGCATTCGCACGCGACGCCCGGGCCCATCACTTCCGACAACCCGTAGATGTCGAGCGCGTCGATGCCCACGCGCGTCTCGACTTCATTGCGCAGCGCTTGCGTCCACGGCTCGGCGCCGAAGATGCCGATCTTCAGCGACGATTCGGCCGGGTCCATCCCCTGCCGCACCATCTCGTCGATCAGGTTCAGCATGTACGACGGCGTGACGAGGATGATCTTCGGCTCGAAATCGCGAATCAGCTGCACCTGCTTCTCGGTCTGCCCGCCGGACATCGGCACGACCATGCAGCCGAGCCGCTCCGCACCGTAGTGAATCCCGAGGCCGCCGGTGAACAGGCCGTAGCCGAACGCGTTGTGCAGCGTATCGCCCGGGCGGCCGCCGGCCGCGCGGATCGAGCGCGCGGTCACGTTCGCCCACGTGTCGATGTCGCGCGCCGTGTAGCCGACCACGGTCGGCTTGCCCGTCGTGCCGCTCGATGCATGCACGCGCACGACCTGCTCGCGCGGCACCGCGAAGAGGCCGAACGGATAGTTGTCGCGCAGGTCGCTCTTGGTCGAGAACGGGAATTTCGCGAGATCGGCGAGCGACTTCAGGTCGTCCGGATGCACACCCGCCGCATCGAACGTGCGCCGATAGTGCGGGACGTTGTCGTACGCGTGGCGCAGCGACCACTTGAGGCGCTCGAGCTGCAGCGCCTGCAGTTCGTCGCGGCTGGCGGTCTCGATCGGCTCGAGGGCGGCGGCGGGATGCGTCGGGTGAGTCATCGGGGTACTCCTCCAATGGAGTGATGTCGTTGTCGTGTTCGAGGTGACGCGGTGGTCACGACCGGAACGTGCGGCCGGCCGCGTGCAGCGCGGCAAGACGCGGCGACACGCGATAGCGGTCCTCGCCGTAGCTCGCCGCCAGGTTCGACAGCACGCGATGCACGCGGCCGATGCCGATCGCATCGGCCCATGCGAGCGGGCCGCACGGGTAGTTCACGCCCTTCTCCATCGCGAGATCGAGATCGGCCGGCGAGCACACGCCCTGGTTCACCGTGTCGGCCGCCTCGTTCGCGAGCATCGCGACGGTGCGCATCGCGACCATCCCCGGCACGTCCGCGATGCCGACGACGCGAAAGCCCGCGTGCTGGAACAGGCCGACCGCGTCCGCATACGCGGCGTCGCTGCACTGGAGCGCGCGCGTCAGCGCGACGAGCCCCGCCTGCGCGTAATCGCGCGCCAGGTCGACGAGCACGAGATCCGCCACGCCCGTCCGGGCGGCGCGCGCGGTCGCCGTACGGCCGTCGGTCAACGCGATCGACGCGCGGCCGGCCACGGCGAGCAGCGCGTCGGCATGCGCGTCGTGGCGCCGCGCGGTCGCGATGCGTTCGACGAAGCGCGCATGCAGCGCGGCGGCCGGGCCGTCCTGCGCGAACAGCGCGACGTCGGCCGGCGCGTCACGTGCAGGTTCGAGGTCGGGCGCGGGCGGCGTCGCGCCGTCCGCATACGAGTAGAACCCGCGCCCGGACTTGCGCCCGAGAAAGCCCGCGTTCACGAGCTCCTGCTGGATCAGCGACGGCGTGTAGCGCGGATCGTTGAAGTACGCGCGGAACACCGACTCGGTCACCGCGAAGTTCACGTCGTGACCGATCAGGTCCATCAGCTCGAACGGCCCCATCCGGAAGCCGCCCGCTTCGCGCATCACCGCGTCGATCGTGGCCGGCGCGCCGCCCTGTTCGTTCAGCACGCGCAGCGCCTCCGCGTAATACGGCCGCGCGACGCGGTTCACGATGAAGCCCGGCGTCGATTTCGCCATCACCGGTTGCTTGCCCCACGCGGCGGCGGTCGCATGCAGCATCCGCGCGACCTCGGGCGCGGTCGCGAGCCCGCAGACCACCTCGACGAGCGCCATCAGCGGCGCCGGGTTGAAGAAATGCAGGCCGGCGACGCGTTGCGGCACGCGCAGCCCGGCCGCGATCGACGTGATCGAGATCGACGACGTGTTGGTCGCCAGCACGCAGGCGTCGTCGACATGACGCTCGAGCGTCGCGAAGATTTCGCGCTTCACGTCGAGCCGTTCGGCCGCCGCCTCGACGATCAGCGCGGCGCCCGCGAAATCGGCCAGCGCGCGCACCGCGCGAATTCGGTTGCCGGCCGCGTCGGCCTGCGCCGGTTCGAGCCGGCCCTTCTCCGCGAGGCGCGCGAACTGCGCGCGGATGCCCGCCAGCGCCTTGTCGCAGGCCGCTTCGTTCAGGTCGTACAGCAGCACCGGATGGCCGGCCGCGGCCGCGACCTGCGCAATGCCCGCCCCCATCGCGCCGACGCCGATCACGCCGACGACGGCCGACGGTGCCAGCGCGCCCGAGTTCACCGAATGTGCAGAGGAAACAGCCATCGCTTGCGATCCGTCATGAAGTGGAAGTGCGAGCGATTATAAACCGACCGGTCGGTAGATTTATGTCAGGGCGAGCCCGAATGTGTCGTGCAAGACACCGTTACGGAAGCTGCAACGACAAAAAATCGACAGGCCGGGGCACTTTTTGTAAACCGAAAGGTCAATGTAATGATTCGAATATGAGATAGTGCCCCCCGATCGCCTGATAAAATTCGACAAATCGCCGGATTCCAGGGGAAACGCGTGTCGCGACATCACCGCCGTCCGTCGCTCCCTTTCGGGGTCGAATCGCGGCTCCGGCCCGCGCGTCGCCACGTGTTGTTCGTCGCGCTGTCAGCGGGCAACCGCATCGAACCGTTTCATCCCGCGACGGGCTTCGGCCCGCCCGCGCCCCTCGCCGCCTCACGGCAGCGAACCCAGGGCGGCACCGTTGCGTGCCGCCACCTTTTCGGTTTCATCGTCCTCGTTCGGCGGATAGTACGGCCGGGCTTCGTCAACCCGTGACGGCGCGTCGCGCGCCGCCACTCGCATAAGGAATCCCTCATGCCGCTCTCGTCCAACCAGCTCCCGCGCTGGACCCTCTGGGCCCCGCTTGCCGCGTGGCTGGTACTCGCGCTGTCGCGCGTCGTGCCAGCCGAAGGCTTCGTCATCGCGGTGTTCGCCGCCGCGCTGGCCGGCGCCGTGTTCGCCGCCGTCCATCATGCGGAAGTCGTCGCGCACCGCGTCGGCGAACCGTTCGGCACGCTGGTGCTCGCGGTCGCCGTGACCGTCATCGAGGTCGCGCTGATCGTGTCGGTGATGCTCGGCGCCGGCCCGGAAAAATCGGGCCTCGCCCGCGACACCGTGTACGCCGCCGTGATGATCATCTGTAACGGCATCGTCGGCATCTGCCTGCTGGTCGGCGCATGGAAGCACGGCGAACAGGACTTCCAGGGGCGCGGCGCGAGCAAGGCGCTCGCGGTGCTCGCGTCGCTGTCGGTGCTGTCGCTCGTGATGCCGAACTACCTGAGCGCCGCGCCCGGCCCGTTCTTCTCGAAATCGCAGCTCGCGTTCGCCGGCGTCGCGTCGCTCGTGCTGTACGGCGCGTTCGTGTTCGTGCAGACCGTGCGCCACCGCGACTACTTCCTCGCCGCGCACGACAGCGCGGACGAAGCGGTGCATGCCGCCGCACCGAGCAACCGCACCGCGATCATCAGCATGGTGCTGCTGTTCGCGAGCCTCGTCGCGGTCGTGCTGCTCGCGAAGCTGCTGTCGCCGGCCGTCGAGCATGCGGTGCTGAAGCTCGGCGCGCCCGAAGCCGCGGTCGGTATCGTGATCGCCGCGCTCGTGCTGCTGCCGGAAGGGCTCGCGGCCGTCACCGCCGCGCGTGCGAACCGCCTGCAGACCAGCATGAACCTCGCGCTCGGTTCGGCGCTCGCGAGCATCGGGCTCACGATCCCGACCGTCGCCGCCGTATTCATCTGGGTCGGCCAGCCGCTCACGCTCGGGATCGGCGCGATGGAAACGGTCCTGCTGGCGCTTACGCTGCTGGTCAGCACGCTCACGCTGAGCCAGGGACGCACGACGGTGCTGCACGGCGTCGTGCACGTCGCGCTGTTCGCCGCTTATCTGTTCCTGTCGTTCACGCACTGACGTCCCGATGCGCGCGGCCCGGCGAATCCTCTCCGCCGGGCCGCGTGCACGTCTTCCCGTCCCTTCCCCCTCCTTCGCTTCACACCGCCGTCACCGGGCCGCGACCGCACAATGCGTCCGGATCGACAGCGCGTTACGTCGCGTCATCGCGCCGCGTATCGGCGTGGAATCCGTAGAGCGCAGCCGCGTTGTCGACCAGGATTGCGCGAGCCGTCGCGTCGTCGGCCGCGCAATCGCGCAGCCAGCCGAGCAGGCGCGCATCGTCGGGCACCGGCGATGCGTTCGGGTGCGGCCAGTTGCTGCCCCACACGCAGCGCGCCGAATGGCCGCGCGCGAGCACGGCGGCAAGACGCGCGACGTCGTCGTAGCCCGGCGCGCCGGATCGCGACGTCTCGTACGGCGCGGACAGCTTCACCCATGCGTGGCCGCGATCGAGCAGGCGGCGCAGTGCGAGGAAGGACGGCGCATCCGGTGCGACGGGCGTCAGGAATTTGCCCGTGTGATCGATCACCACGCGCGCCGGCAGCCGCGATAGCGCGTGTTCGATATCGCACAGCGTGCGACCGTCGAACTGCAGATCGATATGCCAGTCGAGCGGCGCGATCCGTGCGGCCATCCGCTCCAGATCGCCCCATTGCGCAGTGCCGCCCGCCAGCATCATGAACCGCACGCCGCGCATGCCGGCGGCATGCAGACGTTCCAGCTCGGCGTCCGGCACGTCGACCGGCAACGTCGCGACGCCACGCGAGCGCGAACCGAACGCGGCCAATGCGTCGAGCGTGCAGCGGTTGTCGAAGCCATAGCCGGTCGGCTGCACGACGACCACACGCGTGAGGCCGAGCGCCCCCTGCATGCGCCGATATACATCGACCGGCGCATGGGGCGGCCGAAACGTCGCCGTCGGCGCGAGCGGATACGCATCGTCGTAGATATGGATATGGCAATCGCACGCATCCGGGAACCGCATGCCGTCTGCCCCGTCGCGCGTCATTGCAGCCCCTGGCCGACGGATGCGCTCGACCTGCGCCAGCGCGCGAGCCGCGTCGCCTGCATGGCGTTGACCGCGCCGTTCGGCACCCGTCCATCGAGCAGCGCGGCAAGCTGGTCGACCGTCTCCAGCGCCTGGTGTTCGATCGCCGGCAGCGTCAGTCCGCCGATGTGCGGGGTCGCGATGACGCGCGGATGCGCGGCAAGCGCGGGAGGCGGCATCTGGTCCGCCGCGCGGCCGACGTCCAGCGCGCAGCCGGCGAGCCGGCCGCCGTCGAGCGCGTCCGCAAGCGCCTGCTCGTCGACGAGTTCGCCGCGCGACGCATTGATGAAATACGCGCCCGGCTTCATCGCGGCGAATGCCGCCGCATCGATCAGGTTCGCGGTGGCCGGCGTGGCCGGCGCAAGGCAGACGACGTAATCCGCGTCGCGCAGCAACGTTGCGAAATCGACCTGTTCAAGCGGCGGCGAGTCGATCCGCACGTAAGGATCGCTGACGAGCACACGCATCCCGAGCGCCGTCGCGATCGGTGCGAGATGACGCGCGATCTGCCCGTAGCCGATCAGGCCAAGCGTGCTGCCGCGCAGTTCGCGCCCCATCCTCGGCACCGGCGGTGCACCACGATGGTAGGCATCCGCGTAACCGCCGATTCCGCGCGCGAGGTCGATCATCGCGCCGACGACCCACTCGGCGACGGCCGGCCCGAAGCCGGGGCTCGCCTGCGTGACCAGCACGCCGAACGCGCTCGCCGCGGCGACGTCGATCGTGCGGATGTCGACCGCGCAACGCAGGAACGCGGCGAGTGCGGGCAGCCCCGCGAACAGTTCGCGAGGCGCGGGGGTCTGCCGGTACGCGATGATCGCGTCGCATCCCTGCGCGGTGGCAATCAGTTCGTCCGTACCGAGTTCGCGATCGTGCGGGTTGCAGGTGACGTCCGCGAGCGCGCCCAGCGCGCGCAACGCCTTGGCGCCGAAGTAGTGGTCGATCATCCCGGTCGGATGCGTGACGTAGACGCGCGTCATGCTTGACCTCCGCTCGTACCGGCCGCATCCGGCGGCGGCGGCGCGACCGATGCGCGCTCGACGAGCGTCACGTCCGCGAACACGCATTGCCCCGGTGCGGACGGCGCGTCGCCCTCCTGCCGCATCACGCGCCGCACCATCTCGCCGGCCATTTCGGTGACCGGCAGTTGCACCGTGGTCAGCGCCGGCCACGAGATCGCCGACAGGAAATGACCGTCCATCCCGATGACGGACACGTCGTCCGGCACCCGCAGCCCGCCGTCGCGCAGCCCGGCCATCAGACCGAGCGCGAACAGGTCGTTGACCGCGACGATACCGGTCGGCCGCGCCGGATCGGCCGCGAGCTCGGCGCCGAGCGCACGCCCGACATCGACGATCACCGAGTCGCCGTATTCGTTCGCGGGGCCGCCGTCGAGCACGCGGGCCTGCATGGCGCCGCCCGCCTCGCTTGCCACGGCGAAAAACCCGCGGATCTTGTCGCTGCGGCTCACGGTGATGCCGGCCACGGTCGCGAACGCGAGCCGCGTATGACCCGCGTCGACGAGGCGGCGCGTCGCGAGCCGCGCGGCCGCCTCGTTGTCGGCCGTCACGTGATCGACCTTCGATTGCTCGCCGGGCGTCGCGCGACGGTCGTAGCTGACGACCGTCATCCCGCGTTCGGCCGCGCGCTCGAGGTGGCTTTCGTCGGCGAGCGACGAGATCACGATCACGCGCCGCACGCCATGCGCGTAGAGATCGTCGAAGAACGACGCCTCCTTGCGCGCATCGCGGTACGTGTTGCCGATCAGCACGCGATGACCATACCGTTCCTGCGCGCAGGCCTCGACTTCGCGTGCGATGTAGCCGTACATCGGGTTCGCCATCGACGGCACCAGCAGCCCGACGAGCGGCGTCTGCCCCGTCTTGAGCTGGCGCGCGAGCGTGCTCGGCCGGTACTGCAGCGCATCCATCGCCGCCTTCACGCGCTCGAGCGTTGCCGGCTTCATCTGGTCGGTGCGTCCGTTGAGCACGTTCGAAACCGTGCTGACCGAAACGGCCGCATGACGGGCCACGTCCTGAATCGTACTCATGTCGTCTTGCATGGAACGGGCTACAGGCCGAAATGGGCCGGCAGCCACAACGAAAACGCCGGAGCGAAGATCAGCGCCACGAGGGCGGCGAACAGCACCAGCAGGTATTTCACCATCGGCCGGGCCACGCGGCCGACCTCGGTGCCCGTGATCGCGCACGTCGTGAACAGCCCGAGCCCGACCGGCGGCGCGAACAGCCCGAACCCCATCGCCACCACCACGACCGTGCCGAAATGCAGCGGATGGATGCCGAGCTGCAGCGCGATCGGCGCGAGCAGCGGCCCGAAGATGATCAGCGCGGGCGCGCCTTCGAGCACGGCGCCGAACACGATCATCAGCAGCGCCGACAGCAGCAGGAACATCGTCGCGCCGTACTGATGGGCAAACGCCGTCATTGTGCCCGAGACGAGGGCCGGAATCTGCTCGATCGACAGCGCGAACGACACGCTCGACGCCGCCGCGACGATGAACAGGATGCCGCTCGCCATCGACGCGGCGCGCACGAATACGCGGCCGACCGAGCGCCACGTCAGTTCGCGGAACGCGAGCCAGCCCACGACGAGCGCATAGACCACCGCGAACGCGGACACTTCGGTCGACGTCGCGATCCCCGACGTCACGCCCTTGCCGATCATCGCAACCATGACCAGCGCGACGAGCGCGCCGCCCGCGAGCGGCAGCCACGCGCGACGCTCGCCGAATACCTCGGCCACGTCGATCTTGCGTCCGGTGATGACCGTCACGATCGCGAGCGACGCGGCGAGCACGGCCGCCGGCACGATCCCCGCGACGAACAGCCCGGCGATCGAGATGTTCGCGACGAAGCCCATGATGATCATGTTCACGCACGGCGGAATCGTCTCGGCCATCACCGCGCTGCATGCGAGCAGCGCGGCGGTTTCGTTCGGGTCCTGCCGCGCGCGGCGCACGGCCGGCATCACGACGCCGCCCACCGCCGCGATATCGGCCAGCTTCGAGCCCGACACGCCGGAAAAGCAGGCCGTCGCGAAGATCACGATCAGGCCGAGCCCGCCCCGCACGCGTCCGAACATCCGCAGCAGCAATTCGACGAGCCGCGCCGACATCCCGTTGGACTCCATCAGCAGCCCCGCCAGCACGAAGAACGGCACCGCGAGCAGCACGAAGTGATCGGCCCCCGCCATCACCTGTTGCGAGTAGACGAGCAGCGGCAGCGTCGGATCCGCGAGGAAATACAGCAGCGCCGAAAACGCCAGCACGAATCCGATCGGCACGCCGAGCACCAGCCCGCCGACGAAGCCCGCGACGAGCAGCGTGCCGGGCGCGACCGCATGCGCGGGCCACAGCGCGTTCCAGCCGTAGATGGCGGCCGCGAGCGCCGCACAGCACGCGAACGTGCCGATCACCCGGCGGCGCGGCGCGTTCAGCGCATTGGCGAGCGCGAATACCGTCATGAACAGCGCGCCGAACATCATCGGATACCCGTTGATCCAGCCCGGCAAGCCGCCCGTCGTCATCTGGTCGTACGAATCCGCGAGCAACTGGCTCGACGACACCAGCAGGTTCAGCGCAACGGCCGCCACGATCCAGTGGCCGGCCTGGGTCAACGCGCCCTGCCAGCGTGCGGGCAGCAGGCCGCGAAACACGTCGATGCCGACATGCTGGCTGCGCCCGAGCACCGTCGCCGAGCCGAAGAACACCAGCACGATCATCAGCGCGCTCGCCACCTCCTCGGCCCAGTCGACCGGGTCGTGCAGGAAATAGCGGAACACGACCGACACGAACACGACGAGCACGTCGACGGCGAGCACCGCGGCCGACAGGATCTCGATCCAGCGCAGCACCGCATCCAGCACGCGGGCGGCGCGATGCGCCGGGCGGCCTGCGGCGGGCGCCGGCGCGGCGCCCGAGACGGAATGCATGTCCATCGCTCAACCCCGCGCGGCGGCGATCGCCGGAAAGAGCGGCGCAGTGGCCGGATACTGCTTCGCGAACGCCACATACAGGCGGTCTTGCATCGTCTGCCGCAGCGCCGCGTGCTCGCCCTCGGCCAGCGGGTGAAACGCCATGCCGCGCTGCTTCAGCGCCTGCTCCGCCTGCGCGGCCTTCTGCGCGGCAATCGCGCGCTGCTGCACGGTCGCGTCGGCCACCGCGCGGTCGAACGCCGGCCGCAGACTGGCCGGAATCCGGTCGAGCGCACGTCGCCCCATCACGACGGTCATCGCCGCGAATACGTGGTGCGATTGCCAGCACGACTTCACGATCTCGTCGAAACGGCTCGCGAGCACCGTGGCGGGATCGTGTTCGAGGCCGTCGACGACGCCCGTCTGCACAGCCATGTACAGCTCGCCGAACGGGATCGGCGTCGGCACCGCGCCCATCGCCTTGAAGGTATCCATGAACGCGGGCGTCGGCAGCACGCGCAGCTTCGTCCCCTTCAGCCCGGGCAGCGCCGCCACCGGCTGCTTCGTGAATACGCAGCGTCCGCCGAAATGCGAGCCCCAGGTCAGCACCGAGCAACCCGCGCGCTTTTGCAGCAGCGCGTTCAGGCTCGTGCCGACCGGGCCGTCGAGCGCCTTCGCGACGTGCGCGTAGCTGTCGAACAGGTAGCCGAGATCGAGCATCCCGAGCTCCGGTGCGATCGTGGCCCAGATCGACGAACCCGCGATCATCATGTCGATCGCGCCGATCTTGACCTGCTGCACGACGTCGCTTTCCTTGCCGAGCTGGCTGTTCGGAAAGTAGTCGACCCGAATCGCATCGCCGACGCTCGCCTTCAGGTTCGCGGCGAGACGCTGGTACCACACGTAGTGCGCGGCGTTCTGGTCGGCCGGCATCGACGACGAGCAGCGCAGCGTGACCGCCGGCTGCTGCGCGCGCACGGTCTCCGGCAAGCTGCCCGCGGCCGCGAGCGTGGCGGCGGACACCGTCTGCAGAAAGCGCCGCCGGGTATAGGTACTCATGAGCCGTCTCCTTTGCGAGTGCGTCTCGCGACGCAACTGTATCGATTTAGTGTATCGATACAGTAATACGACGACCGATGAGAGAAAAATGAGGGTTTGCCCTGTCCGGGGTGAAATGATGGGTGGTATGCGGGTGAGTTCCGGCGCAATTTTGGATGAAAGATCGCCGTTTCTCGTGCGTTCAGATGTCGCCGAAATAATTCGAACCTACGGACCATCATCAGACGACAGACTTTTGAGGGCGGAAGGACGCCCCGCTCATGCGAGCAAGCGCCGTTAAACGCCCGCGTCGTCCGGGCTGCCGGTCAGAAACCGCTCGACCATCGCGTTGAACAACGGCAGCGCCGGATTGTCGTTGTCCGTGCGCCATGCGAGATACAACTCGGCCGCCACGTTCGCGCCCGCGAGCGGCCGGAACACCACGCCGTCCACATGAAGCTCGCGCGCCGACGCCGGCACCAGCGCCGCGCCGAGCCCCGCGCGCACGAGGCCGAGGATCGTATGCGTCTGGCCGACGTAGTGCAGGTAGTTCGGCAACCGCCCGGCGCCTGCGAACATCCCCGAGATCATGTCGTGGAAATACTTGCCCTCGTTCGGCGAATACGCGATGAACGGCTGTCGGTCGAGCTCGTCGGGGCCGAGCTGCGCGTAGGCCGCGAGCGGGGCGCCTTCCGCGACCGCGACGAGCATCGGTTCGCGCTGCACGAGCCGGTATTCGAGCGGCTGGCGCGCGGCGCGCTGGCGGACAAAACCCGCGTCGAGCATCCGCGACGCGAGCGCGTCGATCTGCACGGTCGACACCATCTCGCGCAATTCGACGTCGACGTCCGGCAACGCATGCGCGGCATGCGCGAGCAGCACCGGGATCATCCGGTACGCACTGACGGCCGTGAAACCGAGCGTGATGCGCCCGGCCCCGCCGTGCGCGACGCGCTGCGCGGCCTGCTCGGCGCGCGCGGAGAATTCGAGGATGTGCCGCGCGTCGCGCAGGAAACGTTCGCCGGCCGCGGTCAGGCTGACCTGCCGGCTGCTGCGCTCGAGCAGCGCGATGCCGAGCGCATGCTCGAGCAACTGGATTTGCCGGCTGAGCGGCGGCTGGGTCATGAAGAGCCGCCTGGCCGCCCGGCCGAAATGCAGTTCCTCGGCAACCGCGACGAAGCAGCGAAGCTGGTGTAGTTCAATCATTCAAATCTTGAATCAATCGATAGTCTTTTGATGTTAGACCGATATCGATGCGATTTCTATACTCGGTTCCACCTGATGCGCGGCCTACGTCGCGCACGACGACCGAGACTTTCATGACCATCGACATCCTGCTGACGCAGCCGCTCCCCGACACCATCGACGCCGAACTGTCCGCCCGTTACACCGTGCATCGACTGTATGCGGCCGAGCAACCGGACGCGCTGCTCGATCGCGTGGCGTCGCGCATTCGCGGCGTCGTGACCGGCGGCGCGAACGGCCTGTCCGCCGCGCTGATGGACCGGCTCGCCGCGCTCGAGATCGTCGCGATCAGCGGCATCGGCACGGACGCGGTCGATCTCGACCGCGCGCGGGCGCGCGGCATCCACGTGACGACCACCCCGGACGTGCTGACCGACGACGTCGCCGACATGGCGCTCGGGCTGATCCTGATGACGCTGCGCGACCTCGGCGCCGGCGAGCGGATCGTGCGCACCGGCCGCTGGGGCAAGACGGCCCAGCCGCTCGCGACGCAGGTCACGGGCAAGCGGCTCGGCATCGTCGGGCTCGGTCGCGTCGGGCGCGCGATCGCACAGCGCGCGCAGGCATTCCGGATGCCCGTCAGTTACTTCGGCCCGCGCGAGCATCGCGACAGCGGCTATCGCTTCGTGCCCGACCTCGCCGCGCTCGCGCGCGACAGCGACGTGCTCGTGATCGCGGCGTCGGCCGATCACGGCAACGTGATCGTGACGGCCGACGTGCTCGCCGCGCTCGGCCCCAAAGGATTCCTGATCAATGTCGCGCGCGGCAAGCTGGTCGACGAGGCCGCGCTCGTGCGCGCGTTGGCCGACGGCATGATCGCCGGCGCCGGGCTGGACGTATTCGCGAACGAACCGCACGTGCCGGCCGCGCTGCTCGAACTCGATCGCGTGGTCGTGCAGCCGCACCGCGCGAGCGCCACGCACGAAACGCGCGAGGCAATGGGCCGCATCGTGCTCGCGAACCTCGCCGCGTGCTTCGCGGGCCAGCGCCCGCCGACCAGCGTCACGCGCTGAGCGCGGCACGCCCCTTCCCGTTACAACACCGATGCCTTCGCACGACGAAGGCCAGGAGACATGCATGTCCAATCGATCCAGCGGCGCTGCGCTCGCCGCATCGTCCGCCGCGTCGCGCACGATCGGTCGCGTCCGTTATGCGGTCCTCGCGCTGATTTTCGCGGTCACCGTCATCAATTATGCGGACCGCGCGACGATGTCGATCGCCGGCACCGGCGTCGCGCACGACCTCGGACTCACGCCCGTCCAGCTCGGCATCGTCTTTTCGGCGTTCGCGTGGGCCTATGCGATCGGCCAGATTCCGGGCGGCTGGCTGCTCGATCGCTTCGGCGCGCGGCGCGTGTACGGCCTGAGCCTGTTGCTGTGGTCGATATTCACGATGTTGCAAGGCACGGTCGGCGGGTTCGCCGTGCAGGGCGCGGCCGCGACGCTCGCGCTGTTCGTGATGCGCTTCATGCTCGGCCTGGTCGAATCGCCGGCGTTCCCGGCCAATTCGCGGATCGTCGCCTGCTGGTTCCCGACGGCCGAGCGCGGCACCGCGTCCGCGCTGTTCAATTCCGCGCAATACATGGCCGTCGTGCTGTTCACGCCGGCGATGGCGTGGCTCACGCATGCGCTCGGCTGGGAACACGTATTCCTGTGGATGGGGCTGCTCGGCATCGCGCTCGCCGCACTGTGGTTCGCGTGGTATCGCGAACCGCACGGCCACCCGCGCATGACCGACGCGGAGCGCGACTACCTGCGCGCCCACGGCGCGCTCGTCGATCTCGAGGCGAACCGCGTGCGCGAGCGGCCGCGCGCGTCGTGGCGCGACGTGTCGCAACTGTTCCGCCACCGGAACCTGTGGGCGATCTACATCGGCCAGTACTGCATCACGGCCCTCACCTACTTCTTCATCACGTGGTTCCCGATCTATCTGATCAAGGGACGCGGGATGACGATCATGGAAGCCGGCTGGGTCGCCGCGCTGCCGGCGATCTGCGGGTTCACGGGCGGCGTGCTCGGCGGCCTGCTGTCGGACTGGCTGATCCGGCGCGGCATGCATCCGTCACGGGCGCGCAAGACGCCGTTCGTCGCGGGGATGGCGATGGCGACGCTGCTCGTGCTCGCGAACGGCGCATCGTCGAACGCGGTCGTGATCGCGCTGATGACGATCGCGTTCTTCGGCAAGGGACTCGCGGCGGTCGGCTGGGCCGTGCTCGCCGACACGGCGCCGGAAGGCATGGTCGGGCTGAGCGGCGGTGTCTTCAATGGTCTCGGCAACATCGCCGGGATCGTCACGCCGCTCGTGATCGGCTACTTCGTCGCGAGCACGGGTTCGTTCGCCGGCGCGTTGTGGTTCGTCGCCGCGCACGGGCTGATCGGCATTGCCGCGTACACGTGGCTCGCGGGCCGCTTCGAGCGGATCCGCATCGCGCCGGCCGCATGAACGTCGCGGCCGTGCGACGGCGCACCGTTACGCGCGCTGACGGCCGGCTGGCGCGTGCTCGGTCGTCAGCCGGTCGAGTTCGCGCAGATCGTTCTCCAGCGCGGGCGTGAGCGTCGTGCGCAGGTGATCGAGGAAGGTGCGGATCTTCGCATCGAGATAACGGCGCGTCGCATAGACGGCATAGACGCTCACCGTCTGCAGCCGGTATTCGGGCAGCACGCGGATCAGGCGCCCTTCGCGGATATCGTCGAGCACCGTATACAGCGCCACGCACGCGATCCCGCGTCCGGCACGCACCGCGACGCACAGCGCATCCGGCACGTTGACCTGGAATGGCGCCGGCTGCAGCGCGTAGACGGTCTCCTCGCCGTCGCTGCGTTCGAGCCGCCATTCGCCGGCCGGCGACGCGGGCGTGTCGAGGCGCAGACATACGTGGTTCGGCAGCTCGTCGGGCGTCTGCGGCGTGCCGTGCCGCGCCAGGTATTCGCGCGACGCGACCAGCACGCTGCAGCTCGTGCCGCAGGTCTGCGCGACATAGCCGGAATCGGGCAACTGCGACGCGGTCACGATCGACACGTCATAGCCCTCCTCGACCAGATTCGGCATCCGCTGCGCGAGCGTCAGCTCGACCGACACGTCGGGGTTGTCCGCCTGGTAGCGCACGATCGACGACACGACATGACTCTGCCCGAGCCCCGTCATCGCATGGATGCGCATCTTGCCGCTCGGCCGCAGCAGCGCGTTGCGCGCCTCCGCGTTCGCGTAGTCGAGTTCCGCGAGGATCGATTTCGCGCGCTCGAAATAGCGTTCGCCGCTTTCGGTCAGGCCGAGATGGCGGGTCGTGCGATGCAGCAGGCGCGTCTGTACGTGGGCTTCGAGGTTCGAGACCGCGCGCGACACCTGCGCGGTGGTCGCGTCGATTTCCTTCGCGACCGCAGTAAAACTGCCGGCTTCGACAACGCGCACGAACAGGCGCATGTTTTCGAGCATGTCCATTGAATTGGCTTGGAGAGAGTCGGTGGGGAGGCGTCGGCGGCGCTCGCGTCAGAGGGGCAACGGAACGCGGCCGCGAACCGCGTCGAATCGATCACCGTGCCGGGGAGAAGGCGGGAGAGCGGGCATCGAGGACAGGGTTCTGGCATGACGGGGGAATTGACTGCGCCGAATTGTACGCCGCTGCAGACAAATTTGCGCGGTGATGCGCGCGCAAGCTCTCATGCGATGAAAGGATTTTGCAAGACTTGTACGTCGTGCGCGTGCAACGGCGTGATGCGGCGCGGCAATTTATATCACAACACGATATAATTCGACGCTTGTCACCGCGCCCCGGCGCCGTCCTTTTGCCGCTCACCATCCATGTCGTCAGGCTCCTCCCCGTCGCGCCGCACGTTGCGGCAATGGCTGCACAGTTTCATTCCCCATCCGATGACCCTCGGCTGGCGCGAGCGCCTGCGCGCGTGCACCGGCGCGCTCGTGGGCATTGCGACGGTCGGCGTCACGATGCGGTTGCTGCCCGGCGTGCCGGGCCTCGTGCCGCTGCTCGTCGCGCCGATGGGTGCGTCGGCCGTGCTGCTGTTCGCGGTGCCGGCGAGCCCGCTCGCGCAGCCCTGGTCGATCGTCGGCGGCAATCTCGTCGCGGCGACCGTCGGCGTCGCGTGCGCGCAATGGATCGCCGATCCGATCACGGCCGCCGCGGTCGCCATTGCCTGCGCGATCGGCGGCATGTTCGCGCTGCGCTGCGTGCACCCGCCGTCGGGCGCCGTCGCGCTCACCGCGGTGGTCGGCGGCCCGGCGATTCATTCGCTCGGCTTCGGCTTCGTGCTGCAGCCGATCGCGCTGCAATCGGCGATCCTGCTGTCGGCCGCGCTCCTCTACCACGCGCTGACCGGGCACCGCTACCCGCACGGCGGCGTGCGCCCCGAAGCGAAACCGCAGGCGGGCGCCGCACCGGCGCGCGGCGGCTTCACGCGCGACGACCTCGATGCGGTACTGAAGCGCCGCAGCGAATGGCTCGACGTCGATCCGGACGATCTCGAAACGCTGCTGCGCGAAACGGAAATGCAGGCTTATACGCGCACGTTCGGCCAGTTGAAGTGCGCCGACCTGATGACGAAGCATGCGATCGAGGTCGCGCCGTCGACGTCGGTCACGGCCGCGCTCACGCTGCTCGACCGCCACCGCGTGAAGGCGCTGCCCGTGGTCGACGGCGAAGGCCGCCTCATCGGCATCGTCACGCGCGCCGACCTCACGCGCCAGTTGCGCCATCCGGCCCCGCTGTGGCAGCGCCTGTCCGCGCGGCTGCCGCAATCGTTCGGCGGCCAGCCCGCGAGCGTCGCGTCGGTAATGACGCGCGACGTCGCGTCGGTGCCGGAAACGATGCCGATCACCGCGCTCGTGCCGCTGTTCACGCATTCGGGCCACCACCATATTCCGGTCGTCGATGCATCACGCCGGCTCGTCGGCATCATTACGCAGACGGATCTCGTCACGGGCCTTTATCAGCAGACCCAAATGCTCGAAGCCGCGTAGCGCGCACCACATGTAGCCGCCGGCGGAACGCGGAATGCAGCCAATCCGACCGATTTCGGCCATTTATATCACATTGTGATATATTAATCGTCACCGCAACCGACTGCCCGAATGACCTCGATGACCGATACCCGACGCGCACTGACGAAAAGCGATTTCCAGCAACTGTCCGAGTTCCGCTACCAGATGCGCCGCTTCGAGCGCTTCTCCGAACGCGCCGCGCAAAGCGAAGGCGTGACGCCGCTGCAATACCTGCTGCTGCTGCACATCAAGGGTTATCCGCATCGCGAATGGGCGACCATCGGCGAACTCGCGGAACGCCTGCAGGCGCAGCACCACGGCGTCGTCGCGCTGGTGACGCGCTGCGAAGCACTCGGGCTCGTGAAGCGCAAGCCGAGCGAAGCCGACCGCCGCCAGGTCGAAGTCCACCTCGAGCCGGCCGGCGAAACGCTGCTTGCCCGTCTCGCGGCCATGCATCGTGCCGAGCTGAAGTCGCTCAAGGGCACGTTCCTGGTTCCCCAGATCGATTACTGACCCTTGCCACTCCGATGAACGCACCACACAAACGCGATTTCTCGACCAACGAACGCCTGCCCAGGATCGCGTTGCTCGCCGCCGGGATCGGCCTGCTCAGCACGCTCGCCGCATTCGTGCTGTTGAGCCTGATCCGCCTGTTCACGAACCTGTTCTTCTTCCAGCAACTGTCGTTCGCCGACCATTCGCCCGCGAACAACACGCTCGGCGCCTGGGTGATCGCGGTCCCGGTGATCGGCGGGCTGATCGTCGGCTTGATGGCGCGTTTCGGTTCGGAGAAGATCCGCGGCCACGGCATTCCCGAAGCGATCGAGGCGATCCTGTTCGGCAAGAGCCGGATGTCGCCGAAGGTCGCGATCCTCAAGCCGCTGTCGTCCGGCGTCGTGATCGGCAGCGGCGGCCCGTTCGGCGCCGAAGGCCCGATCATCATGACGGGCGGCGCGCTCGGCTCGCTGATCGCGCAATGCGTGCACGTGACCGCCGCCGAGCGCAAGACGCTGCTCGTCGCCGGTGCGGCCGCCGGCATGACGGCCGTGTTCGGCACGCCGGTGGCCGCCGTGCTGCTCGCGGTCGAACTGCTGCTGTTCGAATGGCGTCCGCGCAGTTTCCTGCCGGTCGCGCTCGCATGCGCGGTGGCCGGCTTCGCACGCGCGGTGTTCTTCGGCGTCGATCCGCTGTTTCCGCTGACGACGGCCGCGCCGACGCCCGTCGCGCTGCTGTCGTGCATCGTCGCGGGCCTGCTGTCGGGCATGCTCGCGTGCGGCCTGTCGGCGGCGCTCTATCGCGTCGAAGACGCATTCGCGAAGCTGCCCGTGCACTGGATGTGGTGGCCGGCGCTCGGCGCGATCGTGATCGGCGTCGGCGGCTGGCTCGAGCCGCGCGCGCTCGGCGTCGGCTACGACGTGATCGGCGACCTGCTGCTGCAGCACATCGCGCTGAAGATCGCGCTCGCGCTGCTGATCGTGAAGGCCGTGATGTGGGTGATCGCGCTCGGCTCGGGCACGTCGGGCGGTGTGCTTGCCCCGCTGCTGATGCTCGGCGCCGGTCTCGGCACCGTGCTGTCGCCGGTGTTGCCTGGCGGCGATCCGGCGTTGTGGCCGCTCGTGTGCATGGCCGCGACGCTCGGCGCGACGCTCGGCGCCCCGCTCACCGCGATCGTGTTCGCGTTCGGCCTCACGCACGACGCCAACGCGCTGCTGCCGCTGCTTGCGGCGACGCTCGTCGCGCACGGCTTCGCGACCATCGTGATGAAGCGCTCGATCATGACGGAGAAAATCGCACGTCGCGGCTATCACATCTATCGCGAATACGGCGTCGATCCGCTCGAACGGCATGACATCGGCGAAGTGATGACGTCGGCCGATCGGCTCGTCGCGATCGACGGCGCAACGACGCTCGATACCGTCGAAGCGCAATACTTCGGCGCGAGGCAGACGCACCGCGCGTATCCGGTCGTGCAGCACGGGCGACTGCTCGGCCTCGTCGATCGCGCAATGCTCGATGCGCAGCGCGCGCAAGCCGGCGCCGACACGCCGATCTCGGACGCGTTCGCCAACCGCGCACCGGCCGTCGCGCTGGCGCACGAAACGTGCCGCGTCGTCGCGTCTCGCCTCGCGATGCTCGGCCTCGAACGCCTGCCGGTGGTCGCCGACGAACAATCGCTGCGCGTCACGGGCATCGTGTCGCGCAGCGACCTGATCAAGCCGGCGCTCCAGCACTTCGACGACGAACAGAAGCGCGAGCGCTTCCGTCCGGTCGTTCCGGTCAACCTGCGCGACGTCGGCTCGCGCAAGGCCAGCTGACACAAACCGCATGCGGGGCGTTCGCCCGGCCGCGCATCGCTTCCCCGCCGCCTTCCTGCGTTTAAAGTTGGTTAACAATTCGGCAGACGAAAGTTTGTCATCATGGTGCTCATGCGACGGGGCCATCCATCAGCCATTCCACTTCGTCATCAGATAAAGCGTCGCGGCGCGGGATGCACAGACATCCCGCCAGCCGCGGCCGTCACTTCACCACACCACGATCGGGCAGCGCGCGGACCGCGCCACGCATGACGTCGAACCGTACACGACGCATGCCGCGCCGCAGCAACATGCGCAGCATCCGAGCCGCCATTTGGCAAGCGCGTTAACAACTTGTTTCGGAATGGCCGGAACCGTGCTTGCAGGATGGAATCTCACTTGCACGCAGCATTGCTGCGCATCCCACTCAATCAATCACGACTCGAGGGAGATAACGTGAACGTGAAATACTTACCGCTCATCGCATTGACCGTGGCAATTTCTGCTCATGCCGCCGAACCTGCCGCGCAGAACGTGGGACAAAGCCAGAAAGACGCGCCCGAGGTGTCGGCGTGCATCGCCAAGACCTGGGCCGACAAGTCGCAACAACAGGTGATCTCGCAGAACGTGCTGGCCAATGGCCTCGCGACCGACGTGTATGCACCGGGCCAGCAGCCGCCGAACGGCGCCGCCGCGATGGTTCGTCCGTCGTGGAAGCCGGGTGCGAAAACGTGGGTCGGCGTGCGTGGCGACGCAGCGTCCGCCGGCGACATCAACGCCTGCCTGTAACGCAGTAACGAGAACAGGCGCTTCGGATGGCCTTGCGCCATCCGCTTGCGACCAGCCCCGCTTCGGCGGGGCTTTTTCTTTGCCGCGCGGGAAGCGCCTTACAGGTAGCTGCAGACGTAATCGAGCGTCTCGAGCACTTCGATGTCGAAGCGGCTCTTGCCCGGGACCGAGAACGATTCGCCGGCGCCGTAGGTCTGCCATTCGCTGCTGCCGTCGAGCTTCACGCGGCACTTGCCGGCCTGCACTTCCATCAATTCGGGTGCATCCGTGCCGAAGTTGAGCGCGCACGGCAGGATCACGCCGAGCGTCTTGCGCGTGCCGTCCGGGAAGAGCACGGTATGCGACACGCACTTGCCGTCGAAATAGACGTTCGCGCGCTTGACGACCGATACGTTGTCGAATTGGGTTGCACTGGTCATGGGATGCCTCTGATTGCTGGATGCCGGATGGCGGTGTGGTTGGCGGCCGGCCGGAGCGGCGGGCCGGCCGCTATGATACCGGCTCGCGCAAGGTGCGCCCGAATGGCGCGCGGCCGGCACATGCCGGGCCCATGATCGTCAGGATCACTACGTGATCCTTGCGGGCGCACGCTCACCTTAATCCCTTGCGTCGCGCGGAATCGCGCAGGCAATCGAGCAGCATCGCCGCGGCCGGCGTCAGCGGGCTGTCGCGGCGCGTGACGACCTGCACCGATACGCCCGGCAAGCGCTCGCGGATCGGCAGCACCGCGAGCTGATCGCGTGCCCACTCGCCTTGCAGCAATTGCTCGGGCATCGACGCGATCAGGTCGCAACCGGTCATCAGGCTGTGCGCGAGACCGAAGCTCGGGCACTCGACGACACGCGCCGGCACCGGCAATCCGTACGCGACGAACGAGTTGAACAGTACCTGCGTGGAGCTTTCCGGCGACGGATTCATCAGCCAGTCGGCCTCGACGAGATCGGCGAGCGACGTGGCCGACGCGAGCGGATGCCCTTTGCGCGCGACGATCAGCGAGCGGCTCGCATAGAGCTCCGCATGATCGAACTCGGCCGCCAGCAGCTCCGGCACGACGACGGCCACCGCGAAATCGAGCGAACCGTCGTGCAGGCGCGGTAGCGCAACGCCGGGAAACCCTTCGACCAGATTGACGCGCGCCACCGGAAAGCGGCGCCGGAATGCACGGAATGCGTCGGGCAGGATCGTCACCGCCGCCGCCGGCGTGATCGCCGCCGCGACGGAGCCTGTCATCGCGCCCTGCGCCTGCTCGATGTCGTCGCGGGCGCGCTGCATTTCCGCGACGATCAGCCGCGCGCGCACCTGCAGTTGCTGGCCGAACGCGGTGAGCTGCACGCCGCGCGCGGTGCGCACGACGAGCGATACGCCGAGCGCGATCTCCAGCTCCTTGACCGCCTTCGTCAGCGCGGCCGGCGACACGTTCAGGCGCCGCGCGGCCGCACGAATGCTGCCTTCCTCCGCGGCGGTGACGAACGCTTTCAGCTGATGGTATTTCATGGGGCAATGCGTGATCCGTGGAAACCCTGTGCGCCGTGCCGCGCAGGGGTTCAGGGTATTCCCGAGCGACAACCGACGGTGTGCACCAAAGCAATTTAGCAGCTTCTGGTACGCAAAAGAAATTTATATGCTTGGTCGTCATATGCGCGTCAAACGCCCCACCCGCCCCACTGGAGAGACCATGCTGCCAGCCGTGAACCCCGTCATCCCCGGCATCGCCGCGATCGCCCCCGAACTCGTCGAGGTGCGCCGCCGCATCCACGCCCATCCCGAACTCGCATTCGAAGAAACGCTCACGAGCGATCTCGTCGCCGAGTTGCTCACCGGCTGGGGCTACGACGTGCATCGCGGCATCGGCAAGACGGGCGTGGTGGGCGTGCTGCGCGAAGGGCAAGGCGCGCGCACGGTCGGCCTGCGCGCCGACATGGACGCGTTGCCGCTCGCGGAAACCACCGGCCTGCCGTACGCAAGCCGCCACGCGAACAAGATGCATGCATGCGGCCATGACGGCCACACCGCGATGCTGCTGTGCGCGGCGCGCCACCTCGCGGCCACGCGCCGGTTCTCCGGCACGCTGAACCTGATCTTCCAGCCCGCCGAGGAAAACTTCGGTGGCGCGAAGGCGATGATGGACGACGGCCTGTTCGATCGTTTCCCGTGCGACGCGATCTTCGCGATCCACAACATGCCGGGCCGCGCGGCCGGCGACATGGCGTTCCGCACCGGCGCCGCGATGGCGTCGGCCGACCGCGTGACGATCACGCTGCGCGGCGTCGGCGGCCACGGCGCGATGCCGCATTTCGCGCGCGATCCGATGTCGGCCGCGGGCAGCATCATGGTCGCGCTGCAGACGATCGTCGCGCGCGAGGTCGATGCACAGCATGCGGCCGTGATCACCGTCGGCAGCGTGCAGGCCGGCGAGACGTTCAACATCATTCCCGAAACCGTCGTGATGAAACTGTCGGTGCGCGCGCTGAACGCCGACGTGCGCGCGCTGCTCGCGCGCCGTATCGAAGCGCTCGCGAAAGGCCAGGCGGAGAGCTTCGGCGTCACCGCGGAAGTCGACTACGACTACGGCTATCCGGTGCTCGTCAATCACGCGGAACCGACCGCGTTCGCGGCCGACATCGCGCGCCAGATGCTCGGCGCCGAACGCGTCGAAACCGGCGCCGCGCCGCTGATGGGCAGCGAGGATTTCGCGTTCATGCTCGAAGCACGCCCCGGCTGCTACGCGTTCATCGGCAACGGGATCGGCAGCAAGGGCGGCTGCATGGTGCACAACCCCGGCTACGACTTCAACGACGACATCCTCGCGATCGGCGCGAGCTACTGGGTCCGCGTCGCCGAAGCATGGCTCGCGGCCTGACGATCCTTCACCACGCAGTTTCGTGCCTACCCGGGGGAACCCCATGGAAACGTCCGCCCTTCCGTTCGCCGGCACGCCGGTCGACGCCCGCGCCGCCGCGAAGAAACGCCGGCTGATCGCGGCCGCCGCCGTCGGCAATGCGCTCGAGTTCTACGACTTCACGGTCTACAGCTTCTTCGCAATCCTGATCGGCAAGCTGTTCTTTCCCGTGCATTCGTCGTTCGGACAACTGATGCTCGCGGTCGCGAGCTTCGGCGTCGGCTTCGTCACGCGTCCGCTCGGCGGGCTCGTGATCGGCATGTATGCGGACCGCGCCGGCCGCAAGAAGGCGATGATCCTCACGCTGCTGCTGATGGCGCTCGGCACCGCGACGATCGCGGTCGCACCGACCTTCGCGCAGATCGGCATCGCCGCGCCGCTGCTGCTCGTGCTCGCGCGGCTGCTGCAAGGGTTCGCGTCGGGCGGCGAAGTCGGCGCCTCGACGACATTGCTACTCGAACAGGCACCGCAGCATCGTCGCGGTTTCTATGCGTCGTTCCAGTTCTCGAGCCAGGGGCTCGCCGCGCTCGCGGGCGCGCTCACCGGCGTCGCGCTGACGTCGACGCTGAGCGCCGCGCAGCTCGAAAGCTGGGGCTGGCGTGTGCCGTTCATCATCGGCACGCTGTTCGTGCCGCTCGGTTACTGGCTGCGACGCACCGTCGAGGAAGTCCCGGCGGCGACACCCTCGCCCGCCGCCGAGCACGACGAACCCGTTGCGTCGCTGCCGCTCGCCGACGTGCTGCGCCATCACGGCAAAGCCGTGTTCGCGGGGCTCGGCGTAACGATCGGCGGCACGTCGATCCACTACATCATCGTGTTCTACATGGCGATCTACGGCGTGCAGGTGCTGCACCTGCCGACGTGGCTGTCGATGACGGCCGGCTGCGTCGCTGGCGCGATCCTGATGCTCGTGACGCCGATCGGCGGCCACCTGTCCGACGTGTATGGGCGCAACCGGATCGTCTGGTGGACGCGCATCGTGTTGATGGCCGCGATCTACCCGGCGTTCATCGCGCTGAACCGCTGGCCGGGCGCCGCGTCGCTGCTGTCGATCATCGCCGCGCTGTCGATCGTGCATGCGATCAACATCGGTGCGACGGGGGCCATGCTCGGCGAGTTGTTTCCGCGTGCGGTGCGTGCGACGGGCGGTGCGCTCGTGTATAGCGTCGGCGTCGCGATCTTCGGCGGCTTCGCGCAATTCTTCGTCACGTGGCTGATCGCGGCGACCGGGAATCCGAATGCGCCGGCGTGGTATGCGATCGGGTGTGGCGTGTTCACGCTGCTCGCGATTCGTTGCATGGACGAGAAGGCCGGGAAGGCGCTGGATTGAGCGGTGGGAGATGCGTGGGTGCGTGACGTACGTCATTGACGCCGCGCCCGCGCATCGGGCATGATCATTCAATGCACAACGCCACGATCACCCTTTCGACGACCACGCGCACGACCGCCTTCGGCGGGCCCGTGCGGCGAGTGCGCGCAAGATCGTAGCGTCACCGATTCCCACAGGCCCCGCCGGTTCCGGACGGGGTCTTTCCGTTTCTCCGTCTGCATCGGCCACTCAGGAGAAACGCAATGTCCGAAGTCCCTTTCCCGAAACGCGCACTGCTCGTCATCGACATGCAGGTCGGGTTGTTTCATGGTCCAGATCGTCCGTATGACGGTGAACGCGTGCTGGCCAACGTCAACCAGCTGATTCGTCGCGCGCATGAAGCCGGCGCGCCCGTGTTCGCCGTGCGTCACACCGGCCCGGCCGGCTCGCCGATTTCGCCCGACGCGCCGCTGGCCGCGTTGCTGCCGGAGCTTGCGATCGATACCGCACGCGACATCGTGTTCGACAAGACTCGCCCAAGTTGCTTCGCGGGCACGCGGCTCGCCGAGTGGTTGCATGCGGCCGGTATCGGCGAGATCGTGATCGCGGGGATGAAGACGCAGTACTGCGTCGACACGGCGTGCCGCGCGGCCGGCGATCTCGGCTTTCGCGCGGTGCTCGTTGCCGATGCGCATACCTGCATGGATACACCTGCGTTGCCGGCCGAGCGGATCGTCGCGCATCACAATGCGACGCTGGCGGGCCCGTTTGCGGTGCTGACGAAGACCGAGGCATGCGTGTTCTGATGCACGGCGCCGATCGGATCGCGATGGATCAGCGCGGGCCGGCTATAGCGTCAGCAGAGCCCTGCCATACGTATTGCTTCAATGCTCGACGATGTGTCGCGGACTGAAACGACCTTCGTCGAAAGCACTGCGTCCGCGGACAGAAAATCGCTGAGCCGCTTGTCGAAGCGGAACGAAAACTTGGTCAATTCGATGGTGTTCCGGAAGGTCTCCCTAGGTAACTTTCCGGTCACCGTCGCCCCGATGAAGCGCTTGATCAGGCGTATCACGCGCACACGGAACGGGACTTCGACCTTCAAGATCAGTGAACACTCGGCAAGCAGCGGATACATTCGCTTGTCGTACGCGCCTTCGACGACCCAGCCGGCTTCGGCGATGATCGTCGCGATAGCGTCAGCCATCGCCTGATCCGAGTTCTTCACATACTCTTCACCGCTCTTGTCCCAATAGACGTTGTCGAATTCATACGCGTCAGTATCGAACCTCCGAGCCAACTCCCGAGCGATAGTCGTTTTCCCCGCACCCGACGGGCCTACGATGCAAACCTTCATGTTTCAGTCTCTGTTCAACCGCGCATGTTGATGCTCGCGCATGAAGTGTTTCAGCATGGGTAAGAAGAAATCGTGCCCACCGATCAGCGTGAATTCCTCTCCAAAAAGGAGAAACCACTGGAAGCGGAATTCAATAGGCTCACCACCGGGACTTGAGTCGACCTCGAAATGCGTCCAGTGCGCCTTCATTGCAATGGCGTCACTCACCATGACATGCACGACATGTCGATGCTGAATCTCACTTCTTCCGAATTTCTTCATCGAATAGAAGTAATCGCCGAGGACACGCACGACTTGAGCGTCGCTGATACCGCTCTCCTCGCGAAGCTCGCGTAGCGCGGCGGCTATTGGCACTTCGCCGTGGTTCATCGTGCCGGCAACCACTTGCCTCCCGGCTTCCGGGAACTTCGGTTGGGTAAACGTGAGTAGTCGGTCTCGCCACGTAACATAGACCAGTACCTTGTTCTTGATTTGCACGATAGTGTTTTCAGCCAAAACCACTTCCATCCTCCGGGACAGCCAAGCCGTCGCAGAATTTTCAGCCCATAAACGTCATAAAATGTGAATCCCTCCAGCGCACGTTATCGGTAGCACGACGCGTAAGGCCAGCTATAAGACTCGCGGCGAAAAGATGAACAACCGATGCGCGGGAGCCATATAGCGGCCCGCAGGCAGGCCCGGCGCACCTCAATCTGCGCGCCGGCGCTGATGTGCACGTCACAATGATCCGGCAAAGCCGCAAACGCAACAAGGCACGGGCTGCCCTCGCCCGTGCCTTGCGTGCACTGCGCCTACACTCGGAACGTATGCATCATCCCCACGCCCGTCGGAGACTCTCCCGTCATCGGGCTCGTACTCGACGTCGCGCCACGCGGCCTCGGGAGCAGCGAGAAATTCGAATTGCAGCCGTTGCGCACGTACGCAATAGTCCCGTACAGAAACGTGCGCTCCGACAGGTTGCGCGTCGTGCCGAGCACTTACATCATCGCGTGCCCCGACGAATCGTACGACGCATCGCCGCCGTCGCCCACCTTCGCGTAGTACCCCGTCTGACCGCTCATCACCTGGAACGCGGTTTTTCCAGATTAAAGACCGTCGGCATCCCGCTGCCGACATCAACCCGCTGATCTTGTCCCGCGTCGGCGGCTGCCGTCACGGCTTTATCTCGACGAGCCGCCCCTCGAAGTTCACATTGCGAAACATATTCACGTCGAGATTCAAGGAACCACGGCTGATGCCAAAACCCGTCAATATCAGTTACTGAATATCAATCGCATGCGAACGCAGGCGGTTTGTCCCGCCGTCGTGCAGTTTCCGTAATCTCGTCAGACTCATATTTTGGCCTCGGACTATCGGACTGCAGAAACTCGGAGGATGAAGATTCGACTACGATGACCGTTGGACAATACGACGCACGTCGTGACCTGCAGAGGCCTGACGACGTTGGATATGCACGACAAGCTGCGCGGCTACTATGAACAGGAACTGACGAAACTGGAGGATCAGTTCGCAACCTTCTCCAACGAGTATCCACGAATTGCCGCCCGCCTGAGCTTTACAGGCGGACAGACGGAAGACCCACACATCCAGCGGATGATGCAGGCGTTCGCGTTGATTGCAGCCGAAATCCGGGCCAACCTGGACGACGGCGCACCGAAGTTCACCGAAGCGCTGCTTCATGTCTTGCACCCGCACTACTTGCGACCGTTCCCTGCATGTTCGATCGCTCGCTCCGATCCGATCAAGGAATTACCGGGCAAGCCGGTCGTCTTGCCGCGTGGCATGGAGCTCACGTCGCGCGGCGGGGAAGTTCGCTTTCGAACCGCTTATGACGTAACGCTTGCGCCGATCCGCATCGCAAACGCTCGATTCTCGCGCAGCACCGTCGCACCGGCACAAGTCGCATTGCCGCCGAACACAACCAGCTTCATTTCCATCACGATTGAGCCGACGGTCGCCGCCTCACCGCTCGGCGCGGTTTCGCCCAACACGCTGCGCGTCCATTTCGCTGGAGAACGCCAGACCGTCGTCGCGCTGCTGGATACGGTCCTGCTGCGCGTCCGTGGCGCATTTGTCGAAGCGGACGACAGCGGACGGTGGATGCCAATTGCGGGGATACCGGTCACTCCGGTCGGGTTCGGCCCGGACGATATGCTGCTGCCGCCGTCGCACAATTCGCCGCTGGTTCAACCGCTGCTGGAATACGTCGGATTTCCGGACAAGTTCGATTTTGTCGACATTCATTTACGCCGATGTCTCAAACCTCTCCAAATGAACCGCGCGCGGCGCGTAACACTGCATCTGGCGATCGAAGGCATGCACGCCGATTCACGCATCGCGCAAGCGCTCACCCCGCTATCGGCGGACAACATCGGATTGTTCTGTACGCCAATCGTGAACCTGTTCAAGCATATGGGTGTCAAGTCGTCGCGTGGCGAAATCGCCGCGGATTATCCCGTCGTGCCGAAACCGAGCCGACCAGACATACGCGGCATCTATTCGGTTGATGCGGTTCGCGATGTGTCAGACGGGACCGCTATTCCACCACTGAATGCGTGGGGTGTCGGCGCCGGCGAACGATTCTGGATCACGCGCCACGATCGCTACGCGGCAATCCATCACCCCGGACGTGAAACGTCGCTCGTACTGCTACGCGCGGACGGGACGGCGGTGGCGCAAACGCCGCTGCAATTGAGTGCCGATCTTACCTGCACGAATCGCGACTGGCCTTCGCGAATGCGGATCGGCTCCCTCAAGGGCGATCTGAAAAACGAAAACGATCAAATGCCTTGCAGGATTACGCTGCTGAAACAGCCGACACCGACGTATAGCGCGTCCCGTGAGTCGGAAGCGCAGTGGCGCGTGCTCGCACTGACGACAGCCAACCTGGCGCAGTTGACACGCGAGGGATGGCCGGACTTCGTGAAACTCATGCGCCAGCTTGCACCGAGCGACCGACGCGCCGAACACGTCGGGGCGATTTCGTTCGTCAAGCGAAACGTCGTCGAGAGACTACTGGCGATCAAGCCGCATTCGGCCCTAGTGAGAGGCTTCGAAATTGTGATGGCGGCAGATGAGAGCGCGTTCATTGAAAACAGCATGGGTACGCTGATTCTGCTGCTCGACCTGTACCTGTCGCGCTACGCGCCCGCCAACAGCTTCACCCAGCTCGTCGTCCTGTCGAAGAACGACGGCTCCGTGATCGTGCGCTGTCCGATGCGGACTAGCATCGTGCCGCTGCTATAGCGCTACGCGAGACTCGAAATCAGGTGGCAGCCGCACGTCGCTCGGTGGCCGTGTCGCGCAATCGGAATGCCGTTGTCCTTCATCGATTCATCGCCTTCCTCGATGAGGTTCGGTGACACGTTGGGATGCTGCGGACACGACACGCGATCGCCTTTACGAGCGACGTAACGGCCATCGAATTTCATGGTCGATGATCCAGTTTCAACCTTACCGCCGTGGTCGGTGCCGTCACCAACTCGAATTAGATTCATCACATTTTAAAGTGTTGAAAAATAAATTACCTCATCCTATCTAGGACCCGAGGGGGGATTTTTGCGGAAATCCCTTTTTCATTCATTTGCCGCCTATACTCACGATACTCCGGAGCCGCCAACTCTTTGGCGTCAATATCCCAATATGCATCAGCCAAATTCAATCTAGCCACGGTTCGGCTTGGGAATTTTTTCACCAAAAACTGCAATACCTCCACCGCATCACCACTTCTCTTATATTTCCCCAAATAAAATGCCAAATTATTGATATCCTCAACATTGCCAGCATCGATATATGACCCAAGCTCAGCCACACGAAAATCCGGCATTTCGGCGATATACCTCTCTAGCGACGACTGTTGCTGGGCAGCCTTCTTAAAATCATCCAATTCACTGCGAATTTCGCTCCGCACTTGATCCTTCGATTTGTACGTCAGCGAGTCGTTTTTTCCTATAGTCGCACATCCATTTACCCGCAAAACATCCTCTACTGGCACCACCACTCCAGACGTAATATCAGATTTTTCACCATTGACTTGCCGGATCAAGCACCAATTTTTTTCGCTGGCACTCCACTTGTAGATGTAGCGATATATCTGCCCTCCTTGACTGGAGCAACTTCCATCAACAGCCAATAGGTTTGTATGCGGAATTATATATATACCCATCATGCTGCATTCATCAAAACTCTCAACCCTATACGAAAGCGATCGCCCCAAAGAAGGCGAGTAGTATTGAACATTCAACCCATTATGCGCAGCTTCGGATGTGAAAATTCCGGGTTTTCCGATTCCTTCAAAGTCGCCAACTATTTTATTCTCACCAGATAGCGCCAAAGAAGAGTGGGCACACATATTCAACGCACAGACAAATAGTATACTAAATACATTTTTTTGCTTCATGACCCAACCTTTAATTAGGACGCCATCAGTGCTAAAAGTCTCGCTTCAGCATGTGGGCGCACAACGGCAATGTGATACCAATTCTGATCCTTTGGCTTGCCGTGCTTATCCACCGGCTTACCTGCCGCATCATCAAGATCAAGGTATCGCCTAAATCCCTTAATGGCCTCGTCCTTATCCTTTGACGTACCCGAGACTGCCGAACCGGGATCGTGCCAATGACCCCAACCAAATGACGCACGCTTCTCGTTATAGGCACGACTCTCCTCAAATTTATATATACCTGCCCGATTCAGCTTCGTGCAAGCCTCTAGCCCAAGAGCCTTGATAGCCAGATTGAGATAGCTCAATCGATGATCATACCCATTAAATCCACCATTAATAATTCGAGAAGCCCAAATTAAATCATCTTCCTCGCTAGGTTTAAGCAAATTCACATGAATAGCAAAAAACCAAGCTGCCGATAAAACCGAATGCGGCGCCTTCTCAACCTTCTCAATCGCCGGCATCCCGGATGTTACGTCTTCGCCAGAATAATCTTGATAGGCTTGGTAATTCTCCTTGTGCGTGAGTTGAATCAACCCTCGACCTCGCCACGGGTCATACTCAAGCGGAGCATTATTCTTTGACAGCTCCCGGGTATATTTAAACTCGCCACTTTCCGTAAGTATTTGAGATATGAAATAAGCGCGCCGCATGCATGTATTGATCTTGTAATCGACAAATGCCTGATTTATAGAATCAAGGTACTCGTTAATTTTTGCGTCACCACAGGTTGTCGCAATTTTCCGCATGCTTGATAGCTCAAGTCGAGAACCAGCACAATCGCATCCTCCGCTTACCAGAAAATTCCCGATCAATCCAATCGGATGAAAGTGCCAAGGCGAAAGGTCTGTGGGGAAACCGTCAATCCCCTTGATTTCCTCCCACCACTGAAGCTTCGCGAGTCGGTCAAGTTCCGTCTTCCACATCTCCTTCTGCGTCTTCATGAGCGGGGAGAGATCTTCCCACTTGCCGAGGCCACCGCCCCATTCGGTTTCATTGCGCACTATAAGGTGCGAGACCGCTTCGGCCATCCAGCGCGTATCCAGTGCGTGCTTCAGTTCCTGCGCCGACACCTTCCCGTCGTGATTCGTATCGATCGCCTTTTCGATCTTCGTGATGAGTTCGCCAGCGTTAACCTTCGCCGCTTCCCCCATAAACTCCGTGCCGTCCTCGTCCGCCAGATATTGCTCGGTCGTATGGATGTGGCGTTTGAACATGTCGGCAGGGCCAACACTACCGTTATCGACCAATTCGAAACCCGGCCATTCCCAAGGACTACGAAACTGTACGTTAAGGTGGCCAGTGTCGCACACCCAGCCTTTCAGTTCGGAGCCATCCTTCGAACCAATCGTGATGTTCCACCAATGATGGCCCTTGTCGTCGATTGCAACGTTACCCTCGCCAAGCTTGTCGAGTTCAGCACGACGAAGCACGTCCCGGAAATCCGCCCCCGGCCCGCTTGCCTTGGAAACGTCTAGCGGAAAGTTCTGCCAGCCTGACACATTCGCGGTACTGATCGTGTTCGCAAGACTGCTCTCTACCCATATCGGGTTCCCGACGTTTGCTAAATTCTGCGTGGCCTTCTGCTTGCCCTTCGCGGGCACATTTGTCACGCTCTTGGGCTGCACCTTGACCCAGCGCGAACCCTTTGCATCGGCCAGCGGTACAAGCTTCAGTCCCGCCTGCGTCAGTTTCTGATCGGGCGCGGGAATTTCGGTGACCAGCTTGGCCCCCGGCTCTATTTCCAGAAGCGGCTTGTTTTTATCGTTCAGTTCTTTGGCACGCGCGCGGCTTCGGTCCATGAAATCTTTGAAATCCGCGCCCGCGAATACTTCGAGATGCAACATTGGGTAGTTCGGCTTCGGCGGTATCGGACTCGCCTTCATGGGCCATTGATACTGGCCGACATGCGCGACGACTTCGCCTGCCTTGATGCGCTGCGGCACCTTCAGGATCACAACCGTGTCGAGCGGCTTCGGATCGACAACGGCATCCAGTTCCCCTTTGAACACGTAGCCCCAAGGCGCTTGGGGGGATACCGGCTTACCCACTTCGGCAGGCAATATCGTGCCCGATTTGATGGCCTTGATCTTGATCCAATCCGTGTGTGCGGGATCGCCGTCACCGGCAATCACTTCGGCCCCAGTCGGCAGTATCCCGAGAATCTTGCACTTCCCGTTTGGCAATTCCCGAATGCGCAATCCCGTCTGGGGAGCCGGTAGGGCCACATCTTGATCGCTATCGGTCGGTATCGGTTCGTTCGGGCTGGTGTTGTTGATCGGCAGATTGTCTGCCCCATCGGTACGCGTAGCGGGAGACTGCACAGGCGCCTTCGGCACCGATTGTTGGTCCTTCGCCTTATCGCCGACTCGATAATAGCGATCGCCTTCCCAGTACGACATCGGCGTGGGAAGCTCTGGATCGGGCTTCGGGTTCGCCTTGGCCTGCTCAATCGCCTTCTGATAGGTCGCCCAATCCATCGTATGCATGTACAGGCTGAAAAACACGAGTGGTTTGTCGTTCGCCGGTTTGGTGTTGGACGGGGCATTATCGGCTGGAGCGGGTGCAGGAGGCGCAGCACTAGTCGATGCCGGCGCGGGAGCCGAAGCCGGAGCCGGTTTCGCAGGGTCCTTCGGTGCCGGTTTCGGCGGTAATTTCAGCTCATGTCGAACCAATACGAAGCCGGTCGAGTAGTGCGCCAGACCCAGGTTGTTCGGGTACGTCGTTTCCTCGTATTGCGTGTTCAGCCGATACGCGACAATTTTGCCGTCCGCGATGGCACGCACGCCGCTGTCCTGCTTCAACATTTCGGCGCTGCCGTCGGCGAAGTGCACGCCCCCGTGCCACATGCCGCTGACGCCTAGCGGATAAAAACCGTTCTCGCACTTCGCCAGCGCCTTGAAATACGTCATCGGGTCGGCCGCGTCGGCCTTACCTACCGGCGTGAATGGATACGCCCAGCTCAGCGGCGTATCCGCAGGTTCCGTTGGTTTCGGGGCCGATTGCGGCGCGGCTGCTGGAGGATGCTTCTTCTTATGGGTCGTTTTGCTCACGATTCCCGACTCGGATTCGGTTTTCAGAATTTCTTATGTCGACATTATGCCGATGGTGCGATTCAACCGGAGAACAGCGTAAAACGCCCGCCGTCGACCGATACCGGCGACGAATGCAGCGGGTTTTTCAGCGTACCGCTTGCAGCTCCTGCTTTCTCCCAATTCGCGCACTTTTCTACAATCTGCCCCGACGTTGCGTTCTCGATCATGTTCGCCGTCAGCTTGATATACGAGCCGTTCGCGCCGATCCAGATTTCATCGGCCGACAGATACATCTTCTTGCCCGCCGTAATCTTCACATCTTGCGAAGCGGCCAAACTCATCGAATCATTCTGTGCCTGAAGGTCTATCGGGCCGCTCGCCGCATAGATCTTGACGCCAAGTTTTTCCGCAAACAGGCTGATTTGCTCCAACACACTGGCGAGTAACGCCCGTCCGGCTGCGAGGTTGATGTCCTCTCCGGCAACCACGTTGGTTTGCTTGTTTGCCGTGATATGCGCCGACCCTTGCGTCGATGCGGCAATGCCTTCCGGACTCGACAGCAGCATGATCGGCTTCGCGAAGCCGTTCGCGTTGCCCGTGCCGCCGCCTGCCGTGCGGCCGCCCTTGGTCGTGCCAGCCACCGGGTGCTGCGTTGCGTCCGTGAAAGTTTTCAGTGCATCGTGGCCGTCTTGCTGACTCTGCGCGCGATTCGTCTGGCTCGCCTTCGACGTCGTCGCCAGCATTGCTTCGGCGCGGGTAAGCTGTTCGGACGCTGCCGTCACACTCAGCGGTTGGGTCGCGGCGGGTTGCGTCGACACGTAGAGCCCTTGCTCGGCCCGCACCGCACCATAGCTCAATGACTTGAGGTCAAAACCCTGCCCGATGAACGCGCCGCGCGTGTTGCCCGAGTGCTGGATCAGATAGCCCAGGTGCAAATGCGAGCTATAGCTCGTCGAGTACAAATGCACGCGGTTCTGCCCACTGGCATCGTCCATCATCAGTTGGTTATAACCTTCACCGCCGTACTCGCGCGACAGCAAGCCCGAAGTCAGCCCGTGCGTGTGCCATTCGGGCATGCTTTCGCCGCCGTGCATTCTGGACAGGATCACGGGACGATCGCAATTGCCGTTGATGAAGCCAATCAAGACTTCGTCGTTCTTGCGCAGCGGGAACATGCCGCCGCGCTTGTGGCCCGCATCGGGCATCGCCGCACGTATCCACGCCGACACGTTCTGGTCGCCGTCATTGAGTCGATTGGACGTCAGCCGCACCTTCGCACGCAGCATCGCATCCGTATAAATCTCTTCGTCCTCGGGACCGCCGACGATGCCCGTCTGAAGCTGCATGATCGGCTTCTTGTGTTCGAACGGACTACGAAACGCGACGCGGCGCCGTTGCGCCTCGATTTCGACGTGGAAGAATCCCACGCCGCCGTCGTCATGGCGTACGGACGAACCCGCACCGCTCGCGCGCGCTTGCTCGACTTCAGCGCGCAGGCTCCTGCGAAAACGCATCAGGTTCTCGAGTCCCGGCACGTTGTTCTGGATGAGCCAGTTCACCGAGAGAATCGCCATTTCACGATCCTGATCCGGCTGCGCATCATGCACCGCGTGCCCGGTCAGCACCCCATAGCGGCCAGGCCATGCGCAACGCAATGCGCCCACACCGTAGAAGCGTTGCGCGCGTGAGCGCCACTCTTCGGTGACAACGTTTGCCTGAGCCTCGCCCATGTCGCGATCGGACCACGTATGCGACCCGGTGTATTCGTACTGCTCACCCAACCCCGGTACATCGTCAAGATCGAACGCAGACATCGTGACGTGCTTCGAAAGATCCGGACGCTTGTAGTCGAACGTGCCTGTGTCGAGTTCGGCCGACTGGATTTCCTGCGAATCGATCCACTCGCTCAGGCCATCGAATTCTTCGTTCTGCGCCGAGCGGCTAAACAAAATGGTCTTGTGCTTCAACTCGGGAACCGACAAAAGGTCGTCCATGATGACGACCTTGTGCGACTTGCCGTCCTGCGCGATATCGAAACGCGGAAAAAGGCCGAGTTCTTCAAATGTACGATGAACGTAGTTCCAGTCGGATTCCCATTGCATCCGCTGAGAATACGAACGCAACGCTTGGCGCAGTTGCCAAGTAAAGTTACTGGCAGCCTGCGGATACTTTCCCAGCACATCGGACACGGTTTGCTGCGCGGACGTCTCGATCCAGTCGCGCCGGTCACTGCCGAGGCGCAGCAGCGCGAGGAACGAATTGAAGCGGAGCTGGTAGTAGGTATTGGCTCCGTCCCCGCCCAGGCGACTGAATGCAGTCACATAGCCGTGAATCGGCATTTCGCTGCCGTCCATTTGCCGAATCCACAGCGTCACGGATTGCCGGATCAGCGCCTTCGCCTGAATCGTTTCGAGTCGCGTCGACGTTGCGTCGATGGTGAATTCGAAGTCTCGCCCGAGGCATGCGCGCCCCCGGACATAGAGCGGGACCAACCAGTCTTCGCCAAGCGGCGTATCGAGGCGGACAATGCGTCCGTGTTGCACGTATTGCGTGCGCAGTGCCTTGTTCAGGAGATCGGAAACCATCAAGCTACCCCGTACCGTGTAGTAACAAAAACGGCCGCCGGGCGGTGCCGGGCGGCCGATTGGTATCTCATCGATACGGGAGCTTACGTGATGCTTTCGAGTACAACGATGTCGCGGGGCAGTATAGGCACGCGGCCCGTCGGGGGATGCATTCGACGTCTGCAGCGAAAGTGCCCGCCGTAGCTGGCATCAGTCAGACGGCGATAAATCGGGCAACCGACGTTTGCCTTGAAGTTTCCGGTCCACAAACGTTAGAAAGTGTGACGCAATCGCGCGTGTACTGCACCCGCAACGCGATACGTATGTAAGCCACGCCCGAGCCGGCGAACCGATGGCAGAGCGACATGTCGCGGCCACATAACCGATACGATGCCTCTGATTCCGCCGACCGACATCAGCACGCTTGCCAGAACGCTTCGCAAGCGCTGTAAACGCAAAAGGCACGGGTTCATCACCCGTGCCTTTTGCGTATCTGGCGTTGCCTACACTCAGAACGTATGCATCATCCCCACATACGCGCCCGTCTGCGACTCGCCCGTCATCGGGCTCGTCCCAGACGTCGCATCCCGCGGCGACGCGATCAGCGAGAAGTTCGAATTCCCGCCGTTGCGGGCATACGCGACCGTGCCATACAGGAACGTCCGTTTCGACAGGTTGTACGTCGTGCCGAGCACGTACATGATCGCGTGCCCCGACGGATCGTGCGACGCGTCTCCACCGCCATCACCCACCTTCACGTAATACCCGCCGCCTGTCACAGCCCACTGCGGCGTCGCCGAGTAGGTCGCACCAAGCCAGTAGTGATCCGCACGGTCGGCGACACCAGCCGGGCTATCCGGCGCCTGGTAGTGCGTATACGCGCCCTGGATCTTGAACTTCGACACCTTCACGTTCGCGCCGACGAAGTACTCGCGCGACGCCGTGAAGATGTTGCTGAACTTGCCGTTGTTGTCGCGCAGTTCGTCGTAGATGCCGCGCACGTCGAGCACCGGCGAGTGGTACGAGATCATGATCCCGTCCGAGCGGCCGAAATCGTCGGCCGCGCCGTAGTTGAAGCCGCGCGACTGGTTGCCGAACGCGTATTGCGCCTGCACGTCGAAGCCGCCGATCACCGGGCTGTGATATTCGATGTTGTTGCTGCTCTGCTGCCAGTTGCGGCCGCGCACAAGCGACGCCGACGAAAACGCCTGCTGCACGAACGGATCGAATTCCCACACGCCGTCGCTGTCGATGAACAGGTTGCGGCCGGCCTGCAGTTGACCCCACGTGTTGCTCTTCAACCCGACGTACGCGCGCCGCGACCACATGCGCCCGCCGCCCGTCTGGCCGTTCATCACCTGGAACGCGGTTTCCAGGTTGAAGACGGTCGACATCCCGCCGCCGAGATCCTCGACACCTTTCAGCCCGAACATGCTGGTGCCCCAGTCGCCGCTTTCCGCGCTCCAGCGCGTCCCGCTGCCGCCGTTCGGCTTCGCGATGTGGTTCAGGTATTCGATGCCGCCGTCGATCCGGCCGTACAGCGTGACGCTCGTCTGCGCAAACGCAGCCGCCGGCGTGGCGGCCGCAATCAGCCATGCGAAGTATTTGAGTCGCAAAATGATGCCCCCTCGAAGTCTCGACCGTCCGTCGCGCGCCCCATGCACGCGCCTCGGGTCGCTTATCCGCGATCGATCGAAAAACGTCCGGGGCCGGCCGCGCAGAGCGCAAGCAAGCCGCCCGAGATCGCGATGTTCTTGTAGAAATGAATCATGTTGTTGATCTGCTCGCCGCCCGTCATCGTCCAGTAGTGGTGGCCGATGATGCCGGTGCCGATCGTATACAGCGCAAGCAGCAGCGCGAGCGGCCGCGTCTGGAAGCCGACGAGGATCGCGATCCCGACGAACAGCTCCATCACGACGGAGATCGCCGCCGAGATGATCGGAGCCGGCGCGCCCTCGCTGCCCATGAACGCGATCGTACCGGAGAAGTCGATAATCTTCTTCCAGCCGAACATCACGAACAGGATCACGAGCAGGATTCGGGACAGCAGCAGCAGCACATCGCGCTGGGACGCGAGAAACGGTTGATTCGGTGTCATGGTGTGATCAACGAAAACGATGCGCGCGCAACCGCACGCACCGGATTGCCTGTGAACCGGAGCGAGCGGCCAATCGCGCCGCCCGCCCCGCTCTGCAACAACCGGCATCGGGGCCCGCCCGATGTGCTGTGCTCCTCCTCTTTTACGTTGTCGCCCTGCTTCGTCGCATGCCGCGTCAGCGCAGCTTCGCGACGTCCTGCTCGGTCACCTTCGCGGCCGGATTGCCGAACTGCCCGGTCACGTAGTTCGTCAGCGCGGCGATCTGCGCATCCGACAGCTCGTGGCGGAATGCCGGCATCCCGACGTCCTCGCTGCCGGCCTTGCGCTGCACGCCGTTCAGGATCACCTGCACGAGGTTGGTCGGATTCGGTGCGCCGACCGTCGAGTTGTGGAACAGCGGCGGATAGTAACCGTCCGGCGTGCCCTTGCCTTGCATCTGGTGGCAGGTCGCGCAGTTGCCGAGATACAGCCGCGCCGGATCGATGCCAGACGACGCGAGCGCGACGCCGCGCAGCTTCAGGCCGTCCTCGGCCGGCTTGCCCCACGACGAGCGCGACTGCTTCGCGTCTCCGCTGGCCACCGCCGGCACCGTCCGGATGTACGTCGCGATCGCGCCGATGTCGGCTTCGGTCATCTTCGAGAAGCTGTGCTCGACAGCCTCGGCCATCGGGCCGGCCGCCTGCGCAAGGCCCGGCACGCTGCCGGTGCGCAGGTACTGGACGAGCTGCTGCTGTGTCCAGCCGCCGATCCCCGCGTTCGGGTCGGACGTGATGTTGTAGCCGTCCCAGCCCGCGAGCACCGAGCCCGACAGGAAGCTGCCGCCCGTTTCGTCGAGCGACTTCTCCTGCATCGCGATGCCGCGCGGCGTGTGGCACGTGCTGCAATGCGCGAGGCCCTGCACGAGATACGCGCCGCGGTTCCACTCGGCGCTCTGCGCCGGCTTCGGCTGGTAGACGCCGTCCTTCAGGAACAGCCAGTTCCAGATCTTCAGCGGCCAGCGCATGCTCAGCAGCGCGGGGATCTCGTTCTTCGGCGGCGCCTGCTTGACCGGTTCGACGCCGTGCATGAAGTACGCGTACAGCGCCTGCACGTCGTCGTCGTTGATCTTCGCGTACGACACGTACGGCATCGCCGGATACAGGTTGGCGCCGTTCTTCGACACGCCGTGCCGCACCGCGCGCTCGAAGTCGTCGAACGTCCAGTTGCCGATGCCGGTGTCCGGGTCGGGCGTGATGTTGCTCGTATAGATCTTGCCGAGCATCGGCACCGGCATGCCGAGGCCGCCCGCGAACGGCTTGCCGCCCTTCGCGGTGTGGCACGCCATGCAGTCGCCCGCGACCGCGAGGTATTCGCCGCGCTTGACTTGCGCCGGATCGGCCGAATCGGCCGCGCGTGCGAGGCCCGGCAGCGCGAGGCAGCCGGCGAGGAGGAAGGTGAGAGTAGATTTCCGCACGGTCAGACTTCCTTCTTCAGCGTGTCCGACATCCGCAGCGCGAGCGCCGCGATCGTCAGCGTCACGTTCACCGTACCGACGGTCGGCATCGTCGAGCTGCTCGAGATGAACAGGTTCGGATGATCGAACGTGCGGCAGTCCTTGTCGACGACCGAGTCGCGCGCATCCGCGCCCATGATCGTCGCGCCGGTGATGTGGTTGTTCGGCGCGAACTCGTCGTTGAACACGACGTCGGTGCCGCCGAGCACCTTCGCGGCCGTCGCGTAGACCTCGCGCGTGTGCACGGCGCCGCGCTTCACGTAATCGTCGATCGCATACGTGATCTCGGGGCGCGGGATGCCGACCGCGTCGGTGGCCGTCTTGCTCGGCACGATGCGGTTCTCGGGCTGCGGCAGGATTTCGTGGAAGCAGTCGAACTGCACGTAGCGCGCGGAACGGTCGCGGATCTGCGCGTCGAGCTCCTCGTGCTTCATCAGCTTGCCGGCCTTGAAGATCTTCTGCGTCTCCTGGTTGATGCGCGACATGTTCGACAGGTGGATCTTCTTCGCGGCTTCGGTCGCACGGAACGGGCCGTCGCGGAAACCGATCAGCGACGTCATCTCCTGCGGGCCGCGGCCCGGCCACAGCTTCTCGTTCGCGTAGAACGACACGCCGGTGCCCGGATGGTCCATCAGGTTGCGGCCGACCATGTCGGAACTGTTCGCGACGCCGTTCGGGAAATCGCGGTTCGCGGACATCAGCAGGATCTTCGGCGTCTCGATGCCGTTGGCGGCGAGCACGAAATACTTGCCCTCGACGCGATGGTCGGCGCCCGTCTTGTCCTTGTAGATCGCGGCGACGATGCGCTTGTCCGGCCCGGTCTCGAGCTTGTAGACGACCGCGCTGTCGATCAGCTTCGCGCCGGCCTGCTCGGCCTTCTCGACGTGGACGATGCCGTTGTACATCGCACCGATCGGGCAGATCGGCATGCAATTGTTGTTCCCGCAACAAGTCGGCCGGCCGTCGTACGGGCGGCTGTTGCGCGCGACGGGCTCGGTCACCACGTGGAACTTCGGGTCGTAGCCGTTCAGCGCGCTCTTGATGGTCTGCTCGTTGAACGACAACGGCAGCGGCGGCATCGGGTATGCCTGCTTGCGCGGCGAGTACAAATCTTCCTCGGGGCCCGGGCCCCACACGCCGAGCTCTTCCTCGGCGCGCTGGTAGTAATGCTCGAGGTCGTCGTACTGGATCGGCCAGTCGCGGCCGACGCCGTACACGGTCTTCATCTTGAAGTCGTTCGGGATGAAGCGCCACGCCGACGCGGCCCAGTGCCACGTCGTGCCGCCCACCGCGCGGATGTACTGCGAGTTGAACTTGTGCTCGCCCTTCAGGATCAGGTAGTCGTTCGGCGGGCCGTATTCCGGATGCGGCGCCCACGGGCTCGACGGGTACGGCGCCATGAAATCGGTCTTGTCGGGCTGGTTGCGAAAACGCTCGACGATTTCCCAGCGCGGCATGCGCGGGCCGGCTTCCAGCAGGATCACGGACTTGCCCGCCATCGCGAGCTGGTGTGCAACGATCGCGCCGGCAACACCCGATCCGACGACGACGATGTCGGCTTTTTGCGTATCGGTATCGGCCATCAGGCTTGCCTCTCGATCGGTTTTTCGGCCCAGAAGCCGGGTTTGTTGGGGCAATACGAAGGGATCACGAGGGTATCGGACACCACGCTGAACATTAATGCTTCTTCGTAGGTAATCACGACGTTGTCGACAATGCCGAGATACCACGCGCCGAGAATCGTCAATGCGAGCGATTCCTGGTCAGGATTCAGCGAGCCGGATGCGAGCGCACCGGCGAGTTGCGACAGGCTGTCGGCCGTCTTGAACGAGCCCTTCTGCAGTGCCTGCAGATAGCGCTCGCCGGTGACGCGGCTCAGCCCTTTCTTGCCGGTCAATGCTTCGGAAAGCGTCATGAACGTATCGAGCGGCGCGGTGGCCGGATCGTCGGCCAGGGCCCGCAACGCCAGCGAGCCGGTGAGGCCCGCCGCCGTCAGCGCCAGTGCGCCCTGCAGCCATTGACGCCGCGTGATGCCGGTTACGGCTGCGTCGTTGTCACGACGCGATTGGGGGGTGTTGTCGTTGTGCATGTTTCCTTCTCTCGAACACCGGATTCGGGAAAACCACGCTTGATATTTCTCAAACATTGGCGCGGCCCTGAAATGTACGCGCACAAGTCGGATCGAACAATCTTTTTATAGTCCATTAAATGTTCCGCAATCCGCGACAATCGATATTTCGCTGCAATTTTGTGTCGTCGGCGCGACAAATCTGCCGCGGGCACGCCCGTGTCGCGCGCCGACCACACACTGCACCTGCACGCCGTGCTGCGCGCGCGCGGCGGTCGGTTAGAATCCCGTGCAATCAAACAGAAAGCTTCCCTCCGAGGGCAATCGAGCGATGAAGCAGCGCGACAAGCACAACAAAGAAACGAACCACACCCACCACACGACCCGGCTGCTCTGGCGCATCGGCGCCGTCGCGGCGCTCGGCGGCGCCGCCGCGCTGTCGCTGCATGCGGGCGCGGCGCGCACGGTGAGCGTGTCGCCGCAAGGCACCGTCACCGAAGTCCGGCAGAGCGTCGTGAAGTTCGACGAACCGATGGTCGCGTTCGGCTCGGCCTCTGCGCCGAATCCGGCGCGCGTGACCTGCAACGATTCGACGGCCGCGCGCGGCTCGGGCCACTGGCTCGACGACAAGACCTGGGTTTACGATTTCGAAAGCGACCTGCCGCCCGGCGTACGCTGCTCGGTCGCGCTCAACGACACGCTGCGCTCGGTCGCCGGCAATGCGGTCAGCGGCCCGCGTCGCTTCACGTTCCAGACGGGCGGCCCGTTCCCGGTGTCGGTGCGCCCCGGCTCCCGCGAGATCGAGGAGCGGCAGGTCTTCGTGATGAAGCTGAACGGCCCGGCCGAGCCGCGTTCGGCGCTCGCGAACATCTGGTGCGAAGCGGCCGGCATCGGCAACCGCATTCCCGTCACGGCCGCCGACGACGATGCGCGCAACGCGCTGCTCGATCATTTCGGGCTGAAGAAGGAGGCCGCGCGCGTGCTGACGCTGTCGTGCTCGCAGGCGCTGCCGGCGAGCGCGAAGATGCAGCTCGTGTACGGCAAGGGCGTCGCGAGCCCGAGCGGCATCGCGAACGAAACCGAACGACGCTTCGATTTCACCGTGCGCGCACCGTTCGCCGCGAGCTTCTCGTGCGAACGCGAGAACGCGAAGGCGCCCTGCACGCCGCTGCGCCCGCTCACGCTGTCGTTCAACGCGCCGATCGCGCGCAAGCAGGCCGAAGCGATCAAGCTGCGCGGCCCCGACGGTTCGCTGTCGCCGACCTTCGCGGCCGACGATCACAGCGAGGAAGTGACGACCGTCACGTTCAACCCGCCGCTGCCCGAACAGGCGGCTCTCACCGTCGAGCTGCCGTCGGGCCTGCACGACGTGACCGACCGGCCGCTGTCCAACGCGGACCTGTTCCCGCTCGCGACGCGCACCGCGCCGATGCCGCCGCTCGCGAAATTCTCGTCGGGCACCTTCGGGATCGTCGAGCGCTTCGCCGAGCCCGGCACGCCCGCGCTGGTGCCCGTCACGCTGCGCAACGTCGAGGCCGACCTGCATATCGCGGGCCTCAACGCGGGCGGCGCGCAATTCGCGAACCTGAAGGTCGAGAACGACACCGCGATCCGCCAATGGATGCGCACCGTCGATCGCTTCGACAACTGGTCGATGACGGCCGGCTCGATCGACGACCAGATTCCCGGCCTGCTGGAGCGCAAGGGGCAACGCCCGGTCTACGTGCCGCTCGAGGCCGGCGAAAAGCAGCCCGCGCCGAAGAACCGCCGCATCGACGTGCGCTCGCTGTCGCTGCTCGCGGGCGAGCCCGGCGCGCAGGTGCTGACGCTGCCGAAGGCCGATCCGAAAGCGCTGCGCCCGTTCGAAGTGGTCGGCGTGCCGATCGAGAAGCCTGGCTTCTACGTGCTCGAACTCGCGTCGCCCGCGCTCGGCCGCTCGCTGCTCGCGAAGCCGTCGAGCATGTACGTGCGCACCGCCGTGCTCGTCACGAACCTCGGCGTGCACCTGAAACAGGGCCGCGAGAACAACCTCGTGTGGGTCACGACGCTCGACAAGGGCAAGCCGGTGCCGAATGCGCAGATCCGCGTGTCGGACTGCAACGGCGACGAAATCGCGGCCGGCAAGACCGACGCGCAGGGCCTGCTGAAGATCGACGGGCCGTTCGAGCCGAAGCGCGAATGCAGCTCGTCGGAACAGCGCTTTAGCGACTACTTCGTGTCGGCGCGCGTCGACGATCCGAAGACGGGCCCCGACATGGCGTTCGTCAGCTCGGGCTGGAACCGCGGGATCGAATCGTGGCGCTTCAACGTGCCGACCGACACCGACAGCGCGCCGACCGTGCGCGCGCATACGGTGTTCGACCGCACGCTGCTGCGCGCCGGCGAAACCGTGTCGATGAAGCATTTCATCCGCACCGAGACGCTGCAGAGCCTCGCGTTCCCGTCGCAATACCCGACGCGCGTGACGATCCGCCATCTCGGCACCGGCCAGACGTACAAACTGCCGCTCACGTGGGCGGCCGACCACAGCGCGGATTCGCAGTTCACGCTGCCGGCCGCCGCGAAGCTCGGCGAATACAGCGTCGAGCTCGAAGGCGGCCCGGACGATGCGCCGAGCGCCACCTACTACAGCGGCAGCTTCCGCGTCGAGGCGTTCCGCCTGCCGGTGCTGAAAGGCTCGATCGGCGCGCGCGACGCGCAGAAGAGCCCGCTCGTCGCCGTGAAGGAAGCGCCGCTCGCGGTGCAGATCGACTACGTGTCGGGCGGCGGCGCATCGAACCTGCCCGTGCAGGTGTCGGCGCTGATGAAGTGGGCATCGCCGCCGTTCGCGGATCGTTTCGAGGATTTCAGCTTCACGCCGTATCGCCCCGACACGAGCGACGGCAATGCCGACGACGATGCGCAGGACGGCGACAACGCGTCGGCGGCGGCGTCGAGCAACGATCCCGACGCGACGAAGCTGATCGCCGACAAGCTGCCGCTGACGCTCGACCGCAACGGCGCGGGCTCGGTCACGCTCAAGGGCCTGCCCGACGTCGACGCACCGAAGCGTATCGCGCTGGAGGCGACGTTCGCGGACCCGAACGGCGAAGTGCAGACGATCCGCGGCGACACGATCCTGTGGCCGGCCGCGGTGGTGGCCGGCATCAAGGCCGGCCGCTGGGTGTCGGTCGGCCAGCGCGTGCCGGTGCAGGCGCTGGCGGTCGACCTGCAGGGCAAGCCGCGCGCGTCGGTGCCGATCGAGATCAAGGGCGTCGCGCGCATCACGACGTCGTCGCGCAAGCGGATGGTCGGCGGCTTCTACGCGTACGACAACAAGAGCGATACGCGCGACCTCGGCGTGCTGTGCTCGGGCAAGACCGACGACAAGGGCCGCATGGCCTGCGACGCGACGCTCGAGCAGGCCGGCAACGTGCAACTGATCGCGGTCGCGAAGGACGGCGACGGCCGCACGTCGAATGCGTCGACGTCGGTATGGGTCACGCGCGAGGACGAGCTCTGGTTCGGCGGCGACAACACCGACCGGATCGACGTGATCCCCGAGAAAACGTCGTACGAACCGGGCGAAACGGCCCGCTTCCAGGTGCGCATGCCGTTCCGCTACGCGACCGCGCTCGTCGCGGTCGAGCGCGGCGGCGTGATGGAAACGCACATCGTCGAGCTGAACGGCAAGAACCCGACCGTCGACCTGAAGGTCGGCGAATCGTGGGGGCCGAACGTCTACGTGTCGGTGCTCGCGCTGCGCGGGCGGATTCGCGAGGTGCCGTGGTACTCGTTCTTCACGTGGGGCTGGAAGGCGCCGGTCGAATGGGCGCGCGCGTTCTGGCGCGAAGGCCGCCACTATGAGGCGCCGACCGCGTTCGTCGACCTGTCGAAGCCCGCGTTCCGCTATGGCCTCGGCGAGATCAAGGTCGGCACGGGCGTTCATCGCCTCGGCGTGACCGTGACGACCGACGCGACCCGCTACACGGTACGCAGCAAGGCGCAGGCGCACGTGAAGGTCACGCTGCCGAACGGTCAGCCGGCACCGGCCGGCACGCAGATTGCGATCGCGGCCGTCGACGAGGCGCTGCTCGAACTGATGCCGAACAACAGCTGGGACCTGCTCGACGCGATGCTGCGCCGGCGCGCGTACGGCGTCGAGACGGCCACCGCGCAGATGGAAATCGTCGGCCGCCGCCACTTCGGCCGCAAAGCCGTGCCGGCCGGCGGCGGGGGCGGCAGCGCACCGACCCGCGAGCTGTTCGACACGCTGCTGCTGTGGAACCCGCGCGTGACGCTCGACGCGAACGGAAGCGCAACCGTCGAGGTGCCGCTGAACGACGCGCTCACGCGCTTCCGGATCGTCGCGATCGCGGCGGTCGGCCCCGACCGTTTCGGCACGGGCAGCACGTCGATCCGCAGCACGCAGGATCTGCAACTGATCTCCGGCCTGCCGCCGCTCGTGCGCGAAGGCGACGCGTTCCGTGCGCAGGTCACGCTGCGCAACACGACCGACCGCGCGATGCAGGTCGTCGTGACGCCGCGCGTGACGGGCCTCGACGTCGCACCGCAAACCGTGTCGCTGGCCGCGAATGCGGCGACCGAGGTCGCGTGGACGATCACCGTGCCCGAGCAGGCGCTCGATGCGGCCGGTGCGCTGAACTGGCGCATCGAGGCGGCCGAGCAAGGCGGCAAGCGCGCGTCCGACGCGCTGGCCGTCGCGCAGAAGGTCGTGCCCGCGCTGCCGGTGACCGTGCAGCAGGCGACGCTCGCGCAGGTCGACGGCACGCTGACGGTGCCCGTCGCGGCCCCGGCCGGCGCTGTGAGCAACGCACAAGGCGCGCCGCGCGGCGGCATCGCCGTGTCGCTGCAGTCGAAGCTCGCCGACGGCCTGCCCGGCGTGCGGCGCTGGTTCGAACGCTATCCGTATCGCTGCCTCGAACAGCAGACGTCGCGTGCGATCGGGCTGCGCGACCCCGCGCAATGGCAGGCGCTGATCGCGCGCATGCCCGTCTATCTCGACAGCGACGGGCTGGCGAGCTACTTCCCGCCGTCGTCCGACGATTCGCATCATGGCAGCCCGACGCTGTCGTCGTATCTTCTCGTGGTGTCCGACGAAGCCAGCCGCCTCGACCCGCGCTTCGCGCTGCCGGAAGACCTGCGCACGCAGCTCGAGGCCGGGCTCGCGCGCTTCGTCGACGGCCGCCTCGAGCGCAACGCGTGGGCGCCGCGCCAGGATCGCGACCTGCGCAAGCTCGCCGCGATCGAGGCGCTGTCGCGCTACGGCGCCGCGCAGGGCCGCATGCTCGGTTCGATCGAGATCGCGCCGAACCAGTGGCCGACGTCGGCGGTGATCGACTATCACGCGATCCTCACGCGCGTGAAGGACATCCCGCAACGCGACGAGAAACGCGCGCAGGTCGACCAGATCCTGCGGGCGCGCCTGACTTACCAGGGCACGCAGCTCGTGTTCTCGACCGCGCGCGACGACGACCTGTGGTGGCTGATGACCAGCAACGAGACCAACGCCGCGCGTCTCGCGCTGGAATTCGCGGGCGACCCGGCATGGAAGGACGAAATGCCGCGCGTGACGGCCGGCCTGCTCGCGCTGCAACGTCAGGGCGCATGGCAGACGACGACGTCGAACGCGCTCGGCCTGCTCGCGGTCGAGCGCTTCTCGCGCACCTACGAGAGCACGCCGGTCGCCGGTGCGACGAAGGTGGCGCTGGGCGGCGACGAGCGCTCGATCTCGTGGTCGCAGCCGGCATCGGCCGCGCCCGCCGATGCGCCCGCGTCGGCGACGCCGGCGACCCGCGCGGCCGCCGCGCGCAGCGTGCTGATGCCGTGGCCGCGAGCGTCGCAGGGGCCGGCCACGCTGTCGGTCACGCAGGACGGCACGGGCCGCCCGTGGGCCACGGTCGAAAGCCTCGCGGCCGTGCCGCTGCGCGCGCCGTTCGCGGCCGGCTACCGGATCACGAAGACCGTCACGCCCGTATCGCCGGCCGTCAAGGGTGTGCTCACGCGCGGCGACGTCGTGCGCGTGCATCTCGACATCGATGCGCAGAGCGACATGACGTGGGTCGCCGTCAACGATCCGATTCCGGCCGGCGCGACGATCCTCGGGTCGGGCCTCGGCCGCGATTCCGAAGCCGCGACGCAGGGCGAGAAAACCCCCGACGGCGCGTGGCCGGCGTTCATCGAGCGCGACTTCGACGGCTATCGCGCGTACTACGACTATTTGCCGAAGGGCAAATTCTCGGTCGAGTACACGGTGCGGCTGAACAACGTCGGCACGTTCGGATTGCCGCCGACGCGCGTCGAGGCGCTGTATGCGCCGTCCGTGTACGGTTTGTGGCCGAACCCGCCGATGACCGTGAAGCCGGCCGACGCGGGCAAGTAACCGGGCAAGCGATGATCGATCTGGCTTTGCCGCGGCCGGCGCGTTTCGCCGGCCGCGTATTCGTCGCCGTCGTACTGGCCGCACCGCTCGTCGCGCATGCGCTGCCCGGCTACGACGACGTGCGCCGCAACTGGCGCAGCTCCGACTGGGTGCTGCTCGCGCGCGACGGCACGCCGCTGCAGCGTACGCGCATCGACCGCACCGAACGGCGCGGCGACTGGGTGTCGCTCGCCGACGTATCGCCCGCGTTCCGCGAGGCGATCGTCGTGTCCGAGGACAAGCGCTTCTACGAACACAGCGGCGTCGACTGGCGCGGGATTGCCGGCGCGGCATGGGGCAACCTGTGGAACGAGCGCACGCGCGGCGCGTCGACCGTGACGATGCAGCTCGCGGGCCTGCTCAGCGATTCGCCGCGCCGCTCGGGCCAGCGCTCGCTGCCGCAAAAGGCCACGCAGGCCGTGAACGCGCTGTGGCTCGAACGCAGCTGGCGCAAGGACCAGATCCTCGAGGCGTACCTGAACCTGGTGCCGTTTCGCGGCGAGACGATCGGGCTCGGCGCGCTGTCGCAGGTGCTGTTCGGCAAGGCGCCGTCGGGCCTCGACGCGCGCGAGGCCGCGATCGCCGCCGCACTCGTGCGTGCGCCCAACGCGGCGCCCGCGAAGATCGCCGAACGCGCGTGCCGGATCCTGCGCGACATGCAGGCCGCGCAGGCGTGCGCATCGCTCGACGGCTACGTGCAGCTCGTCACCGCGCGCCCGGCCAACGCCGTACGCGACGACGGCGCCGCCCTCGCCCCGCATTTCGCGCGACGCATCGCGTCCGAGGTCAAGCCGGCGGCCGGCGCGCAGATCCGCACGACGCTCGATGCGCCGCTGCAGCGCTTCGCGCGCGACACGCTGATGCGCGCGCTGACCGAACTGAACGCACCCGCGCATCGGCGCAACGTGCAGGACGGCGCGGTCGTCGTGATCGACAACGCGACCGGCGAGATCCGCGCGTGGGTTGGCTCGTCGGGGGCGCTGTCGAGCGCGCGCGACGTCGATGCCGTGCTCGCGCCGCGCCAGGCCGGCTCGACGCTCAAGCCGTTCCTCTATGCGCAGGCGATCGACGAGAAACGGCTGACCGCCGCGTCGCTGCTCGACGACGCGCCGATCAACCTCGCCGCCGGCGGCGGCCTCTACATTCCGCAGAACTACGACAAGGATTTCAAGGGCTGGGTGAGCGTGCGCAGCGCGCTCGGCGGCTCGCTGAACGTGCCGGCCGTGCGCACGCTGGTGCTCGTCACGCCGCACCGCTTCGCGCGCACGCTGACCGCGCTCGGCCTGCCGCTCGCGCAGGAAGGCGATTACTACGGCTTCAGCCTGGCGCTCGGGAGTGCGGACGTCACGCTGCTGTCGCTGACCAATGCATACCGCGCGCTCGCGAACGGCGGCGTCGCGCGCAAGGTCGTCGACCTGCCCGCCACGGCGCCGACGCCGGCATCCGGCGCCTCGGCGCCCGCGCGGATGGACGCCGGTACGCGCGTGTTCAGCGACGCGGCCAGCTTCGTCGTCACCGACATCCTGTCCGACAACAACGCACGCGTGCGCACGTTCGGCTTCGACAACCCGCTCGCGACGCGCTTCTTCTCGGCGGTCAAGACCGGCACGAGCAAGGACATGCGCGACAACTGGACGATCGGTTTCACGTCGCGCTATACGGTCGGCGTGTGGGTCGGCAATGCGGACGGCTCGCCGATGTGGGACGTGTCGGGCGTCACGGGCGCGTCGCCCGTGTGGTCGGCCGTCGTCGGCTACCTGCATCGCGACCTGCCGAGCCGTGCGCCGCGCGCGCCGGCCGGCGTCGAGACGCGCCGCATCGCGTTCGAGCGCGACATCGAGCCGGCCCGCAACGAATGGTTCATCGCGGGCACGGCGGTCGACACGATCCGGCTCGCGGCGCCCGTCGCGCCAGGCAAGGACGGTGCGCGTGCGCCGCTGACGATCGGCGCGCCGACCGACGGCACGATCTTCGCGATCGACCCCGACATTCCGCCGAAGAACCAGCGGATCTGGTTCGAGCGATCGTCCGGGCACGCGACGAAGTTCGCGTGGCGGCTCGACGACAAGGTGATCGGCCATGCCGATCGCGTCGCGTGGCTGCCGTGGCCGGGCCGACACCGGCTCGAACTCGTCGATGCGCGCGGCAACGTCGCCGACGCGATCGACTTCGAGGTGCGCGGCGCGTTCGCGAAGCCGGGTGCGCGCAAGCGCTGAGGCGGTGAGGCGGTCTTATCGGCCGGCCGTATTCGCTTTCCCCGGATCACGACATAGAATGACAACAGCGCCGCATTCCCCCACGCGCACCGGTTGCCTCATTCTCTCGGATTGCCCGCGACCATGAACATTCGCCTTACGCGCTTCACCCGCCCCGCGCTGGGCGTTTTGTGCGTCGCAACGCTCGCCGCCCTCCCCGCCTGCAACGGCGAGGCCTGCTTCGGCGTCGACGCGTGCTTCAACGGCAACACGCAAACCGTCTCGCTGTCGGGCACGGCCGCGACGGGCGACGCGCTCGCGAGCGCGCAAGTCACGGTCAACTGCGCGGCGGGCTCGGCAACGACGCTGACGGACGGCGGCGGCAACTACCATGTGACGCTCAACGCGGCGCTGCCATGCGTGATCACCGTGGCGTCGGGCGGCGCGAGCCTGCATTCGCTCGCCTATGCGGGCGGCACCTTCAACACGACGCCCGAGACCGAGCTAATGCTCGTCTATCTCGCGGCGCAACTCGGGACGAACACGGCCGGGCTGATCGGCAATTTCCAGGGCACCCTGCGCTACCAGCGGGCGATGAACAGCCCGGACACCGTGCAGGCCGCGCAATCGGCCGTGGTGACGAACCTGCAACAGCGCTATGCGGTCACGCTCGCCGCGCCGGCGTTCCTGACCACGTCGTTCGTGGTCGGGCAACCGGGCGTCGACAGCGATCTCGTCGCGCTGGGCAAAGCCGGGGCGATCGATTCGAACGGACTGCCGGATCCGGTGGCCGTGTCGCTGTTGCAGCAGGCCGGGGCCGCCCATCCGCTGTAAGCGATGCGAGGGGGACGAGAATCGACCGTCAGGCGCCGGCTTCGTGCGCGTCGTCGGCCAGCAACGCCCAACGCTCGTGGTCGCGCCATTCGCCGCCGATGCGCAGATAGCGCGGCGAAAATCCCTCTTGCCGGAAACCGAGCCGTCGAACCAGCGCGATCGACGCATGGTTGCCGGGCTGGATGTTCGCTTCGAGCCGGTGCAGCCCGAGTTCGCCGAACGCGACGTCGATCGCCGCGCGCAACGCGTCCGTCATCAGCCCCTTGCGGCTGAAATCCGCCATTCCGTAGTACGCAAGATAAGCGCTCTGAAACACCCCGCCGACGATCTCGTTGAGATTCACCACGCCGACCACCGCGCCCGACGCCCGCTCGCGCGCGACCAATCCGACGTTCGGCCCCGTCAGGCAGCGGGCGAACCATTGATCGAACCCGGCCTGGTCGATGAACGAATCGACCCACGGCAGATGATGGCTCCGGTTCGCGCGGTTGCCGGCGATCAGATCGGCGGCGTCGGACCGGGCGACGCGATTCAGCAGGATCCGGTTCATGAGTCGATCACCATCCGCGCTTACGCCGCCTCCCCCCGCCCGCACACCACCGGCGCCGCCTGCTGCTGCGACAGATACCGCAGCAGCTTCGTCACCATCCACACGACGATGAACGACAACGCGACGAAGAACACCGCGAGCGGCGTCAGCACGTGAATCGACACGAAACCGGCCAGACCCATCATCGCGGACGACACGAGCAGCAGCGCACAGCCGAGAATCGCGCTCGTCAGGCCGGCGATATGCGGAAACAGCGAATTGCCCTTGGCCATCAGCGTCGGATACATCGCGCCCGCGCAGAAGCCCATCACGAGCACCGGCGTCGCGAGCGTCCACACGCGCAGGCCGACGGTCAGCGCCAGCACCAGCATCGCGATCGACGCGCCCGCCATCACGCGCGCGCCGATACGCAGCCGTTGCTCGGCGCTCGGCAGCCCGCGGCCGTGAATCCGGTTCGACAGGCCGCCGAGGAAATACATGAGGCCGATGCCGAGCGCGAGATACCCGAAGAAGGTCGGCGGCTTGTGCAGCGTGGTCTGCACCATGAACGGCCCGACGATGTTGAACACCAGCAGGATGCTGTAGCACAGCCCCTGGGCGAGGAAACAGCTCTGGAACACCGGGCTCGCCAGCACCTTGCCCGTGTTCGCCATCAACGTGCGCGGCTCGAGATGCACGGGCCTCGGCAAGGTTTCGCGGTAGCGCCACAGCAGCGCCCACATCGCCAGCGAGTAGACCAGCAGGAACACGAGGCATGCGCGCCAGCCGAACCATTCCTGCAGGTGCGCGCCGATCACCGGCGCGATGATCGGCGCGAGCCCCCACGCGATCGACATGTAGGTGAACGCGTGCATCAACGCCTGGCCGGAGAACGAATCGGTGATGATCGCCTTCGCCAGCAGGTTGGTGGTCGCGATTCCGAAGCCCTGCAGGCAGCGCGCGAGTATGAACGTCTCGAGGTTCGACGCGCCCAGCGACAGCAGACAGCCGATCGTGTAGATCACGAGCCCGAACGCAAGCACGCGCTTGCGTCCGTAGGCGTCCGCGATCGGCCCGAAGATCAACTGGCCGAGCGCGTAGGCCGCCATATAGCCGGACACGCTCGACTGGATCGCCTGCGGCGTGGTCGCGAACGAACGGGCCATGTCGGGCAGCGCGGGCACGTAGATATCGATCGCGAGCTGGCCGGCGGACGCGAACAGGCAGATCAGGAACAGCAGGAAGCGCGGCGAATTCGACTCGCGCGCGGGAGTGGGCGTGGCGTTCATGAGGACCGGGAAGGAGGTCGGGCAGCAGTGCCGCACCGTCAGTGTTCGGATGTCGAACATGCGTGCGGTGGTGGCGAATTCCGTATTGTGCCCGTTGTTGCACCGGGCGACAGGATTACCCTGGCGCGGGCGAGGTTGAATGCCGATGGCGGCGCATCATGGAATGCGCGGATCGGGCCGACCGACGGCAGTTTTAATGTTGGTTTAAGCCGACGGTCGCATTGTCTCGGATGGCTCATTCCGTGAGCCGTACGTCATTGTTGATTCAGTCTCGTTTGATGGAGATACGAAGATGCGATTCCGTTCGTATATGGCGGCGGGCGCGCTGGCGCTGGTGCCCGTGTTCGCGCTGGCCGGGCAGGCCGGCGCGGCGGCGACCGCCCAACCGATGCTCGTCAATGTCGACGGGCAGGCCGTGCCCGTGAAAGCCGAAACGCGCGTCGTCCAGACAGCCGTCGGCCCGATGAAGGTCAGCACGTGGCGCTGGCGTAGCCCGCAAGGCGGCGCGAGCTTCGAGATGCAGACGTCGTCGTCGGGCGGCATGCCGCCCGCGGCGGCGTTGCGGCAAATACAGGCCGCGCAGTACCGGATGCAGGCGGCGCAGGCGCAGATGGTCGCGATGCAGCAGCAGATGATGGCGCTGCAGCACATTGCGCTCGCCAACGCGTTCGCGATGCCGATGCCGCAGCCGGTCGAGTTCGCGATACCGGCGTGGGCCGCTCCCCAACCGGTGCTCGTCATCGCCCCGGCACGGCCGCCGATGCCGTCGGCGGCACCGGCCGCACCCGCCGCGCGCGGCCCGGAGATCAAGGCCTGACGCGCTTCGCGCCGCTCGGCGCTCTGCGCTCGAACCGCCGGCACCTGCCGGCGGTTTTTCGTTGCGACGGTCGAATCAGTACTGCGCCTGATCCGTCGGATTCCTGAACAGCTGCTTCATCTCCGCCGACAGCGGATAGTTGAGGCTCACGCCCTTCGGCGGAATCGGCTGCATGAACCACTGGTCGTACAGCTTCTCGGCCGCGCCCGAGGTTTGCATCTTCGCGATCACGCCGTCGACCACTTGCTTGAACGCCGGATCGTCCCTGCGCATCATGCACGCGTAATTTTCGTGGACGAGCGGCGTGCCCGCGACCGTATACGCACCCGGATTGCGGTCCTTCGCGATCTCGCCGTACAGCAGCGGTTCGTCCATCACGAACGCGACCGCGCGCCCGGTCGTGACGTTCATGAACGCTTCGGCATGATCCTTCGCGCTGATGATCGTCATGTTCATCGCCTTCTCTTCGTTGAGCTTGCGCAGCAGACGCTCGTCCGACGTGCCGGCCGTCGTCGCGACCGTCTTGCCGGCCAGGTCCGCGAAGTCCTTCACGCCCGAATCCTTGCGCGTGCTGAAACGGATGCCGTACAGAAAGATGCTGTTCGAGAACGCGGCCTGCCTTTGCCGTTCGAGCGTATTCGTCGTCGACCCGCATTCGAAGTCGATCGTCCCGTTCTGCAGCAGCGGAATCCGATTCTGCGACGTGATCGGGATTTCCTTCACCGCGAGGTTCGGCAGGTTCAGATCGGTCTTCAACCGGTCGATGATGCGCGACGCGATGTCGCGCGAATAGCCGATGTTCTTCTGCTGGTTGTCCGAATACGAGAACGGCACCGACGATTCGCGGATACCCAGCGACACGACGCCCGTGTCCTTGATCTTCTTCAGCGTACCGGTGAGGGCCTGCGCGTGCGCGGTGCCCGCCAGCGCGCAGGCGAGCGCAACGGCCAGCCAACGAAAGCGGCGATCCATGCTTTTCTCCTGACGAAACGTTGATCGAATCGCGATCGTACGCCCAACAAAATTCGCGCCGCATCGGGGAAAGCGTCAAGCGGCCGCTGTCGCGGCCTCACCGAGAAAATCGTTTCCGCGGCGCGCAAAAGCGCCTGTGCCGAACGTTTCGCCGGGTCGACCGCCTGCAATCTTGCACCCGATGAACAGATCACTCGTTCCAAACGCGCGTTCATGCTGCAAGACAGCATCGCAATCGTTTGCGTCTCGCCCCTTTTTCACACAAAACATATTCAAGAAGCCGCCTCATCAGCCGTTACCCAATGCATGGCGCGTCGCAGCAGCGCTGCGTGCGCCGAACAAAAACAAGGTCCGGTGTACGCCGGACCAGGCACCACCGCCGGCACGACGGTTATCTTCGAGGATCGACTTTCAACATGAAAGCCAAACGCTTCAATTTCGCGCTGGCGCGCCCCGCCCATGCGCGCATGCTCGCCGGTATGCTGTCCGCCGCCGCTCTCCTGCCCCTCGCCGGTTGCGGCGGAGGCGGCGGCGACGGCAGCAACCCTTCTTCGTCCAACGCGTCCCCCGCACCGACACCGACACCGGCCCCCGCTCCGACGCCCGCTCCCGCACCCACCCCGACCGCCCCGCCCACATCGTCCGGCGGCAATGCGTGCACGTCGCAGCAGGCCGCCGTACAGATGGCCGCGCAGACCGCACCGGTCGAGCCGCCGGTCGATCACCTCATCGTCAAGCTGAAAACGCTGACGGCCACGCGCGCGATGGCGACCATCGACAACGGCTCGCGACTCGATGCGGTGATCCAGCGTGCGATGACGCGCTGGACGGCGCCCGTGACCGGCAACGCACGCGCGTACGCGAGCACGGTCGGGCAAACGCCGGTGAACGTGCAGGTCGAACGAACGATCTCGAGCGGCGCGGCCGTGCTGTCGCTCGGTCAGCGCATGGCCGCCGCCGATGCCGCCGCGCTCGCCCAGGCGTTCGCGGCCGACAGCGATGTCGACTACGCGGAGCCGGATCACCCGATGCAGATCCGCGACACGCCGAGCGATCCGCTCTACAACCAGCAGTGGTACCTGTCCGACCCGGCCGCCGGCATCGACCTGCCACCGGCGTGGAACGTGACCAAGGGTTCGCCGACCGTCGTCACGGCCGTGCTCGATACCGGCTATCGGCCGCACGGCGACCTCGTCGGCAACCTGCTGTCCGGCTACAGCTTCATCAGCAACGTCAACACCAGCAACAACGGCTCGACGCGCGGCCCGGACGCAACCGATCCGGGCGATTGGGTCACGCAGCAGGAAATCGACAACGTCAACGGCCCGTACTATCACTGCGCAAGCCAGCCGAGCAATAGCAGTTGGCACGGCACGCGCGTGATGGGCGTGATCGGCGCAACCGCCAACAACGGCACCGGCGTCGCCGGCGTATCGTGGCTCGGCCAGATCCTGCCCGTGCGCGTACTCGGCAAGTGCGGCGGCGTGACGAGCGACATCGCGGACGGCATGCGCTGGGCAGCCGGCATCAACGTCGTCGGCGTACCGACGAACCCGCGGCCGGCGAAGATCATCAACCTGAGCCTCGGCGGGGTCGGCGCCTGCAGCACGACGTTCCAGCAGGCGATCGACGACGTGACCGCGAAGGGCGTGACCGTGGTCGTCGCGGCCGGCAACGACGGCCTGTCGACCGGGCTCGACCAGCCCGCCAACTGCCGCGGCGTGATCACCGTCGCCGCGACCGACGCGACGGGCCGCCGCGCGTCGTTCAGCAACTTCGGCGCCGACGTCGCGCTGAGCGCGCCGGGCGTCAACATCCTGTCGACGTCGAACACCGGCACGACGACGCCGGGCTCGGACACCTATGGCCCCGCGAACGGCACCAGCCTCGCGGCGCCGCAGGTGACGGGGGTCGCCGCGCTGATGCTGTCGGTGAACGGCAACCTCACGCCCGCGCAGATCCTGCAGAAGCTGCAAGGCGGCACGCGCGCGGCGAAGCTCGCGGCCGGCACGTCGTGCACCGCGCTGCCCGCAGGCTCGGGCATCCTCGATGCAGGGGCCGCCGTCGCGACTGCGAACCAGTAACCGGCGCCTCGTTCGACACGGCCGCGCGCATGCCGACACGGGATGCGCGCGGCTGTTTCGTGACGGGCTGTCGCACACGCCTGCGAACGCGCACTGGCGCGATCGATTATCTCGAAATAACGCCTGACAAAAGGGTTGACGCTTCGCACAGCGAGCCATTACCATCGCCCCCGTCTAGTTACATGGAGTGTTCTGTGAACACCGATGCGAGTTGTAGTTGGTGCATCACCAACTTGACTGCTGCCTGAGGAAAACGCGCAGAGCCTCGTCTTCTGCCGCATCCCGGGAAGCAGGATGCGGCGCCCTTCCGGCCTGACTATCGGCCAGATCTCCCGCCCGAATTTTCGATGTTGTCGAATGCACGCGACGCGCCGTCGTGCGCGTGCGTTCGCGTTGCGCGCGGCGCCGGCCGCGTGCGCCCGCCGTTCGCGTGCCGTCCGGCCGCGCGCCTCGTTGCGCGCGCCGCTGCCGATCGCCCGTGCCGACTATCCGCAACCGACAGGAGTGCAGATGAACTCAGACGACAGTAGTCGATTACCGCTCGCCGGTGCAACGCTGCGCATCGACACGCCGTCCGCATGCTGCGCGCCGGCGAGCGTTCCCGCCTTTACCGACCCACAGCCGATCGCGCCTGACGCGACGCGGCGGGGAGCGCTCGTGCGTCGATAACGTCACGGCCGCTCCCCGCCCGCCGCCTCGTGCGCAAGGAGCGACTCATGACGACACGACACAACACCTCGCACAAGAAACAGCGCGGCTTCATCAAGGCCGGCGCAGGCCAGCAGAACGACCCGCGCATCATGCGCGCCGCGCAGGAAGCGGCCCGCCCGCTCGAAGACACGCTGAAGTCGCTGCGCACCAGCACACGCGGCCTGACCTACGACCAGGCCGCCGACCGCCTGCAACGCTACGGCCCGAACGAAATCGCGCACGACAAACCGCCGCACTGGACCCGCCAGTTGCTGCTCTCGTTCCACAACCCGTTCGTCTACGTGCTGCTGGTGCTGGCCGCCATCAGCTTCTGCACCGACGTCTACTTTGCGGCGCCCGACGATCGCGATTACGTCGGCATGACCATCCTGCTGACGATGGTCACGATCAGCGCGCTGCTGCGCTTCGTGCAGGAATTCCGTTCGCTGCGCGCGGCCGAGAAGCTCAAGGCGATGGTCCGCACGACGGCGACCGTGCAGCGCGCGGTGACCGACACGTCGGAGCCGGCGCGCCGCGAGGTGCCGATGCGCGAAGTGATGGTCGGCGACATCGTGCATCTTTCCGCCGGCGACATGATCCCCGCCGACGTGCGGCTGCTCGCGTCGCGCGACCTGTTCATCAGCCAGGCCGTGCTGACCGGCGAGGCGCTGCCCGTCGAGAAGTACGACACGCTCGGCGCGGTGGCCGGCAAATCCGCGAGCACGCAAGCGGCCGGCGCGGCGAACGACGCACCGGCATCGCTGCTCGATCTCGAGAACGTCTGCTTCATGGGCACCAACGTCGTCAGCGGCACGGCGACGGCCGTCGTCGTCGCGACCGGCGAAGATACGTACTTCGGCTCGCTCGCGCGCAACGTCGTGAGCCACAAGCGCATCGAGACGAGCTTCGACCGCGGCGTCGCGAGCGTGAGCTGGCTGCTGATCAAGTTCATGTTCGTGATGGTGCCGATCGTGTTCATGATCAACGGCCTGACCAAGGGCGACTGGCTGAGCGCCCTCACGTTCGCGCTCGCGGTGGCCGTCGGCCTCACGCCCGAGATGCTGCCGATGATCGTCAGCGCGAACCTCGCGCGCGGCGCGGTCGCGATGGCGCGCCGCAAGGTCGTCGTCAAGCGGCTAAACTCGGTGCAGAACTTCGGCGCGATGGACGTGCTGTGCACCGACAAGACCGGCACGCTCACGCAGGACAAGATCATCCTCGAACACCACCTCGACCTGTCCGGCCACAAGAACGAGGACATCCTGCGGCTCGGCTGGCTGAACAGCTTCCACCAGAGCGGCCAGAAGAACCTGATCGACATCGCGGTCGTCGCGCGCGCCGACGAGATCGGCGAACGCGTGAAGCCGCAGGGCTACAAGAAGATCGACGAACTGCCGTTCGACTTCGTGCGGCGCCGCCTGTCGGTCGTCGTCGAGGATACGCACGGCACGCACCTGCTGATCTGCAAGGGCGCGGTCGAGGAAATGCTGGCGGTGTCCACGCACGTGCAGGATGAAGACGGCGTGCGCCCGCTCGACTTCGTCGCGCGCAAGCGGCTGCTCGAACAGGCCACCGCGTACAACGAGGACGGCTTCCGCGTGCTCGTGCTCGCGACGCGCACGATCCCGCGCGGCGACGAACGCGCGCAATACCGCACCGCCGACGAACACGATCTCGTCGTGCGCGGCTTCCTGACCTTCCTCGATCCGCCAAAGGAATCGGCCGCGCCGGCGCTCGCCGCGCTGCGCGAGAACGGCGTCGCGGTGAAGGTGCTGACGGGCGACAACCCGACCGTCACGATGAAGGTGTGCCGCCAGGTCGGCCTCGAGCCGGCCAAGCCGATGCTCGGCACCGAGATCGAAGCGCTCGACGACGCGACGCTCGCGCAGGCGGTCGAACGCACGACCGTGTTCGCGAAGCTCACGCCGCTGCAGAAGGCACGCATCGTCAAGGCGCTGCAGGCGAACGGCCACACGGTCGGCTTCCTCGGCGACGGCATCAACGATGCGCCCGCGCTGCGCGACGCGGACGTCGGCATCTCGGTCGACAGCGGCGCCGACATCGCGAAGGAAACCGCCGACATCATCCTGCTCGAGAAGAGCCTGATGGTGCTGGAGGAAGGCGTGATCAAGGGCCGCGAGACGTTCGGCAACATCCTCAAGTACCTGAACATGACGGCCAGCTCGAACTTCGGCAACGTGTTCTCGGTGCTCGTCGCCAGCGCGTTCCTGCCGTGGGAGCCGATGCTCGCGACGCAGCTGCTCGTGCTGAACCTGATCTACGACACGTCGCAGATGCTGCTGCCGTGGGACAAGATGGATCCCGAGTTCCTGAAGAAGCCGCGCAAGTGGGAAGCCGGCAACATCGGCCGCTTCATGCTGTGGGTCGGGCCGACGTCGTCGGTATTCGACATCACGACGTACATCCTGATGTGGACCGTGTTCGGGGCGGGCGCGCTGTATCACCTGAACGGCGGCGCGAGCGGCCAGATCGTGATGAATTCGGGCTGGTTCATCGAGAGCCTCGTGTCGCAGACGCTCGTCGTGCACCTGCTGCGCACGCAGAAGATCCCGTTCCTGCAGAGCACCGCGTCGCTGCCGGTGCTGCTGTCGACCTTCACCGCGATCGCGATCGGCTGCTGGCTGCCGTTCTCGCCGTTCGCGGACGCGATCGGCTTCATGCACCTGCCGGGCACCTACTGGCTCTGGCTCGCCGCGACGATGGTCGGCTACATCGTGCTCGCGCAAATCGTCAAGACGATCTACGTGCGTCGCTACAAGCAGTGGTTCTGATGTCGCGCCGTTGACGAAGTGCCGGCCCGCGTTCGCGAGCGACGAACGGGCCGGCGCGACGTCCGCGTCGCCGCCCCCGCCTATGCCTCGGGCCGCATCAGCGGCCCGTTTTTTCAATCATTGGGCGTCGTTCGCGCCGAACAATTGCGCGCACACCGCGCGCCCTTCGTCGGTCAGCGCAGCGCTGCCGGTACCGTCCTCGTTCAGCGTCGTCGCGCTCAGGCCGGCGGCGTCGAGCTGCGTCAGCACACGGCGCAGCGTGCTCATCGGCAGTTGCGCACGCTTTGCGATCTTCGGCAGCGACCACGCCTTGCCGGCCGGATCGCTCGCGGCTTCGTTCAGCGTCGCGAGCGTGGCGACGAGTGCGGGATCGAGCGGGGATTCGTCGGATTCAGAAGTCATCGGTTCGGGTTCGTCGGCCGGCGTCGGGCCGGCATGCATGGAGACAACCATCGCGAGCACTATACGCCGCGTCACGCGCCCTTGAGCGCGGCGCGCATGAACGACACGAAACGCGTGGTGACGGGATCGTCGCGCTCGGCCCGCCACGCGAGTCCCACGCGCCACTTCGCGTCCCGGCCGTCGAGCGGCAGCACCGTCGCGTCGCGCAGCAGGTACTGCGCGCTCGACGGAATGAATGCGACGCCGACGCCGGCCGCGACCGACGTCAGCACCGACTGCACGTCCTCCGCCTGCTGCATCACGTGCGGCACGAAGCGGCGCTCGACGCACCACCGGTCGATCTGCGCGGCCAGTCCCGGGCCGCGCGCACGCTGCAGCGCGATGAAGCCGATCTCGTTGAGCACGTCGAGGTTGGCCGGCACGCGCTTGAAACCGAGATGCGGCGGCACCGCGAGCGCGAGCGCTTCGTCGGTCACCTTGAACGACGACAAGCCTTCGTCGGCGGGCAGGCGCAGGAACCCGGCGTCGAGCTTGCCGGCGTGCAGCCGGCGCGTCTGTTCGGACGACGACAGGTCGCTCAGCGTCACCGCGATACCCGGATTGCGACGGCGGAATTCGGCGATCAGTTTCGGCACGAGCGTGAGCACGGACAGGCAGATGCCGAGCCGCAAGTGCCCGCGCTGACCGCTCGTCGCTTCCCGCGCACGCGCCAGGATTTCGTCGGCATCTCGCACAAGCGCCTGCGCGTCGGGCAGGAAGCGTTCGCCGAACGGCGTCAGTTCCGCGCCATGCCGGCCGCGCTCGAACAGCTTGCCGCCGAGGCTCGCCTCCAGCGCGCCGATCTGCTTGCTGAGCGCGGGCTGGCTCATGTGCAGCGCGTCGGCCGCACGGCTGAAATGGCACAGCTCGGTCACCGTCAGGAACGTGCGTAGCAGTTTCAGTTCCATTCTTTAATGGAATCATAACGATCGAAAGATTCATTTTACCGATCGAATGCAATGGCGTTCAATACGGACATGCCCTTCCCGGAACTTACTTTCATGTCCGTCGATCCAGCGGCCGACTGCGTGGCCGAGCCGTCATCCGATGTCGCGGATGCAAGCGAATGCGCTGCTGCCGCCGCTGCGCGCGCACCGAAGCGTCGTGCTGAACGCACGGACGGGCGCAGCCGCCGCTTTCGCTTCGGCGATGCGCTGGAAGACGCGCCGCCGCGCGCGGTGACCGGTTCGATCGCGATCAGTTTCGCGGTCGTGTCGCGGCGGAACCGGCCGCGCTGAACCGCGCATCTGCCCGCCTTTCACGCGACGCGCACCGCTTGCCCGGCAGCGCAAAAAAGACCGAAATCATCCCGTATCACGCGTCATTGCGCGTCATCCAATCGTCATCGTCCCGCGATCGACCGTATAATTTCCCGCACCCGCTGACCGCCCATGCATTCCGCGCAGCCGCATCGCGCGTGAAAAGGAGACTTTCGCTTGACCGGCCTCATCGCGCGCCTGCCTCGCGCCCGGACCACCCTGATCCTCGCCCTGTCGTTCCTGCTGCTCGCATTCGCCGCGCATGCGTCCGCGCAACGCGTGCAGCCGCATCGCGCCGCCCATGCGCAGCCGCATGCCCATACGAAGGCCGTCAAGAAGACACCCCATCGCAAGAAAAAGGCGGTCAAGCGTCGTCGCTCGCGCGTGACGCATCAAGCAGCCCAACGCCACGCGGCACCCGCATCGCAGCAGCGGCGCGCGAAACGCACGACCGCCGTGCGACCGCCCGCGCCCGCGAAACCGAAATTGCTCGCCAGTTGCGGCTATACGCCGCGCGCGGTCGCGTCGCTGCATTCGCGCGCGGCTTACGTGCTCGACGTCGATTCCGGCACCCCGCTGCTCGCGCGCAACGCGCGCACCGTACGGCCGATCGCATCGATTTCGAAACTGATGACGGCCGTCGTCGCGCGCGACGCCGATCGTCCGCTGAACGGCGTGCTGCGCGTGACCGCGCGCGACCGCGACACGATCAAGTTCACCGGCTCGCGCCTGCAGGTCGGCTCGGAACTGTCGCGCCGCGACATGTTCCATATCGCGTTGATGTCGTCGGAGAACCGCGCAGCCGCCGCGCTGAGCCGCGACTATCCAGGCGGGCGCGCGGCGTTCGTGAAGGCGATGAACCGCGAAGCGCGCCGGCTCGGCATGCGGCGTACGCACTTCCGCGAGCCGACCGGCCTGTCGCCGCACAACGTGTCGACGGCGGAAGATCTCGCACGGCTCGTCGGCGCGGCCGCGCAGGATCCGCTGATCCGCTATTTCTCGACCGACCTGTCGACCACCGTGCGCCCCGGCGACGGCGAACTCGTGTACGTGAATTCCGACCCGCTCGTGCGCTACCGCCGCCTGCCGATCCGGCTGCAGAAAACCGGCTTCATCAACGAATCGGGGCACGGCGTCGTGATGCGCATGCGCGTGAAAGGCCGCCGCGAAACGGTCGTGCTGCTCGGCGCGCCGACGCGTGCCGGCGTGTCGAGCGACGCAATCAAAATCCATCGCTGGCTGTCCTGCTCGATCCAGTAAACACACACGGGCAGCCGGCGCGTTCACGCTAACGGAGCGACGCGATGCAGCACGAATACCGCTTCAACGCCTTCGGCCGGCTGCTCGCCGTCGTGCGCACGGACGGCCGCTGGGCCGTGTTCGATCTCGGCGCCGAAGGCAAGCGGCGCCCGGCCAATCTGCAGATTCCATCGGCGCTCACCGCCGACGAACTCGGCCAGTACCTCGGCGATCTGCTGCACGAAAACGCAACCCCGCGATACAGCGAAGTCGTACCGGTCGCGCATCGACGCACGTAATCGCGCATCGGACAGTAACGCCGGCCAGCGATCAATTCGACAGTTAAACTTGCAAGTCTAACTGTCGTGCTCTATGATTCGTCGCATGAACCCGCCACGCAAATCCGGCGTTTCCGCCGAAACCGTCGCCGCCGACCTGACCCTCGCGGTCGGCCAGCTCATCCGCCGGCTGCGCTCCGAGATTGACTCCGAAGGGCTCGGCATGTCGCAGACGAGCGCGCTCGCGCGACTCGAACGGCACGGGCCGATGACGACCGCCGATCTCGCGCGCGCCGAGGCGATGAAGCCGCAGTCGATGAAGGCGATTCTCGCGAGCCTCGAGGAAGACGCGCTCGTCGAGCGCGAACCGCATCCGACCGACGGCCGCCAGATCCTGTTCAAACTCACCGCCGCCGGCCTCCACGCACGACGCAAGCGCAACGCCGCGAAACACAAGTGGCTCGGCGCCGCGATCGAGAAGCTCGACCCGCACGACATCGACACGCTTGCCGCGGCCATCCCGCTGATCCGCCGCATCGGCGACCAATAAACCCGGCCCGTGCGCCACGCAGCATTCGCGCACGGCTTTCCTCGCCCTTTCCCCGGAGCCCATCATGAGCGCAACCCGTCTCGACACGAACACGGCGCTGGTCGTCATCGACCTGCAGAAAGGCATCGTCGCCCTCCCCACCGCGCACCCGGTCGCACCGGTGATCGCCCACGCCCGCGAACTGCTCGACGCCTTCCGCGGTCGAGGGCTGCCGGTCGTGCTGGTCGACGTCGCGGGCGGCGCACCGGGCCGCACCGAGCAACCGCCGCGCACGGCGCAGCTTCCCGCCGACTGGACCGAACTCGTGCCCGAACTGAACCGCCAGCCAAGCGACCACGTCGTGACGAAGCGGACCTGGGGCGCGTTCACCGGCACCGGTCTCGACGCGCATCTGAAGGCAGCCGGCGTCACGCAGATCGTGCTGACCGGCGTCGCGACGAGCATCGGCGTCGAATCGACCGCGCGGCAGGCGCACGAACTCGGCTACAACGTGACGCTCGCCGTCGACGCGATGACCGACCTCAACGCGGACGCACACGCGAACAGCGTCGAGCGGCTGTTCCCGCGCCTCGGCGAGACGGGCACGACGCAGGACATCGTCGCGCTGCTCGACCGGCGCGGCGCGTGAGCGAGCCACGCAGACAGCCAACGCCGGGCCACGCGGCCGGCCGGCTCGATCCGTCGATCTGGAAAGTCAGCGCGGTCGCGACGCTCGGCTCGCTGCTGTCACAGCTCGATGCGACGATCGTCAACGTGTCGCTGTCGAGTCTCGCGACCGACCTGCATGCGAGCCTGTCGACGATCCAGTGGGTGACGAGCGGCTACCTGCTCGCGCTGACGCTGGTGCTGCCGCTGAGCGGCTGGCTCGTCGATCGCATCGGCGCGAAGGCGCTGTACCTGTGGTGCTTCTCGGCGTTCACGCTGACGTCGGCGCTGTGCGGGCTCGCATGGTCCGCGCCGTCGCTGATCGCGTTCCGCGTATTGCAAGGCGTCAGCGGCGGCTTGCTCGCGCCGATGGCGCAGATGATGATCGCGCGCGTCGCCGGCCAGCAGATGGCGCGCGTGATCGGCTACGCGGCGGTGCCGGTGCTGCTCGCGCCGATCCTCGGGCCGGTCGTCGCCGGCGCGATCCTGCAGCACACGTCATGGCGCTGGCTGTTTCTGGTGAACCTGCCCGTCGGCGCGCTCGCGCTCGCACTGGCCGCGCGGTTCCTGCCGGGCGACCGCGACGACGCGCCGCGGCGCGAACTCGACTGGATCGGCCTCGCGTTACTGTCGCCGGGCCTCGTGCTGTTCCTGTACGGCGTCGAGCGGATCGGCTCGATGCCCGGCATCGCGGCGGTCGCAGGTTCGGCGCTATTGCTCGTCGCGTTCCTGCGCTTCGAGCGCCGCCAGGGCGAGCGTGCGCTGATCGATCTCGCGCTGTTTCGCTCGCGCGTGTTCGGCGCCGCAGCCGGCACGCAGTTCCTGTCGAATGGCGCGCTGTATGCCGGCCAGATGCTGATTCCCGTGTTCCTGATCCAGGCGTGCGGGCGCTCGCCGGGCGAAATGGGCTGGCTGCTCGCGCCGCTCGGGCTCGGCATGCTCGTCACCTATCCGTCGATGGGCGCGCTGACGAGCCGGTTCGGCGTACGCCGGCTGGCCGCCGCCGGCGCGCTGCTCGCACTCGCCGCGACACTGCCGTTCGTGTTCGTCGCGCTGACCGGCTACGATCCGCTCGTGCTCGTCCCGGCGCTGTTTCTGCGCGGCATGGGCCAGAGCGCGATCGGCGCGCCGTCGATCGCCGCCGCGTATGCGTCGGTCGAGCGCCGCGACCTGCCGATGGCGACCACGTCGCTCAATATCGTGCAGCGGCTCGGCGGCCCGACGTTCACGACGCTCTGCACGCTGTTTCTCGCGTGGCGGCTGCACGCCGAAGCAACGTCGGCCGGCGGCACGCAGGCCGTCGCGTATGCGTGGGCGTTCGGCCTGCTGTGTGCGCTGCATGCGGCGAGCTTCGTGACGACGCTGCGGCTGCCGTTGCGATCGGCCGGTGCAGGCGGCGACCGACGGGCCGGCAACGCGCCGGCCGGTTCGCGCTGAACGGGCGCCGCGCCGCACCGCGTGCGCGGTTTCCTGTTACGGCAACCACATCGGCACGATCGACGCCACGAGCAACAGGCCGAGCCCCGCATTCAGGCAACGCCACTGCCGCTCCGTGCGCAACACGCGGGCGAACAGCAGCCCGGCGAAACACCACAGCGACAACGACGCCATCGCGGCCACGCCGAACGCCACCCCAAGCAGCACACCGAGCCGCGCCGGCCCCGACGCGAGCGCCGCGAACGACGCGGCCGCGCCGAGCGTCATCGCCCAGCCTTTCGGGTTGTGCCACAGCATCCACACGCCGCTGACGAACCCTTGCGGCCGGTGCACGTCGACATCGAGCCACGGCTTGCCGCCACGTCCGATGCGCAACGCCAGCCACATCAGGTACGCCGAACCGACCGCCTTCATCGCGAGCTGCAACGCGGGCAGCGCGAGCAGCACACTGCCGAGCCCGGCGGCGGCCGCCGCCGCCATCGACGCGAGGCCCGCCGCGATGCCCGACATCAGCGGCAGCGAACGCCGATAGCCGAAATGGGCGCCCGAGGCGGTCGCGAGCGTCGTCGCGCCACCCGGCGTCGCAGTGGAGACGATCACGAACAGCACCAGCGGCAGATAGTCGTGAAGCGGCACGAGGGCTCCCGGTTGTCGTCACTGAGGCCCCGTTTTTACCTGCGATTGCGCCATTACGACAGCGAAAGATTTTTATGCCTTCCATTAGCATTCATAATGCGAAGCATGGCTCGCAATCTCGATCTCGCGCTGCTGCGCGCATTCGTCTCCGTCGCCGATCATCGCAGCATGACGGCGGCCGGCCACGCGCTGCACCTCACTCAAGGCGCGATCAGCCAGCAGGTCGCGCGGCTCGAAATGCTGTCGGGCCCGCTGTTCGTCCGCGAGCATCGCAACCTGCTGCTGACGGCGGCCGGCGAGCGGCTGCTCGAACAGGCGCGCCGGCTGCTCGCCGTTCACGATGCGCTGCTCGCCGACCTGAGCGCCGGTGCGGTGGAAGGCCCGGTGCGTCTCGGCGCACCGCAGGATCTGGTCGGCACCTGTCTCGCGCCGATCCTGAAAAGCTATGCGCACGCACATCCGCACGTCGCGCTCACGCTCGTGTGCGCGGCATCGCCGGAGTTGCGGCGCGGGCTCAAGCAGGGTGATCTCGACGTCGCGCTGATCGAGGCACCGGTCGGATCGTCGCGCGGCGAATGCATCGCCGTCGACCGGCTGGTGTGGGTCGGCGCGAAAGGCGGCACCGCGCACCGGCACTCGCCGCTGCCGGTATCGATGGTCGCGCAGACCTGCGCGTTCCGCCCGACGGTGCTCGACGCACTACGCGGCAGCGATCGTGCGTGGCGCACCGTGTTCGAGAACGGCAGCTTCGATGCCACGGCCGCGACCGTGCGCGCCGATCTGGCCGTAACCGTGTGGCTCGCGTCCACCGTGCCGGCCGACCTCGAGATCCTGCCGGCCGGCAGCGGCCTGCCCGCGCTGCCGAATTTCTCGATCAACCTGCATGTGCCGCGCGGCCAGCACACGGCGGCCGCGGCGGAACTGGCCCGTTGCCTGCGCAACGGTTTCGCACGCCTGCGCGCGGTCGCGTAGCGCTGCTGAGCAAGAGCGTGTTCACGCTAATAACGCACGTTCCCGTGTTTGGAAAAAATCGTTCGTGGGGCTGGCCCGTTATCGGCGTGTACAGGCCCTACACCGTGCCCGGCTCCTGCGGTGCGGGCGTCGCGCCCGCCGCCTCCAGCGCCTGATGCAGCGTGGCGAAGATGCACGACGCGCCGACCGCCTCGGTGATCCCGTGACGATCCATGTCCGCGCGCAGATAGCGGTTCACGCGCCCGAACAGCACGCCGATCCCACGCACATGCAGCGCCCTGACGAGATCGACCAAGGTCCGTGCGGCCGAATAGTCGACGTCGGTGATCGCGCCCGCATCGACGACGAACCAGCGCGGCGGCACCGGCGCCGCATCGACGAGTTCGATTACTTCGGCAGCGAACAGATGATCGTTCGCGAAGAACAGGTCGGCGCCGAACCGGTAGACGATCAGCCCGGGCGCCGTCATCGCGCCGCGCCGGGCGGGCACCGGCTGCCACCGTCCGTTGCCGGCGACGGGTTCGAGCACCATCGTGTGCGGCTGGTAGCTGTGGCGCACGTGCCGCATCAGCGACAGCGCGACGGCCAGCAGGATGCCCTGCTCGACGCCGACCGTCACGACGGCGGCGGCCGTGACCAGCGCGAGCGTGAATTCCCCGGGGCTCTCCCGACGGATCGCGGCGAGACTGCGCACGTTGATCAGCCCGAGCGCGATCGTGAACACGATGCCGGCCAGCACCGCATGCGGCAGATACTGCAGATACGGGCTGAAGAACAGCAGCACGATAGCGACGACCGCAGCGAACGCGAGATGCCCGATCTGGCTGCGCACGCCCGCGCCGTCGGCCATCGCCGTCTGCGTCGGGCTGCCGTTGACGACGAACGCGCCGCCGAGCGCCGCCGCCGCGTTCGCGGCCGCGAGGCCGAGGATGTCGGCATTGGTGTCGACGTCCTCGCCGTACTGCTGCGCGAACACCCGCGCGGCGGCCGCGCTCTGCGCGATGATCATCACGAAGCACGAAGCGGCGACCGGCACGAGATCGAGGAACTGCTGCCACGTGACGGACGGCCAGCGCAGCGGCGGCAGCCCGCCCGCCACGGGCCCGAGCACCGCGATGCCGTGCGCGGCGAAACCGAACGTTGCGCTCGCGGCGATGCTGCCCGCGACCGCGATCATCGGCATCGGCACGCGCGGCAGGAACCGCTTGCACGCGAGAATTGCGACGACGACGAGCGCCGCGAGCGCGAGCGTCGGCCGGTGCGCGTCAACCAGGTGCAAGACGACGTAGTCGAGTTGCGCGAGGCTGCGCGACGCCGGGTACGGCACGGCCACGCCGAGCATGTCGCCGAGCATCGCGATCGACACCTGCACGCCGACGCCAGCGAGGAAACCGACCAGCACCGTGCGCGACAGGAAATCGGCGAGGAAACCCAGCTTGAAGATGCGCGCGAGCAGCAGCATCGCGGCGGTCAGCAACGCGACCATGCCGGCGAGCGCCGCATAGTCGGCGCTGCCGGCCGGCGCCATCGACGACAGCCGGCTCGCGAAAATCGTCGCGGTCGCGGAATCGGCGGCGACCACGAGATGGCGCGACGCGCCGAAGCATGCGAACGCAACGAGCGGCAGGAACACCGTGTAGAGCCCCGTGACGGCCGGCATGCCGGCGATGCGTGCGTAGCCGAGCACCTGCGGGATGTCCATCGACGCGAGCGACATGCCCGCGAAGATGTCGCGGATGGCACCCGCGCGACGGATCGGGAGGAGGCCTTTCAGCAGCCGCACGCGCGACGGACGGCTTTCATTGGAATCTTGCATGCGTGAAATGCGTGAAGTCGAAATGACGGGCCACGAACGGGTGCGCAACGGTGTCGCGTGTCGCTCACCGTTGCCGGAGGAGCCGCACGCCAACGCGCGCGGCACACCGACGACGCCTGCGACGTCCGCATGATTGCATGGATCGCCGACCGCGCGCATCGAAACGCGACGGCCTGCCGTCATGGCTTCGGGCCGATCGCGTTCCTGTAGACGCCGCATCCGGCAACCGGCTCGCACGCCGGCTTGCGGTGATGCGGGTTCACCAGCGGCCTTCACCTCGATGCAGAGGATACCTTCACAACGGTGAGCCGATTCGGGAGCCGATCGACCTGCGTTCACGGCACGCATTCCGCTCGAACTGCCCTGCTTCACCGATACGACGACGTGAGTCGACTACGAGGCCATCCAGGCCGACCTGTTCGACCACCTGATCGCAGTGCTGCCGGCGTTCCCGCTGCGCATGTACCCGCATCCGCCGGCCGGCAGCGCTCACCGCGCCGCGCACTCCGACGCGAGCCGCCCCAGCACCTTCAGCGCATCCTCGATCTGCCGCGACCACGGGTAGCTGTAGTTGAGCCGGATGAAATGCCGGTAATCGGCGCCGGCCGAGAACATATGCCCGGGCCCGAGCGTGATCCGCTGCGCGAGCGCGAGCGTATACAGCTTCATCGCATCGACCCGCGGCGGCAGTTCGACCCACAGCACATACCCGCCCTGCGGCTGCGACAGCCGCGTGCCTTCCGGGAAGAAACGCCGCACCATCGCACTCATCAGGCTCGCCTGCTGCGCATACAGCTTGCGCATGCGCCGCAGATGAAAATCGTAGCCGTCGTGTTTCAGGTATTCGGCGATCGCGAGTTGCTCGATTGCGGGCGTCGCGAGCGTGTTCAGGAATTTCAGCTTCTCGACCTGGTCGCGGTAACGGCCCGGCATCGCCCAGCCAATCCGGTAGCGCGGCGACAGGCTCTTCGTGAACGACGCGCAATGCAGCACCAGCCCGTCGCGATCGAACGACTTCAGCGCGCTCGGCGCCGTGTCGCCGAAGTGCAGCTCGTGATAAACGTCGCTCTCGATCGCCGGCACGCCGTGCTTCGAGAGCAGTTCGACCAGCGCGCGCTTGCGCGCATCGGGCATCTGGAAGCCGAGCGGATTCTGGAAATTCGGCATCACCATGCATGCGGCGATGCGCTCGCGCGCGAGGATCCGCTCGAGCGCGTCGAGATCGATGCCGTCGCCCGGGTGCGTCGCGACTTCCAGTGCACGCATGCCCATCCGCTCGATCGCGTGCAGCATCGCGTAAAACGTCGGCGACTCCACCGCGATCGTGTCGCCCGGTTTCGCGACGGCCTGCAGGCACAGGTTGATCGCCTCGGTCGCGCCGATCGTCATCACGATCTCGCCCGGCTCGACCGCGACCCCGCGCTCCGCATAGCGCCGCGCGATCTGGCGGATCAGCTCCTGGTTGCCGGGCGGCAGGTCGTCGATCACGCCCCAGCGCGTGCGCCGCCGCCCGATCGCCTGCGCATAGCGCGCAAGACGCTGCACCGGAAACTGCGACGCGTCGGGATACGGCGAGCCGAGCGGCACCGCGTCGTCGCGCGCGATCGAACGCAGCGTCGACAGCACGAGCCGGCTCACGTCCACGGCCGACGGCTCGGCGGCCGGCGCGGAAATATGCAGCTCGGCCTCGGCCGGCACTGCCGCACGCGCCCGCACGAAGTAGCCTGACTGCGGCCGGCTTTCGATCAGGCCGCGGCTTTCCAGCACGAGGTATGCGCGCAGCACGGTCGTGACGCTGAGCTGCTGTTGCCGGCTCGCGTGCCGCACCGACGGAATCCGCTCGCCGGGCCGGTACACGCCGCGCTCGATCTGCGCCTGGAGATCGTCGGCCAGTTGTTCGTAACGCTTCACGCGCTTCCCCTTTCAACTTCCCTTCAGCAACACAGTTGCGATCCGCACGGGATGAATGGCCGGAACTGTACTCTTTTTTGAAGTGAACAGGTGTACACACAGCCGCACGGGTGCCGCGCGTACTCTGCACGCATCGACCCCGACACCTGCATCATGAAAAAGAAATCCGCGACCGCGCGCATCGAACCGTACACCCACCCGGCCGCCGGCTGGGGTGCGCTGAAAGCCGTCACGATCAACCTGATCAAGGAAAAGGTCGCCGGCGGCAACTACCGGACGCTGCTGCGCCAGAACCAGCCGGACGGCTTCGACTGCCCCGGCTGTGCATGGCCGGACCGACAGCACGCGTCGACGTTCGAATTCTGCGAGAACGGCGTGAAGGCGGTGGCCGCCGAAGCGACGAGCAAGCGCGTGACGCCCGAATTCTTCGCCGCGCACACGGTCACCGAGCTGCTCGACCAATCGGATTTCGAACTCGAACAGCACGGCCGGCTCACCGACCCGATGGCGTACGACGCACAGACCGACCGCTACGTGCCGATCGCGTGGGACGATGCTTTCGCGCTGATCGCGCGCCACCTGCGCGCGCTGCCCGACCCGAACCAGGCCGCGTTCTACACGTCCGGCCGCGCGAGCAACGAAGCGGCGTTCCTCTATCAACTGTTCGTGCGCCTGTACGGCACCAACAACTTCCCCGATTGCTCGAACATGTGCCACGAGGCGACGAGCCGCGGGCTGCCGGCGTCGGTCGGCGTCGGCAAGGGCACGGTCACGCTCGACGATTTCGAGCATGCGGACATGCTGCTGATCTTCGGCCAGAACCCCGCGACCAATCACCCGCGGATGATGGGCGAGCTGCGCGAGTGCGCGAAGCGCGGCGCGACGATCGTGTCGATCAACCCGCTGAAGGAGCGCGGCCTCGAGCGCTTCGCCGATCCGCAAAGCCCGCTCGAGATGCTGACGATGTCCGGCACGAAGATCGCATCGACGTTCATCCAGCCGACCATCGGCGGCGATTTCGCGCTGATCAAGGGGATGGCCAAGCGCGTGCTCGAACTCGACGACGCCGCGCGCGCCGCCGGTGCGCCGCGTGTGCTCGACACCGCGTTCATCGACGAGCACACGGCCGGCTTCGATGCGTTCGCCGACGATCTGCGCGCCGAAAGCTGGTCCGCGCTGACGGCCGAAAGCGGCGTGCCGTACGAGCAGATCGACGCGCTTGCGCAGCGCTATGCGCGCAGCGAACGCGTGATCGCGACGTGGGGCATGGGCATCACGCAGCACAAGCATTCGGTCGCCACGGTGCAGATGCTGACCAACCTGATGCTGATGCGCGGCAACATCGGCCGCCCCGGCGCCGGCCTGTGCCCGGTGCGCGGCCATTCGAACGTGCAGGGCAACCGCACGGTCGGCATCGAGGAAAAGCCGTCGCAGGCGTTCCTCGACCGGCTCGGCCACGTGTTCGATTTCGAACCGCCGCGCCACCATGGCTACGACGTCGTCGAGACGATCGAAGCGATGCTCGACGGCCGCGTGAAGGTGCTGATCGGTCTCGGCGGCAACTTCGCGATGGCGACGCCGGACACGCCGCGCACGTGGGAAGGGATGCGCCGCTGCGCGCTTTCCGTGCACATCACGACGAAGCTGAACCGCAGCCACCTGATCCACGGCCGCGACGCGCTGATCCTGCCGACGCTCGGCCGCACCGAGATCGACCTGCAGGACAACGTCGCGCAAGGCGTGACGGTCGAGGATTCAATGAGCATGGTCCACGTGTCGTACGGGATGAACAAGCCGGCGTCGCCGAACCTGATGTCGGAGCCCGCGATCGTCGCGCACATGGCGCACGCGCTGTTCGGCAGCGGCAAGATCGACTGGCTCGCGTACAAGGACGACTACGCGAAGATCCGCGATGCGATCGAGGCGACGCTCGACGGCTTCTACGACTACAACACGCGCATCGCGCGGCCCGGCGGCTTCCACCTGCGCGTCGCGTCGCGCGACCGCGAATGGCTGACGCCGACGGGCAAGGCGAACTTCATCGCGCACGCGCTGCCGACCGACACGCCGATCCAGCGCGCCCGCGCGCTGCACGGCGAACGGCTGATGACGCTGATGACGACGCGCTCGCACGACCAGTACAACACGACCGTGTACGGGCTCGACGACCGCTATCGCGGCGTGTTCGGCCAGCGCCGCGTGGTGTTCGTCAACCGCGACGATCTCGCGATGCTCGGCCTCGCGGCCGGCGAATGGGTCGACATGGAAACGGTGTGGCACGACGGCATCGAGCGGCGCGCGAACGGCTTCCTGCTCGTCGAATACGACATCCCGCGCGGCTGCATCGGCGCGTACTACCCGGAAACCAACCCGCTCGTGCCGCTCGACAGCGTCGGCGACGTGTGCAACACGCCGACGTCGAAGTCGGTACCCGTGCTGCTGCATCGCGCGGCCGCGCCGGCGTCGATCGCTGCCTGACGGAGCACGACGATGATCGTTCGTCCGCGCGAGCACTGGCTGCGGATGCCGGCCGAAGTGACGCCCGGCCCGTCGTACCGACTCACCTGACCCGCTTCGCCTGACTCGCGCCGCTCAATCGCGGCGGCCGCGCAGGAAGCCGCCATGTTCGGCGGCCGCGTCCGCGATCCGTCGCAGCAGGACGATGCCGCTCAGCAATGCATGCGCGGCGTCGCCGTCGCGCGCGGCCACGCGACGCCGCAACAGGCGGGCCGCCGCGGCACACGTCTGCTCGAGCCGCGCGAAATCGGCCTGCGCGATGCGCCCACGCACCACCGCTGCCGCGCGGCGCGCGGCCGGCTCGCGCGTAGCCAGTTCGGCAAGCGACAGCAGGCTGTCGCCGAGCCCCCAGATCGCGAGCAGGTCACGCATGTCGAGCTCGATCAGCGTCTGCGGCAGGCTGCCCGCGAAACCGAGCTCGCGCCCGAGACGGTCGGCCGTGCGGCTCAGCCATGCGCTCGCGGACCATGCACGCGGATCGCGTGCGATGCCGGCCAGATCGCGACGCACCGCGCGGTGCAGACGCCGTCGGCTCGTGCCCGGATCGCCGGGAAACACCAGCGCGAAGATCAGCGCGCCGAACGCGATGCCGAGCAGCGTCGCGAGCGCGCTGTTCAGAAACGCGGCGTCGCCGATGCGCGTCGTGTTGTCCGGCGACGTGAAATTCCAGAAGAAGATCGAGAACGCGCTGCCCATCGCGGCCGTGCGCGGATGACGCATCGCGATCCCGGTGCCGATCAGGAACATGCCGAGAATGTAGGCGAGCATCTCGAAGCCCGACACCGCCGGCAGCAGGATGAAGTTGCAGACGGCGCCCGCGACCGCCGCGCATGTCGTGCCTTTCATGAAACCGACGATCGCACGCACCGAATTGGGGCGTGTCGAGAACAGTGCGCTCACCACGGCCGTGATCGCAACGAAGCCGCCGCCCGCCGGCCACGCGGTGAAGATCCAGATCGCCGACGCGGCCAGCACCGCGATGAACGCGCGAATGCCGTTGTGGCATGCGAGCACCGGATCGCGGTGGAACGCGTAACGCACGCGTGCAGAGGGAGGCACCGGCCGGTCGAACAATGCCAGGCTCGCGAATGCGCGGTCGAACCCGCCGAGCAGTGCCGACAGCCGGTCGAGCATGAGCAGGCGCGACGTGTCCGGGCCGGCCGGCACGGCGGCTTCGACACGCAGTGCATCGTCCACGCGTGCGCGCAGCGCCGCCATCTCGTGCGCCGCATCGCCCGACACGGCGACCCGGTCGAGCACGCTTGCCGCCTCGTCGACGAGCGGTTCCGGCGCATCGCCGCCGCGCGCCGCGTGTTCGCGAATCGCTTGCCCCGCGGCCTGCGCGGTGAGCACGCCGAGCGCCGCCGCGCGCACATGGCCGATCATGTTGCGCACCGGCGGTGCGCCGGCGGCCGCATATTCGGCCGCCGTGTCGAGTTCGAGCGCCTCCGCGAACAGCCGGTGCACGGCCGCGCCGTTCGGCTCGCGGCGCAGCGCGCCGGCGCCGAGCGCCACCGCGCGCTCGAGATAGCGCGCGAGCCGCGTCCGGACATCCTCCAGCGGCGTGCCCGGCGCGAACACCGTTTCGAACAGCGCACCGCACAGGATGCCGACCACCACGTACAGGAACCGCGCGACCGCGATATCGAACGCGTGCAGCGGCGCCGATACCGCGTCCATCGCGACGATCGCGGCCGTATAGCCTGCGAGGACCGCCGCATACGCGCGGAAATTCCGCTGGAACGTCGCGATACCCGCGCACAAGCCGATCCACGCGGCGAGCGCGGGCAGGAACAATTCGGGTGTCTGCGCGAACGCGCCGGTCAGCGCGAGCGCGACGGCCGCACCGATCGCGGTGCCGAGAATCCGGTACTGGCTCTTCGACAGCCCCATCCCGCGGCTGCCCTGCGCGACGATCCACACGGTCGACGCGGCCCACATCGGATCGTCGAGATTCATCCGGAACGCGATATAGAGCGCGAGCAGCGACGCGGCCGTATTGCGGAGTGCGAAGGCAAGCGCGCCGGGCGGCAGCGTCGGCCGCGCGTCGCGCAGCGCGGCCCGGACGGCCGCGAGCGGCGGCATGCTGGGGAAGGCGAATTTCATGCGGCGAGCATACGGTCGCGCGCCGGCCGCCACTACGGGGCAGCGGCGGGATGCGTTATTGCGCCGGGCGGGATAATCGGCTCGACCCGCGGCGATCCGGCCCGCGACGGTAAGATGCGCGCATGTCGAACACTGAAACGAATCGCATGGACCTCGAGAGCATCCGGATATTCCTGCGCGTGGTGGAGCGCGGCAGCTTCACGGCCGCCGCCACGCAACTCGACATGCCGCTCAGCCGCGTGAGCCGCAAGATCCGGCAGCTCGAGGACGACCTCGGCGTCCAGCTGCTGTACCGCACGACGCGTCGCGTGTCCGTCACCGAAGCCGGACGCGACTACTACGAACGCTGCCTGCGCGCCGAGGAGATCCTGCTCGATGCGGACCGGCAGGTGCGCGCGCTGCGCACGGAGCCCGAAGGCACGCTGCGCGTGCTGGTGCCCTACGCGATCGGCCTGTTCGAACTGGAGCCGGCGCTCGCCGAATTTCGCCGGCGCTACCCGCTGGTCCAGCTCGTGCTGATCTACGACAACAGCGCGCTCGACCTCGTCGAACACGGCTTCGACGTCGCGCTGCGCACCGGCGTGCTGACGGATTCCGGCTATGTCGCGCGCTCGCTCGGCTGGTCGCACGCAAAGCTCGCGGCCAGCCCGCACTATCTCGACCGCGCCGGCCGGCCGCACACGCCGCAGGATCTCGCCGATCACGACATCCTGTTCGTCGGCCGCGACGCGCCCGGCCTGACGCTGCGCCTGACCAACGCGGCCGGCGACGTCGCCGACGTGCCGGTGCGGCCCGTGCTGATCTCGAACGAATCGGTCACGGTGCTGCGCCAGGCCGCGAGCGGCGGCGGCATCGCGCTGATTTCGACCCACTTCACCACACGGCGGCTCGCGAGCAACGAACTCGAAATCGTGCTGCCCGACTGGCATCGCACCGACGACGTCGAGCTGCACGCGCTGTACCCGAAGCGCGCGACGCTCGACAGCAAGGTGCGTGCGTTCGTCGAATTCCTGACGGAAGTCTTTACTGCGTGGCGGGCCGCGTCGTAGTCGACTCGGCACGACCGGCAAGCGATGCACGCCCGCCGCATTATTGCGGCGCAGGAAAGGAATTAATGAGCGCGCAAGCGTTGATCGCCGTTCGCCGCATCGTTAGCCTGTGCCGATGAAAAATGACCACACACGCGACGGCAGCCACCTGAGCGCTGCCCGCCGACGCGTCACGCGCGTCGCGCCGTCCTGACCGGCCTGCCTGCTTGCCGAAGCCGTCACGGCTTCGCCGATCCGATCGAACGCCTGAACCGCACGCCGCGCGCGAGCGGCCCTCCGCTTGGCCGGCCGCGCGCACGTCGCGCGTGTCCGCACGCGCGGCCGCCGCACGCCCGTGCGCGGTCGCCATCGGCGCATGCGCCCCGCGGGCCACTTTCCATCACGCAGGAACACCATGTCATCTCCGTCACCCCAGGCGCCGCTGTCGGGCGGCAAGCTCGCGATCGGCACGGTCGCGGTATCGCTCGCGATGTTCATGAACGTGCTCGATTCGTCGATCGCGAACGTCGCGATCCCGACGATCTCGGGCGACCTCGGCGTGTCGGTCGACGAAGGCACGTGGGTGATCACGATCTTCGCGGCCGCGAACGCGGTGTCGATTCCGCTGACCGGCTGGCTCACGCAGCGCTTCGGCCAGGTGCGCCTGTTCGTCACGTCGATCCTGCTGTTCGTGTTCGCGTCGTGGCTGTGCGGAATCGCGCCGAACCTGCCGACGCTGCTCGCCGCGCGAATTCTGCAAGGAGCCGTGGCGGGACCGCTCGCGCCGCTGTCGCAGGCGCTGCTGCTCGGCGCGTGGCCGCGGCAGAAGTCGTCGACGGCGCTCGCGCTGTGGTCGATGACCGCGCTCGTCGGTCCGATCGCGGGGCCGTCGCTCGGCGGCTGGATCACGTACGACTACAACTGGTCGTGGATCTTCTACATCAACATTCCGGTCGGCTTCTTCGCGGCGGCCGTCACGTGGTTCGTGTTCCGCGATCGCGAATCGGCCACGCGCCGCCTGCCGATCGATACGGTCGGACTGCTGCTGCTCGTGCTGTGGGTCGCCTCGCTACAGATCATGCTCGACAAGGGCAAGGATCTCGACTGGTTCAATTCGCCCGTGATCGTCGCGCTGGGCATCGTCGCGCTGATCGGCTTCGCATTCTTCCTCATCTGGGAGCTGAACGAGGCCAACCCGATCGTCGACCTGCGGCTCTTCACGCAACGCAACTTCGCGGGCGGCACGATCGCGATCTCCGTCGCGTACGGGATGTTCTTCGGCACGCTCGTGCTGCTGCCGCAATGGATGCAGGGCTATCTCGGCTATCGCGCGGTCGATTCGGGGCTCGCCACCGCGCCGCTCGGCGTGTTCGCGATCCTGCTCACGCCGGTCATGGGGCGCCTGCTGCCGCGCACCGATCCGCGTTATATCGCGACGCTCGCGTTCGTCGGCTTCGCGGTCGTGTTCATGATGCGCACGACGTTCTACACCGACGTGTCGCGCTGGGATCTCGTGCTGCCGACGCTGCTGCAAGGTATTCCGATGGCGATGTTCTTCGTGCCGCTGACGTCGATCATCCTGTCCGGGCTGCCGCCGGACAAGATCCCGGCCGCGGCCGGCCTGTCGAATTTCGGCCGCACGTTCTGCGGCGCGGTGGGGACGTCGCTGATCAGCAATGCGTGGAACGACCGCACGATCCTGCATCACGTGCGGCTCACCGAACAGGCGAGCGTCACCAATCCGGTCTTCACGCAACAGCTCGACACGTCCCGTTCGCTGCTGCACCTGAGCCCCGATTCGGCGCTCGCGTTCTTCAACGCATCGGTCGATTCGCAGGCGGCCGTGATGGGATTGAACGACATCTTCTACGTGTCGGCGATCATCTTCGTCGCGATCATCCCGCTCATCTGGATCACGAAACCGGTGCGCTCGGGCGGCGGCGATGCCGATGCGGCGGCGGCCGGAGCGCATTGATCCGCATGCGCGGCAGCGGCGCGCCTCGCGCCGACAGCGCGACGACCGGGCGATCCGCCGGTCGCGACGACAACCGAAGCGAGCGCCCGTCCGACAGCGGGCGCCGGTTGTATCGAATCGTTTCAACGCGCCAACGGCGTCAAATGCTGCGGGTATACTCCGTCGTCAGCCGCCTGCCGTGTCGTCGTCCGTCAAAAAGGCCCGATTCCAGGCGGTTTCGTCGCGAAGCTTCGCGTTTCGCTCCCCCGCGCCCCAGCCTCGATACGAGACACCCGACGACCGATCATGAAACGATTCCTGCTGCTTCTTCCCGCCGCCCTGCTCGCCGCCTGCGGCTCCGCACCCTCGTCCGATTCGGCCGGCTCGGGCGCCGCGCCGATGATCTACGTGTCGTCGCAACGTCCGGCCTACGCGGTCGCGAACTGCCTCGACAGCCGCCTGTCGGGCACCGAACAATCGCAGCACAACGGCGTCACCGACATCGCGGTCGGCTCGAATTCGTACTTCGTCACGCTGACGCCGTCGGGCAACGGCTCGGTGATCAAGGTCGTGCGCGGCTCGGGCAACGAACCGGCCGAGGAAGCGATGCGCTTCGCGGTCGCGCGCTGCGCGATCTGACGCCCTCCGGCGCCGGGCGTCCGCCCGGCCCGTCTGCCTGCCGCTACGCGCTACCCGGCGCGCCTGCCGAATATTTTCATCCGGCTGCCCGTCGATGAGAGAATCGCACCCACGATTCCCTTTCAACGGAGCCCGCATGAAGCACCTGCTGTCCCGGCTGTTCGTCAGCGCCGCGCTCGTCGCGCTTGTTCCGGCGCTGCCGGCGCAGGCTGCCACGCCGCCCGGCATCTTCGTCGTCGCCACGCAACTCGGCGAATTCACGACCCTCGACCCGAGCGGGATCTACGAACTGGTGCCGTCCGAATACGTCGCGAACACCTACGAACGGCTGGTGCGCGTCGACCTGAAGGACCCGACGCGCTTCGACGGACAGATCGCGCAATCGTGGACGGTCGGCGCCGACGGCGTGACCTACACGTTCAAGCTGCGCCCGGGCCTGACGTTCCATTCCGGCAACCCGGTCACCGCCGACGACGTCGCGTGGTCGTTGCAGCGGACCATCCTGCTCGACAAGGGGCCGGCCGGCGTGCTCGCCGATCTCGGCCTCACGAAGGCGAACGTGACGCAGAAGGTGCGCGTGGTCGATCCGCAAACCGTCGTGCTCGAAACCGACCGCAAGTACGCGCCGAGCTTCGTGCTCAACGTGCTGAGCGCGTGCCCGGCCTCGGTCTTCGACAAGAAGCTGCTGCTGTCGCACCAGCAAGGCAACGATTTCGGCAGCGGCTGGCTGCGCACCAACGACGCGGGCTCGGGCCCGTACCAGCTCGTCAAGTGGACGCCGAACGAGAGCATCGTGCTGCAGCGCTTCGACAAATACCGCACGCCGTACCCGATGAAGCGCGTGGTGCTGCGCCACGTGCCCGAAGCGTCCGCGCAACGGCTGCTGCTGGAGAACGGCGACGCCGACGCCGCGCGCAACCTGAGCCCCGACAGCCTCGCCGCGCTGTCGAAGGCCGGCAAGATCAAGATCGCGTCGTGGCCGGTGTCGGCGCTGCTGTACCTGAGCCTGAACACGAAGAACCCGAACCTCGCGAAGCCCGAGGTGCAGCAGGCGATGAAGTGGCTCGTCGATTACGACGGCATCCAGCGCAACATCGTCAGCACGACCTACAAGGTGCATGAAACCTTCCTGCCCGAAGGCTTCCTCGGCGCGTCGAACGCGCGGCCGTACAAGCAGGACGTCGCGAAGGCGAAGGCGCTGCTCGCGAAGGCCGGCTTGCCGAACGGTTTCGACGTGACGATGGACATGCCGAACGACTATCCGTACCTCGAGATCGCGCAGGCGCTGCAGGCGAACTTCGCGCAGGGCGGCATCCGCGTGAAGCTGATCCCGGGCGACGCGAAGCAGGCGATCGGCAAGTACCGTGCGCGCCAGCACGACATCTTCGTCGGCGAATGGTCGCCCGACTACATGGACCCGAACAGCAACGCGCGCGGTTTCGCGTGGAATCCGGACAACTCGGACCAGTCGCCGACCAAGATGCTCGCGTGGCGCAACAGCTGGGACATTCCGCAACTGACGAAGGACACCGAGGCCGCGCTCGTCGAGCCGTCGCCCGCGAAGCGCGCGCAGCGTTACGAAGCGCTGCAGAAGGGCGTGCTCGCGAACTCGCCGTTCATCATCATGTTCGAGAAGGTCGTGCAGGTCGCCACGCGCCCCGGCGCGACCGGACCGGAAATCGGGCCGATCAACGACCTCGTGTCATACCGCACGCTCGCGAAGTAATCGCGGCTGCCCGCGCGTGCGGCCACGCCGCCGTGCGGGTAATCGCCGCGCGCCGCGGCGCTGGCGCCGGGCCGTGCGCGATCGACAATGACCGCCATCGGTCGGATACCGTGCCGCGCACACGTCACGGGACGAGAACGCGCATACCCGTTCAATTGAATGCCGCCCATACCAGGTACGCATTCAGCCCGACGATCACGACCGTCGCCGCGCCGGCGACGATCCGCAGCGGCATCCGCATCGCGTAAGCGCCCATCACGTCCTTGCGCGCCGACAGCATCAGCAGCGCGATCATCGGCATCGGCAGCACGAAGCTCAGCACGACCTGGCTGGCCACCATCGCCCGCGTGACGTCGCAGCCAAGCGCGACCACCACGAACGCGGGCGCGATCGTCACCGCGCGCCGCACCCAGATCGACATGCGGCGGCGGATGAAGCCCTGCATCACGACCTGCCCCGCCATCGTGCCGACCACCGAACTCGACACGCCGGAGGTCAGCAGCGCGACGAGAAACAGCGCGCCGGCCGCCGGCCCGAGCACCGGGATCAGCGTGTGATAGGCGTCGCCGATGTCGGTCATGCCGGGCGCGGCCGCGTGAAACGCCGACGACGCCATCATCACCATCGCGAGATTCACGAATCCGGCGAGCCCCAGCGCGATCACGACCTCGCGGTTCGAGAAACGCACGAGCCGCCGCCGCTCTCCGTCGTCGCGCGGCGCGGTGCGATCCTGCGTGAGGCCCGAATGCAGATACAGCGTATGCGGCATGATCGTCGCGCCGATGATGCCGACTGCGATCGTCAGCGCCGCATGATCCGGAATCTGCGGAACCACCAGATGGAACGCGGCCGCATGCCAGTCCTGCGGCGCGATCAGCAGTTCGCCGAGATAGCACGCGCCGATCACGCCGACCAGCGCCGCGATCGCCGCTTCCAGCGGCCGGAAGCCGCGTTTTTCGAGCGCGAGGATCGCGCAGGTCGCGAACGCGGTCGCGATCATCCCCGCGAGCAGCGACAGGTGGCACAACAACCCGAACGCAAGCGCGCCGCCGAGGAATTCGGCGAGATCGGTGGCCATCGCGGCGATCTCCGACGCGATCCACATGCCCCACACGACCGGCGCGGGGAAACGGTCGCGGCACAGCTCGGCGAGATTGCGGCCGGTCACGATGCCGAGCTTCGCCGACATCGCCTGGAACAGCATCGCGATCGCGTTCGCGGCCAGCACTACCCATAGCAGCCGGTACCCGTACGCGGCGCCGGCCTGGATGTTGGTCGCGAAGTTGCCGGGATCCATGTAGCCGATCGACGCGATCACGGCCGGGCCGACGAACGGCAGCAGCGCGGCGACGCCGGTGCGGCGCCCTTCCAGCGCGGCGCGCGCCGCGCCGTCGATAGGCTCGATGGACCGGCCCGGCAGCGCGAAGCCACCGGCAGGTTTGCTCGGGACGGGGATCATGTGAGTATTCCGTTCGAATAAGGACGGCTGATTGCGGATCGCGCCCGCCGTGGCCGGCATGCCGCGTGCCGGCCACGGCAAGACGCCGGCGACATTACAGCGGCACGACGTCGGGACGATTGCGCGGAAACTGCGCGATCACGTCCGGCGCGATGTTCAGGTGCGCTTCGACGAGCTTCGGCGGCGTGTGCGCGAGCCAGTCGGACAACGACACCTCCGCATAGCGGTCGGTCTTGAAGATCTCGAGGAACACGAGGTCGGTCTGCCCGGTGTTCTGCACGTAGTGGCCGAGGCTCTTCTTCACATAGCCGACGTCGCCCGCGCGGAAGTCGGCCGTCTGCGCCTTCGGCCCCGTGTCGAACACGGTCATCCGCGCCTCGCCCTGCAGGTAGTACTGCCATTCGTCGGCGTTCGGATGCCAGTGCAGCTCGCGCATGCCGCCCGGGTGCACGGTGACGAGCGCCGCCGCGACGGTCGTCGACACGTTGAAGTTGGTGCTGTCGGCGATCCGCACCTCGCCGCCGCGCGTCTTCCTGACCGGCTTCATGTCGCCGAGCGAAAACACGAACGGATGCGGCGGCGCACCGGCCGACGCGGCCGACGCGCGCTGCGCGTCCGCGAGCGGGCCCGGTTCGTCGCCCTGGAAGATCCACAGGTTGTCGAGCGGCACGTTCCTGAACGCGTCGGCCGGCACGCCGAAGTTGAGCGCGAGCACGTCGGGCGGCGTATGCGCGATCCAGTCGGTCAGCAACAGCGTGTTGAATTCCGATGCGCGGCCGTTATCGAATGCGAGCAGGAATTCGGCGCCGTCGCTGCCGAGGCCCTGCAGCGAATGCGGCAGGCCGGGCGGGAAATACCAGAGATCGCCGGTCTTGACGTCCTGCACCGACGGCCGCCCGAGTTCGTCGAGCACCGTGATCCGGCAGCGGCCGTCGAGCATGATCGCCCACTCGGCCTGCTGGTGCCAGTGCATCTCGCGAATGCCGCCGCGCGTCAGCCGCATATTGACGCCGGAGATGGTTTCGGAAATCGCGAAATCATCCTGCGTGACTTCGCGCGCCCATCCGCCATTCTGAATGCGCTTATGCGCATTATTGAAAGACGCCCAGAATAACGGCATCCCGTTGATATCGGTGGCCGGCGGATCCTGAAAAGACGGGAACTGATTGGCGATGGCCGGATTTTTAGGCCCCGGGTCGGTCAGGCTCTGACGGTTGCGCGCATTCACCGCGCCTTCCGGCGGGCTGTCCGGGTTACCGAACGAAGCGGCCTTCGCCGTTACCGCAATACCCGCCGCGGCAATGGCGCCGGCCGTACTCGTCAACATCCTGCGTCGAGAAAGATTCGTCATGATTTCCTCTTCATTTCTGCAATCGAGAGAATTTCCACTACGGAACACTTGCCGTTTTTCGAATTACCGAAAATCGAACATCCCGTGACGCAAGTTAAATCCATATTCATCTAAAAATTAAATGAATTATTAACCTGAATTAATGACTAAAACTGATCGATTTTAATTTTTGTAATTATTGCGATGCAGCAATGGATGAATGGCGACGAGAAGAGATCGATAGGCGCGCCGCACGATGGCGACTCAATGCGATCGACGGGAACAGGAAAATGCGGATGCGCGTGCTTTCACCTGCCCGGCCCGGACCTGGACCGGGTCACTCCCGCGGCATGTCGGCAAGCCGTTGCGCAGCGAAGCGCAATCCGCCGAGAATGCGTTCGGCGATCCTTGCCGGAAACCCGGCCGGCAGCGCCGCGCCGACCGATTCGATCACGTGCGGCGTCATCGCAATCAGTCGTTCGACGATCGGCGTAGCGATATCGCCAAGCAGGCAATACTCCGCCATCGCAGTGAAGTGCCGGCGCGTGATGTCGCGCATCGCGTAGTGCTTGCGCTTGCCGTGCACGGCCATCGCGAGCTTCGCCTTGTGCCACGACCACTGGTTCGCGCCATCTCCGTCGACCGGCCAGATCGACATCACGTCGTAGAGCGGCGTCAGGCGGAAGCGGCCGCCGGGCAGCAGGCGCAGGCTGAAGTTCTTCGCATGCCCGTCCGGTGCGGCGAGCATCCAGAACACCACCAATGCGGCGAACAGCGTGTCGAGGTCGGCCTGCGCCGTTTCCGACCGGCGCAGGATGCCGGCCAGATCGGGCACGCCGGGGCCGCCCTGCGATTCGTATTTCAGATGCGGCGGCACGCCGAGCGCCTGGCAAAAATCCTCTTGCGGCAAGCGCAACAGCCATCCGCCATCACGATGCAGCGCGCGATCGAAGCGCGCGACCGACAGCACCTTGTGTTCGCCGAAACGCAGGATGTCGGCATCCGCCGTCGGCAAGCCGAATGCGCGCAGGACCGCGAGGCACAGCCACTCGTTTTCGACGGAGGTCGTCAGATCCGCACGCTTGTTGCCGACCAGCCCGAGCGGCAACTTGAGGATATGCGTGGTCGGCGTCGCGCCATGCGGACGCATCCATCGCCCGTCGTGAAACAGCAACGCAGTCTTTTCCTGCGCGCCGGCCAGCGACAGGCGGAAGTCGTCGTCGTCCTGCGCACCGCCCGCCGCCCCGCTCGCCCGATCGAGTACGCGCGCCACGTCGTCGTCGGACAACGGCGTACCGTCGATCCGGTCATGGCCGGTCGGGGCTTCATCCTCGCCGAGCAACTGCACCGCACCGACGCAGTCCCGACCGAGCGCGGCGAGCAGATCGAACGGCTCGGTCGTCGCCGTGCCGAATCGCGACGCAAGCCGGCGCCGAATCGCGTCGCTGTCGGGCAGCAGATTGTCGAAGTAGTGGTTCACGCGCTCGCCGCGCAACGGCGCAGGGCCGATGCCGAACGGCAGCGACAGCGACAGCGGGCGGCCGGCATCCGACTGTTTCCAGCCGATGTCGTACAGCAACTCCATGTCGCCGCGCGCGGGAATCCGCCAGATGCCGACCCGCACGCCGTTGGCCCAGATCGATAGCGCGCGGCTGTGCGATTTGCGTCCCATCGATTACCACTCGACGTTGGCAGCGTCGCGCCCGTCCTTCGTGCGAATGCTGAGCTCGAGACCGTACAGCGCGGTCAGTTCGAGCAACTGCTTGAGCGACAGGCTTTCGGTGCGGATCGTTTCCAGCGACGACAGCCGCGATTGGCCGACGCCGATGCGTGCCGCCGCCTCGGCTTGCGTCAGCCCCTTGGCCTGACGCGCGGACGACAGGATTTCGCCCAGTTGAGCAGGGGTATTGACGATGAGATTCACGGCGCGGGTCCTCTATGCAATCCATGCAGTATATCTCTGACAGGCATAAACGCAAATTATCTCTGATACGAATAAACGCGGAATATCCCTGTCAGGAATATTTTCACACTACAGCGCGTTGCGGCCCCAGTCGTTGCGCGCACGCACCGCCCTATCGCCTCCTACCACCCCATAGTTTTTATTCGCTGGCGCCGATGATTTTGGCTTTGTCAGATAGATGACATCGAATCATCAAATGACAACGATCTAACAGCCGATGACCTGCGCATTCGCCCACACCGTCGAATCCCGCTTTGCCGAGCTGACGCCGACCGCGAAACGCATCGCCAGCTACATGCTCGCGAACCTCGATCGGCTCGGCCTCGAAACCGCCGACCAGATCGCGCAGCAGACCGGCACCAGCGGCATTTCGGTCGGGCGTTTCCTGCGCAGCGTCGGTTACCGGAATCTCGACGACCTGAAACGCGAACTGCGCGGCGGCGGCGACCGCCCGTGGATGATCACCGACCGCCTCGACGAGTACCGCCGCGCCGCCGCCATGCCAACGACCGCCGACGCGCGCGACAGCGAGCGCAGCGCCGGCACGCTCGCCGCATCGCTCGACCGCGAACTCGACGCGATCCGCCACGTGTACCGGCTCGCCGAGGAACCGGTGTTCGCGCAGGTCGCGGACCGGATCGCGCATGCCGATGCCGTCTTCATCCTTGGCATCCAGTCGACGCGCGGCATCAGCAATGCGTTCAGCAGCTACCTCGAATACCTGCGCCCGCGCGTGTTCTATTCCGACGGCCAGTCGGGCTCGTACGTCGATTCGCTGAATTCCGAGTTCGAACGGCCGTACTGCATCGTCACCGATACGCGCGCCTATTCGCGCAGCGCGCGCCGCTATTGCCAGGCCGCCGCCGAGCGCGGCCAGCCGTTCGCGCTGGTCACCGATCTGTATTGCCCATGGGCGCGCGAATGGCCAGCGGATCTGCTGCAGGTGAAGACCGACGTCGGCCAGTTCTGGGATTCGCTCGCGCCGCTCACCTGCCTGTTCAACCTGCTGATCACCGCCGTGGTCGACCGCCTCGGTCCCGCGATCGACCGGCGCGTCGCGCGCAACCGCGAACTGCAGCGCACGTTCGACCAATTCGAATCCTGAGCGAACCGGACCGCCGATGAACCCGCACCGCCTCGTCGAAATCACGCCCGCCACGCATCGCGTCGAGATCGATCTCGTCTACGCGACCGAGCGCAACCTGACCGGCAAGCCGATCTACCGCCACGCGCACTGTCTGCTGCTCGAGCCGGCCGAAGCCGCGCTGCGCCGCGCGGTCGACGTCGCCGCGCAAGCCGGCTTCACGCTGCGCCTCTACGACGCATACCGGCCGCCGCAAGCGCAGCAGGTGCTGTGGGATTTCCTGCCCGACCCGAACTTCGTCGCCGATCTCGGCCGCGGGTCGAACCACAGCCGCGGCACCGCCATCGACCTGACGCTCGTCGACGCGAACGGCGCGCCGCTCGACATGGGCACCGGCTTCGACGAGATGGTGGCCGCATCGGGCCACTTTCACGCGGGGTTGCCCGAGCCCGTGCAACGCAACCGTCTGCTGCTGCTCGGCGTGATGCACGCGGCCGGCTTCGCGCACATCGACAGCGAATGGTGGCACTACGAGCTGCCGGGTTCGCACGCGCTGCCGCCGATCGACAATGCGGCGAGCGGCCCGTGGCGCCTGATGTGACGACGCCGCACGCCCCCTTTTTCATGCACGTTCACGTTCAACGACTCAAACGACAGATGGAGAAGCGCCCATGAAATTCCCGACCTCCCCGCTCGTCGCGGCGCTGGCCGCCGCGCCCCTGCTCGCCGCCGTTCCGTTTTCCGCCGCCCGCGCGGAAACGCCGAAAGACATGTTCGTGATGGCCACGCTGCTCGACGAATTCACGACGCTCGACCCCGGCGAGATCTACGAGCTGGTGCCGGAGGAATACGTCGCGAACACGTACGACCGGCTGGTGCGCGTCGACCTGCGCGATCCGTCGAAATTCAACGGCGACGTCGCGCAGTCGTGGACGGTGAGCCCCGACGGCCTGACCTATACGTTCAAGCTGCGCGCGGGCCTCAAGTTCCACTCGGGCAACCCGCTGACGGCCGACGACGTCGCGTGGTCGATCCAGCGCACGGTGCTGCTCGACAAGGGCCCGGCCGCGGTGCTGACCGGCATCGGGCTCACGAAGGCCAACGTCGCGGCGAACGTGAAGAAGCTGGACGACCAGACGGTGTCGATCACGACCGACCACAAATACGCGCCGACCTTCGTGCTCAACGTGCTCGGCTCGTGGCCCGCGTCGGTGCTCGACAAGAAGCTGCTGCTGTCGCACCAGCAGGGCAACGATTTCGGCAACGCGTGGCTGAAGACAAATGAGGCCGGCTCCGGCGGCTACAAGCTCGTCAAGTGGGCGGCCGGCGACAGCATCGTGCTGCAGCGCTTCGACGGCTACCGGCTGCCGCTCGCGATGAAGCGCATCGTGCTGCGTCACGTGCCCGAAGCCGCGAGCCAGCGCCTGCTGCTGGAAAACGGCGACGTCGACGCGGCGCGCGACCTGAGCCCCGACGATCTCGCGTCGGTCGTGAAATCCGGCAAGGCGAAAGTATCGGCCTCGCCGCAGGCGACGCTGCTGTATCTCGGCCTGAACACGAAGAACCCGACGCTCGCGAAGCCCGACGTGCAGGAAGCGCTGAAGTGGCTGGTCGACTATGCGGGCATCCAGTCCAACGTCGTGAAGACGACCTACAAGGTGCACCAGACCTTCCTGCCCGAAGGCTTCCTCGGCACGCTGAATTCGAACCCGTACAAGCTCGACGTCGCGAAGGCGAAGGCGCTGCTCGCGAAGGCCGGCGTGCCGAACGGCTTCTCGGTGACGATGGACGTGCGCAACGACTATCCGTACACCGAGATCGCGCAGGCCGTGCAGGCGAACTTCGCGCAGGCGGGCGTCAAGGTGCAGTTGATCCCCGGCGACAACAAGCAGACGCTCGCGAAATACCGCGCACGCCAGCACGACATCTACATCGGCGAATGGTCGGCCGACTACATCGATCCGCACAGCAACGCACAGGGTTTTGCATGGAATCCGGACAACGGCGACAAATCGAGCTATAAGATGCTGGCCTGGCGCAACAGCTGGGACATTCCGCAACTGACGAAGGAGACCGACGCCGCGCTCGCCGAGCCGACCGCCGCGCAACGCGCGCAGCGGTACCAGGCGATGCAGAAGGCGATGCTCGCGCGCTCGCCGTTCGTGATCATGTTCGAGAAAGTCGCGCAGGTCGCCACGCGGCCCGGCGTGAGCGGGCTCGAAGTCGGGCCGATCAACGATCTCGTGTCGTACCGCAACCTGAAGAAGCAATAAGAATCGCCGCATGTCGACTCCCGCCTCCTCCCTCGAAGCACTGCGCACGCTGCCCGCGCGGCGCCCGGCCGTACGCTGGGCGCTGCGCGTGGTGCGCTGGGCGCTCACGCTCGCCGTCACGTTCGCGGGGTTGCTCGCGCTGACGTTCGTGATCGGCCGCAAGGTGCCGATCGATCCCGTGCTCGCGATTCTCGGCGATCGCGCGTCCGCCGAAGCGTACGCGGCCGAGCGCATCGCACTCGGCCTCGACAAGCCGCTCGTCACGCAGTTCCTGATCTACGCGCGCGACGTGCTGCACGGCAATCTCGGCATGTCGCTGCTGACCGCGAACCCGGTGCTCGACGACATCAGGCGCGTGTTTCCGGCCACGCTCGAACTCGCGACGATCGCGACGTTGATCGGCATCGCGATCGGCGTGCCGCTCGGCGTCGCGGCCGCGGTGAAGCACAACCGCCCGATCGATCACATCGCGCGCTTCGTCGGGCTGATCGGCAATTCGGTGCCGGTGTTCTGGCTCGGCCTGATGGGGCTGCTGCTGTTCTATGCGCGGCTGCACTGGGTCGGCGGGCCCGGCCGGCTCGATCCCGTGTACGACGGCATGGTCGATCCGCGCACGGGCAGCCTGTTGCTCGACGCGGCGCTCGCCGGCGAGTGGGACGTGTTCCGCAACGCGGTGTCGCACATCGCGCTGCCGGCCGCGATCCTCGGCTACTACTCGGTCGCATACCTGAGCCGGATGACGCGCTCGTTCATGCTCGACCAGTTGAGCCAGGAATACATCGTCACCGCGCGCGCGAAGGGCCTCTCGGAGCGGCGCGTGATCTGGCGGCATGCGTTCGGCAACATCGCGGTGCCGCTGCTGACCGTGATCGCGCTCACGTACAGCAACCTGCTCGAAGGCTCGGTGCTGACCGAGATCGTGTTTGCGTGGCCGGGGCTCGGCTCATACCTGACCGGCGCGCTGCTGAACGCCGACATGAACGCGGTGCTCGGCGCGACGCTCGTGATCGGCGCGATGTTCATCACCGTCAACCTGCTGACCGATGCGCTGTACCGCGTGTTCGATCCGCGTGCACGCTAAAGGACCGCCCCGACATGACCGCTTTCACCCCGCTTTTTTCATCGCCGATGCCGAAGGTCGTCCAATCATGAATGCCGAGCGTCTCACATTGCGCGCGTGGCTGCTGTCCGATGCGCCCGCGTCGCGCTCGCAAGCCGCGTTCGGCCTCGCGTACCGCCGCTGGCGCCGGTTCGCCACGAATCCGCTCAACCTGTTCGGGCTCGCGATCCTGGTCGCGCTGATCGTCGTCGCTATCGTCGGCCCGCTGATCATGCCTCACGATCCGCTGCGCCAGGTGCTGTCCGACCGGCTGCTGCCGCCCGGCTCCGCATCGCACTGGCTCGGCACCGACCAGCTCGGCCGGGACATCCTGTCGCGGCTGATCGCCGGGTCGCGCCTGACGCTCGGCATCGCGCTGCTCGTCGTCGTGATCGTCGTGCCGATCGGCCTGTTGATCGGCACGACGGCCGGCTATTGCGGCGGCTTCGTCGACAGCGTGCTGATGCGCATCACCGACATCGCGCTCGCATTCCCGAAGATCGTGCTCGCGCTCGCGTTCGCGGCCGCGCTCGGGCCGGGCGTGATCAACGCGGTCGTCGCGATCTCGATCACCGCGTGGCCCGCCTATGCGCGGCTCGCGCGCGCGGAGACGATCCGCATCGCGCAGGCCGACTACATCCATGCGGCGCGGCTGCAAGGCGCGTCGGGCCCGCGGATCCTGCTGCGCTACATCGTGCCGCTGTGCATGTCGTCGGTGATCGTGCGCGCGACGCTCGACATGGCCGGCATCATCCTGACCGTCGCGGGCTTGGGCTTCCTCGGCCTCGGTGCGCAGCCGCCGAGCCCCGAATGGGGGTTCATGGTCGCGTCGGGCCGCAACGTGCTGCTCGACGCATGGTGGGTCGCGACGCTGCCCGGCATCGCGATCCTGCTCGTGAGTCTCGCGTTCAACCTGCTCGGCGACGGGCTGCGCGACGTCTTCGATCCGCGTCATGGAGCGTGACATGCCACTGAATTCCACCGCCGCGCCGGCAGCACCGCTCTGCGAGATCGACGGCCTGAAGATCGGCTTTCGCGGCCACGACGGCGTCGTCACCGACGCGGTGCGCGACCTGTCGCTGACGCTTGCGCCCGGCGAACGGCTCGGCATCGTCGGCGAATCGGGCTCCGGCAAGTCGCTGACCGGCCGCGCGCTGCTCGGCCTGCTGCCCGACGCCGCGCGCTGCTCGGCCCGCACGATGCGCTTCGCGGGCCACGACCTGCTCGCGATGTCGCCGCGCGAACGCCGGCGCCTGTGCGGCAGCCAGATGGGGATGATCCTGCAGGACCCGAAGTATTCGCTGAACCCGGTGATGACGGTCGCGAAGCAGATGGGCGAAGCGTTCCGGCGGCACGAGCCGAACCTGCGCGGCCGCGCGCTGCGCGAGCGGATCGTCGACGCGCTCGCGGCCGTGCAGATCCGCGACCCGGCGCGCGTCGCCGATGCGTATCCGCACGAGCTGTCCGGCGGCATGGGCCAGCGCGTGATGATCGCGATGATGGTGTCGACGGGCCCGCGCCTGCTGATCGCCGACGAGCCGACCTCCGCGCTCGACGTCGCGGTGTCGATGCAGGTGCTCGCGGTGCTCGACGCGATGATCGCGCGGCACGGCACGGGGTTGATGTTCATCAGCCACGACCTGCCGCTCGTGATGTCGTTCTGCGATCGCGTCGCGGTGATGTATGCCGGCCGCGTGGTCGAAACCTGCGCCGCGCGCGATCTGCGCGATGCATCTCATCCCTATACGCGCGGGCTGCTCGCGGCGAATCCGCCGCTCGCGAACCCGCCCGATGAATTGCCGGTGTTGCAGCGCGATCCGGCGTGGCTCGACGCCGCTGCGCCCGCGCCGACCGCTCATGTACCGCAAGAGGCCGCACGATGATCGACGTCGATCACGCATCGATCCGTTTTCCGACCCGCACGGGCCATGTCGACGCCGTGCGCGACGCGAGCTTCGCGGTGCGCGACGGCGAAGTGTTCGGGCTCGTCGGCGAGTCGGGTTCCGGCAAGTCGACGCTGCTGCGCGCGCTGACGGGTCTCGTGCCGCTCGCGTCCGGCAGCCTGTCGATCGACGGACGGCCGGTGGGAGGCACGCCCGATCGTGCGTTTCGCCGTTACGTGCAGATGGTGTTCCAGGATCCGTACGCGTCGCTGCATCCGCGCTTCACGGTCGACCAGACGCTGCGCGAGCCGCTGTCGATCCACGGCATCGACGAACCCGACGCACGCATCGCCCGCGCATTGTCCGAGGTCGGCCTCGGCCCGACGTTCCGCTTCCGCTACCCGCACCAGCTGTCGGGCGGCCAGCGCCAGCGTGTCGCGATCGCGCGCGCGCTGATCGTCGAGCCGCGCGTGCTGCTGCTCGACGAGCCAACCTCCGCGCTCGACGTGTCGGTGCAGGCAGAGATCCTGAACCTGCTGCGCCGCCTGCATCGCGAACGCAACCTGACGATGATCGTCGTGAGCCACAACCTCGCGGTGATCGGCTTCCTGTGCCAGCGCATCGCGGTGATGCAGCACGGCGAGATCGTCGAACAACTGCGAATCGAGGACGTGCGCGCGGGACAGGTCGCACGCGACTACACGCGCACGCTGCTGCGCGCGACCGAAGGCTACCGCCGGCTCGATCCGGCGGTCGATGCGCCTGCGGCCTGACGCGCGCTTCATGACAATGAGACGTTCGCACGCGCGAACGTCTCATGACGTGCCGCGCGCCCAACGCGACATACCGGCCGCCGCCCCCTTTGTCGGCCAACCATTCCCGTTTCGATCCGTTCCGAGCAACGAATAACCGCCAACGAATAGCGGACAAACAGCGGCTATTGCGCCTATCGAATGGCGCGACCGACAAAATCGACACCTCGACCGATCTCGATAGCGACACGCGCGCGCGCCCTCCTGCCTGCTCCCCCACCCGTTGCGCCTGAATGCCGCTCGCCGGCAACCTCCAAATTAGTACTTGTACTAGATAAAAAACAAATCGATTCGTACCCGTCAAATTACAAAATCATTACGAATTCCACATAATTCAATCCGAAACGCGTCATTCATCGATTTAAATTCAATGCGCGCTTTCGAACGTCGAACTTTATTTGGAATTTTAAATATGAAGAACTTCAAGCGCAGCGCAATTCCGTTCCTCCTCGTCGCCGCCGGCGCGGCCTTCTCGTCCACGGCCCACGCGGCAGACGGCACCGTCAGCTTCGTCGGTAAAGTCATCGCGTCGACCTGCAGCGTCGCGGGCGGATCGGACTTCACCGTCCCGCTGCCGCCGGTCAGCACCACCGCGCTCGCCGATGTCGGCTCCGTCGCCGGCCGCAGCGCGTTCTCGCTGGCGCTCACGGGCTGCTCGGTCGGCGATGGCAACCCGGTGAAGGTCGGTGTCGTGTTCGAGAACGGCACGAACGTCGATCAATCGACCGGCCGACTGACGATCGACGCGGGCACGAAGGCCGCCTCGGGCGTCCAGATCAACGTGCTGGATTCGCAGCAGAAGCTGATTCCGGTCGGCGCGCAAACCGGCGCGAGCACCGAGATGGCCACCATCGATGCCGACGGCAAGGCGAAGCTGAACTACTTCGCCGAGTACTACGCCGCGGACGCCGTGAAGGCCGGTGACGTCAATTCGCGTGTCGAGTACTCGCTGATCTATCAGTAAGGACCGCGTGTGGAGATCGCCGTCCCGGCGATCTCCGCCCGTCACGCCGCGCGGCGCGCGAACCGCCGATTCCGCCCGCTTCCCGTCCCAACGATCCGAGTGCCCATGCCCATGAAACTGTTGAAGCTCTTCCGTACGCTGACGCTCGCCGTCACCGCATTCGCATCGCAGGCCGATGCGAGCGTCGTGATCGCCGGCACGCGCGTCATCTTCCCGTCCAGCGAGCGCGAAGTCACGATCCAGCTCACGAACGACAGCAAGCGTCCGGCACTGGTGCAGGCATGGCTCGACGATGGCGACAGCCGCGCGCTGCCCGAGAACATCGACGTGCCGTTCACGCTGACGCCGTCGATCTTCCGGATGGAAGCCGGCAACGGTCAGACGCTGCGGCTCGTGCATACCGGCGAACCGCTGCCTGCCGACCGCGAATCGCTGTTCTGGCTGAACGTGCTCGAAGTGCCGCCGAAGGCGGACGCGACGGAAGCGCGCAACCGCATCCAGCTCGCGTTCCGCTCGCGCATCAAGATCATGTATCGCCCCGCCGGTCTGGCCGGCAACGTGGACGACGCCCCCTCGCAGCTCGACTGGCGCGTGGTTCGCATCGACGGCGGCTACGCGCTCGAGGCCAGCAACCCGACGCCGTTCGTCGTCAATTTCGGCAACGTGCTGCTGAATTCGGCCGGCCGCAAGCATGACGCCGGCATGGGCTACGTGCTGCCGCGCAGCACCCAACGGTTCCCGATCAAGGATCTCGCCGGCGCGCCCGCCGCGGACGCAACGGTCGAATTCGCCAATATCAACGACTGGGGCCGGGCAACCGACATCAAGCGTCCGGTCAGCGTCGCACCGTAACGCGACCGAAACCGTCTGTGCGCGCCCACCGCGCGTGTCGACTGCATCACCTCTTTTCGTCCGCCGTCGTCTCGGCTGTCCCGACGACCGGCACGGACACCCCGGACCTGCCCTTCGCCGCCGCCGCGCCACGCCACGCGCCCGCGCCCGCTCGATCCGAAACTTTGTGGAGTACTGCGCATGACCCCGACTCGACTGCCGCACCGCGGCGCGGCCGACCTGCCGCGCGTCAAGCCGATCCACCTGGTGGTGGCGGCCTGCGTCGCCGCGTGGTCCGCCGAGGGCCGCGCGACGACACCCGCGGTCGCCGAAGGCACGCTCGCGCAAGTCGAGTTCGACGGTGCGTTCATGCAGAATCGCCTGGGCAGGGATTTCGACGTGTCGCGCTTCGCCCGGCGCAACGTGACGGCCCCCGGCGTGTACACCGCCGACATTCATGTCGGTCCCGACTGGATCGGCCGCTATGACGTGCGCTTCGTGGCCGCGCCGGATTCGGGCGACGCACGGCCGTGCTTCGACCGCACGCTGCTCGAGCGCGTCGGCGTCGATTTCGGCAAGCTCGCGCCGGACGTCGTCGCGCGACTGGACGGCGACGGCGCATGCCTGCGACTCGACGAAGTCGTGCCGGGCGCCAGTGCGACATTCGACTTCACGCGACAGACGCTGAGGCTGTCGATCCCGCAGGCGTCGCTCGCGCGCAAGGCACGCGGCTACGTGAGCCCTGATCAATGGACTTCCGGCGAGACCGTCGGCCTGCTCGGTTACAACTTCAACCTCTATTCGTCGAAGGCCAGCGGCCACACCGCGCAGACGCAAGGCTATCTCGGCCTGAACGGCGGCGTGAACCTCGGCAACTGGCGCTTTCGCCACGAAGGCTCCTATTCCTGGTCGTCGCGCGGCGAGAGCCAGTACCAGGACATCGCGACCTATCTGCAGCGCGACCTGCCGTCGCTGTCGTCGCAACTCGTCATCGGCGAAAGCTACACGTCGGGCGAATTGTTCGACTCGACGCAGTTCCGCGGCGTGCGCCTGTCGACCGACGACCGGATGCTGCCCGACTCGCTGCGCGGCTATGCGCCGGTGGTGCGCGGCATCGCGAACAGCAACGCGAAGGTGACGATCCGCCAGAACGACGTGACGATCTACGAGACGACGGTCGCGCCCGGCAATTTCGAAATCGACGACCTCTACCCGACCGGATATGGCGGCGACCTGCAGGTATCGGTCGAGGAGGCCGACGGCTCCGTTCACTCGTTCTCGGTGCCCTACGCCGCCGTGCCGATGTCGCTGCGGCCGGGCGTCGGCCGCTACAGCTTCGTCGCGGGCTCGCTGCGCAATCCGCACGGGTCGAGCCAGCCGCTGTTCACGCAGGCAACGTACCAGCGCGGGCTGACCAACCTGCTGACGGCATACGGCGGCGTCACGCTCGCGGGCGGTTACGCATCGGCGATGCTGGGTGGCGCGTTCAACACGTCGTTCGGCGCGTTCGGCGCGGACGTCACGCATGCGCTGACCTCGATCCCCGGCGCGAAGCGCTACAGCGGCTCGAGCGTGCGCGTCAGCTATGCGAAGTCGGTCGAGGCGACCGGCACCGACATCGCGCTCGCCGCGTATCGTTATTCGACGGACGGCTATTTCGGCCTCAACGACGCGATGCAGGCACGCGATGCCGCGCGCGACGGCCGCTCGGCCCAGTCGCTCTGGCGCCAGCGCCATCGCGCGTCGCTGGCGCTCACGCAGCGCCTCGGCGCGACCGGCGGGCGCATCAACGTCACGGCGTCGGCCGTCAACTACTGGAACCGCTCCGGCTCCGACGTCAACTACTCGGTCGGCTATACGAACCAGTTCCGCAACGTGTCCTACAGCCTGACGGCCACGCGGCAGCGCAATGCCGGCGGCGACATGGGCACGCTCTATTACGCCAGCGTCACGATCCCGTTCGGCCGCGAGCGCCCGATGACCGTCTCCGGCAACGTGTCGCGCGACACGCTCGGCCGCACCCGGCTGCAATCGACGCTGTCCGGATCGCTCGGCGAAGACCACGCGCTGTCGTACAGCGTCAGTGCGAACCATTCGTCCGGGCCGGATTCGGTCACGGACGGCAGCGCCAACGTCACGTATCGCACGCGCGCGGCGGAAATCAATGCCAGCGCCGGCGCGAGCGCGGACTTCCAGCAGGGTTCGCTCGGCGTGCGCGGCGCGCTGGTCGCGCACCGCGGCGGCATCACGTTCTCGCAACCGGTATCCGAGACGTTCGCGATCGTCGAGGCGCCCGGCGCGGCCGGCGCGCGCGTCACGAACGCGGCGGGCGTCAAGGTCGACGGCAACGGTTACGCGATCGTGCCGTACCTGACGCCATACAGCCTCAATACGGTCGCGCTCGATCCGAAGGGCATCCCGATGGATGTCGAGCTGAAGGAAACCAGCCGGCAGATCGCCCCGCGCGCCGGTGCGGTGCCGCTCATTCGCTTCGCGACCGACACCGGCCGCGCGGCGCTCGTCCAGGCGCGCCAGGCCGACGGCAAGCCGCTGCCGTTCGGTGCCACCGTGCATGACGAGACCGGCAAGGAAGTCGGCGTCGTCGGCCAGGCGAGCAAGATCTTCGCGCGCGGGCTCGTCGACAGCGGCTCGCTGACGGTTCAATGGGGCGCCGACCGCCGCTCGGTCTGTCGAATCGCCTACGAGCTGCCCGTCGCGGAACGTCGCAAACAATCGTCGGGCCTTCAGACCATCAAGAGCCTCTGCCAGCCCGACTCGACGACCGCCGGCATTCAATAAGGAATCCCCATGTTCAATTTCAATTCATCGTCCGCATCGACCCGAATGACGAGCCTGGCAGGCCTGACGTACCACGCACGCGGCGGCATTGCCCGACACTGCGCCCGCATGATCGCGGCTGCCTCGGGGGGGCTGCTTGCCTGCGTCGCGTTCGCGACCGATGCAACCGCCGGCTCCTCCCTCTATGCATTCGGGCAAGCAACCGTTACAAGCCCCGGAAACGCCACGCCGGGCGTGGTCGTCGGGCGCTATTACTTCACGCCGCAGGACGTTTGCGGCGCGAGCACCTGCCAGATCACGAGCATCTCGATGTACCCGAAGGGCAGTTTTTCGCCCTCCGACGGCCCCGACCTTGAAACCAACGTGTCCGGCCTGTCGACGCGCATGATCATCGACGGCAACGTCGCCGTCTCGTCGACGAAAACGACACTGCGCAACACGCTCGAAATCATGCTGTTTCGCGACAGCCGGCAGCCGCAGGACGGGTCGCTCAATTCCGGCACGCTCAGCGCCTATTACACGATCCGTTACAAGTCCGGCATTTTCGGCGACTCGTCCATGATCTACCTCGCCGCGAAGGTCAGCTTCATCAACGGAACCTGCTCGATTCCCGACCAGACCGTCACGCTGCCGCCCGTGCAGCACCATGTGTTCAACGGCGTCGGTTCGACTGCCGGCGCGACGGATTTCCGGGTGCAGTTGAACAACTGCCCGGCCGGCTACAACCGGATCGGCTACCAGTTGGCCCCGCTGGACGACGTGGTCGCCGGCACGCCCGGCGGGATGCAGTTGCGCCCGGATGCCACGGCCACCGGCGTCGGCATCCAGATCGCCGACCCCACGACCGGCCAGCCGCTGCCGCTGAGGCAGTCGCACACGGTGACAGGCTACAACCGGGCCACCGGCGGATCGCCGTCGATTCAGCTCCGCGCGTCGTACCTGCAAACGGGCGCGAAGGTCGGCGGCGGTTCGGTTCATGCCGCGGCGCAGGTTCTGCTCGACTATCAATGAACGACGTCGGCGCACGCCTCGCCGCGACCTGACATCCGCGTGACGCGGCGGCGTGCGATACTCGGCACGCCGCGCGCCGATATCACCGCCGCAGGGAACCCCGGCGCGCCGCACGAGTCCATTTGCTTTCGTCAACAGCTCAACAGCAATAGGGAGGCGTTCATGCTGCAATTCATCGAAACCCTGGTCGTCGGGCTCATCGTCGGCCTCCTCGCCCGTGCGCTCAAGCCCGGCGACGACAAGATGGGCATCCTGATGACCGTCGTGCTCGGCGTCGTCGGCTCGCTCGTCGCCGGCTACATCGGCCGCGCCGCGGGCTGGTATGCGCCGGGCCAGGGCGCAGGCTGGATCGCATCGATCATCGGCGCGATCGTGCTGCTCGTCGTCGTGGGTGCGGTGCGCAAACGCGCAAGCTGACCTCAGCGTCGTTCACTCCGACGCAAACGGCCGCTCGTCACACACGAGCGGCCGTTTTCTTTTGGCGAATCGTCATCCTGGGGATTGGACGAATCGTTGAGCCCTCAACGATTTATCTGCAAATCCCGCATCCATTGGCACGCTTCCCCCGAGTCTACGTCATCGGCAATACCCCGACTTGCGGCCGCACAATTTTGAGATAAATTGATTGAAGGAACACGGCGTCGTTTGCTCGTCGTCGTTATTTCCGGTTTCTCACTCAAGAGGTTCGATGAAATTGCCGTTTACGCATACAGCACCGCAGCGTTGACGGACTGCCATTCGAGCGGCCTCGCTGCGACGCGCTTCCTCTCTGGAGCCTGTCATGAAGCATCGTTCGTTTGCCGCCTCGTTTGCCCTGGCTGCCTCGCTTCTGGCCTCGTCCTCGTCATTTGCCGCCGGCACGGGCGGCATCATCCACTTCACCGGCATGATCGTCGAGCCGCCCTGCTCGTTCGCGGTCGACACGGCCAACGCCGCGCATGCGCAGGTGCGGCCCGACTGCCCGCGCCCGGCGAGCGGACAAGTCGCGTTCGTCGACGCGGCCAGCCTGCGCACGATCAAGACCACGATCTTTACGCAGGCCTCCCGCGCAATCGTTTTACCTGACCGTCCGGGCAACGCGCGCGCGCCGATGATCGCCGTCGTGACTTACCAGTAGAAGCCCCCGCTGGAACCGCCGCGCGTCAGTCGCGGTGGCGTGCGATCCAGTCGCTGAACGCGCGGATCTTCTGCTGGCTGCCGATGTTCTCTGGATAGACGAAGAAATAGCGGGCGCCCGTCTCGAGCACGATGTCGAACGGCCGTTCGAGCCGGCGCGCGCTGACGTCGTCGTCGACGAGCGTCACGTCGCCGATCGCGACGCCGAAGCCCTGCGTCGCCGCGTTGGTCGCGAGGTCGAGCGTGTCGAAGGTCGGCCCGCGCTCCGCATCGACCGCGTGCTCGCCGGCGTAATCGAGCCACGCGCGCCAGTCGCGATGGTCGCGCGTCGGATGCAGCAGCGTATGGCGCGCGAGATCGCCGACCGCATCGAGCGGTGCGGCCTGCCGCAACTCGGGTGCGCACACCGGCGTCAGCCGCTCGTCGAACAGCGGCAGCGCGCACACGCCAGCGCCCGGCGACGTGCCGTAGACGACCGCCGCATCGAACGGTTCGGTCGAGAAATCGACGACGTGCTGCCACGCGGTCGTGATCTGCACATGGAGATCGGGATGCTCGCCCTGGAAGCGCATGATCCGCGGCAGCATCCAGCGCATCACGCAGGTCGGCACCTTCAGCGCGAGATCGGTGCGCTGCCGCGTGAGCTTCATCGAGATGTCCTCGATCCGCGCGAAGCTCTCGTCGACCACCGGCAACAACTGCTCGCCCTCGGCCGTCAGCGTGAGGCCCTTAGCATGCCGCCTGAACAGCGGAAAACCGTAGTGCGCCTCGAGCGTCTGGATCTGCCGGCTCACCGCGCCCTGCGTGATGCACAGCTGCTCGGCCGCGCGCGTGAAGCTGCGGTGGCGAGCCACCGTCGAGAAGATCTGCAGCGCGTGCAGGGGCGGAAGTCGGCGCATGGCGAACGGGAAACGGGAACGGAAAACGACGCGGAAGGACCGCGCGCCGACGCCGGCGCGCGCTGACCGACACGATAAGCCAAACGCCGGCTTCGCGCGAGACGCCGGGGACTCAGGCCGTCGCGGCGAGCGCGCCCGCCGCGATGCGCGCCGCCGATGCAACGACGTCCGCGCGCGCCGCGGCATCGGCCTGCGGCTGCGTGAACGACACGGCCATCACGATCGGCGCGCGCGACGGCGGCCACAGCACCGCGACGTCGGTCGTCGTGCCGAAGCCGCCGGTACCGGCCTTGTCGGCGACGCGCCAGCCGGGCGGCACGCCCGCCGCGATGCCGGTCGCGCCGCGTGCGCCGCCGACCATCCATTCGGTCAGTTGCGCGCGCTGCGGTTCGCGCAGCGTGTCGCCGAGCAGCAGCCGCTGCAGCGTGTCGACCATCGCGACCGGCGTCGACGTGTCGCGCTCGTCGCCGGGCGCCGCCTTGTTGAGTTCGGGTTCCCAATGATCGAGGCGGAAGGTGGTGTCGCCGCTTTCGCGCGCGAACGCCGTGACGGCCTGCGGGCCGCCGAGCACGCCCATCAGCAGGTTGCCCGCGCCCTTGTCGCCCGACTGCAGCATCGCCGCGCACAGCTGCGCGATCGTCATGCCGGTGTCGACGTGGCTCTCCGTAATCGGCGAGCCGGACACGATTTCGTAGCGGCGATACAGGATGCGGCGCGGCAGCAGCGATGCGTCGAGCGAGCCGCGCGCGAGCATCGCGGCGGCCGCCATGACTGCGTACGTGCCGCACAGCGGGAAGCGCTCGCGCGCATGGTGCGCGATGCGCACGCCGTTCGACGTATCGAGCGCGGCGACGCCGAGCCGCCCGTTCGAGGCTTTTTCGAGCGCGGCGAGTTCGGCTTGTGCGGCGTGGGCGCGCCCCTGGTCGGCGACCGGCGCGGACGTGCACGCGGCAACGAACGGCGCGGCAACGGCGGCGAGCAACAGCGAGCGGCGTGTCGGAGAGTGTTCCATGAATGAGGTCTGTTCTGTCGGAAACGGTGGCGCGAAGCAACGCGGCCGCGCATCGGCGACGCGCGACCGTTCACGCCGACGGTCGGCCCGCGACGGCATTCGCCGCGCATCCCCGAAAGACGCCCGTCGGCCCCGCGATAGCGGGATTCGCATGAACAAACCTTAGCGTAGCAGCGACCGCCGTCGCGTTCCAGCGAAACGGCCCCGCTTCACCCTTGCGACGAAGGCAGGTACGGCATCGGATTCACCGGCTTGCCGTCGCGTCGCACCTCGAACAGCAGCGCGACGCGCGAGTTGTCGAGGTCGCCCATCTCGGCGATCGCATCGCCCTGATGCACGATGTCGCCCGTCTTCACGAGCAGCTTGCGGTTGTGCGCATAGGCGGTCAGGAAATCCGCGTTGTGCTGGACGATAATCAGGCTGCCGTAATCGTTCAGGCCGGTGCCCGCGTACATCACGCGCCCATCTGCCGCGGCGCGGACCGGGTCGCCCGGCCGGCCGGCAATCTGGATGCCTCGGTTCTGCCCGGGCCGGAACCCTTCGACGATCTTGCCGGTCGCCGGCCACTTGAGCGCGACGCCGCCCGCATGACGCTTCGTTTCCTTGACGACCTGACGGTCGTTCGCGGTCGACGCGCTGGCCGGCGACGTGGCCTGCGCAGTTCCCTGATTACCCGCCGCGCCATTGCTCGCGACGACCTGCGTGCCGGCCGCGCCCGCGGGCGGCAGCGGCTGCTGCTTGACGATCCGCAGCACCTGCCCCATGCGCAGCCTGCCGTTCGCGGCCAGCTTGTTCCAGGTGCGCAAGTCGGCCACGCTGCAATCGTTCGCGGTGGCGATGCCCGTCAGCGTGTCGCCGCGTTTCACGATATATTTCCGCGCGACGAGAATCGGCGCGGCCGGCATCGGCGCGGCCGGCATCGTGGCGGCCGGCGGCGCCGCGGCGGACGAGCTCGAATCAGAGGGCTGCGCCGCCAGCGTGTCGCTCGGCGGAACGGACTGCGTATTTGCACAACCGGCCATGACAAGCACGGCGGCCAGGCCCGACAGCCACGCCGCCTTGCGGTGAATCTCGCGCGTTTTCATGGACGATCCGACTCCGGTTTGACAATCTTTCAAGCATCTCAAAAACGGAACGGCCGACGTGTAACCGGATGCAAACAATGATGACAAACGATCACGGACCGGATGCCGGCCGGCATTCGCTACCGGTAATACGGTCCGATCCGGAAAAACTTGATGGTCTGGGCGCAGAAAAACGGAAGAATTTTCGTCACAAAAAACTATGGTTCATTTGTTTCGATAGTCGCGCGACGACATTCATCGCAACCATGCGACGAATTCGGCACCGGCCCACGCGACACCGATGCACAGGAACAGCAGATGCAGCGCGATCTTGAAGGACACACCCCATGACGAATCGATCCGCATGACGGGCTCCCCGGTTGATGTGTGTCCATGATCGGGCGTCGATCGCGCCCCGAAAATGCGGAAGCGACGAACCGGGTCTCAGGCTGGCCCTGAGACCGCCGCCGCGGTTCCTGCTAACTTATCGGCCATTCCCCCAGCCATCCCTCCGCCCATCATGCGCTTCGACCTGACCGACCTGCGGCTCTTCCTGAACATCTGCGAAGCCGGCACGATCACGGGCGGCGCCGAGCGAACGCACATCACGCTGCAGGCCGCGAGCGAGCGCATTCGCGGGATGGAGGACGAGCTGGGCGTGCCGCTGCTGCACCGGACCAAGTCCGGCGCGCAGGCCACCGACGCGGGCCGCGCGCTCGAACACCACGCGCGCACCGTGCTGCAGCAGATCGATCACATGCGCGGCGAACTGCAGCAATACGGCCAGGGGCTGCGCGGCCATATCCGGTTGCTGTGCAACACCGCGTCGCTGAGCGAATACCTGCCCGATGCGCTGGCCGATTACCTGCCGCACCATCCGAAGCTGTCGATCAGCGTCGAGGAACGCTCGAGCCAGGAGATCGTGCATGCGATCCGCAACAAGACGGCCGAGGTCGGCATCGTCGCCGATTCGGTCGGGCTCGGCGGCCTCGAACAGAAGCCGTTCCGCGAAGACTGGCTGATCGTCGTCGTGCCGGCCACGCATCCGCTCGCGTCGTACGGCGCGGTCGCGTTCGACGACATCGCCGGCGAAGACTTCATCGGCCTCACCGACGGCAGCGCGCTGCAGGTGCATCTCGCCGACCAGGCGCGCGCGCTCGGCAAGCGGATCCGCTATCGCGTGCAGTTGAAGAGCTTCGACGCGATCTGCCGCATGATCGCGAGCGGCGTGGGCATCGGCATCGTGTCGCGGCATGCGGCCGAGCGCGCGATGCAGACGATGGACGTGCGGCTCGTCGAGTTGTCCGATCCGTGGAGCCATCGGAAACTGACGCTCTGCGCGCGGTCGTTCGACGCGCTGCCGAAGTACACGCGCGAGTTCGTCGCGTTCCTGTCGGGCGACGCGCCGCCGCCGTAACGCGCGCCGCATTCGATTCGTCCCATCGACCTACGGAGACATCGCCATGACCGATACCGATCTCGCCACCCGCTATCGCGCGTATATCGACTGCCTGAACCGGCAGGACTGGACGGCGCTCGGCGAATACGTGTCCGACGACGTGATCCACAACGACCGGCCGCTCGGCCTCGCCGGTTACCGCGCGATGCTGGAACAGGACTTCCGCGACATTCCCGATCTGCGCTTCGACATCCGGCTGCTCGTGTGCGAGCCGCCGCGCGTCGCGTGCCGCCTTCGCTTCGCGTGTTCGCCGAAAGGAACGTTCATGGGGCTCGCCGTCGACGGCCGCAAGGTCACGTTCGCCGAAAACGTGTTCTACGAGTTTCACGACGGCAAGATCCGCCAGGTGTGGTCGGTGATCGACAAGGCGGCGATCGAGAAGCAGCTTTGAACGTCGTCGAAACGGCGGGTCGGCGCATGCGGCGGCGGGCGGCCGTGAGCGGTTCGCTGCATTCCGATTCTTATGGATAACGTTTTCTCTCTTCATGCACCGAGAACCCGTTTCCCGCCCATGCTTGCCCTCACCGCTTCAAAGCTTTTCTTTCGCACGATGACCACGCGATCGTCAAGATAAACATCCCGACGATTTACGCGTAATTCCGATTCCCCTCTCGCACGCCCCGGCTTCCTCCATTCGGGTTTCTACCGGCGCATCCGATGTGAAAGTTCATTGACATCGCGCCGATCGATGCCTAAATTTGGAAAACGTTTTCCAATGCTCGAGCGCGACGCCGATCACGGCCCGTGCAGGGGGAACGCTTGCCTGCTCGATTTGCGATTCAGGCCGTCCGTCTTCAAGGATCAGGGTTTGCAAGGCGGACGCCCGGTACGGGCACCGAGCGCGGCATCGGCGACACGTGCCCGTGCTTCATCACTATTCAAAATTGGAGACACCATGCATCCGCGCAGCAGATTCGCGCTCAGCGCCCTTTCCGTCGTGCTCGTCAGCGCGTGCGGCGGCAACGACGTGACCGACACGCCGTCGGCGCCCCCTACGTCCACCCCGCCCACGCTCGCAGCGAACTCGCTGCAGGCGCTCGTCTACGGCGCGCCCGACACCCGCGTGCCGGCCGGCACGAACATCCCGCTCACGATGATGGGCCAGATGCGCGCGCTGTTCGACCTGATCCGGAAATCGCCCGATTTCACGCAGGTGGTGATGGATCTCGGCGACGGCACGCCCGTCCACGTGCTCGACACGAATACCGGCGACAAATTCCTGCCCGGCAAGCTCGCGCTCGGCCTGTCCTACATCCTGATCGACATGAAGGCGAAGAACGACCCGCAATACGCGAGCTACCTCGCGACGTACCAGACGATCACGACCGCGATGATGGCGCAGTCGGGCGGCAACTACGCGTATGCGAATACCTCGTGGGGCGAGTACTACTACCTCGTCGCGCTGAACAACCTGAAGGCGCACGGCATGCTCAACGAAGTCTTCAGCGATGCGATGCTGGCGACGCTGCAGCAGCGGCTCACGTTCTGCGACATGTTCGGCCCCGATGCGAGCGGCAAGACCACGACCTGCCCGGCCGCCGGCACGCCGATCGACATCGCGTCGCTCAACACCGCGCAGAACTACTATGCGGTGTCCTACGGCATTGCCGGGCTGCGCCAGAAGCTCGGCTGGAGCAGCCCGTCGTTCGCATCGAAGACCGATCCGGCGGTCGCGACGATGAGCGCACGCGACGCGCTGCTGTACACGCTGACGAACCACATCCGCAACGACTCGTCGGGCGGGTTCTCCGACGAAGCATCGAACACGCACACGACCTACTACGACCAGACGCGCTTCGACCGCTACAGCACGCTGCTGATCGGCGAAGTGGTCGAGCGCACGTTCGAGATGGGCAACGAAGCGAATCTGACGCCGGAGCTGAAGGGCTATCTGCGCAAGTCGGTCGACCTGATCCTGCCGCAGCTGAACGCCGACGGCCAGGGCTTCAACTACGGCCGCTCGATCGGCCCGTACGGCGATTCCGCGTTCATGGAGGTGCTGACGGCCGCGGCCAATGCCGGCGTGCTGACCGATCGCGAGAAACAGGTTGCGTATGCATTCATCTATCAGGCCGCGCGTCGTTTCGACACGTACTGGTACGACCCGTCGCTGCCGACGCCGTCGGTGAACATGTGGGTCAAGGGCCGCGGCACCGACACGTATCGCGGCAAGCCGCGCGTGATGGGCGAGAACTTCAGCCTGCTGCACCAGTACCTGTACGTGAACGCATGGTGGAACAAGCTCGGCTTCGGCGGCCAGGCGCCGATGGCCGATGCGGACTACCGCGCGTGGCTCGACGCGCTGCCGCGCTACACGCTCACCTGGTACAACCAGCCGGGCGATGCCGCGCATCCGTACAGCGCCGCGCTGCTCACCGTGCGCGACGGCCGGCGCGTGATCAACCTGAACCTCAGCCAGGCGCCCGACTACGACGCATACACGCCGTATTACCCGGTGCCGTTCTCGGACAAGCTGATCTACGGCACGACCGACCTCGGCTATGCGCTGCTGGTGCCGCAGGTGACGTACAACGCGAAGACCTACATTCCCGTCACGTACTACAAGAACCTGAACGTGCAGCAAAGCAACGGCCAGGTGATCGTGTCGTTCGATACGACGAAGTTCCGCGTCGCGTCGAAGAACACCGCGTACACGACGGATCTCGACCTGCTGGTGCACACGGTGCTGACGTTCGCGCACGGCATGATCTCGCGCAGCGATACGCTGAGTTCGGGCACGCTCGCGGGCAACCTCGCGGTCGAGACGGACTTCACGTCGTTCGCGGATTTCGCGTCGACGCAGGCCAACGGCGACGGCGTGTCGGTAACGTACGCAAACAGCGCGGCGACGCGCTATGCGGCATCCGGGTTCGACAACTGCGCGCTGTCCGCCTTCGACACCGCGAACGGCACGACGAATCCGCTGTCGACGACGCCGATCGGGCAGTTGCATTCGAACTTCGCGTGCACGACGAAGCCGTTCGCGCTCGGCGCGGGCGCGACCCGCACGGTCGGGTGGACGCTGAAGTACGCCGATCCGGCGTAAGCGACAAGACCGCGCTCCCGCGCCCCTTCCCGAAGCCGGTTGCCGAAGCCGGCTTCGGGATCATGCAGTGCCCGGGCCCGCGTTCACCACCACCGCGATCCCGCCATATACGCGCCCAGCGCGATCAGCCCGACGAAGAAGCAACGCTTGAACATCTTCTCGCTCATCACGCGCCGCGCGTATTGGCCACCGGCCATCCCCGCCAGCGCGGGCACGAGCGCGAGCGCCGACACGCCGAGATCGACCGTCTGCAGCGCGCCCGTCACGCGCAATTGCAAGCCGAGCACGATCGTCGATGCGGTAAACGACAGCCCGAGCGCCTGGATCAGATCGTCCTTGGACAACCGCAGCGCCTGCAGGTACGGCACGGCCGGTACGACGAACACGCCGGTCGCGGCCGTCACGACGCCCGTCAGGTAGCCGACCACGGCCGACAGCCATGTTTCATGGCGGCCCGGCGCGGGCAATCGCGCCGCCGCCAGCCCCCATACCCCGTAAAGCACGAGCACGACGCCGAGCGCCGCGTGCGTCCATGTGCTGCCGGCCGCGAGCGCCGGCAGCCCGCCCGTCAGCGTGCCGACCGTCAGGCCGGCGAGCAGCGGCCACAGCCGGCGCAGCAGCGCGCCGAACGACGGGCCGAGCCACAACTGCCACACGTTGGTGATGAACGACGGCACGAGCAGCAGGCTCGCCGCGGCCGACGGCGGCATCGCGAGCGTCAGCAGCCCCATCGCGATCGTCGGCAGCCCGAGCCCGATCATCCCCTTCACCGCGCCGGCCAGCAGGAAAACCAGCACGATGATCGTCAGCGTCTGAATTGACATGGCGGCATTCGTCCGTTGAGTACGGCGCCGATGGTGCCTGCCCGCCATGCCGCCCGCCATCTGGCTTTGCCTGAGGCTGGCTCGGGCCCGCCGGACGGGGCTTCGGGGCCCCGACCCGGCCCCATGCATCACCCCCGGCCCTGCTCGCTGTCGAGGTGCGCCATCTGCGCGGCCGGATAGCGCTCACCGGCAGCCGCCCCGGCGGGAACCGCCGCTTCGATGCGTGTACGCTCTTCGACCGTTAGTTGCAATTCTGTCGCCAGCAAACCGTCCTGCAGTTGCGTGCGCTTGCGCGCGCCGACCAGCGGCACGATGTCGGCGCCACGCGACAGCGCCCACGCAATCGCGACCTGCGCCGGATTGCTGCCCTTCTCGTCGGCGATCGCGCGCAGCGCGTCGACCAGCGCGAGGTTGTGCGCGAGGTTCTCGCCCTGGAAGCGCGGGCTCGCCGCGCGGAAATCGCGCTCGCCCTGCCGCGCCGCCGTCCAGCGCCCGCCCAGCAGCCCGCGCGACAGCACGCCGTAGGCCGTCACGCCAATGCCGAGCTCGCGGCAGACGGGCAGGATCTCGGCCTCGATCCCGCGCGACAGCAACGAGTATTCGATCTGCAGATCGGCGATCGGCGCGACGGCGGCCGCGCGGCGGATCGTGTCCGCGCCGACTTCCGACAGCCCGATATGGCGCACGTAGCCGGCCTTCACGAGATCGGCGATCGCGCCGACCGTCTCCTCGATCGGCACCGCCGGATCGACCCGCGCCGGCCGGTAGATGTCGAGGTAGTCGGTGCCGAGCCGCTTCAGCGAATAGGCGACGAAGTTCCGGATCGCCGCGGGCCGCGCGTCGTAGCCGGCAAACCCGCCGGCCGGATCGCGCAGCGCGCCGAACTTCACGCTGATCACCACCTGGTCGCGCGCCCGGCCGCGCAGCGCGTCGCGGATCAGCATCTCGTTGTCGCCCATCCCGTAGAAGTCGCCGGTATCGAGCAGCGTGATGCCGTGGTCGAGCGCCGCGTGCAGCGTCGCGATGCTTTCGTCGCGATCGGCCGGCCCGTAGAGATCCGACATCCCCATGCAGCCGAGCCCGATCGCCGAAACCTGTGGGCCCGTGCGGCCCAGTTGACGCCTGTCCATGTCCGTTTCCTTCGAATGGTGAGTGGATGAAACGGATTCTGGCCGCACGACGCCGCGCGATAAACGCGAAACGCCCCACCAAACCATTCGACGGTGATTAACAATGGAGCCTTGTTCCCGTTCCCGCCAAGGTTCTCGCCCGCATGGACCATCTGCAAGCAATGCGCGTCTTCGCGCGCGTCGCCCATCTCGGCAGCTTCACGAAAGCGGCCGAGCAGCTCCAGCTGCCGCGCCCGACGGTCAGCAATGCCGTCCAGTATCTGGAAAAGCACCTGAAGATCCGCCTGCTGCAACGCACGACGCGGCGCGTCGCGCTGACGGCCGAGGGCGCGACCTACTACGAGCGCTGCGTGCAGTTGCTCGCCGACCTCGACGATGCGGAGACGCTGTTCGAGGATGCCGGCGCGTCGCCGCGCGGCGTGATCCGCGTCGATCTGCCCGAGCGGTTCGCGCTGAACCAGGTGATTCCGGCACTGCCCGATTTCCACGCGCGCTATCCCGACCTGCGCATCGCGATCAGCACGACCGACCGCTTCGTCGATCTCGTCGCGGACGGCATCGACTGCGCGGTGCGGGTCGGCGTGCTGTCCGACACGTCGCTCGTCGCGCGGCGCGTCGGCGAAATGGCGCAGATCAACTGCGCGTCGCCCGCGTATCTCGCGCGACACGGCCTGCCCCGCTCGCCGGACGATCTGCCGGACCACGTCGCGGTCGGCTATTTCTCGAGCCGCACGGTCCGCGAGCTGGACTGGGAATATACGGACATGGATTCGGGCGAGATGCACACGGTGAAGATGCACAGCGTCGTGTCGGTCAACAGCTCGCAGGCGTATCTCGCGTGCTGCCTCGCGGGCCTCGGGCTGATCCAGGCGCCGCGCGACGGGCTCGCGCCGCTGCTCGCCGACGGCTCGCTGGTCGAGGTGCTGCCGGAATGGAATGCGGGGCCGCTGCCCGTGTCGGTGGTGTTTCCGACCGGCCGGCATCTCGCGCCGCGCGTGCGGATCTTCGTCGACTGGCTCGCGGAAACGCTCGACGGCGCGCACCGGGCGGACTGACGACGGCCGTGCCGGGGCCGTTCACCCCGGCGCCGGCGCCCTCAGAACTTGTGGCGGATCGCGGCGCGCACCGCGAACTGGTTCGACGACGCCGACGGGCCGTCGGTCCCGACGACATAGCCGCCGTCGGCTGCCGTGCCCGTCTTGTCGCCGCCCACCTTCTGCCACGCGCCCTGCAGGTACACGTCGGTGCGCTTCGACAGGCTGTAGTCGGCCATCAGGCCGACCGTGTGGTACTTCGGCTTGAACGAACCGGCCGCGGCGTCGTACTTGCCGTCCGTATACACGTACTGCGCGCCGAGGTAGAACTCGGGCGTGAGCTGGTACTTGCCGTTGATCTCGAAGTTCTGGAACTTCGTCGCGGTCAGCCCGAGGCCGGCGAACGTCGACGCCGGCAGGTAGACCGTCGATACCGGGTTCTTCACGTCGGTCTTCGTATAGACGACGCCGACCGTCGCCGGGCCGAACGTGTAGTTGACGCCGCCGCCGAAGATGCGCAGCCGATCGGCGACGAAGTTCGCGTCGTCGGCCGCGATCGCGCCCGCGTTGCCGATGCCCGGGTTGTTCGCCTGCAGGTACGCGGCCGCGACCTGCAGCCCGGCCAGCGAATACTGCGCGCCGATGCTGTACTGGCGGTTGTTCGAGAAGCCCGTGCTGTTGCTGAAGCTGTACGTGCCGCCGAACGTCAGGCCGTTCCAGTCGGCGCTCGCGTACTTGACCGTGTTGTTGACGCGGAACGAGTTGTCCGTGTTGTCGTTGTCGAACGGGTGCGAGAACAGCGTGCCGCCCCAGTTGCCGTTCGCGGTCAGCGGCGCGAGATAGTCGACGACGGCATCGTACTGACGGCCGAAGGTCAGCGTGCCGAAGCGAGACTCGGACAACCCGACGAACGCCTGACGGCCGAACATGCGGCCGCCCTGGCCGAGCCGGCCGTTGTTCACGTCGAAACCGTTTTCCAGCGTGAAGACCGCCTTCAGCCCGCCGCCGAGATCCTCGCTGCCCTTCAGGCCCCACCGGCTGCCCTGAGCATAGCCGCTTGCGAGCTGGTAATTGGTCTTTCCGACCCCATTGACGTTGACGTTGTTCGTGTAATTGAAGCCTTCGTCGATCACGCCGTACAGCGTCACGCTGGTCTCGGCAAAGGCCGGCGCGGCGAAGGCGGCGAGCGCGGCGACAAAAATGACGTGCTTCCTCATGACGAATCTCCGGAGCCGGGGGCCGGGCAGGCCATGCGCCCGGCGAATTGTTCGATCTGTTGTATGTGTGGCCCGCAGGGCGGACGACGCGGTGTGCGGCCGCGTGAGGACAAAATGGTGTCACGACGCAAACCGCCCGTCCATCGGGTGCGGGTCGTCGCGCGCAAAGCGTTGCGCTCGTCCAACTGCCCCTTGCGCGGACGGCCTGACCGGGCTTGTCGGTAGCGGCCGGCCGGCCCGCCATTCGCGTAAACCCGAAAGGCTTCGCATCGATGGCACAATGCGCATCCGTTCGCCATTTCTTCACGAAGTCATGCTTGACCCCGATTCATGCGCGGCGCGTGCCGGCCGTGCCCGCGGCCCGTGCCGAAAGGCGCCCCGATGACCGCGCCGGCCCGGGCCGGCCGCTACGCCGAGCTCGATTTCTTCCGCGGCCTCGTGCTGCTCGTCATCGTCGTCGACCACATCGGCGGCAGCATCCTGTCGCGCGTGACGCTGCACGCGTACGCGCTGTGCGACGCGGCCGAGGTGTTCGTGTTCCTCGGCGGCTTCGCGACCGCCATTGCGTACAACTCGCTCGCCGAGCGGCATGACGAGGCCGCCGCACGCCAGCGTTTCATCCGGCGCGCGTTCGAGATCTACCGCGCGTTCCTGGTGACGGCCGGCCTGATGCTGCTGATCACCGCCGTGCTGAACGCGTTCGCGATCGACGGCCCGAACATGCCGACCAACGATCTCGACGGCCTGCTGCACAAGCCGCTCGCCGCGCTGCGCGACATCCTGCTGTTCCGCCGCCAGCCCTACCTCGCGTCGGTGCTGCCGATGTACGCGTTCTTCGCGCTGCTCGTCCCGCTCGCGCTGCCGCTCGCGCGCACGCAGCCCTGGCTGATGCTCGCGTTCAGCGGATCGCTGTGGTACGCGGCGCCGCACGTCGCACGCTTCTTGCCGACCGTCGAAGGCGCGCCGTGGGATTTCAACCCGTTCGCGTGGCAATTCCTGTTCGTGCTCGGCGTGATCGCGCGCTGCCAGCCCGTCTACCAGACCCTCGCGCCGAAGCCGCAGGGCTGGCTGCTGACGGCCGCGGCGCTCGCGATCGTCGCGGCCGGCGCGTACTACCGGCTGCGCATCGAGCCGTTCCCGACCGATCCGTCGATCAAGCAGAACCTCGGCGCGCTACGGCTCGTGAACTTCCTCGCGATCGCGTGGCTCGCCGCCAAGCTCGTGCACCTCGGCTGGATGAAGAAGGTCGCGCACGCGATGCCGTGGATCGGCACGATCGGCCGGCAGGGATTGCTGTGCTTCGTCGCGGGCACCGGCATCTCGCTCGCGGTCGATTCGCTGCTCTACCAGGCGACCGAAGGCTATCTCGACGTGCCGCTCGGCCTGACCGCCGACGTGGTCGCGATCGGACTGCTGTATCTCGTCGCCAAACTCTACGGGCCGCTCGTCGCGCGGCTGCCGTTCGGTTCGCGGCCATGACGCGCCGCGCCGTCATGCGCCGCTGCTACGATAGCCGGCGCCACTCCTGAAACGATTCGCCATGCGCCGACTCGCCCTTCCATTCGCCCTCGCCCTGATCGCCGGCGCGATCGCCACCGCCCACGCCACGCCACCGTCGGCCGCGCCTGCCGCCGCGCCGGCCATATCGCCCGCGCCGCCGGCCGTCCAGACCGCGACGACGCCATCGACCGCGCAGGAGCCGCCCGTCAATCCGGGCAGCAGCGTCGTGCTGCGCACGTTCCGGTCGGCGTCGCTGAAGCGCGACTGGTCGTACACGGTCTACCTGCCGCCCGGCTACAACCCGGAAGGCGCGCGCTACCCGGTGATGTACCTGCTGCACGGCAACGCGGGCAACGCGAACGACTGGGTCACGCAAGGCCGGCTGCAGGCCACCGCCGACACGCTGATCGAGCGCCACGACATTCCGCCGGTCGTGATCGTGATGCCGCAGGGCGGCACCGACTGGTACGTCGACCGCAAGGAGAAGATGCAGAGCGCGTTCCTCAACGACCTGCTGCCCGAAGTCGAAGCGCACTTCGCGGTGTCGAACCAGCGCGCGGGCCGCGCGATCGGCGGCGTGTCGATGGGCGGCTTCGGCGCGCTGCGCTTCTCGCTGCTCGAACCGGGGCTGTTCTGCGGCGCGATGCTGCTGAGCCCCGCGATCTATGCGAACGAGCCGCCGCTCAATTCCGCCGCGCGCTACGTCGGCGTGTTCGGCGACCGGCAGTTCGATTCGCGCGTGTGGCACGAGCTGAACTACCCGGCACTGCTGCGCGGCTATTTCGCGCGCAACTGGCGCGTGCCGATGTTCATCGCGGCCGGCGACGACGACCTGACGATCCAGGCGGAATCGAGCGTGCTGTACACGCACCTGCGCCGCGCGCAGAACCCGGCCGAGCTGCGCATCGTCGACGGCGGGCACACGTGGGACGTCTGGCGCGGGTTGCTCGGGCAGGGGTTGAAGTATGCGCTGGAGTGCGTGAAGTGACGGCCGGCGGGCATTGTCCCGCCGTGCCGCTTGCTCGGCTCCGCGTTCAGCGAAAACCATGGCATCCGATGCGCTTGACGGCGTCGCCTGAATCCGTACCCGCCGCATTTCGTCTACATTGCCGAAGTGGCGATGACATCGTTCGTCGCCTGCCTCCCCTACTCGACCCGCAGGAAATCACGCCATGTCCGTCTCGAAGAAATTCGCCGCCGTCACGGGCGCCGGCTCCGGCATCGGTCGCGCCGCGGCCCTCGCACTCGCCCAGGCCGGCTTCACCGTCGCGCTGCTCGGGCGCACGGAGGCGTCGCTGCGCGACACGCAGGACGCGATCCGCGCCGCCGGCAGCGACGCCGAAGTGTTTCCCGTCGACGTCACCGACGAGGCCTCGGTCGACCACGCGTTCGCGCAGATCGCGCAACGGTTCGGCCGGCTCGACGTCCTGTTCAACAACGCCGGGCGCAACGCCCCGGTCGTGTCCCTCGACGAATACGAACTCGACGTGTGGAACAGCGTCGTCGCGACGAACCTGACCGGCGTCTTTCTGTGTGCGCGCGCCGCGTGGCGGCTGATGAAAACGCAAATGCCGCAGGGCGGCCGGATCATCAACAACGGCTCGATCTCGGCGCACGCACCGCGCCCCGATACGATCGCGTACACGGCCACCAAGCACGCGGTGACCGGTATCACGAAGTCGCTGGCGCTGGACGGCCGCCGGTACAACATCGCGTGCGGCCAGATCGATATCGGCAACGCCGCGACGTCGCTCACGGAACGGATGACGCAAGGCGTCCCGCAAGCGGACGGCAGCCTGGCGCCCGAGCCGCGGATGGACGTCGCGCATGTCGCGAACGCGGTCGTCCAGATGGCGAATCTGCCGCTCGACACCAACATCCTCAACATGACGATCATGGCGACTGCGATGCCGTTCGTCGGGCGCGGATAGCGCGCGCCGCGGCCCGTGCCGGGAGACGGCGTTCACGCACTGGCTGCTACCGAATCACTCCGTCGCAACGACGCCGCATGCAAGCACGTTCGCGACGCAGATTCAGTGCGGCAGGCTGATCGCTCGCCGCTCGTCCTCGAGCAGTTGCGTCAGCGAAGCGTGCAACCGTTCGAGGCTGCACGGCGGTAGTGCGAAGCTTGCCCAACCGAGCCCGCCATGACGCAGTAACAGCACCACGCCGCCCTGCACCGGATGGCGCTCGGCATACCAGCAGGGATCCATTTCCGTCACGAATTGCTGCCCGTGTGGCGGACGCTCCGGCACCGCCGGCTGCATCGACGCGCGCAGCAGACTCAAGTACTGGATGACTGCGTCCACGTCTTCCGGATCGAGCACGGCTGCGCCCCGTTCGATCGACATCAGCACCACGAGCTTGCCGCGCTCCTCGATCATCTTGATGCTCAACGGTTGTGTCATTTTTGTCGTCCTTGCCGGAATTACGCGATCCAATTATCGACCTCGGTACACGTGAACCGGCTGAAGATTCGTGAACTGCGCATGAATCTTTTTTTAGAAAGCGCTGGAAAAGTGCGCAGCTTCATCGGCTATGTGGTTGCCCACTATCGCACGCCCGACCGCACCGCCACGCATCTCGCCGCCGCCTGATTCCCCCGGCATCGCGCACGCCGTGGCACACATCCCGACGTCGAAGACGATCCGCGGCTCGCGGCCACCAGCCCGGTTAAGCCCACCCGTTCCTTAAAACTTGTTTCATCTTTTTTGCGACCGGCTGTTAGTGGCCGCTCCGCAGAATGCGCTCATCGGTTGCGCCTCGGGTTTTTCCCGACGACGCGCACATCCGGCTCTTCTTCACGACGATATTGAACGGAGCAGCACCTCATGCTGAAAATTGTCCGGCTCGCGCTCGCCCGGCCCTATACGTTCGTCGTACTGGCGCTGCTGATCCTGATCGCGGGCCCGCTCGCGGCGGTCCGAACGCCGATCGACATCTTCCCGGACATCCGCATCCCGGTGATCAGCGTCGTCTGGAACTACGCGGGCCTGCAGCCGGACGACATGTCCGGACGCGTGATCACGTACTACGAGCGCACGCTCGGCACGACGGTCAACGATGTCCAGCATATCGAGTCGCAATCGTTCCGCGGCTACGGCATCGTGAAGATCTTCTTCCAGCCGACGGTCGATATCCGCACGGCGACCGCGCAGGTCACGTCGATCTCGCAGACCGTGCTCAAGCAGATGCCGCCCGGCACCACGCCGCCGCAGATCCTCAACTACAACGCGTCGACCGTGCCCGTGCTGCAGATCGCGCTGACCAGCAACACGCTCGACGAACAGAAGCTCGGCGATTACGCGGTCAACTTCATTCGACCGCAGTTGCTGTCGGTGCCGGGCGTTGCGATTCCGACGCCGTACGGCGGCAAGACACGTGAAGTGCAGATCGATCTCGACCCGCAGGCGCTGCAGTCGAAAGGGCTGTCGGCGCAGGACGTCGCGCACGCGCTCGCGCAGCAGAACCAGATCATCCCGGCCGGCACGCAGAAGATCGGCCGCTTCGAATACAACATCAAGCTCAACAACAGCCCGCTCTCGCTCGACGCGCTGAACGACCTGCCGATCAAGTCGGTCGACGGCACGACGATTTATGTCCGTGACGTCGCGCACGTGCGCGACGGCTATCCGCCGCAGGGCAACATCGTGCGCGTGGACGGCCACCGCGCGGTGCTGATGAGCATCCTGAAGAACGGCTCGGCCTCGACGCTCGACATCATCGCCGGCGTGAAGGCGAAGCTGCCGCTGGTCGAACAGACGCTGCCGCCGGGCCTGAAGCTCGTCACGATGGGCGACCAGTCGACCTTCGTGAACGGCGCCGTCAGCGGCGTCGCGCGCGAAGGCATCATCGCCGCCGCGCTGACCTCGCTGATGATCCTGCTGTTCCTCGGCTCGTGGCGCTCGACGCTGATCATCGCCGCGTCGATCCCGCTGGCCGTGCTGTCGGCGATCGCGCTGCTCGCGGCCACCGGCGAAACGCTCAACGTGATGACGCTCGGCGGCCTCGCGCTCGCGGTCGGGATCCTGGTCGACGATGCGACCGTGACGATCGAGAACGTGAACTGGCACCTCGAACAGGGCAAGGACACGCGCACCGCGATCGTCGACGGCGCGAAACAGATCGTGATGCCGGCGCTCGTCTCGCTGCTGTGCATCTGCATCGTGTTCGTGCCGATGCTGATGCTCGACGGCATCTCGCGCTTCCTGTTCGTGCCGATGGCCAAGGCGGTGATCTTCTCGATGGCATCGTCGTTCGTGCTGTCGCGCACCTTCGTGCCGATGCTCGCGCAATACCTGCTCAAGCCGCACGCATCGGCCGGTCACGCGTCGGGCGAACTGGCCGCGGTCATGGATCCGCACGCGGGCCATGCCGGCGCGCACGACGTCCCGCCGTCGCGCAATCCGCTGGTGCGCTTCCAGCGTGCGTTCGAGCGCCGCTTCGAAGCCGTGCGCGCGTCGTACCGAATCCTGCTCGGCCTCGCGCTCACGCGCCGCAAGCCGTTCGTCGTCGCCTTCCTCGGCATCGTGGCCGCGTCCTTCCTGCTCGCCCCGTCGCTCGGCCGCAATTTCTTCCCGACCATCGATTCCGGCGAGATCGCGCTACATGTGCGTGCGCCGGTCGGCACACGTGTCGAGGAAACCGCCGCCGAGCTCGACCGCATCGAGAGCACGATTCGCGGCGTGATCCCGCCCGCGCAGTTGCGCGCAGTGATCGACAACATCGGCTTGCCGAACAGCGGGATCAACCTGACCTACAACAACAGCGGCACGCTCGGGCCGCAGGACGGCGACATCCTGATCTCGCTGTCGCACGATCACGCGCCGACCGCCGACTACGTGCACACGCTGCGCGAACGCCTGCCGCGCGCCTATCCGGGCACCACGTTCTCGTTCCTGCCCGCCGACATCGTCAGCCAGATCCTCAACTTCGGCGCGCCGGCGCCGGTCGACCTGCAGGTGGCCGGCCCGAACCAGCAGGCCAATCTCGCTTATGCGCGCGAGCTGTACCGCAAGCTGCGGCTGGTCGCCGGCGTCGCCGATCCGCGCATCCAGCAGGCCAGCACCTATCCGCAGTTCACGGTGACGGTCGATCGCACGCGCGCCGACCAGCTCGGCATCACCGAGCAGGACGTGACGAACTCGGTGGTCGCGACGCTGGCCGGCACCAGCCAGGTCGACCCGACCTACTGGCTCAACCCGCACAACGGCGTGTCCTATCCGATCGTCGCGCAAACGCCGCAGTACAGGATGACCACGCTGTCGGCGCTGCGGAACCTGCCGGTCACCGGCGCGAACGGCCAGTCCCAGTTGCTGGGCGGCCTGGCCACGATCACGCGCGGCGTCGGCAACGCAGTGGTGTCGCACTACAACATCGAACCGCTGTTCGACATCTACGCGACCACCCAGGGGCGCGACCTCGGTGCGGTCGCGGCCGACATCGACGGCATCGTCAAAGCCACCGCGAAGGATCTGCCGAAGGGCTCGACCGTCACGCTGCGCGGCCAGGTGCAGACCATGAACGGCGCGTTCGCCGGCCTGCTGCTCGGCCTCGTGGGCGCGATCGTGCTGATCTACCTGCTGATCGTCGTGAACTTCCATTCGTGGGCCGACGCTTTCGTGATCGTCTCGGCGCTGCCGGCGGCGCTGGCCGGCATCGTCTGGATGCTGTTCACCACGCATACGCCGCTGTCGGTGCCGGCGCTGACCGGCGCGATCCTGTGCATGGGCGTGGCCACCGCCAACGCGATCCTCGTCGTCAGTTTCGCGCGCGAACGCCTGGCCGACACCGGCAACGCGCTGGCCGCCGCGCTCGAAGCCGGTTTCACGCGGTTCCGCCCGGTGCTGATGACCGCGCTCGCGATGATCATCGGCATGGCGCCGATGGCGCTCGGCCTCGGCGACGGCGGCGAGCAGAACGCACCGCTCGGCCGCGCGGTGATCGGCGGCCTTGCGTGCGCGACGATCGCGACGCTGTTCTTCGTTCCCGTCGTGTTCAGCCTCGTGCATCGGCGCGACGCGCTGAAGCACGACGCGCCCCGCGCTTCCTCCCTTTCCGCGTCCGGAGCCTCCCATGTCCACTGAGATCGATATCAAGTCGCCGAAACGGCTGCCCAACCTCAAGCTCGTCGCCACGCTCACCGCGCTGATCGCGGTCGGCATCGTGGCGACCGGCATCGTCGGCCGCGCGCACGCGAAACAGGAAATGACGACCTGGTCCGCCGAACAGGCGGTGCCGACCGTGGTCGCGTACACGCCGTCGGTCGGCGGCGACGGCGCGACGCTCGTGCTGCCCGGCCATCTGTCCGCATTCGAGAGCGCGCCGATCCACGCGCAGGTGTCGGGCTACCTGCATGCGTGGTACACCGATATCGGCGCGCACGTGAAGTCGGGGCAATTGCTCGGGCTGATCGATACGCCCGAACTCGACCAGCAATTGCAGCAGGCGCGTGCCGACCTGCAGAGCTCGCTCGCCAACGAGAAGCTGGCCGCGTCCACGGCCGCGCGCTGGACCAGAATGCTCGCGCAGGATTCGGTGTCGCAGCAGGAAACCGACGAGAAGACCAGCGACCTCGCGGCCAAGCAGGCGATCGTCGCCGCCAACGAAGCAAACGTGCGGCGCCTCGACGCGCTGGAGGCGTTCAAGCGCATCGTCGCGCCGTTCGACGGCGTCGTCACCGCGCGCAAGACCGACATCGGCCAGTTGATCTCGGCCGGCGGCGGCGCCGGCCCGGAGCTGTTTGCGGTGTCCGACGTCCACCGGATGCGCGTCTACGTGAGCGTGCCGCAGAACGAGGCCGCCGCGATCCGGCCCGGCATGACGGCCACGCTGACCGTGCCCGAGCATCCGGGCGAGACCTTCCGGGCGACGCTCGTCGATACCGACGACGCGATCGCCGATTCGACCGGCACGCTGCTCGTCCAGTTGATGGTCGACAACCGCGACGGCAAGCTGATCCCCGGCGAATACACCGAAGTGCATTTCGCGCTATCGGCCGGCAGCACCCACGTGCTGACGATTCCGGCCAGCTCATTGATCTTCCGGCAGGCCGGCCTGCAGGTCGCCGTGGTCGGCAAGGACGATCGCGCGGTACTCAAGCCCGTGACGATCGCGACCGATCTCGGCACGCACGTGCAGATCGCGACCGGCCTCGCGCCGGACGATCGCGTGATCGACAATCCGCCCGATTCGCTGGCCGACGGCGACCCGGTCAGGCTCGCGGCGCCGACCCCCACCGTTGCGTCTGCCAAGCGCAACACGGAGCGTGCGCATGGCTAACCGGCTTCGGCTCTGCGCGATGCTCGCCGGCGTCGCGTTCCTCTGCGCGTGCTCGTTCGCGCCCGCCTATCACGCGCCGCAAACGGCGCTGCCGGCCAGCTTCAAGGAAGCGGGCGGCTGGCAGGCCGCGAAGCCGGCCGACCGCATCGCGCGCGACGGCTGGTGGACGGCGTTTCGCGACCCCGTGCTCGACCGGCTCGAGGCACGGGTGGCCGCGGCCAACCCCGACGTGGCCGCGGCCGTGGCGCGCCACGACGAAGCGGCCGCGCTGTTCGATCAGGCGCGCTCGGGGCTGTTCCCGACCATCGGCCTCGGCGCGCAGGTCTCGAGCAACCGCCAATCGGCCACGCGGCCGCTGCGCGGCTCGAACCAGCCGAACGTCTATGGCGACAACACCCTCGACGCCGGCTTCGACTACGACCTCGACTTGTGGGGGAAAGTCCGCAACGAAGTCGCGGCCGGGCGCGCCGACGCACAGGCCAGCGCCGACGATCTCGCGTCGGTCCAACTGAGCCTGCAGGCCAGCCTCGCCAGCGCGTACTTCAGCCTGCGCGGGCTCGATCAGCAGCAACGGTTGCTGGCCGACACGATCGACACCTACCGGCGCGCGCTGCGCCTGACGATGAGCCGGCACGCGGGCGGCATCGCGTCCGATCTCGACGTGTCGCGCGCGCAGACGCAGCTCGATTCGGCCCGCGCGTCGGCCGAGGACATACGGGCGCGGCGCGCGCTCGACGAGCACGCGATCGCGACGCTCACGGGCGTACCGGCGTCGTCGTTCTCGCTGACGCCGAACCTGAACGCGGCGTACCTGCCGACGATCCCGGCCGGCATTCCCGCGACGCTGCTGCAGCGGCGACCCGACGTCGCGGCCGCCGAGCGGCGCATGGCCGCCGCCAACGCGAAGATCGGCGTGGTGCGCGCGGCGTTCTTCCCCGACGTCACGCTCGGGCTGGTCGGCGGCTACCAAAGCTCGGGCCTCGGCCACTGGCTCCGCGCGCCGAACGAGATCTGGTCGATCGGGCCCAGCCTCGCGCTGACGCTGTTCGACGGCGGCCGGCGCCAGGCGCTCACCGACCAGGCGCGCGCGCAGTTGGCCGAGAACGGCGCGAAATACCGCGCGGTGGTGCTCGACGCGTGCCAGCAGGTGGAAGACAACCTCGCACTCACGCATCACCTCGGCGACGAAGCCGATCGCGAGCAGGAAGCACTCGAGGCGGCCGAACGCACGTTGCAGTTGTCGATGTCGCGCTATCGGGACGGCGTCGTCAGCTATCTCGATGTGGTAACCGCGCAGACCACCGAACTCAATACGAAGGTTGCGATGCTGGCGCTGGACACGCGCCGGCAACTGGCGGCGGTGGGGTTGATCGCCGCGCTGGGCGGCGGGTGGTCGACCGATGAAGCCGGATCCGGTACGCAAGCACCGGCCGCGACACCGGCCCGTGCAACGAACTGATTCCCTTGCGACACGGACGAGGCGTGTCGTATTTCAAGGCACCCGTCGCGATGACGGGTGCCGTTTTTTACGTCGGCCCGACCGCGCGAAACGCTTCACGGCATGCCGGTTTGATGTCGCCGCGACTGCGCGCCGATGCATGAATTTCTTTTCACGTTGCGTATGCCGATCCGCTAATGTCCGCCGCCTATGCTTGTCCTCAACCCGTGCGCGACACCGACACGCCGCGCCGGTGGATGAACCCGTTCAATCATCATGAGGACTCCCGACATGAAAACCGCCAACGTCATTGCCGCGACCCTGCTCGCCGCAATCGGCACGCTGTCCGTTCCCGCGTTTGCACTGACCGGCAGCCGGCCGGTGCAGATCTCCCCGGCCGCCACCAAGGACGGCGTGCCAGGCACTCAGGCTGCCGGCCAATGGGTGCCGCCTTACGGCCAGCCGATTCATGAAAAGACGCGCGCCGAGGTCCATGCCGAGCTCGTGCACGCCGAACAGGACGGACAACTCAAGTACCTGAACTCCACGCTCTATTCGCATTGATGCGCGCGACCGTGCGGCCGGGCGGGGTGCCCGGCCCACGCCGGCAGCGCCGCCAGCCGCCCACCGAATTGCTCAAACTTCATGAAACTTCGTCCGTTGCTCGCTCGTTCCGCCCGTATCGCACTCGTCGCGATGGCTGTCAGCGTCATGTTGTCCGGGTGCGCCTCCGCGCCGCCCGACGGCCCAGACGATTGTGTCGGGCCGCCCGACTTCTGCGTGCCGTTCTTCGGCTCGTAAACGAACATGACGGGCGCGCTGCCATCGGCAAGGCGCCCGTCATGTTCGTTGCTCGGCCGGAATCGCGCGTTCATGCGTCCGGCGGCGTCACCGGATAGCCGTAGCGGCTTGCGCTATCGATTCGAACGTCGGGCATCTCAGCCCTGGTGCGATTGCGTGCTCGATCTGTCCGCGCGATGCGACGCGAGATTGCGCTCGGCATCGATCGCACGATCTCCATGTTCGGCTTTTGCGTGCGCGAGCGTCACATCGGCAATCGCGAGCCCGGTTCCCTGCACCTTCGCGAACGCCGGCAGCGACGAACACGCCAGCGCGATCAGTCCAGCCGTCATGACGGTCGATTTCATTGCATTACCCCCAGTGCGCACCGCGCGGTGCGCGGCATCGAATGATCCATCGCTCGACGATACGCCGCTGCGCCTGACCATCCGGGAACACAGGCATGAAGGATTCTTTAACTTTCAGTGCATGCGGCAGCCCATGCATGACCGGATGCGGATTTTCCTAAAACATGTTTCATCCTCGCGCTGCTGTTTGGATAGTCCGCTGTCCCTAATCTTCGTCCCGCGGCCGACGCAGGCATCCTGCCGTACGGCCTCTATTCAACGCTATCCAGGAGCCGAAGATGAATCATCCCATCCGTTACCTCGTCTGCGCCGCCATGCTCGCATCGAGCGTCTCCGCGCATGCCGAGACGAACCTCACGTCGGCGCAATGCCATGACTATCCGTTCGTGCACGCGAACGGCCCGATCTCCCACCGACAGCTCGTCAACGAACTGAACGAGCTGGAGTCCGTCGGCTACGATCCGTCGTCCGGAGACGAGAGCAGCTATCCCGACGATATCGATTCGGCGCAGGCGCGCCTGATGCAGAAGTACCGGCGCGATTGCGCCGGGGTAGCCAATACCGTCGCGTCGAGCGGTAACTGAATTGTCCGCATGGCAACCATTCTCCGAGTTTGCGCGCGAGCCTTGTGACCGCGCGCGTTTTCCTGTGAAGTTGATAACCGATACGCCCCATCGATGCTTCACGACCGGCTCGCCAGTATCGCCTTTCGTCCGTCGACGGACTCGTACGTCATGGCGTCGTCGATCAGATCGAAGCTGAATTCCTGACCGACGCGCGTCCTGAACACGGGATCGCCGATCACGCTCTCGAGCGCATGCAGCGCAGCCACCAGCCTTTCATGCTCTCGCACCGTGCGGCTCTCGAAATTGCTGAAACGCTGCATCGACAGATCTTTCATCATGAAGAGCGGCGCCGACACGGGAAACGGAACGGGGCCAGCCATCGTGCCGTAGAAATATACGGACGAGCGCATCGGCAGACAGGTTGCCAGCTGGCCGGTCAGCGCACCGCCCACGCCATCGAATACGGCCGTCGTTCCAAGCTCCGATGACAGCTTTCCAAGTGTGTCGGTAAAGTCTTCATCGGCGCGCACGATATGCTCGACACCATCGCGGTGCAGAGCCTCCTGCGCAGCCTGGCTCCTCACCATGGAGATGACCGGCATATTTCTCTGACGAGCGAGGGCCGCGAGCGCCAGACCGGTTGCCGAGTTCCCCGCCGTGGCGATCACGCCGCGATGCCCGGCCTCGGTAATCGTTTCGAGAAACGCATAGGCTGCGATCACGTTGACCAGCGACCCGCAATAGTCCCGTGCGCTGACGTGTTCGGGCAAGATCAGGCAACTCGTGTAAGGCACCTGCGCTTTTTCGCACCAAAACCCGAGGTTGTACGCGCTACGGTTCAGCGAGCGGTAGACAGCGACACGTCTTCCCATATAACGCTCTGGTACACCGGCACCCGTCGCCACTACCGTCCCGGCACCGGATGCGCCCCACACACCGTGCTGGCTCGCCGGCAGCGCTTTGCCATCGTCAGCACGCGCACGCAAAAATATCTTGTCGCCATGGTTGATTGCAGATGCCTCCATGTCGATCAGCACATGGCCTGCTTCCGGCCGGCTCGGCGGCCGGATATCGCGAACTTCCAACGAGCGTTCAGCGGTAACGCAGATAGCTTTCATGACGCGTTTCTCCAGCGATAAACAGCGATGGCGGTAACTGCACAGGCGGTAACTTAAACAAGTAAGCCCGTTGCCGAAACGCAGCCTCCCGGCATACCATCGATTCCAATACAGAATGGATCGATACGAATACCCATGGATCGTCTGGATGCAATTCGCCTGTTTGTCCGACTAGTCGAATGCGGCAGTTTTTCCGCAGTAGGGCGAGAGGAAGGCATTGGACAACCAACCGTAAGCAAGCAGATTGCCGCGCTGGAGCAGTATCTCGGTGCTCAGCTGGTGTTGCGAACGTCGCGTCAGGTGGTGATCACCGCGGCGGGCCAGGCGTTCTATGAATCGGCCAAGCCCTTGATGGAGGGCTTCGATTCGCTGGAGTCGTCGGTCGGGACGCGACAGCAATCGCCGCAAGGCTTGGTGAGATTGACGACCGCGCCTGCCTACGGCCGCCTGTGCGTGACGCCGCTCCTTCCCGGGTTCTTTCGGCAATATCCGCACGTTGCGCTCGAATTATCCGTATCCGAACGACAGGTCGACCTGGTCGGGGAAGGCATGGATCTGGCAATCCGCCACGGGCCGCTGGTGGATTCCTCGCTGACAGCGAGAAAACTATCGGAAACGGAATCGCTGCTCGTGGCCAGTCCGGGCTATATCGCAGCGAAAGGCAGGCCTGCCCGGCTGGCCGATCTGGACGGACATACAGGCGTCGTCTTCGCTCGAAACCATGAGCGCCGCCCTTGGCGCTTCAAGGTCGGGCGGGAAACCGTTCATCGCGTTCCTCAGGGGTCTTTCTTTACGGGTGACGCAGAGCAGGTGCGCGCCGCGGTACTGCACGGGCTCGGCATTGCCCAGGCGCCACGATGGCTCTTCGGAGCGGAAATCGATACCGGGCAAGTCGAAGTCCTCCTGCCCGAGTTTCAGCCGGAACGCATGGCAACCCATCTCGTCTATCCCACCGGTCGACGCGTACCGACGCGAGTCCGGGTAGTGATCGATTACTTGATGTCGGCACTCGGAACCGCTTCTACCTGAACCGGGCCAGCCGATCGCGCGTAGCGGCTTGTCGCCATCCTACCTTTTCCAACTTCGATCCCAAGGCGGCTCGTTGCCGCACGCTGCAGTCAGGTAGTCGACGAACCGTCGAACCTTGAGCGGGATGCGCCGAGCACTCGGGTAGACCGCCTGTATCGTCAACTCGGTTGCTCGGTAGCTTGGCAGTAGCGCGACGAGCTCGCCACGTCGCACATGCTCCCCGAAGACGAAAGTCGGGCCGTACGCGACGCCGGCGCCCGCCAACGCGGCAGACAGAAGCATCTGGGTGTTGTTGGCAGCGATTCGACAGGGCCCTTCGATGACATGCGCGCGGTTTTTCGCATCGAATAATGTCCAATCCCCGGCCGAGACGGCCTCGCTGAAGACGAGCCGCTGTGCATGAACCAGATCACTCGGCTTACGCGGCATTCCATGCCGCTCGATGTACGCGGGCGACGCGCATATGACCATTCGACATGGCGCGATGCGACTTGTAACGAGCGCGCTGTCCTGCAGCTTCCCAATCCGGATGGCGACGTCGATGCCGTCCTCCAGGAGATCGACATAGCGGTCGCCGAGCAGCACTTCCACGTTGACCTGCGGGTGGTCCTCGAGATAGCGGGCCGTGACCTCGCCCAAGTGCATCGCACCGAACGTGACAGGCGCCGCAATGCGGAGAACGCCGCGCGCCGTGCGTTGCGAATCGTGCGCCTCCCGGTTGGCGTCTTCAAATGCTTCCAGAATTTGCTTGCTGCGAGCGTAGTACGTCTGGCCGATATCGGTCAGGCTCAAGCGCCGCGTGGTGCGTTGCAGAAGTCGCGCGTTCAGTTGGGCCTCGATCGCACTCACGTGTTTCCCGGCCATCGCCGGCGACAACCCGAAGCGCCGCGCGGCTGCAGCCAGACTGCCCTCTTCGACAGCAGCGACGAACACGCCAAGGCTGGTCAATCGGTCCATTTTCGCCCCCGCCTGATTCGATAACACCATTATCGACTGCCGCTATCCCGCGTGCAATTATCAAATTGCAGGCGCGACGCTACGATTCATCCATCCAACCGGGAAGAGGCAGCGCAAATGGAAATCGAAGCGAATGGCACGCGAATCCACGTGACCCAAGCCGGCCAGGGCGACCCGGCCCTGGTGTTCCTGCATTACTACGGCGGCTCGTCGCGGACATGGCAACGCGTGACGGACCTGTTATCGAGCCGATATCGCACCGTCGCCACTGACCATCGGGGCTGGGGCAAGTCCGATGCGCCGGCGGATGGCTACGGTATTGCCGATCTCGCTGCCGACGCCGAGGGCGTCATCGAGACACTGGGTTTGCAACGCTACGTACTCGTCGGTCATTCGATGGGTGGCAAGGTCGCGCAGTTCATCGCGTCGCGACGGCCGAACGGGCTTCAAGGCCTTGTGCTGGTCGCGCCATCGCCACCATCGCCGATGCTGCTTTCCGCGGAAGAACGTGCGACGCTGACGGGCGCCTATCAATCGCGCGAGTCGGTCGAATTCGTTATCGACCACGTACTTACCGCCAAACCGCTCGACACCGCCTGCCGCGAAATGGTCATCGAGGATAGCCTGAAGGCTGCGCCGCAGGCTAAAGCTGGTTGGCCGGAGGTGGCGATGCGCGAAGATATCAGTGCGGCCGTAACTTCGATCGACGTACCGACGATCGTCCTCTCCGGGGAACTGGACCAGGTGGATCGCGTGGTCACATTGCGAACGGAACTGCTGCCGCGTATTCGGCAAGCGACCATGCATATTCTTCCTGGCGTCGGCCACTTGGCGCCGCTAGAGGCGCCGACCGAAGTTGCGCGACTCATCGAAGACTTCGTTGCTGCGGCAAAACCTGAATGGCGTGCCGCACCCACCGCACAATGAGCACCCGACGCCCACGGCGCGCATACTCACTCTTCGTGCGGAATTCCGTCGATCGGACATTCCGGCGTGCCGGGTGTTGCGCGCGTGAGCGCTTCGACACGGCGACGCGTGGCGTCGGGATCCGCAATCCAGTCGCGATAGAAGCCGAACGGACATTCGGCGACGCCATTCGCGCCATCGCCGGAATGGATCGTGCCGGTATAACCGCGATGCAGCAGCTTGTACAGATGGTTCTGCGACTGCATGTTGCGCCGCGCGTCGCGAATCATGCCCAGCGACAGCTCCGCATACTGCACGCCCATTTCCTCCTCGCCGCATTCGCCGAGCGTGCGCCCGTCAAACCCGACGATCGCCGAATGGCCGAAGTACGAATACACGCCGTCCCACCCCGTGGCGTTGGCCACGGCCACGTAGGTGTTGTTCATCCACGCCATCGCCTTCGCGACCATCACCTGCTGCTCTTTCGCCGGATACATATAGCCCTGGCAGCGCACGATCAGCTCCGCGCCATTCATCGCGCAGTCGCGCCAGATCTCCGGATAATTGCCGTCATCGCAGATGATCAGGCTGATCTTGAGGCCCTTCGGCCCATCCGTCACATAGGTGCGGTCGCCCGGATACCAGCCTTCGATCGGCGTCCACGGCATGATCTTCCGATACTTCTGCACGATCTCGCCGCGATTGTCGATCAGCACGAGCGTGTTGTACGGCACCTTGCGCGGATGTTCCTCGTGGCGCTCGCCCGTGATCGAGAACACGCCCCACACGTTGGCCTTGCGGCACGCCGCCGCGAAAATATCCGTCTCTTCGCCGGGAATCGCGGACGCCGTATCGAACATCTCCTGGCGGTCGTACATGATGCCGTGCGTGGAATACTCGGGAAACACCACGAGATCCATGCCCGGCAAACCCTGCTTCATGCCGACCACCATGTCGGCGATACGCCGCGCGTTGTCGAGCACCTCCGCCTTCGTGTGCAGACGCGGCATCTTGTAGTTGACCACCGCGACGCCCACACAGTCGCGGCTACTCGAAATATCACCCTGTCGCATGACGCTTCCTCCTCTAACACGTACACGTTGACGCCGCGCGCGACGGCCGCTGCTTCCGCGCATCGGCTCGCGCGCGGCACACCTTAGTGGCTGATCATCCACGGCCGTCCCGCCGGCCGCTTGAGGCCGTCCGACGCCGTGCCTGCGAGTTTCGACGCGCCGCCCGAGCAGCAACTGCAACCGGCGCGATGGCGTAGTGGCGGCCCGTCGCCGGACTGACGCGGCGCGTGCGCGGCACGTTCGTTGGTCGTGTGTGCGGCGCGGCGCGTACCTCCCATCAACGCCAGTGATGGCGCGCTGATGACGCGCCCGCCTTCGGCGCCGCAATCGGGACAGCGGCACGGTTTCTCGCGATCCGCGATGCGACGCATGACGGAGAAGGGCCCGCAGCTCGCGCATTCGAAGTCGTAGATTGGCATGACGGCCTCCTATTCCTGCGTCATTTCAGTGTGTCGGTCACGCGTTCGCGAGATCCGGCGAACACGGCAGATCGACGCCGCCCTGGATGTGCCGGATCGGGCCGTCGGCATTCGGGCGAATGTCGAAGTCGAAGATCTGCGTGGGCAGCCACAAGGTCGCACACGCGTTCGGAATATCCACCACGCCGCTGATGTGCCCCTGCACCGGCGCACAGCCGAGCAGCGAATAGGCTTGCGCGCCCGAATAGCCGAATTTCTTCAGGTACTCGATCGCGTTCAGGCACGCCTGGCGATACGCGGTGGTGACGTCGAGATAATGCTGGCCACCCTGCTCGTCGACGGAAATGCCCTCGAAAATGAGGTAATCGTTATAGGTCGGCGTGATCGGGCTGGGCTGAAAGACGGGGTTGCGAATCCCGTATTTCGCCATGCCGCCCTTGATGAGATTCACGCGCATATGCACCCAGCCGGCCATTTCGATCGCGCCGCAGAACGTGATCTCGCCGTCGCCCTGGCTGAAGTGCAGGTCGCCGACCGACAGGCCCGCGCCATCCACGTAGACAGGGAAAAACACCTTCGAGCCGCGCGACAGATCCTTGATGTCGCAATTGCCGCCGTGCTCGCGCGGGGGCACCGTGCGCGCGCCCTGCGCGGCGGCCCGGTCGCGCGCGTCGCCCGCGAGCTTGCCCATGTGCGCGGTGGCCGCGAACGGCGGATTCGCGAGCGGCGGCACACGATCGGGCGCGGTGGCGATCAGGCCGGTTTCGCGCGCGTTCCAGGTCTCGAGCAGTGCCGGGTCGGGCAGGCAGCCGATCAGGCCCGGGTGAATCAGGCCCGCGAAATTCACGCCCGGAATATGGCGCGAACTCGTGTACACCCCGTGAAAATCCCAGATCGATTTCTGCGCGCTGGGGAAATGATCGGTGAGAAAGCCGCCGCCGTTGGTCTTCGAAAAGAAGCCATTGAAGCCCCACTGACTATCGGCCTTCGCGCCGATGTCGAGCAGGTCGACCACCAGCAGGTCGCCGGGCTCCGCGCCATGCACGCCGACCGGGCCGGACAGAAAGTGCACGATCGACAGGTCGATGTCGCGCACGTCGTCGGCGCTGTCGTCGTTCTTGATGAAGCCGCCGGTCCAGTCGTAGGTTTCGAGGATGAAATCGTCGCCGGGCTTGACCCAGCAGGCCATCGGAATATCGGGGTGCCAGCGGTTGTGCACCTGTTCGTTTTCGTAAGCCGACTGGTTCAGATCGACCTTGATGAGAGTCTCGGGCATGGCGTTCGCTCCTGGGTTCGCGGATTGACATACGGCGCGGCGCGCGAACGCCGCGCCGCGCTCAGACGGACAGATATTCGCGGATGCGGTCGGTGTCGCCCGCATCGCGCGTGCTTTGGTGCACGAAGCGCCCGCCCTCGATCACGAACAGGCGGTCGGCCACGTCGAGCGCGAAGCTCAACACCTGCTCCGACACGACGATGGCGATATGGCGGCTCGTGCGAATCTGGTTGAGCGCCTTGGCGATGTCCTTGATGACGGACGGCTGGATGCCTTCGGTCGGCTCGTCCAGCAACAGCACTTTCGGGTCGGTCGCGAGCGCGCGCGCAATCGCGAGTTGCTGTTGCTGGCCGCCCGACAGATTGCCGCCCTTGCGCTTTCTCATGTCGAACAGCACGGGAAACAACGCGTAAAGTTCGTCGGGCACGCGCTGGCTCTGCGCGTTTTCGAGGCCCGTCTGGATGTTTTCCTCGACGGTCAGCGACGCGAAGATCTGCCGCCCTTGCGGCACGTAGCCGATGCCTTTCGACACGCGGCGGTAGCTCTCGTCCTTCGAGACGTCGGCGCCGGCCACGCGCACGGTGCCGCGATTGGCGGGCAGCATGCCGATCAGCGCCTTGAACAGCGTCGTCTTGCCCATGCCGTTGCGGCCCATCACGGCCACGCTTTCGCCTTGCGCAACGGCAAAGCCGATGCCATGCAGCACCTCGCTCTGACCGTAGCTGACGACGAGATCGTCGACTTCCAGCATGATGTGTTCTCCGTGTTGTCGTTCGGTTGCCGGCTCAGTGGCCCAGGTACACGTCGATCACGCGCGGATCGGCCTGCACCTGCGCCATTGGTCCTTCCGCGAGAATCTTCCCCTGATGCATGACCGTGACCTTGTGCGCGATGCGCTCCACGAAGGCCATGTCGTGCTCGATCACGATCATCGAGCGGTTGCGGCAAATGCGGTCGAGCAGATCGGCGGTCAGTTCGCGCTCGCGCACGCTCATGCCCGCAATCGGCTCGTCGAGCATCAGCAGTTCGGGGTCCTGCATCAGCAGCATGCCGATTTCGAGCCACTGCTTCTGGCCGTGCGACAGCAGCCCCGCTTCCAGATCGAGCGTGCCGGCGAGGCCGATTTCATCGGCCACGTCGCGCACGCGATCGGCCATGTCGGCGTCCTCGCGATACGCGAGCGCGCCGAACACGCTGCGTCCGCGCGGAAACGACACTTCGAGGTTCTGCGCCACGCTCAGGTTTTCGTAAATCGACGGCGTCTGGAACTTGCGGCCGATCCCTTTACGCACGCGGCGGAATTCCGCGAGATGCGTGATTTCCTCATTGCGGAACTTGATGCTGCCCGCCGTTTCCTTCGTCTTGCCGCAGATGAGATCGAGCAGCGTGGTCTTGCCTGCGCCGTTCGGGCCGATCACGACGCGCAGCTCGCCGCGTTCGAGATAGAGATTGAGCGAATCGATCGCCTTGAAGCCGTCGAACGACACGGTCAGGTCTTCGATCGCGAGCAGAAAGTCGGTATTGCTCATGCTTCATGCCTCCTCGTTCGCCGCGCCGAGCAGCCGCCGCACGCGCGGGCGCACATGCTCGTCGTACAGACCCGCCAGCCCGTTCGGAAACACCATCACCACGCCGATGAACATCGCCGCCATCAGATAGAGCCAGAGGTTCGGAAAACTCTCCGAAAACCAGCTCTTGCCGAGATTGACGAGAATCGCGCCGTATACCGCGCCGACCAGCGACATGCGCCCGCCGACGGCCGCGTAGATCACCATTTCGATCGACGGCACGATGCCGACGAACGACGGCGACATGAAGCCCACCTGCAGCGTGAACATCGCACCGCCGATGGCCGCGAGCATCGCCGCGAAACAGAACGCGAACACCTTGAACATGGCGACGTCGTAGCCCGAGAAGCGCACGCGGTCTTCCTTGTCGCGCATCGCGAGCAGCAACGTGCCGAGCTTGCTGCGCTGAACCCAGCGGCACGCGAGCAGCGCGCCGATCAGCAACGCGGCGTTCACGAAATACAGCACAAGCTTCGCGTGATCCGTGCGGATGTCCCAGCCGAGCAGCGTGCGCAGGTCGGTGATGCCGTTCACGCCGCCCGTATAGCCCTGCTGCCCGATGATCAGCACCGACAGAATCAGCGCGACCGCCTGCGTGATGATCGCGAAGTACACGCCGCCCACGCGCCGCTTGAACATCGCGTAGCCGATCACGAACGCGAGCGCCGTCGGCACGACGAGCACCGCGAGGATCGAGAACGGCAACGAGTGAAACGGCTTCCACCACGTGGGCAGTGCGGTGAGCTGGTTCCAGTCCATGAAGTCGGGAATGCCGGGCGTCGTCTGCGTGTGCGTGGCGGCCGGATCGGATGCCTCGAGCTTGAGAAACATCGCCATCGCGTAGCCGCCGAGGCCGAAGAACACGCCCTGGCCGAGACTGAGCACGCCGCCGTAGCCCCACGCGATCACGAGGCCGATCGCCACGAACGCGTAGGTCAGGTACTTGCCCATCAGGTTCAGGCGGAACGTGTCGAGCGCGAGCGGAAACACGACCACGATCAGCAGCGCGAGCAACACGATGCCCGCGTAGCCCGACGCATCGAGTCGCGCCACGCGCACGCGCCAGCCGGCCGGCGGCGCGCCCGGGCCGGATCGCGGGGATACGCCGCTCGCCGCGGATTGGATGGGTTCCATGTCCCTCTCTCCAGTGGAATGAAGCTGTCAATGACGCTTGTGCATGAACGCACGCTCAAACTCGCCGCACCTTCGACGCAAACAGGCCTTGCGGACGCAGCATCAGAATCACGACGACGGTCAGCAGCGTGAGCACGCGCGCAATCGAGCCCGACAGAAAGAACTCGCTGATCGACTGCATCTGCGCGATGCCGAACGCCGACGCCACGGTACCGAGCAGGCTCGCCGCGCCGCCGAACGTCACGACGAGAAACGAATCGACGATATACAGCGAGCCGCTCGTCGGTCCCGTCGAGCCGATCGCCGTGAAGGCCGCGCCGGCCACGCCCGCGATCCCGCAGCCGATCGCGAACGTCATGCGGTCGGTGCGCCGCGTGTTGATGCCCGCCGCGTTCGCCATCGGCCGGTTCGCGACCGTGGCGCGCACGCGCAAGCCCCAGCGCGACCGATAGAGCGCGAGCAGCAGGCCGCCCGTCATCAGCAGCGCGAGGCCCATCACGAACATGCCGCTCACCGGAATGTCGAGGCCGGGCGTGGGCTCCCACGAACCCATCAGCCAGTCGGGCAGCGCCGGACTCACCTCCTTCGGCCCGAAGGTCGAGCGGAACACCTGCTGCATGCCGAGGCTCAGGCCCCAGGTGGCGAGCAGCGTGTCGAGCGGCCGCTTGTACAGATGGCGGATCAGCGCCCATTCGGCGAGCCAGCCGGCCGCGAAGGCCAGCGCGAACGCCGCGAGAATCGCGAAGAAGAAATACACGGGCGTGAGCGCGTGCCAGACGTTCTGCGAAAACCACGAAAACAGGTAGACCGTATACGCGCCGATCGTCATGAATTCGCCGTGCGCCATGTTGATCACGCCCATCTGGCCGAAGATCACGGCGAGCCCGAGCCCCATCAGGAGCAGGACGCTGAAGAGGCTCAGACCGGCGAAGCCCTGCATCAGCGTGATGTTGAAAATATCGGTAGCGGACATCGAACGCTCCTCGCGCGGCGGCGTCATCGGCCGCCGCGCCGCTGCGGTTGACGGATTACATGTAGCCCTTCGGGAACGGATTCGGCTGGATCGGTTGCTCCGACTGCGCGACGACCTTGAACTGGCCGTCCGCCTGGCCCTGCCCGATCAGCGAGCGGCTCCACAGGTGATGGTTCGCATCGACCTTCGCATAGCCTTGCGGCGCGTTCGCCACTTCGATGCCGGCCGAATGCGCGACCACCTTGTCCACGTCGAAACTGCCCGCGCGCTCGCACGCGGCCTTCCAGATCCACGGGCCGAGATAGGCGGCCTGCGTCACGTCGCCGATCACCGACTTCTGGCCGTAGCGCGCCTTGAATGCCGCGACGAACTTCTTGTTGTTGTCGTTATCGAGCGACTGGAAGTACTTCATCGACGAATAGAAGCCCGCGAAGTTGTCGCCGCCGATGCCGAGCACTTCGTCCTCGGTCACCGACAGCGTCAGCAGAAACTGCTTCTGCGGCGTGATGCCCGCGGCCTTGAGCTGCTTGTAGAACGCCACGTTCGAGCCGCCCACCACAGTCGCGAAGATGCAGTCCGGGCGCGCGAGCTTGATCTTGTTCATCAGCGACGCGAACTCGGTCGTGCCGAGCGGGTAGTACTCCTCCCCCACCACCTTCGCATGCAGATGCTGTTCGATATGGCGCCGCGCGATCTTGTTCGACGTGCGCGGCCAGATGTAGTCGGAACCGATCAGGAAGAAGGTCTTGGCCTTCTTCGTGTTCGACGCCCAGTCGAGCGCCCAGACAATCTGCTGGGTCGCTTCCTGGCCCGTGTAGAACACGTTCTTCGACTGTTCGAGGCCTTCGTAGAAGGTCGGGTAATACAGCAGGCCGTTGTCCTTCTCGAACACCGGCAGCACAGCCTTGCGCGAGGCCGAAGTCCAGCAGCCGAACACGGCCGCGACGTGGTCGTTCTCCAGCAGCTTCTTCGACTTTTCGGCGAAGGTCGGCCAGTCGGACGCGCCGTCTTCCTGAATGATCCGCACCTTGCGGCCGAGCACGCCGCCCATCGCGTTGATCTGCTCGATCGCGAGGCGCTCGGCCTGGATCGAGCCGGTTTCGGAAATCGCCATCGTGCCCGTGGCCGAGTGGAGCTGGCCGACCGTCACGGTCGTATCCGTGACCGCGAGGCCCGTGGTGTTGACCTTCGCCGTGGGCGGCGTTTGCGCCAACGCGCCGCGCGGCAGGCCCAACGCCATCAGCGGCGCGGCGGCGAGACCGCCGAGCATTTTCCGGCGCAGCGGCGAAGGCATCCGGGCTTCGTCATCGAGTCGATCGTCTGCGGACATCACGTTCTCCTTATCGGGCGCCCGGCGCGGATCGCTGCGGGCTGGGTCGAGGTTGGACGCAATGTAGAAAGCCAATTTGACGATCGAAATACGTCAATCGACGTATTTCCGGCGCGCGTACTGGAATGTAATTTGCATTGCAGGGCGATCCTGGGCGCCGTGGTCCGCCGTTGTGCCGTTCACGCCCCGCTCGTGCCGCTTTCGCACCAATTCGGATCATCTTCATGTCCCAGAGTCACCCGTCAATGGGCGCGCCCGGTACCCAACGCATCGTCAAGGTGCGCCGCGACTACAACGCGTGGGTCGGCGACGAAACCCTCGAGGACTACGCGCTGCGCTTCACGCCGCGCTCATTCCGGCGCTGGTCGGAGCTGCGCGTGGCCAATACGGCGATCGGCGCGGTGTCGTTTCTGGTGCTGGAGGCGATCGGCGGCAGTCTCGTCGTGAACTACGGCTTCACGAACGCGTTCTGGGCCATCGCGGCCGTCTCCGTGCTGATCTGGCTGACCAGTTTACCCATCAGCTATTACGCGGCGCGCTACGGCGTCGACATGGACCTGCTCACGCGCGGCGCGGGCTTCGGCTATATCGGCTCGACGGTCACGTCGCTGCTGTACGCGGTGTTCACGTTCATTTTTTTCGCGCTCGAAGCGGCCATCATGTCGCTGGCGCTCCAGCTGTATTTTCATATTTCGCTGGCGATCGCCTACGTCGTGAGTTCGCTCGTGGTGATTCCGATCGTCATGTTCGGCATCACGCTGATCAACCGCCTGCAAAGCTGGACGCAGCCGCTGTGGCTCGTGTTGTTCGTACTGCCCTACGCCGCCGTGCTGTGGCGCCATCCCGACCTCATCGCGCAATGGACCACCTTCGCGGGCTTCGCGCCGCAAGGCCGCGCGTTCAGCCTGATCGCCTTCGGTCAGGCGTCGACGGTCGTGTTCGCGCTGATCGTGCAAGTGGGTGAACAGGTCGACTATCTGCGGTTCCTGCCGCCGCTCACCGCGAAGAACCGCACGCGCTGGTGGTTCGCGCTGCTCTCGACGGGGCCTGGCTGGATCGTGCCCGGCGCGCTCAAGATGCTGGGCGGCGCCCTGCTCGCCTTCATCGCGCTCCAGTATGAAGTCGATGCCAGCCACGCCACCGAGCCGACGCAGATGTACCTCGTCGCCTATCATCTGCTGCTCGATCCGCTGGGGCTCGCGAGCTGGGCGCTGCCCGCGATGACGCTGTTCGTGATCGTCTCGCAGTTGAAGATCAACGTGACCAACGCCTATGCGGGCTCGCTCGCGTGGTCCAATTTTTTCGCGCGGCTCACGCACAGCCATCCGGGCCGCGTGGTGTGGCTCGTGTTCAACGTCATGATCGCGTTGCTGCTCGTGGAAATGGGCGTGTTCGATGCGATCGCCAAGGTGCTGTCGCTCTACGCGAACATCGCGATCGCGTGGATCGGCGCGTTGTTCGCCGATCTCGTCATCAACAAGCCGCTCGGCTACAGCCCGCGACATATCGAGTTCAAGCGCGCGCACCTCTACGATGTGAACCCCGTGGGCGTCGGCGCGATGCTGATCGCGGCCGCCGTCGCGATGCTGGCGCATAGCGGCCTGTTCGGCGCGCTCGCCCAGGCGATGTCGTCGTTCATCGCGTTCGGCGCGGCGTTCGCGTGCGCGCCCGTGCTCGCGGTACTGACACGCGGTCGCTATTACATTGCCCGCGCCGCGCAACCGACCGGCGACGCCACCTCGCTGCGCTGCGCGATCTGCGAAAACACCTTCGAACCCGACGATACGGCGTACTGCCCGGCCTATGGCGGCACGATTTGCTCGCTGTGCTGCTCGCTCGACTCGCGCTGCCACGACCGCTGCAAGCCGCACGCGCGCTTCGCGTCGCAGGCCGGCCGCGCGCTGCATCGCGTGCTGCCCGGTGCGCGACTCGGCCCCGCCGCGCTACGCCTGATCCACTATGCGAGCCTCGTGTGCGCGATGCTCGCGGTGCTGGGGAGCGTGCTCTATCTGATCTGGTCGCAGAGCGCGACGTCGATGAGCGCCGCCGGACCGTCGATCGGCCATGCGCTCTCGGGCAGTTTTCTGAATATCTTTCTCGCGCTCTCGCTGGTGGGCTGCATCGCGGCCTGGTGGTTCGTGCTCGAGCGCGAAAACCGTCGTGTCACGCAGGAAGAATCGCAGCGGCAAAACGAATTGCTGATGCTGGAAATCGACGCGCATCAGAAAACCGACGCGGCGCTCAAGCGCGCGACCGCCGCCGCGGAATCGGCCAATCAGGCCAAGAGCCGTTACGTGTCCGGCTTGAGCCACGAGTTGCGCACGCCGCTGAACAGCATTCTCGGCTACACGCAGTTGCTGCTGCAGGCGAAGGAAGAACTCACGCCCACGCGCTACAACGCCGTGCGCACGATCCATCGCAGCGGCGAGCATTTGCTCGCGCTCGTCGACGGTCTGCTCGACATCGCGCGCATCGAGGCGGGCAAACTTCAGTTGAACATCGCCAAGGTATCGCTCGCCGATTTCGTCGCGCATCTGACGTCGATGCTCCGTCCGCAGGCGCTCGAAAAGGCGCTCGCCTTCGATGTGCAGACGGCCGGCCGGCTGCCCGCCACCGTGCGCACCGACCAGAAGTGCATGAGCCAGATCCTCACGAACCTGATCGGCAATGCGATCCGCTTCACGTCGAGCGGCACGATCACGCTGCGCGTGAGTCACGGGCTCGATACGCTCAAGTTCGAGGTGATCGATACCGGCCCCGGCATCCCGCCCGCCGAAATGGAGCGCCTGTTCCTGCCGTTCGAACGCGGCGAAGCGGCCCATGCGTACGATCACGGCGCCGGCCTCGGACTCACGATCTGCCGCCTGCTCACGCACGCGCTCGGCGGCAGCCTCGAAGTGGACAGCAAAGTCGGCCACGGCACGCGCTTCGTGGTACGCCTGTTCGCCCCGGCCGTCGACGCGGCGGCCGAAACCCCGACCGAACTCGCGTCGATTCGCGGCTATACGGGTGCGCGCCGCACCATTCTCGTGGTCGACGACCTCGACGACCAGCGCGATATCGTCGTGCAATTGCTGACGCCGCTCGGCTTCGATGTCGCCGAAGCGGCCAGCGGCACCGATGCGCTGCGTTGGCTGGCGATGCACACGGCGGACGCGATCGTCATGGACATTTCGATGCCGTTGATGGACGGCTACGAAACCAGCCGCCTGATCTCCGAGAATCAGTTGTCGAGCGCACCCATCGTGCTGCTCTCCGCCAACGCGTTCGCCGACGACCGCGATCGCGCGAGCGCGACCGGATGCAAGGGTTATCTGGTGAAACCGCTGCAGGTGAATCTGCTGCTCGACAAGCTTGCGCAACTGCTTGCACTCGACTGGATCGCGTCCGATACCGGCGCGAGCGCGCCGGTCGCGACAGCGCCGCCCACGCCCGCCGTGTGGCCGCGCGGGCTCGTCGAGCATCTGCATGCGCATCTCGAAGTCGGCTACGTACAGGGCGTGATCGAACAGCTCGACGCCGCCCGTGAGGCCTGGCCCGCGTTGCGGGATCAAATCGACGCGTTGCGCTCGTTGGCGGAACGTTTTCAGCTAAGGGAACTCGAGCATGAACTTGACCGACTCGCGCGCGGCGCGGACGCATGACGCGCACACCCCGATCGCGGCCTCCCCGATCGTCGAGGCTCCGGCCGTGTGGCTGCGCGAACGGCCCATGATATTGATCGTCGACGATACGCCGGAGAACCTCGCCTTTCTCTCCGATACGCTGCAGGCGCACGGCTACGCGGTGATCGTCGCGCTGTCCGGCGACGACGCGCTCAAGCGCCTCGCGCGCGTGACGCCCGACGTGGTGTTGCTCGACGCAATGATGCCCGGCATGGACGGCTTCGAAACCTGTGTGCGCATCAAGCAGGACGGACGGCACGAGCATCTGCCCGTCATCTTCATGACTGCATTGACGGAAAGCGAGCACGTCGTACGCGGCTTTCGCGTGGGCGGCATCGATTACGTGACCAAGCCGGTGCAGCCCGAGGAGTTGTGCGCGCGCATCGGCGCCCACGTGCGGCGTTCACGCGCACAGTTGTATGCGGAGGCCGCACTGTCGCTCGACACGCGCGCGGCGCTGATCGTCGGCGTGGACGGCACGATTCGGTGGCAGAGCCCTCAGGCTGCGCATCATATCGCTGCATACACGGCCGCGCATGACGACCGCTTCGATGCCGCGCAAACCACGAACGCGCGCGATACCGATGCGCCGCCGAAACTGCCTGCGCCGCTGCGCGCCTGGTTCATCGACTGGCTCGCGCGCGGCGCCCAGGACGACGCCGTGCATGAATTCGGCTCGGGCCAGATACGCCGCTCGGCCAGTGCGACGCTCGGTCCGGAGCCGGGTGAATGGATCGTGATCCTCAAGGAAAGAGACGACACGGTGCATTGCAATGCGCTCGCCGAACGCTTCGGCCTGACCATGCGGGAAGCCGAAGTGTTGCTGTGGGTGTCGCACGGCAAGACGAACCGCGATATCGGCGACATTCTGGGCATCGCCCCGCGCACGGTGAACAAGCATCTCGAACACCTGTTCCGGAAGTTGCATGTCGAGACCCGTGCGGGAGCCGCCGCCGCAGCGATCAAGATGCTCGAGCGCACGTGAAAAGCTATCGCTTTCCCGCATATCGGTGGCGCGAACGTTGCTGGCGAGGCGATGCGTTGAACGACCGTCCGAACGATCGGCGGATCGCGGGTGCCGCCAACGATAGCCAGTCGGCAGCCCGATGCGCGAGATCCGTCGATTCCTATCTGTTTACATATGGAACGCGCATGCGAATGCCCGAAATCGCTCGTCCCCCAAGGGGACTTCCTCCGGGGCGTATGGCAAGGAGTGAGGAGCACCGTTTGGCCGAGCCAAACAAGCGACGAGCGACGCCGCCATACGGGCGATTTCGGGCATTCCCGTGGAATGATTTTTTAATTTGGGGTTGCCACGAGAACGGCCGCTCGCCGCGTTGCGCTCCTTGCGAATACGTCAGTATTCGCGGCGTCGCGCGCCTCGCGAGCGGCCGTTCTCGTGGCAACGCATGCGCGTTCCATATGTAAACAGACCCTAGCGCACCAGAATGCGTGTCAGCGCTCAACGCGCGAGCGATGCGAGCGCCGCCGTTATCTCCGCCACCGTTTCTCGCCCGTCACCTTTCCGAACAGCGCGTGCTCGAATGCCCGGTTGAGTTCGGTCAGCTTCGCGTCGAGCCGAGCCAGTTCCGGATGGGCCGGTAACGGACGATCACCGGATATCGCGAGCGTTCCGTGCCCCACGTTCGCAGCCGCGTCGAGTCGCATCGAGCGACTGTGATCCAGATCGTCCATCAACGCATCGATTCGCGTGACGATGGCTGCGCGTGAATGCCGTTCGAATCCGACAACCGGGCCGTCGGCTTCAGCAGGCAGGAGCGTCGCGACGATCCGGCCATGCAGCCAGCAAGACAGCAGCGTGTCCGACAACCGTCGCGCATCGCCGGATACGCGGAACATGCTCCACGCAGCCAGCGGCCTGATCGCCATACGCACGTCGTGAAAACGGCGATCGGCCGCGCGCATCTGCGCCGCCTCCGGCCGCGTGCCATCGTCGCGCTCGTGCATGAGTTCGCGCAGCGCCGCCAACAGGTTGTGCGAACGCATCGCGATGTGGCGCGACGCCGCCAGCGGCATCACCAGCATCGCCGCCGCGAGCGAAACCGCGCAGCCGATCAACACCTCGCCGATACGCAGTTCCGCAAGCGTTCCGATCTCGAACCCCAGTTGCGCATAGACGACGCCGATCAGCACCGTCAAAAAGAATACGCCGCGCCCGTAGGCATGCAGGATGTGGTACGCCCAGGCAAACACGCACACGCACACGCACACGCCCATGACGATGACCACGACTGCATTCGCATGATGAACGGCACTGACGACGAGTACGCTCGCAAGCGCGCCGGCGAGCGTGCCGACGACGCGTTGCGTGCCGCGATAGACCGTGTCCGCACACGAATACGTGCCGAAGAACACGACGAACGTGCTAAGCACCGCCCACATCCATCGCTCCGACGACAGCGTCTCGCCGATCAACATCGCGGCGCACGCAGCCGCCACGGCGCGGATCGCCGGCAACCATGCAAGCGTGCGCCAGCCGGCGCCCCACCGAACCGCACGCGCATGCGGCGGGGACGCGGGCGGACGTGCGGCGGTCCTGCGCGCCGCCACGTCGCCGGCGACGGCATCGAAGCGCGCAATCGCCGCGCGTAGCGCCGCGGCGGCGGCATCCGTCCGGTCGTGGTTCAGCACGCGCCGGGCGGCCGCGATCTCCAATGCGACGAGCGCGGCGTGCAATGCACGCGCGTCGCGTTCATCGAATGTCGACGCATGATTCTCGAGCGCGACGGCGGCTTCGTTCAACGTGAGCAAATGCGCCATCGCATCGAACTCGCCCGCGTCCGACACGGCGCTTCGCGCAATGCATGCCGCGTGCAGCGATACCGAGCGCGCGATGAGCCGGGGCGTGTGCGCCGCATGCGTCGGCAACAGCATCCGGCAGACGAGCACGACGCCCGCCGGGCCCGCGATCGACATCGCGAGCATGTGGCCGACCTGTAGCGCGGCCGGATGCAGATAGAGGCCAAGGTAGTACATCGCGATCGCCAGGAACGCACATCCGATCGTGCGCGGCCCTTGAGTCTGGCACAGCATCGAACAGAACAGGACGATCACGAAACCCGCCTTGCCGACCGCCGGCCACGCACTCGCGACGGCGGCGGCGGCGAAACTCGCGCATGCGACGCCGTATTGCCAGGCCAGCGATTCATACCAGTCCAGCCGGCGAGCATCGCGCAGGAAGAGCGGCGCGATCATCGCGAACAGTATGCCCACGGCGCCGGTGGTGATCGCGAGACCGAGATGCAGCGCCGATGCAATGCCGAGCGCGCCGGCGAGCACGCTCGCGAGTGCGGCGCGCACACCGCCCAGCAGCCGATGAAGACCGGGGTCGACAATGAACAAGCGGTCAATGGCGCGTGACAACGAAACAGCTGACATGATCAAAGCATTCCAGGAGGCGGCACGGCTGCTTCCGGCCGGCATGCCGGCCGCGGCTTTCAGGACGGCCGCCACGACACGCGACGGCCGCCGTGCCGAACTCAAAACACGCGGTCCACCCAGCCGTGGCGATCGGCTTCGCGCCCGTTCTGGATATCGAGCAGCGCCCCCTTCAGCCGCGACGTGACCGGCCCCGCGCCGCCTTCGCCGATCGTGAAGTCGTACGCGCGACCCTTCACCCGGCCGATCGCCGTCACGACCGCCGCCGTGCCGCAGGCGAACGCCTCGACCAGCCGACCGCTGCGCGCGTCCGCCTGCCACTGCTCGATCGTGTAGCCCTCCTCCCGCACCGTGTAATTCAGTTCCCGAGCCAGCGTGACCAACGACGCGCGCGTGATGCCAGGCAGAATCGTCCCGTTCAGCGGCGGCGTCTGGATCGATCCGTCGTCGAACACGAAGAACACGTTCATCCCGCCCAGCTCCTCGATCCAGCGGCGTTCGACCGCATCGAGAAACACCACCTGCTCGCAGCCTTCGCGAGTCGCCTCCGCCTGTGCGGCCAGGCTCGCCGCGTAGTTGCCGCCGCATTTCGCGTCGCCCGTGCCGCCCGGCGCCGCCCGCGTGTACTGCTCCGACACCCACAGCGTCACGCCCGACGCGCCGCTCTTGAAGTACGCGCCGACCGGCGTCGCGATCACGCAATACAGATACTCCGGCGACGGCTTCACGCCGAGCACCGCCTCCGTCGCGATCATGAACGGCCGCAAATACAGCGCCGCGCCGTCGAACGCCGGAATCCAGTCGCGATCGGCGCGGACGAGCGCACGTACCGATTCGACGAACATCGCCTCCGGCAACGGCGCCATCGAGAGCCGCTCGGCCGAATGACGAAAGCGCCGCGCATTCGCATCGGGACGGAACAACGCCGCGCCGCCGTCCGGCAGCCGGAAGGCTTTCAAGCCCTCGAAGATTTCCTGCGCGTAGTGCAGCACGAGCGTCGCCGGATCGAACCGGAACGGTTCGCGCGGCCCGATTTTCGCGTGATGCCACCCTTCGTCCGCCGAGTACCGGATCGTCACCATGTGATCCGTGAAGACCCGGCCGAAACCGGGATTGGCGAGCAGCGCGGCGCGCTCGGCCGCCGCGACGGGGTGAGGATTTTGTTCGAATTCGAAGTGCTGGACGGAATCGGTGCTCATCGTTTGCCCCTTGATCGGCAGCGGGACCGTCCCGGCTGCTACGGGCAAAAATTTATCGTAGAAAAAATAATTTCAGGTTGCGTGTTCGCCTTAAGATGGGCGCGATTTAGCAATTCCATGCTTCAAAACCCGAAAACCCGGGCACCGCGTGCCTCAACCGAATAGGTCCGATCAATGGCCGTCATCGAACTGGACGAAATGGACCGTCGCATTCTGAGCGTGCTTCAGGAAGACGGACGAATCCAGAACGTGGAACTGGCGCAGAAGGTGGGGCTGTCGCCGTCACCGTGCCTGCGTCGGGTCAAGCAGCTGGAACAGGCTGGCGTCATCGAGCGCTACGCGGCGCTGCTCGACGCATCGAAGATCGGCGCGGGGTTGACCGTCTTCGTCCGCATCTGGCTGACGAGCCAGGACGCGAAAACCGTCGACCGTTTCACCGAAGCGGTTCAGCGCCTTCCACAGGTGCTCGAGTGCCACTTGATGGCGGGCGATTGCGATTGCCTGCTGCGTGTCGTGACCGCCGATATCGACGCCTATCGGCAACTCCAGATCGACCACCTGACCCGGATCGAAGGCGTGCAGAGCGTGAAGACCGAGATTCCGATGCAGAAGATCAAGCAGACTTCCGTGCTTCCGCTGTGATCGCGTACGGCGCCAGGAAACGCCGGCGCGTCGTGTCGAACGGGGCATGGGCATCAGAAGTGATGCAGCAGCGCGATACGTGCGACATATTGATTCGGGCCTGACGAGATATCGGCGGCGCCCGGAATGTACGCGTAATCGAAGTCGGTTCCCGTGTGCGCGTTCATCGCATGCTGATAGACGCCCTCTACGAATACCGACGTGCGTTTCGACAAGTCGTAATTCACCTTCGTGCTCAGCTGATGCCACTTCGGATTGAACGCGCCGACCGTCGACGCGACGCGGGCCTGCGTGTACGTGTATGCCGCGCCGACGTAAAACGCAGTCGTGAAGTGATAGAGTCCGTTCACCTCGAAGTTGTCGAATTTCCACGATTTCCATGCACCGCCCGCCGGCTGCGTCGTGCCGGTGAAATACGCGTTCGAAGTCGGGTCGTAGACGTCGACGTGCGAATACGTGAATCCCACGAGCGCATTCGAGAACGCATAATTCACGCCGATGCCGATGTTCTGCTGCGACGACGCATCGAACGTGTTGTCGCCGGTGATCGCCCCGGTCGAATCGGCATTGCGTGCGTTGTTGATCTTCAAATACGACGCGCCGACCGTCAGCCCGCCCTGCTGGTATTGCAGCGCGGCGCCATACAGGCGGTTGTTCGCGAAACCGCCCGCCTGATTGCTGAACCCGTACATCGCCTCCGCGGTCACGCCGTGCCACACCGGCGACACGTACTTGACCGCGTTATTCACGCGGAACGAGTAGTCGGTGTTGTCGTTGTCGTACGGATGCGAGAACAGGTAGCCCGTCCAGTTGCCGTTCGCGGTGAGCGGCGAGAAGAGATCGACGCTCGGGTCGTACTGGCGACCGAACGTCAGCGTGCCGTATCGAGCCGACGCGATGCCGACGAAGGCCTGGCGGCCGAACTCCCGACCACCCTGGTTCATCTTGCCGGTGTTGACGTCGAAACCGCTCTCGAGCGTGAAAATCGCCTGGTAGCCCGCGCCAAGGTCTTCCGTGCCCTTGATGCCCCAGCGGCTCCCGTAGTCATAGCCGCTTTGCAGTTGCACGGTTCCGTGGCCGCGTGCGTTGCTCGTGTAGTTGATACCGTCCTCGATCTTGCCGTACAGGGTCACGCTGCTCTGCGCATGAGCGGCTGCAGCAAGCAACGCGGCGGGTGCGACGATCCCCCAACGCTTGTTCATGACGATTTACCCCCAAATCTTTCGTTTGCCGGTCGTAACGCTTGCGCGCTGCGTCTGTGCCGCGTCGAGACTGCTCGGCGATGCGACGGGCGCAGTGTAATGAGCCGATTTTTTACTGTTAGCCCCTCGCGGCAGGAAGGTGCTCTTCAAAATGGGGGATGTTTGTCAGCGAGGAAAGCGGCTAGCGGGCGGTTGAACGGTGGACCGGCCGGCGCTCCATGGACAGTCGCGCGCCGTTTGGCGCGTAGCCCGGAGCCGGGATCCGGACGTGTCGATCGAAGGCTATTACAGGGTGCGAGGGGAATCGTCCATTCGCGCTAACGGCGATGTCGACCAGCCGTCAGCGTGATCGAGCCCGCCTGCCTCTTCCGCGGCCTTACCCGTGTCACGGCGCGGCGATCAACGCCTGGACCAGATTGGCGGCCATCGGGCGCCCGAGACCGGTTACGTAGTCGTATCCGGTTGCCGCCGTGCAAAGCGTGCCGCATGCGCCGTTCGAGCCGCTGACGATGTCGCGGAAGTTCGTCGCGTAGGCGCTCGACGCGAGCCCGTACAGCACACTCTGGATCGCGCTCACCGCGTTCAGCGTCGTCTTGCCGCGCGCGATGCGCACGCTGTTCGCGATCGCGATCAACGCGGACCATTGCGGTGCGCCGGCGCTCGTGCCGCCGACGACGAACCACCCGCCCTGCCCCGCATAGCCGTACGAATCGTAGACCGCGAAGCCGGACGCCGGGTCGGCGTCATAGGCGACGTCGGGCAGGCCGCGCAGCCCGAGGCTATTCGACGGCAGTCCGAAGTTCGACTGATACGTCGGCGCCGTCTCGACGGCGCTTTGCCCGCCGCCGCTGCCGACCCACGCCGTTTCGTCGACATAGGCGCCGCTCGCATCGGTTGCGATCGACGTGCCGCCGACGCTCAGCACATACGGCGACGCGGCCGGGTAGTCGACCCCGTTGCCGCCGTCGCCGGATGCCGCGACGAACGACACGCCGTTCGCGCTGGCGAGCTGCCCGTCGAATTGCGTTTCGGCCAGGAACTCGCCGCTCCCCCAACTGATCGACACGACCTTCGCGCCGACCCCGCCCGGGGCCGGACGCGTCGCGAGTGCGACCGCGCTCATCAGGTCATCGAGCGAACTCGATGCGGCTTCGACCAGCACGATCCGCGCATTCGGTGCGATCGCGTGCGCCCACTGCACGTCCAGCGAACTCTCGAGTGCCCACAGTGCGTCCGGCGGCGGCGGACGCTTGTCCGCCGTCGCGTACACCTTCGTGAAGCAGCGCGGCGACGCGCACGGCGGCAGGCCGAACGTGCGGCTGAACAAGCGCAGATCCGCCTCGACGTTCGGATTGTCGTACGCATCGACGATGGCGATGATCTGATCGTCGCCACCGTAGCCGCGCGCCGGCAACGCGTCGAACCCGTAGAAACGGCGAATCTGCTGCGGCGACAGGCCCACAGGATTCCGTTTCGCGGCGCCATGCAGATGGAGCGGCGGCCGTGCAAACCCGCGCGGCGCTCGATGCGCGGACTGTGCGAACGACACGCCGAACATCAGCGCGATGCTCGCCGATACGGCCAGCATGCGCAGCGCACGCGCAAACGAAGCTCGCTTCATGGTGTTCCCCGTTGGCAAAGGAGCCGGCGCGCGTCAGTGCACCTTCGCGCTCGTGAACGTCAGCGACTTGCCCGAGCCCGCGATGACCAGCCAGTTGACCGGATCGGTGCTCACGACCGTCGCGCTGCCGCTTTTCACGCTCGGCAACTGGTACGTGCTCTTCGGCAACAGCCACGTCATGTCCTGCAGACTGGTCGGCTGCGTCGCGCTGAACGTCCAGCCGGTGCCAGTATCGGTCGCCGTCCAGTTCACGAGCAGACGGCGCCGGTCGAACTGCGTGAGCTGATCCATCGTGAACCACTTGAACTGGCCGGTCGTCGCCAGCGACGCGGCGTAGCCGAGAATCGTCGTGACGACGTTCGGATACCACGACGCGCCCAGCGGGTGCATGTAGATCAACCGGCTCGTGCGGTTCGCGACGACGAAATCCATCAGCGACAGATACCAGTTCTGGACGTCCGTCGTCGGCACCGCGAACTCCTGGAACTCTTCGAACGTCGCATACTTGCCGAACGGCATCACCGGAAACGCCCAGATGCCCGGATTCAGCAGCGAACCGTTGCGATACGCACGCGTTTGCGCATTGCCGGTATGGCCGGTGAAGTAGTAGCCGGAGTAGCCGTTCGATTCGAGCCAGTTCACCGCCCACGTCGGCGTATTGCCTTCCGGGGCCGCCCACTCGACGTCCGGCTTGCCCGTCACCGACCGAACCGCATTGTGGTTCAGCACCAGATACTGCGTGAACGTGCTCGCATTGGTTTCGCTCGCGTTCGCCCCCCAGTAGTCGTGCGCCCAGCCGCCGTGGCTGCCGACCTTGTGCCCGCGCTTGAGCAGGAACGCGACCAGTTGTTTCGCCTGCGTATTGTTCGTCAGGTTGATGCCGAGACCGTCGCCGATCGTCACGTCGTCAGGGCCGGCCGTCATCACGATCGAATACGGGCCGCTGTTCCAGACGCCGTAATTCTTCAGGTACTGCGCCGGCTGAATCTGATCTCGCGCACAGAAGTGCCAGTTCAGGACCATCCCGGCCTGCGCCCGCGGCTGCAGCGACAGGTGCGGCATCGACAGGATGTTCGTCGTGAAGTAATGCAGAAAGCCGTGGATCGGCATGCTGTCGGTTTGCCCGTCGAGATACGCGAGCGGCAGGTTGACGAACATCACGCCGCCGTTTCCATACGCCTGATAGCCGGCGACGAGCCCGAAGTTCGGCGACGTCAGCAGCGTCGTGCCGGTATACGTGCCTTGCGTGACGTAGCTCGGATAGGTGAGGAAGCCGTATACGTAGCCGGAGATGCCTTCGAGCACGTCGGTCGTCGCGGCGGGCGACGCGGTCGCGAACGACGTCGCGCCCTTCACCGCCGTCGATACCGGCGACAGCATCGTCGAGGTCGGCGAGTACGATCCGGATCCGACCTTTGCGCCGGCCGACACGCGCCCGAGATTCAGCGGCACGCCGGTCATGCGCCCGTTGACCGTCTTGTACGTGAAATACGCCTGATGGTTGTAACCGGCAAGCCCGCCCGGGTTCGACGGGCTCGGCTGCAGGTAGAGCAAGGGGTTCGTCGTCGAGCCGGTCGATGTAGTCGACGCGGTTGAGGCCAACGTGGTCGCCGCCGTCGTCGAGCCCGGCCATGCCATCGACTTCCCCGGAGGAATCTGCAGCGCGCGCAACGTGCTGCCCATGCCGGTCACGTTGCCGAGGCCGATCATGTTCCCGCCGAGCGTGTCGTAGAGCACGTAGTTGACGCCGGCCATCGAGCTGAAACGCGATTGCCCGGCCGGATAGAAACCCGTCGCGTTCAGTACGCCGAAATCATAGACGAGCATCACGCGCCCGCCGTTCAACGCATAGCTCTGGATGGCGGTCACGAGCGTATCGTCGGCGACCGTATGCACCTGGTCAGGCAGGATGAGTCCCTGGTACTGCTGCAGCGACGTGCCGCCCTGCTTGAATTGCGTGTCGCTGATCAGCGAGATCTGCAGTCCCTCCTCCGCCGCGGAATCGAGCCATGCGGACACACGCGGGTCCGGCAACGTGAAGTTGTCCGGCAGCAGCAACAGCAACTGGTTCGACAACGCGCTCGCCCGCCCGGGTGCCAACGTCATCAGGCAAACGGAAAAGACGATCAGAAACGCTCGTAGGGTCCGGATTGGCTTGGCCGACATTTTTTCTCTCCCCGTAGGAGGTGGGATGACAGCCGATGCTCGACTCGTCACTGCGTGCGCGTTGCGCTCGTCATGATCGAGCGGTCCGCGTCCGGATCGGGGTGCGCCATCGGCTGGCGGCGCAGAGCGAACGTGCCGTGTTTCGGACGCCCCGCGACGCATGCGCGTCGATTTGTCGGACGATCAGGAGTGCATGGCGACTATCGTTCCTACCGCCCCCCGGTGAAGCGAACAACGTGCCAGTCTCGCGACTGCGTTGTCGGGACGGCCCGCGGCGATGCCGGGCGTCCGGCACGGGAAAATCGCGCCAAAAACGTTACAGCGCCGATACGGCGCACGTGGCGGGTAATGAAGCGAGGCCGGGGGAACCGTCGCGATGGACGACGTGAGGCTATTCGGCGCCGCGCCGGATGGGGCTTCCGATCGCTGCCTGCGTTGTCGGGCATCGGCAAGCGCGCGGGGATTCAACGGAAAATGATTCCGCCGCGCAACACCGGCTCGGCACGCATGTGGCCGTGCCGGGCTCGCCTGCACGGCGTGCGGTTCTACCTGCGAAGCATAGGAAATTGACGACGGTTCATCGATCGATTGAAGACGAGGGACAACCCGCCACATCGAAAGACCCGTTTCACCATCCCTGTTCCCACGCGGTCAGAACCTGGAATTGACGCGCACATATGCCGACTGCGCCGACACATGGCCCGTATTGATCGTCGCATCCAGCCCGAGCGATACCGTGGTCGTCTTGGCGGCCTGCAGCGTGACGCTGGCACCCGTGGTGAGGAACGAGCGTGGCAGATCGGTACCCGGCGCCGCGAACACGGTCCCGTCCTGGCTCTGCACCTGGACGACGCGACTGCCGCGCAGCACCTCGTGCGCATAGCCGACGCGCAGCTGGACGTCGACCGGGCGCACGGCATCGCCGAACGCCTTGGCGAGCGACACACCCACGTACGGCTGGAGGCTCCTCGCGCTGTCGGGGCCGACGTGCAGGTTCTGGCCGTTGGCGCCGTCCTCGCCGAAGCCGCTGCCGCGCACGTATGCATACCGCAGCCCGACGTGCGGCGCGAACCGGAAGCCGCCGGCCGCCATCGGCAGGCTGGCCTGCGTAGCGGCGGTGAATTCGTGGCCGAGATGGTCGCCTTCGGCGGTACCCGCGCTGCCGAATGGCCGCTTCTGCGACAGGAAATCGAGACCGTAACCGAGCGTGGCCGACAGGTTGACCGCGCCGATCGGCTGCGCGCCGTACAGCGCGACGCGCAGCGTGTCGATGGCGCCCGATGCGCCTGTCGTGTCTTCGGACAGCGCGGTGTGCGTGTAGCCGCCGGCCGCACCGACGGTGGCGTCGCCGAGCCGTCCCTGCCCGCCCGCCAGGAACCCGTACGCGTGCGTGAGGAAGCCCGGCGCGCCGCTCGTGCCGCCCACCTTGGTGCTGGAACCGCTGGCAACGGCCCACACGTTGCGGGAGCCCGACGCGTCGTCCTCCGGGGCCGCCAGACGCCCGAGCAGCGTCGAACTGGCGCTCTGCGCCTGCAGCAAGGCCATCGTGCCGAGCGCCGAGTAGATCGACGTCCTGGTCGGCGCGATGATCGTCGGGCCGGCCGGCGTACCGGGCCCCGTCGGCTCGGCGAGCAGCAGGTCGACCGCGTTGGCGCCGTAGTCCACCGACGATTGCAACGCGCCGAGATTCGCGCCGGCCGTGGTGGTGCCGACGGTCGCGAAATGGCCCGTCACGCCGTTGGCCGCGCTCAGCACGGTGTAGCGGCGGGCCGTATAGGTGCCGGGATCGAACAGAACGGCCAACGTGCCGCCGAGCGTCGCGGCGCCGCCTACGCGCAGTTGCGATGCTTCCGTCGGGCTGACCTCGATCGACAGCGTGCCGCCGGCCGCCTGCGTATAGTTGCCGCCCACCGACAGCGTTCCGATCGAGCCGCCCGGTGCGACCACGCCGCTGCTGCTGACGTCGCCCGATATCGTGCCGTGGCCGCGCAACGCGCCGAGCGAATTCACCACGACGTTGCCACCCAGCACCGCGGCGGGATTCGCCGCGTCGCCGACGGCCAACGTGCCGCCCGCCACCGTCGTCGTGCCGGAGAACGCGTTGCTGACACCGTTCAGCGTCAGCATGCCCGCGCCCTGTTTGACCAGGCCGCCGGTGCCGACGAGACTGCCGCCGAAGGTTTGCGACGAGTCGTCGGACAGCGTGAGCGCACTGCCGCCCAGCACCACGCGGCTGCCTGCCACGCCGGACAGATGCGCGACCGTCTGGCTGCCGGCCGCGGACAGGTCGAGCGCGGCCACGGGGCCGGCGAGCGTGACCGCCGTGGACGATGCCAGCCGACCGGCGCCCGACAACGCGAGCGTGCCCGCGTTAACCGTCGTCGCGCCTGTATAGGTGTTCACGCCGGACAGCGTCTGCGTACCGCCCGCAACCGTCAGCCCGCCGCTGCCGCTGACGGTTCCGCCAAACGTGCCGGCCGCATTGGCGAGTGTCAGCGTGCGGCTGCCGAGCGCGACCGTGCCGCTGCCGGTGAGCGTGTTGATCGTGGCGCCGGTGGTGGTCGCCGAAATGTCCAGCGTGCCGTTGTCGACGACGCCGCTCGAGGCGGCAATGCTGCCGGCGCCGGTCAGCGCCAGCGTGCCGGCATTGATCGTGGTGGTGCCCGTGTAGGCATTCGCCGCCGACAGTGTTTGCGTACCGCCGCCGACGGTCACTCCACCGGTCCCGTTGATGGTCCCGCCGAACGTGCCGGCCGCATTGGCCAGCGTCAGCGTGCGGCTGCCCAGCGCAACCGTGCCGCTGCCGGTGAGCGCATTGATCGTCGCGCCGGTGGTGGCCCCCGAGATATCGAACGTGCCGTTATTGACGACACCGCTGGACGCGGCGACGCTGCCCGAACCGGTCAACGCCAGCGTGCCGGCGTTGATCGACGTTGCACCGGTAAAGCCGTTGGCGCCGGATAGCGTTTGCGTGCCGCCCGCCACGGTGAGCCCACCCGTGCCGCCAATGGCGCCGCTGAACGTACCGGCCGCATTGGCCAGCGTCAGCGTGCGGCTGCCCAGCGCGACCGTGCCCGTGCCGGTCAGCGCGTTGATCGTCGCCCCCGCGGTCGTCCCCGAGATATCGAACGTGCCGTTCGCGACGACTCCGCTGGAAGCAGCAATGCTGCCCGCGCCGATCAGCGCGAGCGTGCCGGCGTTGATGGTGGTGCTCCCCGCATAGCCGGCGACGCTGGATATCGCGAGCGTGCCGGTCCCCGCCTGCATGAGGCTGCCCGTCCCGCTGATCGTGCCGCCATACGACACCGTGTCGCTGCGGTTGAACGCCAACGTGCCGTTGTTGACGATGTCGCCGGCGACGGAGCCCGTGGTCCCGCCGCTGCCGATCTGCAGCGTGCCGGCGGTGATCGTGGTGCCGCCGGTATAGGTGTTGTCTCCCGTCAGGATGATCGTTCGGCCACCGCGCACCGCGACGTTGCCCGCCCCGGATATCACGCCTGACACCACGAGGTCGGTCGTGGTGGAATCGAAGGTCACGCGGGACGCGGCATCGCCGAGCGTGACCTGGTTGGACAACGAGAGCCCCGCGGAGCCCGCGGTGATGGTGGTCGTCGCCCCGGCCGTCACCTCGAGGTTACCGACGATGTTGGACCCGGTGACCAACTGCAGCGTATTGTTCGCGCCGTTGAACCGGATGGCTGATGCGCGCGTCACGCCGTCCGCGTACAAGCCGCCCGCGATCGTGCCGCCGTTGACGACGACATCGCGGCCATTGGCGATGACACCGGCACCGGCAGCCCCGCCGTTGCCGGCGCCGCCGGTGATCGTGCCGACGTTGGTCAGCACGGTGAAGTCGCTAGCCAGGTTGACGCCCGCGCCGCTGGCGCCGGCCGTGCTTGCGCCGCCGCCGCTGATGCCGCCCACGCCACCGACGACGGTCCCGAGATTGGTTACCTGCGAACCGGGGCCCAAGGTCAGCAGCCCGTCGCCGCCCCCGCCTCCGCCGCCCGGGTTTCCGCCGCCGCCCCCGGTGCCGCCGTTTCCGCCGACGAGCGTCCCCTGGTTCATCACGTCGGCCGCCGGCGTCACCATGACCAGCCCACCGCCTCCGCCCCCGCCACCGCCGCCGTTCGACGCAGGCCCCGACGTGCCGGCACCGCCATTCCCGCCGCTGCCGCCCTGCACGGTCACGCCGTTGCTGACGGTCACGCTGGTGCCGGTCGAATACACGCCCGCGCCACCGCCGCCCGCGCCACCGGCAAAATTGAATCCGTCGAAGGCCTGACCTGCGCCGCCTTGCGCGTTCGCGTTGACCACCGCATCGCCGGCAAGCACCACCGCGGGTGCACCGCCGACGCCGCCCTGCCCGCTGTCGTTCGTCGCGCCGGTGCCGCCGGTCCCGCCCGACGTGGGGCCGCCGGGAACCTGGACCGTGGCGGAGCCTCCGCCCAACGTGGAGGAACCCCCGCCACCGCCGTTACCGCTGCCGCCGTTGCCGCTTCGGTCCGGGATGCCGGCGCCGCCGGGGGCGCTGCAATTCGCGATGGTGCCGGAAGAGCACGTGACGGCCCAACCCGGGACGGCCGCGCCGGCCAGGCCGAGCGACACGCCGATCGAAACGACGGAAGCGATGGAAGCGCAGCGGCGCGCGGGCGTGGCGCCATGACCGGCGTCGACTCCGCCGTGTGATGCCCTCGTGTGTTCGGATACCACTTGCGGAGCACGCAAGCTACGGCTCCAGACCAGCCGATAGACCCGGTTCATGTCGATCCCCTCGGTGCATAGACCCATGGGCCTGGCGCTGGTCACGAAGAGGCTGTACCGGTGGCGCGACGGACCCGTCGTTGTTGTCTTTCTATGGCGCGCCGGTCCGCGGATACTGATTGTGTTGGCTCATCGGTCGGGGCGCATGCGCGCGCAATATAACACCTGCCGCGAACACACATCCAGCGCTGTCGCGGGGCCGCCACTGTCCAAGGGCGAGAGGAAGATAAAGCACGGCCGACTACCCCTCGCGATCGAGCCGGGCAACCATGCTTGACTTGCATCATCATCGCTTCGTCGCGGCCTTCGCGTCACGCTCGCGTCAAACGCGGCCGCGCTCGCTGCCCCCGTCGATATGCCGTCGGCGCAGGTCCGGACATGCGCTCGAACGCGTGACTGCATGCGCTTTCGGTCGATGTTCGATGCATCCGCGCGCATACGCGGCGGAGCAACGATCTCGCCACACGCTACGGCGATGAGGAATTCGTCGCCGTGTTGCCCGATACCGGCGAACGAGGTGCCGCCAAGTTGGCGATCGCCTCCGAAAAGTCGCCACCGCGTCCCTACCGCGCCAGAACCCGCTCCACCAACTTCACGAAATAACTCGCGCCCACCGGCAACAACGCATCGTTGAAGTCATAGCTGGCGTTATGCAGCAGGCAAGGCCCGCCGCCATGCCCATGCACGCGATGATCGCCCGCCCCGTTCCCGAGGAATGCATAGCAACCCGGCTTCTCGCGCAGCATGAACGAGAAATCCTCCGCCGCCATGGTCGGATCGACGGCTGCGTTCACATGCGCGTCGCCCACCAGCTCGCGCATCACCGTCACCGCCACCGCCGTCTGCCCGGCGTCGTTCACGGTGGCCGGATACTGGCGCTGGAAATCCACCTCGCTCTCGCAATCGAAGGCCGCGGCCGTCGCGGCCGCCACGGCGCGCATGCGCGTCTCGATCAGGTCGAGCGTCGCCTCGGAGAAGGTCCGCACCGTGCCGCCGAGCCACGCATCGGTCGGCACCACGTTCATCGCCTCGCCCGCATGCACCTGCGTGACCGACAGCACCGCGCCGTCGATCGGATTGCGGTTGCGCGTGACGATCCCCTGCAGGGCGCTCAGCACCTGTCCCGCCGCGAACACCGGATCGCGGCCCAGGTGCGGCATGGCCGCGTGGCAGCCGGCGCCGCGCAGGTCGATCCTGAACAGACTGGTCGACGCCATCAGCGGCCCCGGCCGCACCGCGAAATCGCCGGCCGCGATGCCGGGCCAGTTGTGCAGCCCGAACACGGCATCCACCGGAAAACGCTCGAACAAGCCGTCCTCGATCATCGCGCGCGCGCCGCCGCCCGCCTCCTCGGCCGGCTGGAAGAACAACTGCACGGTGCCGTCGAACTCGCCATGCCGCGCCAGATGGCGCGCGGCCCCCAGCAGCATCGCGGTATGCCCGTCGTGGCCGCACGCATGCATCGCGCCGGGCACCGTCGAACGATGCGCGAAGGTGTTGGCCTCGTGCACGGGCAGCGCATCCATGTCGGCGCGCAGGCCGATCGCGCGCGCGCTGCCGCCGCGCTTCAAGGTGCCGACCACGCCGGTGCGGCCGACGCCGCGCGTGACGGCGTACCCCCATTGCTCGAGCCGCTCGGCGACGAGTTCGGCGGTGCGGAACACGTCGTAGCCCACCTCGGGATGGGCATGGATATCGCGGCGGATCGCCGTCAGTTCGTCGGCGTACGCGACGATGGAATCGATCAGTGTCATGCGGAAGGAAGCGCTCTTGTCGGTCGTCGCGTCGCGGCACGGCGGCGGGCCGCGCCGCGACGCATCGGATCAGATATGGAACAGCTGCGCCACCAGGGTCGCGCCGATGAAGGTGCCGGCATTGGCCACGAAGGACACCAGCACGATGCGCCAGCCGAGCCGGCGGAAGGCCGGGATGTCCTTGGCGATCGACAGCCCCGCGAACACCAGCATCGGCGTGGTCACGCCGAGGAAATCGTTGTGCGAGCTGAGCGCGGCGATCTGCGATGCCCACGGGGACCACGGCGAGGTCAGGAACATCGCCACCACCGATACCCAGCAGACCGCCGGAATCCGCCGCCCCGTCACACGCGCCAGCGCATCGCCGACGATCGTCGCGCACACCATGATCGCGATGCCCGGCAGCCCCGCCAGCGGGGTGGTGCCGTGGGCAATCCAGTCGCACACCAGCGCCATCGCGGCCGTCACGATCCAGGCCAGCAGCTTGCCGCCGTAGCCGAGCGCGGGCGCCTCGGTCCGCACGTCGCCCAGCGACGGGCTGGCCGCCTCGGGCTGCGCCGATGCCTTGGTGGTGCGTCCGATCAGCGGCTCCAGCACGCGATAGCCCCAGACCGCGAGCGGCAGCGAGATGAACAGCGTGAAGTAGGTACCGATGGTAGTGGTGATCAGGTTGCTGGCCGCGGCGAACGCGAGCACCGATTTCGCCGTCTCCGGGTCCTGCTGCGCGGCGATCGCGCCCGACGCGGCCGCCATCATGCTGCCCGAGCCGACGCCCGAGCCCATCGCCAGCGCGAGTGGATCGAAGATGCCGAGGCTGCTCACGAAACCCGCGAATACGGCGATGAACACCGCACCGAACACTGTGCCGGTCAGGTACTCGGCCAGCACGCCGCGGCCTTCGGCCGAATCCATCCCGTACTTCTCGCCGATGATCGCGAGGCTCGGCTCGCGGCCCACCGAGAAGGTCGCGCCAATCGCTTCGCGCTTGATGCCGAGCAGCAACGCAAGCGGCAGGCCGAGCAGGATGGTGCCGACGAAGTGGCCGAATTCCTGGAAGGCCAGCGCCCAGCCCGCGGACGCCAGCTTGGGCAGCGCGCTGCCCACCATCAGCCCGAGCTTGGAGACGAACAGCAGCAGCGCCGGCTGCAGGATCGCGGCCGCGAAAAACTGGTCGGGCACGCTCAGGCGCGCGCTGCTGTTCCAGCGCGCGCTGGCCAGTCCGACCGCGGCGCCGAGCAGCAGCGCCCAGATCATCGGCAGCAGCACGACCTTGCCCGGTCCGAGCTTGAACGTGAACGAACCGATCCATTCGGCGACCAGCAGGATGCCGGCCGCGTAAAGCAGGACCTTGGCGGTGGCCGCGCCGCCCAGCTCGCGGCGCTCGATACCCAGTGCGTGTTCCATGACGAGTCTCCCCTTGAAGCCCGGCTGCCGTCGCATGCGGGCCGGTGATTACAAATAACCGAACGCGGTGGGCGGCGCTTCGGCCGTCTCGACCCACACGCTCTTGGTCTGCGTGTATTCGTACAGCGCCTCGACCCCGCTCGAGCGGCCGTAGCCGCTCATGCCGTAGCCGCCGAACGGGGAAGCCACGTTGATGGTCTTGTAGCCGTTGACCCAGAAGGTGCCGGCATTCACCTGCGCGGCCACGCGATGCGCACGCGCCACGTCGGTAGTCCAGGCCGCGCCGGCCAGGCCGAAGTCGGTGTCGTTGGCGATCGCGATCGCCTCCTCCTCGGTGTCGAACGGGATGGCCGCCACCACCGGCCCGAAGATCTCGGTGCGCGCCACGTCCATCGCGTTCGACACGCCGGCCAGCACGGTGGGCGCCACGAAGTAGCCGCCGCGGCCTTCCCCGACGCGCTCGGCCGAGCCGCTGGCAAGCGTGGCGCCCGCCGCCACGCCGCGCGCGATCATCGACATCACGTGGTCGTACTGCTTGCGATTGTTGATCGGGCCCACCTCGGTCGCCTCGTCGAGCGGTGCGCCGACACGGATCTTCTTCGCGCCGGCCGCCACCATCGCGACGAATTCGTCGTAGACGGCGCGCTGCACCAGCAGACGCGAGCCGGCCACGCAGCTCTGGCCCGCGCCGGCGAAGATCGCCGCCTGGGCGGTCAGCGCGGCGCGCTTGAGGTCGGCATCGGCGAACACGATATTGGCCGACTTGCCGCCCAACTCCAGCACACAGGGCAGCACGCGGCGCGCGGCGGCCTCGGCGATGCGCGCGCCGGTGGCCGGCGAACCGACGAACACCACCTTGCTGACCACGCGATGCGCGATCGCGGCCTGCCCGGCGGTGTGGCCGAAGCCGGCCAGCACGTTGACCAGGCCGCGCGGCAGCCCCGCACGCTCGCCGAGTCTGGCGACCGCCAGCGACGTGAAGGGCGTCAGCTCCGAGGGCTTGAGCAGCACGCCGTTGCCCATCGCCACCGCGGGCGCCATCTGCCAGCCGCAAGTGAACACCGGCGCATTCCACGGCGTGATCTGCAGCACCACGCCGGCCGGCTCGCGGCGCGTGTAGTTGAGGTGCGAGGTCGGCACCGGGATCACGCTGCCGTAGAACTTGTCGGTCCAGCCCGCGTAGTACTCGAACATCTCGGCGACCTTCGCCACCTCGCCCCGGCAGTCGCGGATCGGCTTGCCCGAGCCTAGCGCCTCCAGCCGCGCGATCGCCTCGGCCTCGGCGCGGATCGCGCGCGCCACCTCCTGCATCACGCGACCGCGCGCGGCATGCGTGAGCGCCCACCATTCGCGCTGCGCGCGGCGCGCGCTTTCGGCGGCATGGTCGACCACGGCTGCGCCGGCGTCGCGATAGGCGAGCGTGGCCTCGCCCGTCGCCGCATCGTCAAGCTGGATCGTGTCGCCCTGGCCGGCGACGAGTTCGCCGTCGATATACGAGCCGATCGTGGCGGCACCGGGGAAGAAATGCGCGAAGGCGGCAAGCAACTGGTCTGCGTGCTGGGTCATGTCGGGTTTCCGTATAGGTGGGTCGAGCGGAATCGTGGCGCGGGCTGCCCGGCCTCAGGCAGGGTCGACGAAGTCGACGATGCGGTTGAAGTCCTCGCCGTCGGCGACGAAACCCTCGCTCGCGGCCCACACGCGCGCGGCCTCGCGCGCCACCGGCGCGACGCTGTCGAACTGGTCGAGCAGGCCCAGCGCGAGCCGCACGTCCTTGCGCATCAGCTTCATCGTGAAACCGGAATCGAACTTGCCGTTGAAGATCCAGGTCGGGTAGTTGGTCAGCGTCGCGCTGTTGCGGCCGGAGCCGCCGTTGAGCGCCTCGACCAGCTTTTCCGGATCGACGCCGGCCGCGCGCGCGGTGCGCACCGCCTCGCTGGCGACCAGCAAGTGCACGCCCGTCAGCAGATTGTTGAGCAGCTTGGTGACGTGGCCGGCGCCCACCGGGCCCACATGCACGCGCTTGGCGCTGATCGCCGCGAGGATCGGCTCGATGGCCGCGATATCGCTGTCCGAGCCGCCCAGCACCATCGTCATGGTGGCGGTGGCCGCGCCCTTCGGGCCGCCGCTCACCGGGCCGTCGACGAAGCCGATGCCGCGCTCGGCCAGGGCTGCCGCCACGCGCCGCGTGCTGTCCGGATCGGCCGTGGTGGTGTCGATCACGATGCTGCCCGGCTTTGCGTTCTCGAGCACGCCGCCCGCGCCCAGCACCACCGCCTCGACCACCGCCGAGGTCGGCAGCGACAGCAGCAGCACGTCGGCGTCGCGCGCGATCTCGGCCACCGAATCGCGCGCCGACAGCACTTCCTGCCCGGCCAGCGCGAGCGCCACGCCGGGCGCCGCGTCGTAGCCGAGCACCGTGTAGCCGCCGCGCCGCAGCGAACCCGCCATGCCGCGCCCCATGTTGCCCAGACCGATCACGCCCACCGTTTTCATCCGACGACTCCCGATAGCTGTTGGTTCGAGGCCGGCGCATCAGCTTGCACCCGCCTTGCATGGCAACGATGTTCGGTCCGGCGACCCGTATAATCAATCAACGCCAATATTGATATTGTTCTCTTTTTTAGAACACCCGAATCATGAGCGATACCCTGACCGACAGCCGGATCGTCTATTTCTACGAGGCCGTGCGCTGCGGCACGATTCGCGCCGCGGCGGACTGGCTCGACGTGGCGCCGTCGGCCGTGAGCCGCCAGATCGGGCTGCTGGAGAAGGAGCTCGACGCCACCCTGGTGGAGCGCCACGCGCGCGGCGTGACGCCCACCGAGGCGGGACACTGCGTGATCGAGTATTTCCGCGAGCAGCTCGCGCACCGCGACGACCTGATCTCGCGGCTGCAGGAGTTGCGCGGGCTGAAGACGGGCCAGGTCAGCCTGGTGCTCGGCGAGGGCTTCGTGTCAGACCTGCTGGCCGGGCCGATGGAGCAGTTCTGCCGGCAGTTCCCCGGGATCCGCGTCAACCTCGACGTGGGCAGCACCAACGACGTGATCCGCAAAATCTCGAACGACGAGGGCGAGATCGGCCTGGTCTACAACCCGCCCGCCGAGCCCAAGCTGGTGTCGCGCGCGTCGAAGCGACAGCCGATGATGGCGATCGTCAGCCCCGACTTCCCGCGCCGCAGCCACAAGGTGCTGACGGTGCAGCAGCTCGCCACCTACCCGCTGGCGGCCACTCACCCGTCCTACGGTACGCGGCAAATGATGGAAGCCGTGGAATACGCGGAGCGCGTGCGGCTCACGCCGGTCGTCACCACCAATTCCTTCGCGATCCTGAAGGAGTTCGTGAAATCGGGGCTCGGCATCGCGGTGATGCCGGCGTTCGCGGTGACGGCCGAACTGCAGGCCAGGGAGTTGTTCGCGATCGACATCGCGCATCCGATCCTCGAGAACGCCGAGGCGCACATGGTCACGCGCGTGGGGCGCAAGCTGTCGGTGGCCGCGAACAAGATGCTGCAGATGATGACGGGGCAGATGCGGGCGTTTCGTTAGCGGGGGGCTGGCCCGACTCCTCCTCGCGACGCCTAACCACCCCTGTCGGAAACGCGGGTTTTCGCCGCTGGCGATCCGGGCCGGACTTTTTTCAAGAATTCGACGCGTCTGCCGTTATCTCGGTATTCCCTCAACCTTTCCTCGTCGTGGCGGGGACTCGCCTTGGCGTCGGCAATGACAGTCGATCTAGCTACCCTCTACCTGCTGGCGATCGGAACGTTGCTTGCCAGTTCCGCCATGACGTACTGGGAACATATTTCACATCCCAAGCGCGGCAATGAACTGCGAATGCTGGCGATCGGATATGCGGCACTCGGAGGCGGCTGCGCGCTGGCGACATTTCGGCGCGAACTGCTGGGCGCCGCTGGCGCCGCCGTAAGCAACCTCGTGATTCTGGGTGGCTATCTGCTGGTTCTGCACGCCGTGGCAATGTTCAATGGCCGACGGTATGTCAAAAGCTCAACGGGTTTGCTTCTCTTGATGGGGCTGACATGGACAGCCTCTACAGCGTCCTCTCAGACGGTCATCTGGCTCTATGTCAGCGCAATCCCGATCGCGCTCGTCTCCGCCATGACGGCCTTCGAGCTCACGCGACGCGATGGCATTCCAGCGGTTCAATCCCGACGCGTCGCGGTAGCGGTGACGGAAATCCACGCCCTGTTCTATGCCTCCAGAGCATTCGCCCTGCCATGGCTGATCTCGGTCTTTGGAGCCGGCGCACAATCGATTGCCAGCAAAATCACCATGTACGAAGGGGTCCTTTATTCCGTTATTTTGCCGATGACGTTGCTCCGCCTGACACGGGAAGAAATTCATGGCGAGCTCTTGCAGGAGTCCCGTACCGATTACTTGACTCGCCTGGGTAATCGCCGGCTGTTTTTCGAAGAGGGAGACCGGGTTATCCACGAGCACGGGATACGTCGGCTACCTGTCGCTCTCCTTGCATTTGATCTCGATCAATTCAAGAGAATTAACGATCGCTTCGGGCACCAAACCGGCGACGAGGTATTGAAGTCATTCGCGGATACGGTTCGATCCGTTGTCGACGCAGAGACGAGCGTGGTTCTCGCGCGCATCGGCGGCGAAGAATTCGCTGCGCTGCTGCCAGGTTACGACACCCACCGCGCAAGAACGGTGGCAGAGACCATCGCAAACCGGTTCGCGGCGATATCGCATGGCACTGACGGCAATCGCATTCGCGCTACCGTAAGCATTGGCCTGGCCGAGTCGGATCATGAGACGGCTTCGCTTACCCACTTGCTCTCGGTTGCCGACCAGGCACTGTATCGAGCAAAATCGCTCGGCGGAAATCGTCTCGTCCACGCAACGGGCGAACACACCGGACATGCAGCAGTGTTTTGAAAGAATGGAGCCCTTGCGGCCCGACTCCGGATATCGTTGCAGGCCAGGATGGCTATATCCGGCAATTCAGCTGAAATAAAAACAGTCAATCCATTGAGTTATCAAAACTCAAAACGCCCTCACGCATCCGGATCCGGAATCCGCGCCGACTGAATCACCACCAGCGTGTCGCCCGCCTCGATCCTGCACGGCGGATCCTCGTAAAACGAATAAATCTTCCCGCAGCGATCGAGCCCGATCACGATCGCGCCCGGCACGACGTTCGTCAGGCAGCCGATTTCATGCGGCAACGCCTCGCGCTCCAGCAGCGTCGCGCGCCCGCGCGTCGACAGCATGTCGTTGACGAACGGCACGATGTAGCGGCTATGAACCGCATCCGCCAGCAGCAGCGCGCCGATCTTCGTCGACGATACGATCACATCCGCGCCGGCCTGCCGCAGTTGCCGCTGGTACAGGTTCTCCTGGATCCGCACGACGATCTTCGTATCGGGCGCGATGCTGCGCACCGACAGCGTCAGCAGGATCGCGGTCGGATCGTCGGTCACCGAAATGATCACGGCCTTCGCCGCGCGCACCTGCGCCTGCTGCAGCAGATCCTCGTGCGCCGGATCGCCGAGCAATCCGGTCACGCCGAGCGACGTCGCCGCCTCGAGAGCTTGTTGCTGCGAATCGATCACGATCACCGTCGCCGGATCGACGCCGCTTTCCAGCAGCTCGCGCACCGCGATCGACCCCGACAGGCCATAACCGCACACGACGATGTGATCGGACAGTTGCTTCTGCAGGCGTTTCATGCGGAATTCCTCGATGACGCGCTGGATCACGAACTGATACGCCGTGCCCAGGAAAATGAACCAGATGCCGATGCGGATCGGCACGATGAAGAACGCATCGAGCAGGCGCGCCCGCGCCGTGACGGGCACGATATCGCCGTAGCCGACCGTCGCGACCGTGACCATCGTGAAGTACACGAGATCGGCGACCGTCATCGGCGTGCTCTTGGTCGAATCGCGCAGGCCGTCGCGATCGAGATACAGCACGAGGAACGCAAGCATGCACAACAGCACGACCGCGCCGAGACGGAACAGCAGCGTGCGCCGCGGCGACGTCGCGGGGCGTGTGAACAACGTGCGCGCACGCGGCGCCTGCCACGGATTGCGGGCGCGACGCAGGCGCATGCGCAGCGAGCGGCGCTGATCGGATGGCGTGGCCAACGGGGAATCTCCTGAAGGATGCGGGCTCGATTCTACGACGGGAACGCATGCGCCCGGCCGTCACAGCATGCTGCGCGGCCGCACCATCGTCCCGTCGACGAAACGCCTTGCGCGAAACGCCGACAGGTCGAGCGACGGCGCGCCCGTGTCGATCCATTCGGCGAGCAGCCGGCCGACGATCGGCCCCATCGCGAAACCGTGCCCGCAGAACCCGGTCGCAATCGCGAGCCCCGATGGCGTGCCGGGTGCATCGATCACCGGGATGCCGTCGGGCAACACGTCGATCAGGCCGGCCCACGCCTCGACGATCTGCGCATCCTTCAGCGCGGGAAAGATCGCCTTGAGCTTCGCGAGCGCGTGCGGCGCATGCGTGCGATTCGGCTGCGGCTGAGGATCGCGCGGCTCGATCGGCCCGGTCGAGCCGTTGATGCGGGCGAGCACGTCGCGCCACGCGGACGCACCCAGTTGCAGCCGGAATTTGTCGCGCTGCGACCAGAATTGCGGCCAGAAGAGGCTCAATCCGCGCAAATGGCCGAGCGTCAGATCGACGTCGACCTGCATGTCGTCGGCGAGATTGATCGCGCCGCTCTTGCGCTGCCGGATGCCGAGGCCATGGCCCCACACCGTCGCCGCCGTCACCGGCGGGACCACGTTGGTGCGCATGCAGGTGCCGCGCACGGCCTGCTGCGGCAGCCGGATGCCGACGCCGTCGAGTAGCCGGAAACTGGTCGCGCCGGCCGCGCAGATCACGCGTCGCGTGCGGATCGTGCCGCGTTCGGTCGCGACGCCGACGACCGCGCCGCCGGCCGTCTCGATCGCGGTCACGCCGCAGCCTTCGAAGAAACGCGCGCCAGCCTCGGTCGCGCGCGCCGCGAAGGCGGCGGCCACGCGACGCGGCTCGGCCTGCCCGTCGGTCGCTGTATACAAGCCGCCGAGGGTACGCGCGTGCGTCGACAGCCCATTCACGCGTTCGTCGATCTGCGCGCGCGTCAGCGTGCGCGTGTCGAGCCCGTGCTCGCGCGCCACGGCGAGCCACGCCTGGAACGACGCCCAGTCGTCTTCGTTGTCCGCCATGTAGAGGCAACCGCCCTGCCGCCATTCGAGATCGAAACCGAGCGCCTGCTCCAGGCGTTCCCAGATCCGCATGCCGGCCATCATCAGCGGCACTTCGGCGGATTCGCGTCCCTGCTGTCGCACGAAGCCCCACGCGCGCGTCGATTGCTGGCCGGCGATGCGCGACTTGTCGAGCACGACGGCTTTCAGGCCGCGCAGGCCGAGGTAGTAAGCAGCAGCGCAACCCATGATGCCGGCGCCGGCGATCACGACGTCGGCTTCGGGCGGAAACGCCGTATCGGCGTGGCTCAATGCGTCGTGCAGCGGATAGGTGGTGGTCATTGTTTTCTGTCGAGTGTCAATGCATGGCCGGCAAAGCTTATCGCGGCAACGTCGTCGCATGAAGCGATAAATGGCGGGAAACCGTCATTCGGCCATCCCGTCGAGGCCCACCATCGCATTGACGCCGACGGCGGTCGCGCGGGTCTGCCGAAGCCACGGCGCCGGAGCCGCGCATTGCATTGACGGTTGCCGTCGCTTGCGCATCGATACCGGTAGCGATGAAAACGTCGACCGACACCGGCGCGCGCCCACCCAACGCCGTTGCGGAAATTCCATTCGACGATGCGAAGCCGCGGAGCGCAACGCGAACGGCTGCTTCGAATGGGCTCGACGCTCGATGCAATCGTCCTCTCAAACATTCGGCGTTTTTTATTCAATCAGGACTGCCAATGCAACGGCAAACCATGCCCGCTCCATGTCGGGCATCTAGCCATGTCATGCGCGGCCGGCGCCGGTCAACAAGCAATTGCGGCAATCGCTTCCGGCTACCCGAGCGGCGGCCGATCCGGCGCGATCGACCGGCCCTGTTTTTTCGGCTTGACGACCCCGGACCGCCGCGAGATAAACTGTATATCCATACAGGTGCGACCTGAAAGTCGCTATCACAACTGTCTTGCCAATAGCAACCGGACAAGACCTGCTGTTCTGCCAGCAGTAG